>NZ_BJWF01000003.1 GCF_007990225.1 Enterococcus villorum | reverse complement strand
AATAAACGAGAAAGGAGAGATTTAGGTATGAGAGTACTCAGTAGAGAACCCTCCTACCTACTTCACTGTCATCCCACGATTAAAACCGAGGGTTTTCTCGTTCAGAAGTGTTGTAATAGGTCAAATGTGGACACCTACAAATTGGCCTTCTAGGATCAATATTACAGTTCATGGAATTGATTACACTTTAAGTAATTACTAAATTAATCACATTCTTTCATTTTTATAAAAGTCTCAGACTTTAGACAAAAGGAATTGGCCTGGTTACCAACTCCTTTTTGTTGTGTACAGATTATTGTCAACTAAATTATCATAGATATGCTTTTCTTCATTTTATTGATTATCAAACAGCTTGTTTAATTGTGTTTATTCAAAGATCAGCAGAGTATATTCTGTTGTTTTTTTTTTGTATATTCGTACAATACCTAGCTTCTTAATAGATCAACAGAGTTGAGTAAAAAGAATAGAAAAGATTCAAATTTTTAATTTTAAAGGAGTTTTTTTATAGATCAAATTGTTCCAATTGTTTTGCACAATACATAATCTATATAAGTAATGAAAATTACTCGAAAATAATTGAGTACTTTTTTTGTTTGTTAAACATATGTTAAGATTATTCTCAATCTCTATATAAACAAATATGAGACAAGAGTTTTCACAGACAAAAAATTAGAAGAAAGTTGACAATAACTAATAAAATGACTGAAGTAAAAAAATGGATACCTAAAAATAATAATAGGTATAATAGAAACGAATATAAAATATGGAAACTATGTTTTATAATACAAGTGTATTATGAAATATAGTTGTATTTATATATTATACGTAATCTTGTTCTACTTATGTGGTAAAGAATTACGCAAATATATGTGGAGAATATTCTTTTTTAGAATAGTTTTCATATGTATAAATAAGTGAATGAAGAAGGTATAGTTATGTATTATGTAGAAGTCCAAACACGAGGAGTAAAAAATAAACAATATGTTAAAACTGTACACGATAATTATCCGTTGTTAGGATCATGGGAAGAGGCTGAACCATTTTCAAAAGAGTGTGCTTTAAAAATAAAATCAATCTTAGAACATGAATTAACCTGTGGTAAAGCTGTAGTTACAGTTTTATGTAAAGATGATGAAAGGAAGTCATGATAATGGAAAAAAGTAATAAAGTGGCTAAAGTGGTAGAGTTAGAAAAAGAAAATGTTGTATTATTAGTGGAAGATGGCAAAAACATACGAGTACCATATGATTACTTTGATAGTTATCCAATTATCGGTAATACAGTAAAAGTTTATCAAGACGACGAAAACTTTATCATTTTACCAGATTAAATTTTATATTATAGAAAATAGTTACTGTTTTTTCGTTCTTGTTATAATTCATTTGTAATCAGGATAGCTATGATGTGCTGATTTATAAGTATAATTAAGAAGGAATAGTTATGAAATACGAGATCGAAGTTAGTCAGACGATTCGGAATATGTTCTCTGAAAATCATTCAAAAAGGTATCAAGAAATGATTAGATATAAAGTGAATGAGTATTTGACACATGATTTTTATCGAATCAAGCCTGTTAATTTATCTATAAAACAAGCTATTTATGAAATGAAAATCCATTTGGGGAAGGAATATTTTCGAATTGCTTTCAGAATAGATGACAAGAGAGTACATGTTTTTTATATTAGTCAAACATTACGAAAAAAATTATTTGATAAAGAAGTAAATCAATTTGTTATTCGACGCAGTAAAGATTATTGATCTATCAAGTCAATAAAGGTATGAACATGATAAAATGAATATGATTTATAAAAAGCAATTAAAACAATTTTTGAAAAAAAACTTTAAATCCAAGAAATATTTCACTTTAAAAATTCTTACATTCAAAAAAGATCGCTATTTACTTATTACCTATAATCAAGAAGGATACAGCATATACGAAGATGGTTTTGAAAAAAACATTATCAATTCTTGTCGTCCGAGGAGACAATGAAAAAAGTAATGGAGAGGACAAGTGTTGAATTTAAGCATAGTTATAGACTTTATATGCAGTTTAAAAGAGAATAAAAGTTAGGTAGGTTAGAAGAGCAATCATCCAAATATAAATAAAGTGAATTGAACTATAATTAAAAATAATGATAATTGATCATTTGATAGTTTATAATAATAATTGTTAAAACTAATATCTTGTGTAGTGTACGACACAATGACAGTAGTATTAGTTTTAATAGCCTTCTCGTTTTGGTTATCTTTTAGATAACTATTTATAATGGCAAATTTAATAATCAAATTTGATATTCATGCTCTATCAAAAAAATGCAATTTGTTTGTTAAATTTGATGCTATTTTTCTTTTTAAGCTACCATGATATGGTGGCTTATTATTTCTTATTAAAAATATAATGTCCATAAAATCAAAATTAGTAGGAGTATTAGATAAAATAAGAGTTATAAAATATGATCTTCTAATGATCCGATTTACGTTAACTACTATTCACAAACCTTATTGTTGTATTGTGGCAAAAAAGAGTTAGCGACGAAAATACTAATGTTAGAAGACGGAAAATATAATGTAGTAGTTAATGAACACTACAATAGAAGAAAAAATTAGTTGTGTCATTATTCAATGTTAGAAATCCTGACCATATTATGAGGCTAATAGGTTTTCAGTGAAAATATACCTAATCTTTCTCGAAATAAATAAGTAATGAAAAAGCTCACCCTATGTAGCAGGATGAGCTTTTTATTCTCCCAATAAAGCATAAAAGCTAAAAATCATGTTTATTGTTTGTGCTATCTTTCCAAGTTCCGACAATGTCGCTTTTTCTATTTTTTTCCAGTGGCGTGCTTTATAGTCTAAAGTTTTTATTTGTAAAGCATTGACGTAACCTTTTATCTGATGATTTTCATTTAGTGGAATAAAATGTTCTTTTTTTGTGCTTGTGATTGGGCAAACAGCTACTAATCCAGTAACTAGATTATAGTTATCGGTGCTTACAACTAGAGCTGGTCGTCTTTTTTGAATTTCTCGTCCTGTACTAGGATTGAAATTTATAGTTATAATATCTCCTTGTTTAGGAAATTCTTTAGGTTTATCCATTTTTAAAGAATTTCCTTTCCAATGGGTTTATCATCTGGAAATCCCGAACTTGCATCGATTTTTTTACCTGCAGCAGCAGCTTCATCAAAAATATTTGCTTGTTTTTTGATAAACGTGATTGAATCATCGTCCCCTTTAACAGCCAAGTAGTCAACATTTTCATTAATTCCGAACTTAGATGGAACAGTTAAAACAATTGCATTTCCTTGTCGTCTAGTTTTCATGAAAAAAACTCCTCTATTTAATTTATTACTATTATAATATAAGTCATAAGTAAATACAATGTATTCATTTGTGTGGTTATTCTTATAAAAAAATAATTAAGTAGAAAATGTCCATAAAATCACGAGTTTATGAACACAAAAATAGAGCAATACATATAAATTATAGTATCTAAAAAGAGTGTCCAGAAATTACTAATTTTCTGTACACTATATACTAGTGTACATTTAAGTGATTTTAAGCTATTGTATTTATATACTTAAAATTACTTATTTTTTTACGAAGGGGATTGAATAGGTGAATCAACAAAAAAGATTGATGATAATTATGGAAAGACTGGAAAAAGAAAAATCATTGACTTTACAAGACATTATGCAACTCACAGGTGTTTCTAGAGACACGGCTAGGCGAGATACAATAAAGTTAACGGATAGTAACCTTGTGATCCGAACTTATGGAGGTATTAGTTTAGCAAATTCGTTTAATAAAATAGATGGATATTTAGGAAGAACAGATCAAGAACTTCAAGTGAAAAAGCAAATTGCTAAAGAAGCAAGTAAACTATTACTTGAAAAGCAAACCGTATATTTAGATGTGTCGACCACAATCTCACTTTTGCCTCAATATTTAGCGAATAGAAATATAAACTTAGCTGTGACAAACTCGATTGACATTGCCGATCAATTCTTAAAGACCACTTCAATACCTACTACGATTCTTGGAGGAACTTTAAACAGAGAAAGCCGTTCAGTTACTGGTGGATACCCAATCTGGGAATTAACTAAGTATCGGTTTGATAGTTCTTTCTTAAGTTGTGCGGGTATAAATAATCAGGGAATCTATTATGCCCATGAAGAAGATATCGCAATGAAACAGGCAGTTAGAGAGAAAAGTAATAAAATCGTATTACTATGTGATCATACAAAAATTAATTTATCACACAATTACCTTGTCTACTCGTTTGAAGAAATTGATTACTTGATAACTGATAAAAAAATTCCTGAAGAATTAGTCGTTAGAATAGGAAAGAGCAAAATCATCTACACAAAGGAGAATAGCTATGATTAAAACGATATTATTTGATGTTGATGGAACGATTATTGATACAGAATATGTTATGACACATTCTCTGCAAAAAACATTGCGTGAAGAATTAGAGAAGGAAATCCCGATTAAAGAATTACATTATATTTTAGGTATTCCTGGAAGAGAAGCTATTAAAAAGTTTGTAAATACTGAAGAAGAAGAGAAAACTCTCTTATCAAAATGGGGTGAAAACGTACTTTTATTAGCAGACAATGCTCAAGTTTTTCCGCATATAGAAGAAACATTACAGACATTGCATGTAAAAGGGATTCAATTAGGACTTGTCACATCTAAAACAAAAGAAGAAATGAAAAATGAGTTTGATCGATTTAATTTAAATCTATATTTTGATATACAAATTACAGCTTCAGATACTAAGTTGCATAAACCTTTTCCGGACCCCATACAAAAGGCAATTGATGAATTGGGCATAAAAAAAGAAGAAACGATTTATATTGGTGATTCATTATATGACATGCAAAGTGCGAAAGCTTGTGGGATAGCATTTGGTTTAGCTAAATGGGGAGCCAAAAATATAGAAAAATTTCAAAGTGTAGATATAATTATTGATTCTCCTCAAGAAATACTTGATTTGTTAGAAAAATAGACAAAGAGCGTGAGATAAGGATAGGGTCTCACGCTCTTTGTTTTTCACCATTTAAAGATTGAAATTTTTGCCATTTAAAAAGAAAAGTGACAACTAGATCTTTCAATGATTGTCCATCGTCTATTTAGGGTACACTTATAATAGACACCAATGTTGTAGAAATTTGTTTTGGTTTAAAAATTTTGTCAAAAATGTTCGGACTAACTCCTGTTAGGCTAAAAACACTGGGATACTATCAATTCCGACGAACGAGTGCATTTTTTTAAAATTTATTTACATAGTAATTTGTTAAGATTATAATAGATTCTTAAAATAAGAGGTCTAGTGATAGAGAGAAATTATCAAAATATATATGGGAGGTTATATTTATGCATTTATTCGGAATGGTAGTCTTTGTTGTTGCATTTTTATTTTTACGTTTTTTAGATAAATTATAAGGCAAAACAGGTTCTTATCTAAGAGTGATTAGTTATTTAATCGTTTTGATTTTATGTATTTTTGTAGTAGTATACATGATTAAAAATACTTATATAGAAGGTTTTTCGTCGGTAAACGAACTTTTAACTCTTATTTTTGTAATGGTTATCATGTTTTTTCAGTTATTTATTGTGGCAAAAAAATTTACCGTTCTTTCACTGAAATATAGATGAATGTTTATTAAAAATTAATGTATATAAATAAATATGGTGTTATTGTTTATATATAAGTAAGCGCTTGCTGTAAATGGTGAAAGGGTGAACATTCCATGAAAAAATTGTCAATTTTTCTCGCTACAACAATTATGTTATTCTCTACAACGGTTCCAACTGCTGCTTATGCTGCTGAAGTAAATAGTCAAAACTCTATTGACGAAGATGTTTGTACATTAAATAGTCGTTTTGTTACTGATAGCCAAACAAGTGAGTTTCAAAGTATTTTACAAGATTCGCTTACAAGTTACAAAGCTAAACCACAAGTAGAAAAACAAGCAGAGATTCAACAACTTGCCAATCAAATTGAATGGATTTTTACTAATGCTATTGTAAGGGACATTTCTGGAAGCATAACAGCAATTGATTTCAATAAAGTCGAAAGTTATTATGGAGATACAGCTGTTAATTCCAAAGGATACCAAATTTTGAAAGAAGTAGTTGCTCAATTCGATCAATCTAACGTAAACCCTTCTACTAATGGGATTATGCCAAGAAGTTTTTTGAGTTGTATGGAAGATAATATAAAAGATCTTATTGGTGGAACAGCGTTTGCAGCAATTGCTAAAGGAGCTTGGGCTAAGCTTATTGAAGAACAGGCTTGGAAAGAAGTTGCAGAACTTATCGTTGAAGTTGCAGGATCAGAATTTACGGTAGGGGCTCTAGCAATTTCACTAGTTTATTTTGCTGCAAGATGTATATAATATTTTTTGATTATTTTAGAAACAGTATGTAAAATAAAAAAGCAGATTCCTTCAGATGGAGCGGAGGGAGCTGTCCTAAGATTGTGAGACAGTAATAAAAATAAAAAAGCATTTTCTTAAACTGTTGATTTCCGATAGTCTATTGGTGATCGATAGACTAGTTTTTGTTGAATTAGAATTTCATTATAATAAGTAATGTATTCTTTTACAATTTCTATTACAATAGATGTAGGCTCGTTTGTAAGCCTATCTAGGTAGAACGTTTCATGCATCACTGAAACGATTCGATGCAGGTATTATCTGAGGGTGTCTCTTTGCGAGACATACTCATGGTAATGCCTTTTGTTTTTATTTGGTTCTGGTAGTCAAAAGAAGTATAAACAGAACCTTGATCACTATGCAATAGACAATCCGTTGTTTTGGACAATTGATTAAGTGTGTCTAGAACAAAAGATGTATCTTGCTTATCACTGATGGTATAGGCGATAATTTCACCATTGTACAAATCCATAATCGAAGATAAATACAATTGTTTTTGACCAAAAGGCAGATAAGTAATGTCTGTTACTAATTTCTTTAAAGGGGCTTCTGAAGAAAATTGTCTATTCAGCTTGTTCTCGACAATCGTATAAGGTTGTCAAACTTTACTGCGTTTCTTCATTTTCACACGACAATTCCAATGATATTTCTGCATAATCTTTTGTATGGTGTTTTTATTAACTTTGTATTCCTTGTTAATCAACGCAGTGATCTTTCGATACCCATATCGAAATTTATGCTGGAAGCAGAGGCGACGAACAGCATCCATCCATTGCGAAAACACCTTGACTATTGAAAAAGAAATCAAGTAATAATGTACTAAGAAATGAGTCTAATTAAATAGAAAGAGATCAAAACAAAATGGACTATTACCATGCGAATATCGGAAACAGTCCATTAAAACAGTTCAATTGTATGAGGGAGATTTATAGCAGATAAGTGTATTCTTATATCGAATTTTCTGTTACTTTTTATTTATTGTTTTTTGTTTTGAGGGTTTCGGTAGTTTGTCGAAGTTATTTCTACATATAAATGATCACTGTTTGAATTGCTAGTTTGTACCTAAGCGATAAGAAAGAGGGGTATCTTTGCCTTTGTTTTTTCGATACAACCAGTAGTCTAAGACAGCAGCGATACAAATACAGATTGGGGCATTTTCTTCTATTGGAATATCAAGGACGTAATAATCACCAGTAAAAAGTGTGGCTTTATCCATTTTCATGATTTGTTGATTAAAGTGATGAATTTGATACTGATGATTATAAATATCTCCTTGAACAGTCCAATGGAGGCGACGAATATAATAAAAATCTCCCGGCCAATTAAAAATTTTTTTCATCGTTCCCACTTTTTTAAAATCTTTATAAAGCTCAAAACGAGTGCCAAATGTAAGACTCGTTTGTTTAATGTGCGCCACAAGATTGCCATTCATCGCATAAAGAGACAGAGCATCACCTTTTGTTCCCCAGCGTCCAACCATCAAGAAGATGGATTTACCCGATTCATCTTTGACAACAGTTCGTGTGGCACGACTGAGATGTTTTTCTTGAATGAAATATTCTGACATCTTTATCCCTCTTTTCTCGTAAGTTACAGATTTTCGGAAATAGCACGCAAAATTGCTTTACCAACTCCAAATTCAAGGTTAGTATCAGTCGTATATTTTGCATAATCTTTTACTTCAATTTCAGCATTTCCCATGGCAAAACTGACACCAGCTACTTGCAACATACTTACATCATTAAAATTATCACCAATAGCCATCACTTCATCTAACGCAATCCCACGATCATGGGCAATATGTGCCACAGCAATTCCTTTTTGGGCATTCTTATGATTGATTTCGATGTTGTTTTGTCCAGAAGAAGTGACTGCCAAATCACCTAGCTGACTAATCTCTTTTCCGACAGGTCCTAACACATGAGGGCCTTCAGGATGGTAACAGATCACTTTCAATACTTCTATTGTTTTGTCTTGAAGCAACTCGCGAATACTATCTGTATAATTGATATGCAACAATTCAAGATAGGCAGAAGCCATAGCAATTGCCATTTTATAGGTTAAATGGGGAAGCTGGATACCAATCATTGAAGCAAAGCTTTCAATTCTTTTCGCTTGGCTTTCAGAATAAAGTCCACGATTTGTCGCTACTTCATAATAAATGTCATTTGCATCAAGAATATCTAAGACCGTCTTTGTTTGAATTGTTGGTATTGGAACCGTAAATAATGAGTTTCCAGTTTTATCAAAAACTTGTGCGCCATTTAAAGTAATCATGGCGCAATCAATTCCAGCTTCATCCAAGGCTGCTCGTGCTTCTTGATAATTGCGACCAGTCGCTACCATAAATTCAATACCAGCGTCATTTGCCAATCGAATAGCTTCCACATTTTCTGGTGAAATACTCATATGTGCGTCTAATAAAGTGCCGTCCATGTCTGAGGCAATTAATTTGATCATAGGTATAATCGTTCCTTTCTTTCTCTTCTACTTAGTTTACCATATTCAACGATCACTTAGTGCGAAGATTGCCACTTGTTAAGAAAGAAATTGTGCGTTATTCTGAATATTGGAGGTGGGAAAGTTGAAAACAATCATTCATAATAGTTGGCAAGATGTTTTAGCGGATGAATTTGAAAAAGAATATTATCAAAATTTAAGAAATTTTTTGAAAAAAGAATATACCACGCAAAAGATCCATCCTGATATGTATCATATTTATGAAGCCTTGGAATTGACTCCATATGAAAAAGTAAAAGTAGTGATTTTAGGACAAGACCCATATCACGGGGGGAATCAAGCACATGGTTTGTCATTTTCTGTTCAACCAGGTGTTAAGATTCCACCATCTTTAAATAATATCTATAAAGAATTACAAAGTGACTTGGGTATTGCGCCAGTTCATCATGGATATTTAGTTTCATGGGCAGAACAAGGCGTATTATTATTAAACACGGTACTAACGGTTCGAGAAGGACAGGCCTATTCACATAGAGGGAAAGGCTGGGAAATTCTGACAGATAAAATTATTGAAAAATTAAATGAAAGGCAAAAACCGATCGTTTTTATTTTATGGGGAAAACCAGCACAAGAAAAAATAAAAATGATTGATAAAAGTCGTCATATTATTTTGACTTCTTCTCATCCGAGTCCTTTGTCTGCTCATCGAGGATTTTTAGGTTCAAGACCTTTTTCCAAGACAAATGATGCGCTACTTGCTTTAGGAGAAACACCGATCAATTGGCAACTACCTGAAACAGTGTAATAAGACAACGTTTTCCTGTTATATGTCAGTTTTCAGAGTATGTGAAAGTCTTCATTACTAATGGTTTTTTGACTAATACAGATAAAATAAACTGTTCTTTTTTTTGTGAATAGTGTATGATGGGTACATAGAAAATATCTGGAGGTTATCTTGTGGAATTGTTTGATAGTTTAAGATTTAAAATTGTACGTCGTAGTATTAAAATTGTTTTTCCTGAAGCAACAGATGCAAGAATTTTAGGAGCAGCTGCTCGCTTAAAAGCCGAAGAGTTAGTTGAACCTATCTTGATTGGTAGCGAAGAAGAAATAACAGCAGCTGCTCATGCCCGTGGAATCAAAACATCAAGTTTTACAATCATTGATCCAAATCATTATGAGAAATGGGATGAAATGGTTGAAGCTTTTGTCGAACGTCGTAATGGAAAGGCATCCAAGGAACAAGCAGAAAATATCTTAAAAGATGTCAACTACTTTGGAACGATGCTGACCTATATGGGTGTCGCGGATGGCATGGTTTCTGGCGCAATCCATTCAACTGGAGATACTGTACGTCCTGCCTTACAAATTATTAAAACGAAACCAGGTGTAAGCCGAACAAGTGGTGCGATGATCATGGTGCGTGGTCGAGATCAAGAAAAATATGTATTCTCAGATTGCGCAATCAATGTCAATCCTAATGCACAAGAATTAGCAGAAATTGCGGTAGAGTCAGCAAAAACAGCTGAATTATTCGATATTGATCCAAAAGTTGCATTAATGAGTTTTTCAACAAAAGGTTCTGCCAAAGCACCAGAAGTGGATAAAGTAGTCGAAGCAACAAAAATTGCCAAGCAATTAGCACCTCAATATGTCATTGATGGTGAACTACAATTTGATGCATCTTATGTGCCTTCAGTCGCACAGTTAAAGGCACCTAATTCAGATGTGGCTGGTCAAGCGACCGTTTTCGTTTTCCCAGAATTACAATCTGGAAATATCGGCTACAAAATTGCGCAACGCTTCGGTAACTTTGAAGCAATTGGCCCCATTTTACAAGGATTAAATAAACCTGTTTCTGATTTATCTCGTGGCGCAAACGAAGAAGATGTTTATAAATTAGCAATTATTACTGCTGCACAAACTTTATTAGATTAATCTGTAAAAGTTAATTGTATAAGTTCAATCAGTCAAATAGATTAAATCAATCGATGAGTAATTACTTTTAAATGTTACTAAATAGCAGAAAAAGATTCATGGCAACTGTCGTGAATCTTTTTTTTGCTTTAAAAATTTTTCTTTCCACGATATACTGACAAAAAAGGTTAGACTAAGGGAGTCGTTTTTGATGATTGAGTTAAATGGATTAAATAAGACAGAGGAATTAGCAAAAGTGATTGGGGAAGTAGCAAAACCTGGTGATAATTTAGTATTAACTGGGGATTTAGGGGCAGGAAAAACCACCTTAACTAAAGGAATTGCTGTCGGTTTAGGGATTGATCAAATGATTAAAAGTCCCACTTATACCATTATTCGAGAATACAATGAGGGAAGATTACCCCTTTATCATATGGATATTTATCGTGTAGCTACAAGTGGCGCTGATCTGGGATTAGACGAATACTTTGAAGGAGAAGGCTTATCTGTTATTGAATGGGGAAATTTATTAGAAGAAACTTTGCCAGAAGACTATTTGGAACTGATTTTAGAAAAAAGTGATACAGATTTAGAGAAAAGATATGTGAAATTGCAATCATATGGTGAGAAAAGTGTAGATTTTAAGCAACGCATTATGAAACAATGGAGTAAAATAAATGAGTGAAGAAGTAACATTAATCATTCGAGAAGCTGAATCTAAAGATGCCAGTGAACTATTAGCTATGATGCAACAAGCGGATAGAGAAACCGATTTTTTAGTGATTGATGAACAGGATTTAAACTTATCAACTGAAGCCTTAGCAATAGAAATCGACTATTTGAAAAAGAGTATAAACAATCTTTTACTGGTTGCTAGTATGGATAAAAAAATAATTGGTGTTTTATCTGTCAAAGCCCAAGAACAAATGCGAGTCTCTCATATAGGAGAAGTAGGGATAAGTATTTTAAAAGATTATTGGGGAATAGGGATAGGAACCATGATGTTAGAGGAACTCTTAATTTGGGCTAAAGAAAATGGCGTTTTTTTTAGGTTAGAGCTAGATGTCCAATCCCGAAACGAACGTGCGGTTCACCTTTACCAAAAAATGGGCTTTCAAATTGAAGCCACCATGAAAAGAGGCGCTAGAAAAGAAACTGGTGAATTTTTAGATGTCTATAAAATGAGTTTGCTACTTTGATGGATAGACAATAAAGGCCTAGAGATAGAATTTCATTCTAAATAGTGACGACAAGAGTACTGTAAAAAATAAGACGAAAGTTTGTCAAAGTTAGGCAAACTTTCGTCTTATTATTTCTAGTCCATTTATCAATTATTTCATAAAAATGAAGTGAAATAATTGAACACGTTACTTTAGAGTCACCAATTTTTTCAAAGGTTCTGTTCCAAAGTGTTTTTCCTGATAAAGCAAGATTTCTGCACATGCACGGCTATCTTCTAGTGCATCATGATGATGAGCTAAAGAAATATTTAGATTTTCACATACCGTGTTCAAACGGTGATTTGGCATTTCTGGAAATAAACGGCGACTGGTTTTGACGGTACATAAAGACAAATAATTAGGCTGTAGTAGATTGTAATAATCTAAACATCCGGCTAAAACTTTGTTATCAAAAGCAGCATTGTGAGCTACAACTAACCGATTTTTTTGAAAATACTGGTTTATTTCTTGCCAAACTTCTGGAAATTTTGGCGCATCGCGAACATCTTCTTGGTGGATGCCATGAATCTGGATATTTTTCCAGAAAAAGGGTGTTTCTGGTTGGATTAGTGTGTAATATTCACCAACGATTTGACTATTTTGTACCATGACCAATGCCAAAGATCAGGCACTGTGAGATTGGTGGTTTGCTGTTTCAAAGTCCATTGCAACAAAATTCAACTACATAACCTCCTTAAAAAACTACATTAACATAACGATCAATTAAAAGAAAGATAACGAACAAATATGTAAAAAATATGAAAGAAAAAGTGACAATAGATGACTAGTTTAAAGATAATCTTGCCCGATGGTTAAAAAGATTTAGAAAAAACAAGAGGGGCAATAGCTCAATTAGGTGATTGAGATCCCCCCTTATTTTTATTAATAAAAAGTTTTTTCATCGTAAGCTATCTATGCCTTATTTCAAATCTAGCTCCACTGGACAATGGTCACTGCCCATGATTGTAGTGTGAATTTTTGCATCCATCAATTGCGGCTTCAATTCTTCACTAGTCAAGAAATAATCAATACGCCAGCCAGCATTATTCTTACGTGCATTGAAGCGATAACTCCACCATGAATAAACACCTTCTTGTTCAGGATAGAAGTAGCGGAAAGTATCAATAAAACCATTACTTAGTAAATGTGAGAACGCTTCTCTTTCTTCTATAGTAAAGCCTGCATTTTTTTGATTCGTTTTCCAATTTTTTAAATCAATTTCTTGGTGTGCCACATTCAAGTCTCCACAAACGATCACTGGTTTTTGTTTTTTTAATTCCTCTAGATAACGGTAAAAGGCCTCTTCCCATTGCAATCGATAATCCAATCGTTTTAATTCATTTTGAGAGTTAGGTGTGTAACAAGTAACTAAAAAGAATGCAGGATACTCTAGTGTAATCAAACGGCCTTCTTGATCATGGAGATCAATTCCCATGCCATAAGAGACGTTCAAGGCGGGTTCTTTGGCAAAAATTGCTGTACCAGAATACCCCTTTCTTTGGGCATAATTCCAATATTGATGATATCCAGGTAAATCTAATTCAATTTGTCCAGCTTGTAATTTCGTTTCTTGCAGGCAAAAAAAATCTGCATCCAATTCATTAAAGACTTCTAAAAAATTTTTATTCACAATGGCACGAAACCCATTGACATTCCATGAAATAAATTTCAAACAAACACGCACCCTTCCTTTTTCTTCTTTGTATGAATACTTGCGATTATATTGTACCTTATTTTCTTTAAAAATAGTGTAAGATAAGAGTAAATAATTGATAGGGGGAAAGAAAATGAAGATCGGTGTGATTGGTGTAGGCAATATTGCGGAAAAAGCGTATCTACCTACCTATGCAAAAAATCAAGGAATTGTTGATTTTTATTTTGCTACAAGAAATAAAGAAACAAAAAAGAGGATTCATGCAATGTATGGGTTTAACCATCTTTATGAAACGCTCGATGAATTGTTAGCACAAAATATCGAAGCTTGCATGATTCATGCTGCAACAAAAGTACATTATACATTGGCAAAAAAATGTCTTGAAAACCATATTCATGTTTATATTGATAAGCCCTTATCCGTCAATCTTAATGAAGTAAGAGAACTACAAGAGTTAGCAGACAAAAACCAAGTCATTTTAATGGTCGGATTTAATCGACGATTTGCACCCATGGTTGACCGTTTAAAGAAAGTACCTGATAAGCGATTGATCCAGTTACAAAAAAATCGAGTGGCTGCTCAAGAAACAACAGAATTTGTCATCTATGATCTCTTCTTACATTTGATTGATACGGCGGTCTATCTTTTAGATGAACCGATCCTTCGTACAAATTATCAAATTCGTGAAACAAAAGAATATTTAGATTTTGCTATTTTACAGTTAGAAACAGCTCATCAAACAGCCATATTAACGATGGATTTAGCTAGTGGTGCCAATACGGAACGATACCAGATAACGAGTAGAAATGGTATTTATGAAGTTTCTGAACTAACAGAATTAACTATCCAACAAGCGCCTGAACTAAAGATAGAAACATTTGGTGATTGGGAAAACACGTTGGTAAAACGGGGATTTGAGCCAATGATTCAAGCCTTTTTGACGGAAATAAAAAAAGAAAAACCTGATCTAAATGCTTTAAAACAACAACAGATTGTTCAAAGTCATGCGCTTTGTGAAGAAATGCTGATCAAACATATGAGACAACAAATGTAAGGAAACTGGTAAGTTTGTTTTAAGCATGATAGAATAATGAGGATGTTTGATATAGAAAGGAAAATCCTCAGTGAATAAAGAAAACTTAGTGAAGAATTTACCAGAAATGTATCTGTTGTTTGATGAACCATTGATGAATTATACATTTACAAAGACAGGTGGTCCAGCGGATGTTCTTGTTTTTCCAAAATCTCAAGAAGAAGTAAAAGAAGTTGTGGATTATTGTAGAAAAAATGAAATTCCTTGGATAGTGTTAGGAAATGCAAGTAACTTAATTGTTCAAGACGGTGGGATTCGTGGCATGGTCATCATGTTGACTGAGATGAACCAAATTCGAGTAGAAGGTACAACGGTGATTGCAAAAGCAGGGGCTAAATTAATTGATACGACCTACGCAGCATTAGAGGCTTCTTTAACTGGTTTTGAGTTTGCGTGTGGGATTCCTGGTAGTATCGGCGGGGCTGTCTATATGAATGCAGGGGCTTACGGCGGAGAAGTGAAAGATGTATTAGCTGAAGTCGATGTTTTATTAGAAGATGGTACATTAAAAACTCTAACCAATGAAGAAATGGCTTTTTCTTATCGTCATAGTAAAGTGCAAGAAATGAATGCAATTATTTTAGAAGCACGTTTTCAATTAACGGCTGGTGATCAAGAAATAGTTAAAAGACGTATGGAAGAACTGACTGAATTAAGACAATCAAAACAACCATTAGAGTATCCTTCTTGTGGAAGTGTTTTTAAACGTCCAGTTGGGCATTTCACTGGTCAATTGATTCAACAAGCTGGTTTGCAAGGATTGAAGTGGGGCGGCGCACAAATTTCTGAAAAACATGCAGGTTTTATCGTAAACATTGATCATGCGACAGCAACGGATTATATAGAATTGATTGCCCATATCCAAGAAGTAATCAAAGAAACATTTGACGTATGTTTGGAAACAGAAGTGCGAATCATTGGCGAAGAACAAGCAGTAGATGTGAAAAATTAACGTTCGTCAGAAGGGCTTAGCTAGTTAGACACATGGATTAAATGGCGAATTTATTATCAGATAGTTGATTAGGTAATAGGTTGGAAGAATAACATCTTTAGAAAGGAATCTAAAATATGTTAGATAAGCATATCCCTTATGCTGAAATTTGGATGTCACGTCCGATCGGTGGAATACTACCTAACGTTTCTTTGCCTGATGGGTATCATTTTGAATGCTATACTTTGGGAGATGAAAGAAGTTGGGCTCAAATTGAAGTGTCTGTAGGAGAATTTGAAACGAAAGAAGAAGGAATGACTTATTTTCAACGTGTCTTTTTACCCTATCAAGACCAACTTCAACAACGGATGCTATTTGTTGTCACTGAATCTGGGAAAAAGATTGCAACGGGAACGGCTTGGTATAAACAACGTAAAGATGGATGCTATCCACTTTTTCATTGGTTGGCTGTAATGCCTGAGCATCAAGGTAAAGGTATTGCTAGAGCTTTAACTGTTGAAGTATTGCGTCGATTTCAAGAACTTGAAACTCATGGACCCATTTATTTGCACACACAGACTTGGAGCTATCCGGCCATCAAGCTTTATCAAAAATTAGGGTTTTCCATTCTCCCTGAAAACTTTGATGGCAGTGAAAATAAAGATTATCCTTTAGCAATGAAAGTATTAGAACAACTAAAAAACAACAAGAAAAGCGAATGATTTGTTTTTCTTGTTGTTTTTTATGTTATTAAAGTTTAAATGAAGCCACTATTCGTTTTTTTTATTTTTCGTTTGAACCGATGTCACTTCTCCTGATCATTAGAAAATACTTTATGTATTGAAATTTCTAGAGGGAAATATAGATTTTAAGCAAGGAATCCTTGCTTTTTGGGTTACTTTGAACAACCTACAATCGTACGATACCTCTTACGCTAAATTGAAAGGATATTCTCGGCATTAGTCTGTAATCGCAAATCTAACTTTAACTAATTAAAGACTGTAACAATCATTAGTTTTTTCTGATGATTGTTACAGTCTCTAGTTTTTGTAGGTAGATTCCCAAGTTTTAGTAGCAATAGTTTGTTTTAACTTTACCGATCAGAAGAGCCCTTTATTTTTGTTGGCGACGTTCTCTTTTTCTTCGAGGAATAAAGTTGCGGATGAAGGTAAATTTTCTATAATGATTTTGACTGTATAAATAGCCAAATATGCTAAAAGTTAAAGCACCAATGAAGTTGACAAATAAATCTTTCATCGTATCAATAATTCCTATATCTAAGTAGCCACCAGTAATTGTATATTTCTCTATATTGCCATCTGGATTTTTATATTCCACAATAGTTTTTTCAATATCTTTAATGGAATAGACAGTGTTGCCGTCTTCACTTAACTTAACACTATTGATTTGTTGGACAAGGCTATCTTTTTGCATATCAAGTTGAAATAAATGATCCGCTGAAAATTCAACAAATTCCCACATGACACCGACTGTCATCGAAAAACAAAAAGAGACGATTGCAAGAAGTAAAGGGGTGAGGTTCATCGTTTTTGTATTTTTGTTAAGCAAATAGACAAGAGAAAAGCCAACGCCACCTGCTAAAAAGCCACTTAGCCCATGAAGTACCGTGTCCCACATGGAGAAATATCCATAAAAGTCACTTAATTCTCCTAAAACTGTTGAACTAAAAATAAAAGAAATAATAATGACTTCCAACATATTCGGTATTTCGATTTTAAACACTTTTTCTAAAAGATAGGGGATTTCAAATAAAACTAATGTTAGTAATAAAAGAAAGATATTTCCTACATTTCGCTGGATTATTTGGTCAATCAATAAGACTGTAACAATGACACGTAAGAGGATATAAAAAGCATGAGTAATCCTTTCAGCAGTTTTTGTTCCATTCATAAAAAATCTTTTCATATAATTCATAAAATAACTCCTTTATCTATAGTTAAGATTATACTAGGTAACTAGCTTGAGCCAAAATTTTTTGTACTAATCATGGTTTTAAGAAAGAAGGTGGCGTTTGCAAAAAAAATTAATAGAAAAAGAGTAGAATAAAAAAGAATTGTTAAAAATTAAAATAATGGTTGAGATTGTGAATTTTTTCACTTAAAATAAAAAAGAAGAATAAATTTTAGGAGGAAATAATGAAAAAAATAGTAAAAAGTTTATTTGTTTTTACATCGGTGTTTATTATGGGGGCCTGTGGTACGGGGACAGAGACAAATGAAAAAACGACTGCTACTAGTACAAAATCATCAGAAAAAACAGAAGTATCTTCTGGCGCTTCTGAACAAACTTACACGAATCCAGCTGAGATGAAAGATTCTTACGATATTATTATTGTTGGTGCAGGTGGAAATACATTAAAATCTTCAAGTGGCATGAATGCTTCAGAAACAAAATTCCAAAAAGAAAATGGTATTAAAGATTCAAATGATGCCTTTTATGAAGAAACCTTAAAAGGAGGCGGAGGTACCAACGATCAAGAATTACTTCGTTACTTTGTGGATCATTCAGCTGAGGCAATTGATTGGTTAGATCAAAATGGAATCACATTAGATAATTTAACGATTACGGGTGGGATGAGTGAAAAAAGAACGCATCGTCCTTCTGATGGTTCAGCGATTGGTGGCTATTTGGTAGATGGGTTATTAAAAAATGTCCATGAACGAAATATTCCTGTTTTTGTCAACACAGAAGTGACTGACATCAAAGAAAATGACGGCAAAGTCAATGAAGTGACTATAAAAGTCCAAGGAGAAGAACCAAAAGCGATCACAGGAAAAGCGATTGTTGTGACATCAGGTGGCTATGGAGCGAGTGAATCATTCATCAAAAAATATCGCCCTGATTTAGAAGGCTATGTAACGACGAATCAATCTGGTTCAACAGGTGACGGTATTACGATGATTGAAAAATTAGGTGGACAAATCGTTGATATGGATAAAATCCAGATCCATCCTACAGTGCAACAAGATGAAGGAGTATTGATCGGTGAAGCAGTACGTGGTGAAGGTGCTATTTTGGTAAATCAAGAAGGAAAGCGCTTTGTAAATGAGCTAGATACAAGGGATAAAGTATCTGCTGCGATTACTGCTTTACCAGAAAAATCAGCTTATTTGATCTTTGATCAAGGGGTGAGAGATCGAGCAAAAGCGATTGATTTTTACGAACAAAAAGGCTACGTGGTTTCTGGTGAGAGTGTAGCAGAATTAGCTGAAAAAGTGGCTCTTCCTCAAGAAGCACTGACGCAAACACTTGAAACTTGGAATCAAGCAGTGGCCGCACAAAAAGATGAGCAGTTTCAACGTACGACAGCGATGGAAAACGATCTTTCAAAAGCAAAATATTATGCCATCAAAATCGCACCAGGTATCCACTATACAATGGGTGGGGTGAAAGTTAATACAAAAACAGAAGTATTAAATAAAGAAAATCAAGCAATTACCGGCTTGTATGCTGCAGGTGAAGTCACTGGAGGACTGCACGGAGATAATCGTATTGGTGGCAATTCAGTTGCTGAAATCATTATTTTTGGACGCCAAGCTGGTCAGCAAGCGGCTAAATTTGTTAGTGAAAGTTAAAGATAAATAAAACCAATAGGAATGAGGAGAAAATGTTGTAATGCGTTTTCTCCTTTTTTATCCCTTTGATTATTTTTACAAATAGTTTGATTTATTTAAAAAAAATATCTCTATGATAACACCAGTTTTCAATATACAATAAGCAATAGAAAGGAGGGGAAGAAGTGAGCGGTATATTATTTTTCTTATTTCTAGTGATTGCTATAATAAGATTGTATGTCTTAAAAATTTCAAGTGTACATGCAAAAGCACTGTTAAACGCAGGAGCTGTTGAATATGGACAATTCACGACTAAATGGCTAGCTATCCTACATACTCTGTTTTATTTTTCAGCTTTCTTTGAAGGAATTGTTCGTAAAGTAACGTTTGATTCATCTAGTTTTTTGGGACTTGTTCTGATTCTATTTTCTTTTATTATGTTAATCTGGGTCATGCGTTTATTAGGAAAGTATTGGACAGTCAAACTAATATTTGAAGAAAATCATCAATTAAACAATCACTGGTTATTTACATATGTGAAACACCCAAATTATTTTTTGAATATTATTCCTGAACTATTAGGTGTTAGCCTTTTATTCCATGCATCTACCACTTTAGAAGTATTGATTATTCCTTATAGTATTTGTCTTTATATGCGAGTAAAAAAAGAAAACCAACTCATCGGATCAATTAGCCAATCAGCTTAAAAAAGTTTGAAGAAGCTGCTCAAAAAGGCGGCTCTTCAAACTTTTTTATTACTCCAGTTTTTTTGAAAAGTGATTGGATTAAGGTTAAGAAGGAATAGTTAAAATAATTTTTCCAATATTTTTATTTGCTTCCATGTATTCATGGGCTTCTTTTACTTCATCTAACGTAAATGTCCGATCAATAATTGGTTTTATTCGTTCATCTGCAAGATAAGCTCCTACATTTTGCATAAATTCCTGTGTTAGTTTTGCTTTGTAGTGGTCACTTCTGGGAGTGAGTAGCGTACCAATTAATTGAACTCGTTTTGTAATCAATGTGCCTAAATTTACTTCAGGAACAATGGTACCGCCCAACATACCAATTAGTACCCAACGACCGTCAACAGCGATAGAGGCTAAATTTTTTGTCCAGTAAGAAGCGCCGATGAAATCTAGAATCACATCTACTCCCTTACCTTTTGTTATTTTTTTCACTTCTGTTTGAAAATTGTGCGTTTTATAATTGATCTGTTCATCCGCACCCAGTGATTTACAAAAGGCCAATTTTTCTTCTGAGCCTGCCGTGACGATTACTTTTGCTTTTGAAAGTTGTTTGGCTAATTGAATAGCTGCTGTTCCTACACCGCTAGCACCCGCGTGAATTAAAACTGTTTCTCCTTCTTGCAATTTTCCCAGCCAATAAAGTGTCTGATAAGCAGTTAGAAAAACTTCTGAAATACCAGCAGCATTCACGTAATCTAAGGAATCTGGCAGTAAAATCGCACGATCAGCCGGCATGACAGCATATTCGGCATAGCCACCTAAATTGACTAAACCACAAACTCTTGTTCCTGGCGTAAAGTTGGGATCATCGCTTAAATTTTCGACCACTTCTCCGGCTACTTCTACGCCTAAAATTGGAAAAGGGGGCTGTTGGGTGGTCGATTCTCTGCGCATGATATCGGTGCGATTAATTGCGGCAGTATGGACTTTTATAAGCAGTTGCCCTTTATCAGGTGTTGGTTTTTCTGCATTGATTTCTTGTAAGACTTCAGCAGACCCAGGGTGTTTAAATGTAATGGCACGCATCAATTATTCCTCCTCCAATACTTGGTGAAATGCAGTTGTAAGATCTTGGTTTCCTTCAGATAGAACGAGAGTTATTTTAGATATACTTGGTTGGTCGACTAAGGCTGTTAAGACAGACGCTACAGTTTTACGTGAAACTGTTTCAGCTGCTTTATCCAACGGTTTTACTAATTGGACAGGTGTTATTTCTTCATCATTTGTCAATGAGACGGGTTGAAGGATTACATAATCCAAAGAAGTTTGATGTTTTAGCCATTCATCTGCGTAATGTTTAGTAATATAGTAATCGATCATCGTATCTGGCCATTTACTGCGATCATCTGCAAAAACTGCACTGATCATAAAATAGCGGTGTACGTTAGCCATTTCAGCAGCAATCATGGTTTTGATTGCACCATCTAAATCGATTTGTAATAGATTTTTTCCTTGTGAACCAGCGGTAAAGATGATAAGTTCATTACCTTTGAAGACGTGTGCCATTTCTTCAGCTGTCCAAGTAAGATCGAACGAGACATAAGTCACATTTTCGCTTTTTACAAGTGACTGTGTCGCTACATCTCGTACTCCGGCTACTATTTGATGGTTTGTTGCTGATAAGTCTTTAACTAAGTGTCTTCCAATTTGACCATTTGCTCCTACAACAAAAATATTCATTTTAATCTTCCTTTCTTACAGTATTCACTAACAATCATAACACTAAACGAAAAAAATACGAGGCAAAAGAGGTTGTGAACAGTATGGTCTGCTTCAAGAATTAAGAAGCAATACTGTTCACAACCTCTATGTTTACTTACGTTGTCTTTTTTCTTTAGATCAAATAATTATTTGGGTTGGGGAGTGGCATGCATAAGGCGAAGCAACACATTGCAAACTGCGGCAGTCGCAATCCCTGCTACGATCCCTTCTGGAATACCGCTTGTGAAAATAACAGTTAAAATAGCAGAGTAGACAGCATGGATACTTTTTCCAACCACTTGAGCATAATCATGTTGAAATAAGAAATAAATCATATTCATCACAAGAACTGTGTTCACGAAAGAACCAGCTAAGCCTGCTAGAAATAAAGAGAGAGAATAGAATTTATTTTTACTTAATTTTAGTATTCCTTTATAGACAAAATAAGGAACAATCCCAATCATAATACGTGGGATAAAAGCAATCAATATGGCTTTTAAGCTTCCATGTTCAGTGCCAATGACTGGGATGAAAGGGGAGAAAACAAAGGATAAAGGTGTTTGAACAATCGTACTTCTAATCATACTAATTAAGCCGAAAGTTCCCCCTAAAAAAGCACCTAATCGTGGACCCAAAACGATGGAAGCGATGATTACTGGTATATGCATGGTTGTAGCATTGATTGGTCCAATTGGAATAAATCCAAGAGGTGTGACTGCTAATAAAATAAGGATAGCTAAAAACATCGCAGTCAAAGCAAAAGTTCTTGTGTTTTTCATAATAACGTACTAAGCCTTTCTTTCGTTCATTAATTGCACAGCTTGATCAATGATGATTTGGATGTCAGCTAAAGCACCTTTACCAAAATCACCACAAGCTAGTAAAGATTCTCTTGGTTCAACTTCATGATAACCAATTGATTTTAACGTTTCTAAATTTTTTTGATTGATCGGATGTTGGTACATATTGGTATTCATTGCGGGTGCAATTAATTTTGGTATTTCTTTTTTTAGTGCCATTGCTACAGTTGAAAGTAGGTCATCTGCAAGTCCATTAGCTAATTTCCCAATGATGTTTGCTGTAGCAGGTGCAATCAAAAACAAATCTGCTTGTTTGGCCAATTCAATATGGTTAATCACTGCAGGATCTTTTTCTTGCATAACATCTGTATGGACAGCACGTTTTGACAATGATTGTAAAGTAAGTGGTGTAATAAAGTGAGTACTACTTTCTGTCATGATCACATCCACTTGATAGCCAAGTTTTACGAGTTGATTGGTCAGATCTGCACTTTTGTAAGCAGAGATGCTACCAGTAACACCCAGTAAAATTTTTTTCATTTTTCTTACCCCTTTCAAGGATTGTTAAATGAGTTTATCACAATGTTTTGATCAGTCAAAGAAAGATGGTTCTATTATAACTGATGTCAATAATTTAGCAATTTCTTTCTTCGTTTTGGCTTCCTTAATGGTGCCGTCTTCTGCTAATAAATAGCCGTGATGCCGTTCTCCTTTAATTTGAGTAAGATCATTGGCGAAGATATAATCTACTTGATTTTTTTGCAAGCTTTTTTTGGCTACTTCTATGAGATGTGCTTTAGGAACATCAACTAATAATTTAAATCCGATAATTTTCGCTTTTGGTTGCCATTTTCTCAAAAAACTAATGATTTTTGGTGTTTTTTTCAAGGCAATTAGTAAGTGTTGCGTATCAGAAGAAATTTTTTCATCGTTCATCGGATATTCGCTATTTTGCTCTAACCATTGAGGAAGCAGTGTCGCTGTTAAGGGTGTTTGCATAATACTTTTTTCTAATTGCTCTTCAGAAAGGCTGAAAGCAGGGGTAAAATCACTGACTGCCATGCTATGAATAATGCCATCGTAGTTTTTTTCTGTGGTTAAATGTTTTAATGTGTCAAATAAATCTTGTGTGGATTCGATAAAATGAAAGTGGATATTTTCTCTTGATTCTGGTGTGACAGCGGTAGGCGTTGTCACATAATCAATTGTCATTGATGGGTATTTACATAAAGCCTCTGCAATATTTTTTCCTAAACGTCCAGTAGAATGATTGGTAATTGAACGAACTTGATCGATTTTTTCACTTGTCCCACCTGCAGTAATTAAAATATTCATTGCCATTCACCCACATTTACTAAAGTTCTGCCTTGATGTTTGCCCGCTAATAATTGTTGAATCACTTCTGGCAATTGATCAAAATTGATTTCGTTGATTAAAAGTTCATCTGCAATAGCAAGGTCAGCTAATTGTTGCCAAATAGACGCACGTTTTTCATGAGGGACATTGACTGAATCAATACCAATTAATTGAATGTTACGTAAGATAAATGGCAAAACGGTAGTCATTAATTGCATACCGCCAGCATTACCACAAAGTGCAGCAGCTCCATCATAAGCAAGTAAAGGAAGTAATTGAGTTAATTGTTCTCCGCCAACTGTATCGATAGCATAATCAATTTGTTGCTTGCCTAGAGGTTTTGTTTTTTCTGGGAAAAATTCATGTGGGGCAAGAACTTCATTAGCTCCCAAATTTTTTAGCCATGCCACCGATTCTTTCTTTCGAGAAAGGGCAGTAATTGAAGTAAACCCAAGTTTACGCAAGATAGCGACAACAACGCTCCCCACTCCTCCGGAAGCCCCGGTAACTACGACTTTATCTGTTATTTTCATGCCTGTTTGAATCAGGGCATTGACACATAAAAGAGCTGTAAATCCTGCTGTTCCGAAAACCATTGCTTGACGAAGAGTCATATTTTTTGGTAACGGTACTAACCAATCTCCAGGAACTTTTTGGTATTGACTATATCCGCCTGGAGAGGTCACGCCTAACCCATAACCAGTTACTATGACAGAATCACCAGATTTGAAACGGCTGTCGAGACTTTCAATGACAACACCGGATAAATCAATCCCAGGAGTCATTGGGTAAGATCGAATCACGCCACCAGATTCACTACTAGCTAAGGCATCTTTGTAGTTGACGTCGGAATAGGCAATTTTGATTAAGACTTCATTTGCGGATAAAGTCGGTTTTTTTTGCTCCACAAGTGCTGTATGAAAAGCTGGGGTGTTATTTACTTGAAACGCTTTAAATGTATTCATGTAAGGATAAGGCTCCTTTCAAAATTTTCTTATATCATACCATAAAGTTGTGAAATTTAGCGTTATTCTTTCCTGTTTTATTATGAAAAAATAGAGAAACTTAGGTAACAAAAATAAAAAGAATTTTTTCGATAAAAATGAAGAAAAAAGGGTTGTCTTTTTCAATAAAATTTGTATACTAGTACGAGTGAAAGTAAACTTTGTGTTTACTAATAGAAAACTTTTGGGAGGAGGAATGGGATGGAAATAGGAGAAAAGTTAAGGAATTTACGTATCCAAAAAAATTTAACACAAGAAGAATTAGGGGAACGGACAGATTTGTCTAAGGGCTATATTTCTCAATTAGAACGCGATTTAAGCTCACCTTCTATGGAAACATTTTTTTCTATCTTAGAAGTATTAGGTGTTTCACCAGAAGAATTTTTTCACCAAGATACGGTCAATTTACAGGTGGTTTATTCGAAGGAAGACCATACAATTTACTTAGATGAAGAAAATGGCTATCAATTAGAGTGGCTTGTACCTGATTCAAATGAAAAAGAGATGGAACCTGTTTTGCTCACCTTTCATGAAGCAGGAGAGTACAAATTATTTGAACCTTCGCTATCTGAAACGTTTATTTTTGTGTTAGAAGGCGAAGTAGAGTTATGCTTAGGAGAAGAACGATATGTGGCAAAAGCTGGACAATCGATCTATTACCAAGCGACAACGCATCATCAATTGAAAAATCATCAGTCAAATCGTACGAAAGCTTTGATTGTAGCTACAGATTCGTACTTATAATTTAGGGGGGTAAAAAGTGGGGAAACCAATTATTTCATTTGATCAGGTAGTCAAACGCTATGATGATGAAACGATTTTAAAAAAAGTGAGTTTTGAGCTCGAACAAGGGAAGTTCTATACATTATTAGGTCCTTCTGGTTGTGGAAAAACAACAATATTAAGAATCATTGCAGGTTTCACAGAAGCAACTGAAGGGGAAATGTATTTTGAAGGAAAACGTTTAAATGATGTACCGGCGAATAAACGACAAGTTAATACGGTTTTTCAAGATTATGCGTTATTTCCTCACATGAATGTGTTTGACAACGTTGCGTTTGGTTTGAAAATTAAAAAAATGAATAAAAGAGATATTGAAAAGAAGGTAAAAGACGCACTACGTATGGTTCAATTACCTGGATATGAAAACCGGGAAATTAGCGAAATGTCTGGAGGGCAACGACAACGTGTCGCAATCGCTCGAGCGATCGTCAATGAACCGAAAGTATTATTGTTAGATGAACCCTTATCTGCACTTGATTTAAAGTTACGTACAGATATGCAATATGAACTAAGAGAGTTACAACAACGTCTGGGGATCACCTTTATTTTTGTTACGCATGACCAAGAAGAAGCATTAGCGATGAGTGATGAAATTTTCGTGATGAATAAAGGGAAAATTATTCAAAGTGGCACACCTGTTGATATTTATGACGAGCCGATTAATCATTTTGTGGCAGATTTTGTTGGCGAAAGTAACATTGTCAATGGCGTAATGATTGAAGATAATTTAGTGGAGTTTGTTGGAAAAAAATTCGAATGTGTGGATGGCGGTATGCGTCCAAATGAACCCGTGGAAGTGGTATTGCGTCCAGAAGACCTCACCATTACGACACCTGACAAAGGAAAACTAGTGGTAACAGTTGATACGCAACTTTTTCGAGGTGTTCACTATGAGATTGTGTGTTATGATGAACAGCAAAATGAATGGACTGTCCATTCAACGAAAAAAGCAAAAGAAGGTAGCAAAGTTGGTTTATCTTTTGATCCAGAAGATATTCATGTCATGCGATTCAATGAAACAGAAGAAGAGTTTGATGCTCGACTTGATAGCTATGAAGAATAGGGGGAAGATATAGATGAAAACAATGCGTAGAATCTATTCTGTTCCTTATGTTTTATGGCTTGGGTTGTTTGTTATTGCCCCAGTTTTGATGATTATTTATCAATCATTTTTTGATATGAATGGACAATTTACGTTAAGTAATTACTCCGCTTTTTTTATGTCAGGTACGTATCTATCGATGACACTAAATTCAGTTTGGTATGCATTTTTGATCACATTTTTTACCTTGATTATTAGTTATCCAACCGCTTATTTTTTAACCAAATTAAAACACAAACAACTATGGTTAATGTTGATCATTTTACCTACATGGGTCAATTTATTGCTAAAAGCCTATGCCTTTATCGGTATCTTTAGTATCCATGGGAGTGTCAATCATTTTTTCGATTTTCTAGGAATCGGAACAAGACAAATTTTATTTACCGATTTTAGCTTTTTATTTGTGGCTACCTATATTGAAATCCCCTTTATGATCATGCCAATTTTCAACGCACTAGAAGAAATGAATCCTTCTTTGATCAGTGCTAGTCGTGATTTAGGAGCCAATAATTTTGAAACCTTCCGTCGTGTAGTATTTCCATTGTCACTAAATGGCGTAAAAAGTGGGATACAAGCTGTTTTTATTCCTTCACTTTCGCTTTTCATGCTGACTCGTCTGATTGGTGGGAATCGAGTGATAACTTTAGGTACGGCTATTGAACAACATTTTCTTGTCACTCAAAATTGGGGAATGGGATCGACCATTGGTGTTATTTTGATTATTGCCATGTTTCTCGTCATGCTACTTACTGGCGAGAAGAAGAAGGGAGGCCGCATATGAAGAAAAGGTTTAAGTGGTCTTATCTCTACCTATTTGTTGTTTTCTTACTATTGTATTTACCGATTTTTTATTTGATTTTTTATTCTTTTAATGCCGGTGGTACGATGAATAGCTTCACTGGTTTTACTTGGGAAAATTATCAAGCGGTATTTGAAGATACACGCTTGATCATTATTGTGCTAAATACCTTTATGCTGGCGTTCTTATCTGCGTTGATTGCCACAATTATCGGAACATTTGGTGCAATGGGGATTTACTATACAAGAAAACGACAAGCAAGAAATACCTTATTAAGTATGAATAATATTTTGCTTGTTTCTCCTGATGTAATCATCGGTGCAAGTTTTTTGATTTTCTTTACCTTTTTAGGATTTGGTTTAGGATTTCAAAGTGTATTACTTTCTCATATTGCTTTTAGTATTCCGATTGTGGTCTTAATGGTTTTACCTAAGTTACAAGAAATGAATGATTCCATGGTTGATGCAGCAAGAGATTTAGGAGCCAATCATTTTCAGGTGATAAAAAACATTATCTTACCTTTTTTATCTCCTGGTATTATTGCAGGATATTTTATGGCATTTACTTATTCATTGGATGATTTTGCTGTGACTTTCTTTGTGACGGGAAATGGATTTACGACTTTATCTGTGGAAATCTATTCACGTGCTCGTCAAGGAATCAGTTTAGAAATCAATGCATTAAGTGCATTAGTATTCCTGTTCTCAATGGTCTTAGTTATCGGTTATTATTTTATTAGCAAAGAAAATCGATCAAAAAAAATGAGAAAAAATCGCCGAGGACGTGAGGAGGTGGTACGTTTACGATGAAAAAATTACAATCACTATTTGTTGGCATTATTGTGATCATCTTAGTTTTATTTTTTGGCGTACGACAATTAGAAAAAGCAAGTGGGATGAGTGGTGCGAAGATCGTTACGATTTACAATTGGGGAGATTATATTGATCCTAGCTTGATTACCAAATTTGAAAAAGAATATGGATACAAAGTGAACTATGAAACATTTGATTCTAATGAAGCGATGTTTACAAAAATCCAACAAGGTGGGACAAATTACGATATTGCCATTCCTAGTGAATATATGATTCAAAAAATGATGAAAGAAAAACTGGTGCTACCATTGGATCATACAAAAATCAAAGGATTATCAAATATCGATGAACGTTTTTTGAATTTAGACTTTGATCCAAAGAATATTTACTCTATTCCTTATTTTTGGGGTACGCTAGGGATTGTTTATAACGATAAAGTATTTAGTGAAGAAGAGATTCAACATTGGAATGATCTTTGGAACCCAAAATTAAAGGACAGCTTAATGCTAATTGATGGTGCGAGAGAAGTAATGGGGCTTTCATTAAATAGTCTGGGGTATTCTTTGAATAGTAAAGAGATGAGTCAGCTAAATGCAGCCGCAAGTAAGTTGAATCAATTAACTCCTAATGTTAAAGCTATTGTGACCGATGAAATCAAGATGTATATGACCAATGAAGAAGCTTCTGTAGCGGTTACTTTTTCTGGCGAAGCAGCGGATATGTTGTCTGAAAATGAACATCTTCATTATGTGATTCCGTCAGAAGGATCGAATTTATGGTTCGATAATATTGTCATGCCTAAAACCGTAAAAAATAAGCAAGGAGCGTATGACTTCATTAATTTTATGCTGAAGCCAGAAAATGCTGCTCAAAATGCGGAATACATTGGTTATTCAACACCTAACAAGAAAGCTAAGGCTCTCTTACCAAAAGCAATCTCAGAAGATGAACAATTTTATCCAGATGATGCGACCATCTCACATTTAGAAGTCTACGAAGATTTAGGCTCAAAATATTTAGGAATTTATAATGATTTATTCTTAGAATTTAAGATGTATCGAAAATAGAGCTAAAACTCAATAAAAATGGGGAATTTTGAAAAGTCTGAATCTTAAGAATGTTCATCATTTCTATAGCTGAAAAAACGGTGTTCATGAACCAGCTCCTTCGAAATTAAAGCGAAATTTCGAAAAATATGAAAGGCTATTTTACGAAATCTCTCTTTAATGCTTGAAGCTGTACGGTTCATTCACAACCTCTCGTCTCAGTTTTCCAATTTCTACCAAAAGCGTCTTTTTAGGCGCTTTTTTTATGTTACTTTATTTTTTCTACCAGAGATTTCTACCAAAGAAAAATTAGAAAAAACATTGGTATTTTGAGAAAGATAGAAGAGTTATAAAAAGGTAGAAATAGAGTTAGCGTGATGAGTTGAGTAAAAAATAACTTGCTGTGATAATTTCTGATAGAAAAAGGTAGATAAATTAAATGGGAATGTTTAGAAGAATAGGTTGTTTCATCTAAAATTTCCAATTTTAGAAAAACAATTCCCATTACGATCAACTACTTGAACCAGTTGAAATTGAGAAATTTGAACATAAAAAAAGCATCTTTTTATTCGTTTTTCATTTGAAAATTGAATAGCCGAAACAAGGTGTGCTATAATGAATATGAAAAAAGGAACTGTGTCAACAGTTCCCTTTGACAGCACCGCTAAAGACGGTGGCAGATAGAATTATTTAATTTGAAATAACCGTGTGCACCTGCTAAAGTGACGGTTATTTCTTTTTGTCGTGTTTAAGCATGGACACAACCAAACCAATCAAAGAAATGGTAAACATACCAAAGCCAAGAATGATTTGAATTGTCTCGTATGCGGACAAAAGGCTACTCCTTTCGTAGATTTTAGTACTTACATCCATAAGCACCACCACCTTCTTGGAAATCGCCACCGTCATTAAACTTTACTGTCTCAAAGAGTATAGCACATCTCATAAATAATTCCCTTGAAATAAAAAAAACAAACAGAACTTTCATTTGAAATTTGAATATAAGAGTCAATATGTAAATAATGAAGATGACAAAAGGAATTGCTTCAATCATTCTTTTTGGTTAGCTACATTTAAGTTAATCCCTAATTTCGTTTAGTCGTTAATCATTTTAGAAAGGGTTAGGAGAGAGATGTACTACTATTCATGGTGAATTACTCCTACTTCCAGCGTTAAAAAATGTTAGATTTAGCTAAGTAGAGGTAGTTCACTAGCAGTTCAGTATAATTTTTTTTAAAATGGAAACGCATGTTGTACCAAACAAATCTCGCATTTAAAAAATGTGCATATTAGAATACAAATAGGAGGTGAACAGCGCTGTGGATGAAATGATTACTTATCTCCTCAAAAGTTACTCTGGTAAAGAAATAACTTGGTCCGAAGCTTCAACGATAATTGGGAAACCAATGAATGAAGTAAAAAAGCAACTTCTTCCTTTTAGTAGTTCTTATAACGAACATTATGTGAAGCTAGAGAAAATCAAACCGATTGAATGGGTGGAAACGTTTCTCGGAATTTCAAGATATGAAGTTGTTTATACAGAGAAAGAAAGAAGTCATTTACTTTATTTAATGGTTTACTCAGAAAAAGAAGGTTTATCTGTCTTTCATTTTCAAGAATTTTTAAAAGTTTCCAAAGGGACTATTCTATCAGATATCAAGAAAATACGAGAAATGTTAAGCAATGAAAACTGTCAGTTGCTCTATTCAAGGAAAAGGGGTTTTACACTTTTGGGAAGCGAGTTTCAATTACGTAGAGAAGCAAAAAATCGTTTGGCGTCTCTACTGCAAACTACAAGTGGGCGATTTGGGGTATTGTTATGGCTAGTTTCAATGGATTTTGTACTAGTTGCACAAGTGAAAAAAGCAATTATTAATGCTTGTCTTCGTACGACGATTCAATTAGCACCTAGTAGAATGGAAGAACTTGCATTTTTCTATTCATTAACAAAAAAAAGAATTGGAGATTCCAGCTTGGAAGAGTATGATGAGTTGCCTATTATCCACTCGAATGAAACCGCTTCGATCAGTAAAAAAGTACTTTCGTCTATTATTGAAACACCAATAACAGAAAAAGAAACCCAATTTTTTTCAAGATGTTTGATGACATTTGTACAAGGAAACCTTCACGATCAGTCCCAAGAATTTTTATTTTCTTGTGTAGCTGAGATCATTCATCGCATGGAGGCGCTTGTCGCTGTTAGATTTGAATCATTCAAAGAACTATTTGATAATTTGTATTTTCACTTAGTTCCAGCTTATTACAGAATGGTTTACGGGTTTTATTTACCCAATCCAATGATTAAACAAATAAAAAGTCAGTATGGCGCTATTTATGAACTAACAAAGAAAGCTTTGCAGCCGTTTGAAAAAATCATCAGAAAAAAAATACCAGAAGAAGAAATTGGCTTTTTTTCGATTCTATTTGGTGGAGAAATTCGTAAGTCGAATTTATTAGCACAACAAAAAAGGATTCGGGCAATTATTTTATGTCCGAGTGGCATTAGTTCTTCCTTGATATTAAAAAGTGAATTAGCTCATTTATTCCCTACACTTTTCTTTACTCAAACGGATTCCATTGATCGGTTACACGAAATTGATGAAGAAACATATGACATTATTTTTTCAACTGTTAAGATTAGTCAGTTGTCTTTGAAGAAATCTATTTATCTTGTCAAACCCATTATGAGTGATTTAGAAAAGAACAAATTACTCAATATGGTACAAAATGAATGGTTGATTCCGGGTTTCTCTTTACCCACAGCTAGAGAGATTTTTGATGCAATTAAGCCGTACATCCATTTAAATGAAGGAATAGAAGAAGAAAAAATTTACCGTATTATCAATCGTAAAATAAACAAGTCATTTGAAAGAAAAGAGGATTGTCGCCCTATGTTATCACAATTAATCACGCCAGAAATGATTCAGCTGGTCCCAAAACAAGTGAATTGGAAGGAAGCGATCACGTTAGCTGCAAAACCATTACTTGATACAGAAAAAATCACTACTTCTTATATTGAAGCAATGATCGATCGCGTGAATCAATATGGCGCTTTCATTTATATTGGTGACCGTATTGCTTTACCTCATGCAAGACCAGAAGATGGTGTAAATGAATTGGGAATGTCGTTGTTAAAATTAGATGAACCAGTAGACTTACTTGACGAGAAACATCCCGTTCAATTATTTATTTGTCTTGCAGCCATTGATAATGATGCCCATTTACGTGCATTAGCAAATCTTACAAAACTATTATCAAAGAAAGAAAATTTACAAGCATTAATGCATGCACAATCCACGGAAGAAATTAGAAAGATCATTAAAAAAGGAGACGAATAATTATGAGAATCGTAGCAGTTTGTCAAAGTGGTTTAGGAACAAGCTTCATGGTGGAAATGAATATTAAACAAGCACTTCAAGATTTAGGACAAGAATTAGACCAATATGAAGTGAGTCATACGGATGTTGGTAGTGTGTCAAATGACATGGCGGATTATTTTTTTATCGAATATTCTTTAAAAGATACATTATACACCATTCCTGAGGAAAAATTGATTGCGCTTCAATCAATCATTGATGGAGAAGAAGTAAAAGAAAAGGTAGCAGCAATTATTGAATAAAAAATACACATATGGAGGAGAAGATAACCATGGATACGGTTTTGAATTTGTTTGTTTCGATTGTCAGTCAACCGTCGATATTAGTCTCTCTGATTGCTTTTTTAGGATTAGTTTTGCAAAAGAAAAAAGCTTCTGAAGTCATTCAAGGAACCATAAAAACGTTTATCGGTTTTCTTGTATTAATTGGTGGTGCGGGATTGATCAGTCAATCATTAACGCCTTTTGCTACAATGTTTCAGACAGCACTCCATACACAAGGGGTGGTTCCAAGTAATGAAGCAGTTGTAGCAATTGCCTTGCAACAATTTGGTACACCAACAGCACTTATCATGTTAGTGGGAATGATCGTTAACATTTTATTGGCACGTTTTACACGATATAAATTTATTTTCCTCACTGGACAAGCGATGCTTTATGTATCTTGTTTAACAGCTGTCATCTTGATTAGTGCAGGATTTGAAACTTCTCTCTGGATGATTTTACTTGGTGGAATCTTTGAAGGATGTTTATTAACGATCACTCCAGCACTTTGTCAACCATTTATGAAGTCAATTACTGGTAATGATCAAGTGGCATTAGGACATACTGGAAATATTGGTTATGCAACAAGTGGCTGGATTGGAAAATTTTTTGGCAACAAAGCGCATTCAACAGAAACGATCAAGATTCCTAAAAGTTTTGGTTTTTTGAGAGATTCAACTGTATCAATCATGTTATTAATGTCAATTGTGTATGTTGCACTTGCTTTAATTGCTGGTCCATCTTTTGTGGAAAAAGAATTAAGTAATGGTGACAACGCTGTGATTTTTTCTTTGATCCAAGCAGGAACATTTACTGCAGGCTTTGTGATCGTTTTACAAGGTGTTCGTATGGTATTGGCTGAAATTGTACCAGCATTTCAAGGAATTGCTAAAAAGCTTGTGCCAAACTCAAAACCAGCATTGGATGTACCAATTGTTTTTCCATATGCGCCTAACGCCGTTTTAATTGGATTTTTCGTTAGTTTTCTTGTAGGAACACTCTCCATGTTTGGAATGATTGCCTTGAAAACCACCGTAATTATTCCTGGTGTCGTTGGTCATTTTTTCTGTGGTGCAGCTTCTGGTGTATTTGGGAATGCAACAGGCGGAAGAAGAGGAGCAATATTAGGATCTGCATTCAACGGACTACTGATTAGCTGGTTACCGCTGTTTATTTTTCCAGTTCTAGGAAATTTACAACTTGCTTCGTCGACATTTGCTGATACGGACTATTTGATCCCAGGCTTGATTCTAGGAAAGTTAGGAGCAGAAGGAAAAACTGTACTGATCTTTGCGATTCTTGCTTTCCTTGTTATTGTGGTTTTATCGAGTATTATCCTCAATCAACGTGCACCAAAAAATAGCAATGTGGAAACAAATAGGATTCAAGAAAAATAGATTTATAAAACAATAAATCTTCTTTATTATGTATTCTCAAAAAGCTTGGAATAACTGTTGAAACAATCGTTATTCTGAGCTTATTTTTGTGTAGGCTCTCTTATCAAAGAACAGGGGAAATTGAAAATAGAGGGAAAAATGAACATTCATCGCAAATTGCTTTTGTAAAGAGGGAGAAAAGCAGGTACTATTTCGTTTTATTTTCTACTATATTTTTGCTGAGTTACCGGATCTTTTTTTAAATTAATTATCAGAAGAGCTCAATGCGTTGTACGTAAGAATAATGGCTTTTATTTTTTATCTTTTAAGTAGATAAAATATTTATCGATAAATATTTAGTTTTTTTATTTACAAACTAATTAAATGGTTTATAATTTATTTTGTTGATATCGATATAAACTAAATAAATAACTGGGAGGTTGTTTTATGAATCACAATGAAATTTTAGAAAATCTATTAGAAATCTCGCATCATCCGTTTTTACTTTTTGCTTATCAGGTAGAAGAAAAAACAGACAATGCATTTGAGACATTGAAAATATTAGTAACCGAAGAAAATGTAACAGCAGGACGTATAGCTGAAGTGCTTGATATTAAGCCTTCGAGCGTGACTCAAATCATTAAAAAATTAGAAGAGGCTGGTGCGGTCATACGAGAAAAATCAGCAACGGATTCACGCGTCACTTTAGTAAAGATTACAGATAAAGGTCGAGAAAGTTTAACGGAACATGGTTCGATCAGTCAGACATTAAAAGAGGTCTTGTTTAAAGATTTTGCAGAAGAAGAATTGAGACAATTAAATAGCTATCTTGAACGGATGAATGAAAATATTAGTAGTTCCGAATTTCAGGAAAAATTAGCCGAAGTGTTTGGTGATGACAAGCGTTGGGAACGATTCAATACGATGAGTGCTCATTTTGGTCGGGCACGTGAACAAATGATGGAACGTAGTGGCTTTGGTGGGTTCAACAGATTCGATGGATTTGGACGTGGCGGTTTTGATCATCGAATGAATGGTCATTTTGGTGGTTTTGATGGTTGGAAGAAAGGACGTAAAAAATAATGGCACAAGGTGGAGGCGGAAGACCTATGAATGCTTCCGTGAGAAAAGATGGTACGAAGTTCTCGCTAAAAGAATTTTTTGGTTTGATTAAACAGACCAAACCTAAGTATCATTTACTGATAATTGGTATGATTTTATTGGCAGGCTCGTCAGCAGTTCAAGTTTATGTACCAAAATTAGCTTCTAATTTAGTGAATAACTTTCAACAAGGCGTGGATTATTCTTTATTAGGAAAGGTAGTAGGATTATTTGTCCTTTCAGCGATTGTTTCTGCAACTGGTGGGACTATCTTAGGCATCTTCGGAGAAAATGTTATACAGAATATGCGAAAACGGTTATGGAATCAATTGACCATACTCAAAGTATCTTATTTTGATTCAGTGAAAGCTGGAGAAATGGCGAGTCGGGTGACCAATGATACAACACAAGTTAAACAATTACTTGCAGGTACTTTTCCACAAACGATTGCAAGTGTCATTACTGTGATTGGAACAGTTTATATGATGATCAAAATGGACTGGCATATGTCTCTTGCGATGGTTATTGCAGTTCCAGTAGTTATCATTTTTATGGTGCCAGTAATGTCTTTTGGTTCAAAAGTAAGCCATATTCGTCAAGATGCCATGAGTCATTTTAATGGGATCGCAACCGAAACACTTTCAGAAATTCGTTTAGTTAAAACATCTAACGCCGAAAAGCAAGCGCAAGAACGTGCTGCAAATGAAGTGGATCGTTTGTTTCATGTCGGGAAGAAAGAAGCTGTATTTGACGCTGCTATGCAACCCATTATGATGATGGTTTTTATGAGCATGGTCTTTGGTTTACTAGCATATGGCATGCACCGAATTGCCATTGGAGCAATGACGATTGGTGTGTTAATGAGTTTCTTGATGTATCTATTTAATTTGATCGGAGCGATGCCCATCATTGCGACATTATTTTCTGAAATGGCTAAAGCGGCAGGTTCAACACGTCGCGTCCAAGAACTATTGGATGAAACACCAGAAGATTTTGAATCTGGTCAGACAGTTGATTTAGCTAATCAAACGTTAACAGTTTCAAATGTAGATTTTGCTTATAGTGATACTCCTAACGAAACTATTTTGTCAAATATCTCTTTTGAAGCAAAACCCAATGAAATCATTGCGTTTGCTGGTCCTTCAGGTGGTGGGAAATCGACGACTTTTAGTTTGTTAGAGCGATTTTATCAACCTACTTCTGGAACGATCAAATTTGGAGAAACAAATATCGAAGAGATTCAGCTAACAAATTATCGTAGTCAAATTGGGTATGTTTCGCAAGATTCTGCTATTATGGCAGGTTCAATTCGTTATAATTTGACCTATGGACTTGAAGAAGAATTTTCAGATGAAAAACTTTGGGAAGTTTTAGAATTAGCATATGCCCGTAAATTTGTAGAAGATATGCCTCAAGGATTAGATACAGAAGTGGGAGAACGTGGAACAAAAATTTCTGGTGGTCAACGCCAACGGCTAGCAATTGCACGAGCGTTTCTTAGAAATCCAAAAGTTTTAATGCTAGACGAAGCAACAGCAAGTCTTGATTCTGAATCAGAAGCAAAAGTTCAACAAGCTTTGACAAATTTGATGAAAGGGCGTACGACTCTTGTTATTGCTCATCGATTATCAACAATTGTGGATTCAGACAGAATTTACTTTATTGAAAAAGGAAAAGTAACAGGCTCAGGCAAGCATGATGAACTGGTTCAAAAACATGATACCTATGCAAAATATGTCGAAGAACAATTTAAAGTGGACGTATTGCAAATTGCTTGATCAGTCCCAAGACCGCGACTAACCCTCGCGTTTTTTTTTGTTATAAAGGGTGAAATATGAATAGTTGAGAGTAATGACCAAAATCTTTTTTTCGAACTAGAATGGGATAAAAAGACCTATACAAAAATAATTGAATGATTATAATTTTCTTTAAAGAGCTTAGAAGATAATATGTGAGTTGAAAAACAACGCTAAAAGATAAGTGTGAAAGAAAAAATCTGTGGGATTAAGAAAAATAATTAAATGAACATCATTTCTTTCATTGCAACAGCCAAATAGTTTAGAAATAGTTAGATAATGAATCAAAAAAAAGAATGAAATAGTACAACGGAAAAAGCACGTTCTGTGATAGTTCAAGGTTACTGTAGTTCTATTAATAATTTTATTTATACTATCTATATTAGCTAGGAGTGATGATTAAGAATGTCAACAAAAAAACTAGATAAAGAAATTAAAAAAAAGCTAAAAATATATAAGAAAAAATATTTCGCTTATCCCAAATATAATTCAACCATTGCAAAATCCTTTGAGCGTTTAGAAGCACGAATGAAACTTGCGGAAAAACTCAGTACGAATAAACCAAATGAGTTTAGAAGAAAAATGTTAGCTTATTCCAATAATAATTTTTATCTCATCGAATATTTGTATTACTGGCAAAATATAAATGTAAGCAAATTAAATGATATGAAGCGCCATTCTGAAGTGTCTTTAAAAGAAATGATTACAGGACTTGAGGAAAACATAAAGATCCGAGATGAGATGATCAAGCAATGTGTAAGTGGGAAAATTCCTAATATAAAATTAAATCAATTGGCAGAAAAAGAAGTGATTGGACGTCTAACTTGTGAGTTATATAAAGTAGATGATTCTATAAAAATTAGCTGGAATAAGAGCGACCCACTAAAAAATGATCCTATGAAAGAAAAAAAGAAACAGCTATTCGTTAATATATGGCGTTATATAAGAAATAAACTGATCATTAGTAAGAAAGAAAATGTGATCACAACAAAAACACCAAGTAAAGAAACAAAGACCAATGTGCTACCTCAAGATAAAAAAACAATTTCACATGCAAAAGTTATAGCAGAAGAAGCAATGAGGTATAGAGCGTTAAAAAAGGCCAACCACTCACCGACCTTTCAACCATACAGATAATGGCAATGGATAATCCATTTTATTTGTTGAAGTAGTCAAAAAACACACGGTTATCAGTATAAAAATACTAAAACCGTGTGTTTTTTATTTAGCTTCATATTCTTCTAACTCAAGACTTAACTCTTCCCATTCGGAAAGTTTTGCTTCTTGTGTTTGACGTGCGTGTTCTAAAGCTTCGTTTAAATCATTTAGTTTGATATGATTATCTAAATTCTCTGGCATGACCATTTGTTGTTCTAATTTGTCGATTTGTTCGTCTAGTAAAGCCATTTCTTCTTCTACTTGTGTAATTTTTCGTTGCAGGCTACGAATTAATTTTTGTTGTTCTTTATTTTGGTAATAAGTTTTCTTAGTAGAAGAGACTAGCGTTGTTTCAATTGTTTTTTCAGCTAGTAACTCAGCCATTTCTTCTTCTTCTTGTTTTTTTTCTAAATAATAATCATAATCTCCTAGGTAAACTTTACTACCATTTTCAGATAATTCGATGACTTTCGTTGCGATACGATTGATAAAATATCGGTCATGAGAAACAAAAAGCAATGTGCCATCGTAATCAATAAGCGCATTTTCTAATACTTCTTTATTATCAATATCTAAGTGATTGGTTGGCTCATCTAAAACCAAAAAGTTTTCCTGATTCATGGCTAATTTTGCAAGAGCAACTCTTGCCTTTTCGCCACCACTTAAAAGGGGCATTGTTTTTTCTACGTCTTCGCCAGAAAACAAAAAGGCGCCTAAGACATTTCGAATGTCTTTTTCCGGTACGGTAGGGTGCTCGTCCCATAACTCTGCTAAAATCGTCTTATTTGCATGTAAATCAGCTTGACCTTGGTCATAATAACCGATGGTGACGTTTGTTCCTAAATGTTCTTTTCCACGGATAAAAGGTAATTGATGAATGATTGATTTTAAGAGTGTGGACTTTCCAATACCATTTGGGCCGACAAGTGCAATGGCTTCTTGTCGACGAATATCAAGGTTGATTGGTTCAGATAATACTTTTCCATTATAACCAATTGCGGCATCTTCGATTTGTAAAACGACATTTCCAGATGGTTTTGCCACTTCAAAAAGAAAATGCGCTTGTTTTTCTTCTCCTTGAGGACGATCTAAACGTTCCATTTTTTCTAGCATTTTTCTGCGACTTTGCGCCCGTTTAGTGGTAGATGCTCGTACTAAATTTCGTGCAACAAAATCTTCCAATTTGTGGATCTCAGATTGTTGTTTCTCATAGGCTTTCCATTGCGTGGCTAATTGTTCAGCTTTCATATCTAAATACTTAGAATAGTTCCCTTTATAATGGCGCATTTTTTTGCGGCTTAATTCATAAACTTCTCTAGCTACTTTATCCAAGAAATAACGATCATGAGAAACGATCAACAAAGCACCTGTATAGCTTTGAAGATAGTTTTCTAACCAAGAAAGTGTTTCAATGTCTAAGTGGTTGGTTGGTTCATCTAAAATTAAGATATCTGGATGTTGCAATAGCATTCTGGCTAACGCTAATCGAGTACGCTGACCACCAGATAGTTCATTGATTTTTTGATCATAAAAAGATGAATCAAATTTAAATCCATGCAAAACAGAACGGATTTCATTTTCATAACTATAACCGTTTTTATCTGAAAAATCGTGTTGTAATTTATCATATTCTTTTAATAAAGAATCATTAGAACGTCGATCTGTTGTGCTTTCGCTGATTAAGACTTCTAATTGACGCATGCGCTTTTCCATTTTGCGAATGGTATCAAATGCTTTGAGCATTTCATTCCAGACTGTTTCAGATGAATCTAATCCAGTATCTTGAGCTAAATAACCTAAAGTAGCCGTTTTATTTTTAGCAATATTTCCTTCATCTGGGCGTTCAATCCCGGCAAGAATCTTTAATAATGTTGATTTTCCAGCACCGTTACGACCAACTAAGGCAATTCGTGCACCTGTACTGATTTCTAAATGGATGTTTTCAAATAAAATTTCTGCACCAAAATGGCGAGCGATTTGATTGGCTTGTAATAATAACATCGAATCCTCTTTTCTACTTTGTGAATTCTCTAAGAATCATTCTCTTTATTATCTAGTAGTCTACCATAATTTCCTTGATACTGCGAGGTTCAAAGAAATGAAAAAAAATGAATAAAGAATAAAATTTCACAATATCTAAGCAATCAAATTGATTTTTACTTATATATACTGCTATGATGGATAAATCAAAGAAATTTTAAAGAAATAGTGGAGGTAATTAAGTGAAAGATCATATTATACCAAAGGCAACAGCCAAACGCTTGCCTTTATATTACCGTTATTTGAGAATTTTAAATAATGCAGGTAAGAAAAAAGTATCATCAACTGAATTAAGTGAGGCTGTTCAAGTGGATAGCGCGACGATTCGCCGTGATTTTTCATACTTTGGAGAATTAGGAAAGCGTGGATATGGATATGACGTGGAAGATTTAATGCATTTTTTTGCAAAAACGTTAAATGACGACCAGCTGACTAATGTGGCTTTAATTGGTGTAGGGAACTTAGGTAGTGCACTATTAAAATATAAATTCCATCAAAGCAATAGCATCCGTGTCAGTTGCGCTTTTGATGTCAATGAAGAGATTGTCGGACGGATTGTAGATGGTATCCCTGTTTATCCAATGGAAGATATGTCTGAACAAATCAAAATACAGCAGATAGAAGTGGCTATTTTAACTATTCCATCTGAAAGAGCGCAAGATGTGGTAAATCGGTTAACGGAAGCAGGCATAAAGGGAATTTTGAACTTTACATCTGCTCGTTTAAATGCACCAGCAGACGTGTTAATTCAAAATGTTGATTTGACCAACGAGTTGCAAACGTTGATTTATTTTCTTCATTCAGATTCATCTCTTCATACGAAAGAAGAGAATGAAGAGTAAAAAAACATCTGTTGTATTCATCGTTTAAAAGTGATTTCACGAAAAAGTATCTAACCTTTATCAGTCGAAGTTTCTAGACATTATTTTACCGATGTTTGTGAAACTTCGATTTTTTTATAAAAAAGAATTTACAAACTTCATTGATTCAGATGATTCGATAAGAAAATTTTTTCTTTACTTTTTTACTGTCTTTCACATCTCCTACTTGTATCCGAACAAAAGTTCTTATATAATCTTGGTTGGGGTGAGTGAGATGGAATTACAGTTTCCTTTACATAATGATACATCAAGAAAAATCATCCATATTGACATGGATGCTTTTTTTGCTTCTGTTGAAGAACGTGATCACCCTGAATTTCGAGGGCATCCGCTTGTTATTGCTAGGCATCCTAGTGATACCGGAGGAAGAGGAGTAGTCACTACTGCAAATTATGAAGCAAGAAAATATGGCATTCACTCAGCCATGAGTGCTCAAAAAGCGTATGAATTATGCCCCCAAGCAATTTTTAAACCTGGTGATCATCAAAAATACAGTGAAATATCAAAAAAAATTCGCGAAATTTTTTATCAATACACCGATATAGTTGAACCTGTTAGTATTGATGAAGCTTATTTAGACGTGACTCATAATAAGATCAATGGTAAATCTGCCATTAAGATTGCTCGTTTGATTCAAACAGATATTTGGGAAAGCGTCAAATTAACTTGTTCTGCTGGTGTGAGTTACAATAAATTTTTAGCCAAACTAGCTTCTGATTTTCAAAAGCCTCGAGGTCTCACGGTGGTGGCACCACAAGATGCTCTTACTTTTTTAATGGCTTTACCAATCGAAAAATTTCATGGGGTAGGTAAGAAAACGGTCCCTAAAATGCATGAATTGGGAATTTTTACAGGTAAAGACCTTTTCAATTGCACAGAGATGATGTTGATCCAACACTTTGGTAAGATGGGCTACTCTCTTTACCGCAAAGTAAGAGGCATCCATGATGCACCAGTAAATGTTACGAGAGAAAGAAAGTCAGTGGGAAAAGAACATACCTATGGACAGCCTTTGCAAACCGAAGAAGCCGTTTTATCACAGTTACGTCAATTAGCAGAAAAAGTAGAAGAAGCGTTAAAAAAAGTGCAAAAACATGGGAAAACAGTAGTTTTAAAAGTACGTTATACAGATTATACAACAATTACTAAAAGGATCACTTTGCCGGAATATATTTATAAGAAAGAAGCTCTTTTTTATCAAGCTAGTTTGATTTGGGAAGAGATTTTGGGAGTTGAAAAAGGGATACGTTTATTAGGGATTACTTTAACGAATTTAGATCCTATGACTTATGAGAACATCGTTTTACCGTTATGGGAATGACTTATTGCTAGGCTCAAATGATTGAACCTTAACTCTTGAAGTGGCGCTTTTTGAAAAAGAAAGACATCTAATGAGAATATTTCTTTGTTGCTTCCATGGTGACTTTTATTGACCAAGTGATTGTCATCACTTCTATGGTATTTAAATATTTCTAAGCTAGTATTTGTATCCATATGTCTGAACCATTTTTATTCACACAGAACATTCGATCAGGCTATTTGTGACCTGGACAAAGCTTCTCACTTATTTATTTGATATGAAAACAATGTAGAAAAGGATTTTTGACTGTTTATTTCCATCTAATTCTCATGTTCACTTAGTTTTTTTCTAAGCAGATTGGGATTAAGAATAAAATAAATAGGAAATTTCTTTTCTTTTTTTTCGAGCGATCACAGATAAACTTTATACAAAAAACGGCATGCATCAGCCACCAATAGATAGGGGTGATGCATGCCTAAATGACGTTAAATGAATGTTTGCTTTTTTATTTGTTCGTATGATTCCGTCGCGTCGGTACATTTTTCCCAAATGAACACTTTGTTTTCTGCTAAGGATTTTTTTACATCAACAATACGCTGGTTACTACTACCACGAAATTGTAATTTTAAATCTCGTTTACTCAACTCAAAACGACCATCCACTAGAATATCGATTTTGGATAAGAGTTCTAACTTATCTTCAGAGTCTTGTAATAATTCATCAAATGTATAGCCGGTCCAAGACCAAATATCTTTTGATTGTCCAAATTCTTGACGAATACGATTGACTACTTGGAGGCATACGTCGGTATTTAAGAAGGGTTCACCACCTAAAAGGGTTAGTCCTTGCACATATTCATGGCGCAAATCGTTGATGATTTGCTCTTCTAATTCTTTGGTAAAAGGTTTGCCATAACGGAAATTTTGGGCAGCTTTATTAAAGCAACCTTCACAAGCAAATAAACAGCCACTCACATACAGACTATTTCGTACTCCTTCGCCATCAACAAAATTAAAAGGTTTATAGTCAGCTATATAATTCTGGCTGTAATCTTGTGCTAGCCATTCTTTGGGTTTAGGATTTCGCATAAAAAAACTTCTTTCTAAAGTAAGGAATGATAAAACAGGTTTATTTTAAGTAACTAGTGAAAAAACTTACTATCCGAAAACTGTATAAAAGATGACGAAAACATCATACAGCTTGGATGAGTCCAGAAAAAACTGATCCATTTAAAAGTACAGACTTGTTTCAAAGCTTCTTGCTTTTTGACAGGCAACATGAACCAGAATGCTGCTTATTCAGTCAATTGAAATAAGCAGCAGAGATTGATACCAGTATTTTTAATTTTTTCAAAGAAGACAGGAATTACTTCATGTGTTTGACACGAGAAGAAATTTCCTTGTGGCGTCCATGCACCATCGGACGAGCTTGGGGATTTCCTAAATAGCCACATGTTCTTTTGACCACATCACATGATTTTGGATCATGATTACCACACTCTGGACATTCAAAACCCCGTTCAGTTGGCTTAAAGTCTCCTTCAAATCCACATTTATAACAATGATCAATTGGCGTATTGGTTCCCAAATAACCAATTTTATCATAAGCATAGTCCCAAACAGCTTCTAGTGCTTTAGGATTTTGTTGAAGCATTGGGTATTCACAGTAATGTATAAATCCACCAGAACAGTATTGAGGGTAATCTTCTTCAAAGTCAAGTTTTTCAAATGGTGTTGGGTTTTTACGTACATCATAATGGAAGCTATTTGTATAGTATTCTTTATCGGTAATATTTTCGATTTCTCCGAATTTTTCTGTATCTAAGCGACAGAAACGATCAGTTAAACTTTCACTTGGAGTAGAATAAACGCTGAAATGATACCCATATTCATTTCCCCACGAATCTGCTTTGGTTTTTAGTTCTTTCACGATATCAAGCGTAAATTCCTTGGCTGCTGGATTTGTTTCCCATTCTCCTCCATAAAATGCTGCGGCTACTTCATATAATCCGATATAGCCTAGTGAAACAGTCGCACGACGATTTTTGAATAATTCGTCGACAGCATCCGTTTTTGAAAGGCGTTTTCCAAACGCGCCGTACATATAAAGAATTGGTGCGTTGGCAGGAATGGCTTCTTTACAGCGATCAACTCGGTAAACGAGGGCATCTTTCATGATGGCTAAACGCTCAGAAAGAATTTGCCAAAATTTTTCTTGATCTCCTTTTGCTTCAATTGCAATACGTGGCAAGTTTAAAGTAACCACGCCAAGATTCATTCTCCCTACATTTACCTCTTGACCATTTTCATCTTTCCAACCTTGTAAAAAGGAACGACACCCCATAGGTACTTTAAAGCTTCCTGTTAATTCAACGATTTTGTCATAATTCAAGATATCGGGATACATCCGTTTTGTTGCACATTCCAAAGCCAATTGTTTAATATCATAATTAGGATCAGTTGGTTTTAGATTGATACCGTCTTTTAATGTGAAAATCAATTTAGGGAAAATTGCCGTACGCTTCTCACTGCCTAATCCATTGATCCGATTTTGTAAGATGGCTTTTTGAATTTCTCGTTCAAACCAATTTTTTCCTAAGCCAAAACCAAGTGAGGTAAATGGCGTTTGTCCATTGGAAGTAAAGAGTGTATTGATTTCATATTCTAGACTTTGCATGGCATCAAAGATATCTTTTTTTGTTTTTGCCTTGGCGTATTCTTTGCGACGTTCTGGCGTTTCGATCCATTCTTTTGCATCTTTTAAATGTTTTTGATAATTAAGTTCAGCAAAAGGTGCAAGTAACTCGTCTGTGCGATCTGCAGAACAGCCACCGTATTGACTAGAGGCGACATTGGCAATGATTTGTGATATTTGAGCGGTTGCTGTTTGAATTGATTTTGGCGATTCGACTTCAGCATTTCCGATTTTGAATCCATTGTTTAACATACCTTTAAAATCAATAAGGCAACAGTTTGTCATAGGAGTGTAAGGATGATAATCCAAATCATGATAATGAATATCTCCTTTTTGATGGGCATTGGCAATGTGTGGTGGCAACATTTTTAAACCAATTGATTTACCAACGATCCCAGCAGTCAAATCTCGTTGCGTATTAAAAACATTGCTATCTTTATTCGCATTCTCGTTGACAACTGTTTGGTCTTTGTTAATTAGTTTTTTGATAGAGAAGTTGATATCCGTTGCCTTGCTTCTGGCAAAATCTCGTTTTGTACGATAATTAATGTATTCTTCTGCTAGTTCGTATTCATTTTTTTCCAAAAGAACATGCTCAACGATATTTTGAATTTCATATATCTTAACATTATCAGTGAATCGGCGTTTGATTTCTTGAACGACTAATTCGACAATTGTTTGGATTTTTTCATACGTAAGTGGAGATAAGGAGCCGTGAATTTTCTTTTCAGCTTTGACTAATGCTTCGTTGATTTTTGTTTCATCAAATTCGACACGTCGACCGTCCCTCTTAATGATTGTTATGTTTGCTACTTCTGATGGAAGAGACTTTGTTGCTTTTTTTTCAAATTGTACATTCATTTTACTCAACTCCTGCTAAATTGTTCTTGTCTATCATAAAACAAAAAAGAGTAACGAGCAACTAAATGCTAGCTATATATAGTATGCGAATAGTTGTATATTTGAATGACTATACTATATGTAGTGTATATTTCTTTGTGAAAAAAAGTGAAAACGTAACTATATAGGTTTTTTTCTTGGAATATTTTCCTCTAATGAATAAAATGGATGAATAAAAATTTTTTTTAAATGATGGTTATGTATATGAAAAAATAAAAAACTAAAAAGAATGGATCAATACCCTAAGTGAAGAGAGAAAAAAGAGAAAGAATATGCTACTATGCAGGTAAGCAAAATGCAAGGAGATAAACCATGAATAAAATGATTGAAGTAAAACATGTGAGCAAGAGCTATGGAAATAAACTATCCTCGGCAAAAGTACTTGATAATATTTCTTTTACAGTGGCAGAAGGTGAATTTGTTGGTATCATGGGTCCAAGTGGAGCTGGAAAAACGACGTTAATGAATATTCTTTCCACTATTAGTTTACCTACGATGGGAAGTGTAATGATCCAAGGAAGCGAAATTACAAAAATGAAAAACAGTGAACTGAGTGAATTTCGCCGAAAAAAATTAGGCTTTATTTTTCAAGAATTTAACTTGATTGATACGTTAAATGCGAAAGACAATATTCTTCTCCCTTTAGCAGTAGAAAGAATTACTAAAGAGGAAATGGAAAAACGAGTACTTCGTGTAGCACAATTATTAGACATTGAAGATATTCTGAAACGTTACCCAGATGAGTTATCTGTGGGACAACGCCAACGAATTGCTGCAGCAAGAGCATTAGTCATTCGCCCACAAGTTATTTTTGCAGATGAGCCAACAGGTTCATTAGATTCGAAATCAGCTACTGAGTTGTTAAATTATTTAACGACGATGAATCAAGTTGAAAAAGCAACTATTTTGTTAGTCACCCATGACCCTTACACAGCAAGTTATTGTAATCGGATTTTATTCATTAAAGATGGAGTGATTTTTTCCGAGGTAGTTCGCAGTGGTACGAGAAATGAATTTTTTGAACGTGTGATTGACATGCAAGCAACCATTGGAGGAGGAGGAAAATTAAATGCTTTATAAGTTGACTGCTAAAAGTTTTTTACGACAGTCAAGAGGATACCTCGTTTATTTTGTTAGTCTGACTTTCTCTACGATGATTTATTATTCTCTTAGTACGATCACTCATGACGAGATATTGAACAGACGCACGAGCCAAGAAAACTTATTTAATGGTTTTTTTGATATTGGCAATTGGATGATCATGGTTGTTTTACTTTTTTTTGTCATTAGTGCGAATCGTTTTTTTTTAAACCGAAGGCAAAAAGAAATGGGCATCTATCAATTATTCGGTGTCACGAAACGACAAATCTGCCTTATTTATATCATGGAGACTATGACAATGGGACTATTTGCTTGTATTGCAGGAATCTTGTTAGGAATTATTTTTTCTAAGTTATTTTCCATGATTTTGATTCGCATGATGAAAATGCAATTAAATAGTCTATTTTTTATTTCTGTGCCATCCATTTTTGAAACTAGCTTATTGCTTTTTTCTATTTTATCCATCGTTTCTTTGCATTCTTTATGGCTAATTTGGCGTGGAACCAATTTAAGAAGTTTTGGCATTTACGATCATACCAAAAGTACAATGTTAAGGATTCGAACAAGACATCGTCTATTTGGGACTTTAGGGGGATTATTGATTTCAAGTGGGTATTTTTTGGCTGTTCACTTTCGCGAATTTGCCACAAAAGCACTAGATTATTCTCAAGATATACGTTTGATATTCATTTTGTTCTTCACTATTTTGTTTTTTTGTATAGTAGGTACGTATTTATTTTTTGCCTATTCTCTTCGTGTTCTCATCGGACTGTTGAATCGTTCTAGAATAAAATACAAGGGGATTAACTTTTTACTAATTGGTAATACTCAGATCCATCTTCTTAAAAATTGGCGGATTAATTCATTAATTACTTTGGTTATTGGTATCTCTTTAACGATGATTGGTGGAGTGATGAGTGGTGCTGCGATAATTACGCGAGTTACCGAGATGGAAACGCCTGTGTCTTATCAGTTAGATACAAAAACAGCAGAGAAGATGCGTCCCATACTAGCAAATGAAAAGCAGAAGATCCAAAATGAAATGATTCTAAATTATAAAGTTGTTGGTAGTTATTTTCTTGATGACATAATAAAAACAGATCCGCAAAAAATATTTCAAATTGTCAATTTAATTTCAGAAAGAGATTACCATGAGTTCCGCCGATTCAATCCTAATATGCCCAAGATTGATTTAACTTCTGATAGTAGTACCGTAGTATTGGATAGTATGAAAAATTTATTTAGAAATTTTTCGATTTATGGCTCAACTTTCTATTTACCTGATAAAAAACTTGATATTCAAGCCACGTTACCCAGTTTTTTAGGGGATAATAATATGTGTTATTTGGGGCCTACGTTGATTGTTAGTGAATCAGTATTTGATAGCATTCAAGGGTTTGATTATCAGGTCATTAATTGGAATGTGCAAGGAGGTAATGAGGAAAAGATCAATGAACGCTTAGCAAAGGAAATACCGCCAGTTTTTGAAAACGTAATTTATTATGATTATCAAATTCAAGAAGATACTATAACTGGTACAATTCAAACCAATAAACCACAACAAAAGCAAGAAACTTCAAACAGATATAAGAATGAAGATTCGCGGATGAATCTTGTTTCGCGTTACCCCATACGTCAGTCTGCCAATCAGACAATAGGTACTATTGCGTATATTTCGATCTTTATTGGTATGATTGTCATGATTGCTACGGGAAGTATCTTGATGGTTCGTCAATTAGCAGAAGCAGAAGAGGAAAAAGGCAATTACCAGTTGCTAACCAGATTAGTGGTTTCCCAAAAAAAGATTAAGCGAATGATTTTCAGTCAAAATGCTATTATGTTTTTACCACCGGTTATTTTAGGGAGTACTCATGCAATTTTTGCAATTAAAGTGTTGACACAATATATTGAAACAGCAAATTATGGTTTAGCCTATCTTATTTGTAGTTTGTTAATCCTTATCTATATTTTGTTTTATTTCATGACCAGTGTGTTGTATAGTCGCATTATTGAAGAATAAAAAAGTTGTTTGGTATAATCAAAGGAATTTCCTATACAAGGTGACAAAAGTCATAACCAATCATGAAGAAATGAATTTTTTACAATAAATAAACATGTGTAAAAAATGCTAAATAAAGCCAACATCTCCTCATATATTGGTGAATGTTGTTATTCACCTCTAATAGTTTAAAGACTTAAACGATTTATACATTGAATTGTTTAAGTCTTTTTTTGTTTTTTGCTGTTTTTTGATCTCTTAGACAGCATTCTTATTGTAACGATCATTTTTTTATAATTAATCTAAATTGTGACAAAATTGTTAGTAGAAAAACGGTTACTGTTAGTGGAACAGATGTTGTTTTTTTAGACGAGTAGGTAAAATGACTTTGAGGTTTAAATAGGAGGCAACGTTGAGATGAAAAAATGGTGGAACAATCCGCAGTTTAGGTATTGGGGTACCTTTATCGTACGAACATTATTATATAGTGCAATCCTTTTTATGTTGATTTACTTGTACCATTACAAAAACATTCAAGGGGGATCTTTTATCTATAATGAATTTTAGGAGGTAGACAATGAACATTCATAAAATCGTTGAATCAATCGATTTTTTTGGAAAATCTGAACCAAATCGAGTAGCTTATCAGTCAAATTCATCTCAGTATACTTATGGAGAATTGAAAAGTAAATCAGATGCTTTGGCTAGTTATTTAGAAAAAAATCTTAAGAAAAATGGTCCGATTGTGGTATTTGGGAATTTAGAATTTGAAATGATTGTATCTTTTCTAGGAGCATCAAAATCAGGACATGCCTATCTTCCTATTGAAGAACATACCCCACGTGAACGAATCGAAGCTATCCTTCGTGTGGCCAAGCCATCTGCAATTATTAGTGTGGCAGATTGGACTTTGGGTACACAAAATATTCCAGTGATAGCAAAGAACGAATTGCTAGGAATAACTAAGGAAGAAGTTCTCTATGAAGCAAAACACTTGGTTCAAGGTGATGAGAATTTCTATATTATTTTCACTTCTGGGACGACAGGTGAGCCGAAAGGTGTGCAAATCAGCCATGACAATCTACTAAGTTTTGTTCGCTGGACAATGCAGGAATTTAAAATTGATCAGGGTTTACGCTTTTTAGCACAAGCCCCATTTTCCTTTGATTTATCTGTTTTTTCTATCTATCCAGCCTTAGTTTCAGGTGGTGTATTAAAACCTCTTGAAAAAGCAGTGATTCAAGATTTCAAGCAGTTGTTTTCTATTTTAAATAAGTTGAAGTTAGATGTATGGGTTTCTACTCCTTCATTTATCGAAATCTGTCTGATGGAGCCAACTTTCAATGCTGAACATGTGCCAGAGCTATCGATATTCTTATTTTGTGGGGAAGAATTAACGAAGAAAACGGCACAAGAGTTGTTGAAACGATTTCCAGAAGCTTCCATTTATAATACGTATGGTCCAACTGAAGCAACTGTAGCTATTTCAAGCATCCAAATTACGCAAAATGTATTGGATCGATATGAACGCTTGCCTATTGGTTATATTAAAGAAGATACGAGAGTTTTTGTAGTTCACGAACAAAAAATAGTTGGTGTAAACAAGACAGGTGAAATTATTATTTCTGGACCTAGTGTATCTAAAGGTTATCTAAATAATCCAGAAAAAACACAAGCAGCTTTCTTTAAGGAAAATAAACAGCAAAGCTATCGTACAGGAGATGCTGGTTTTTTAAATGAGGAAGGACTCTTATTTTACGAAGGGCGGATCGATCAACAGATCAAGTTGCATGGGTATCGCATTGAATTAGGGGACATTGAACATGGACTTTTATTAGATGAACGCATCAAACAAGCGGTTGTTGTACCAAAATATCAAGGAAATAAGGTACAACAGTTAGTGGCTTTTGTTGTGTTAGAAAAAAGAAGCGAAACCCCAAGTTTTAAATTGTCTAAATCCATTAAAGAAAAATTAGCTGATTCTGTCATGGACTATATGATTCCTCAAAAAATCAATTATGTAGAATGTTTGCCACAAACAACGAATGGAAAAGTGGATCGGAAAAAATTAATGGCTGAGGTGAATTCTCTATGAATTTTCCGCACATGATTCCTTATGCAGAGCCCTATTATTTTCTACTTTTAATTATTGGTTTAATACCGATTGTATTATCGTTGTTACTCCGTGGGAAGAGATGGCTGATTTATCAAACAATACTTAGCTTTTTCTTCCTATTCATCAGTTTCGGGGGGATTTATTGGCAACAAGGAATCGCATTAATTGCTTATGTCATTTGGCAAACAATATTAGTTTGGGCTTATTTTTGTTATCGCCAGAAATACAATCAAACAAGTTGGTTTTATATCGCAGTTCTTCTTTCTATTTTGCCTTTATTTTTAACAAAAGTTACCCCATTTTTTGAAAGTGGGAAAGAATCACTTTTTGCTTTTTTAGGTATTTCGTATCTAACATTCAAGTCGGTGCAAATGATTATGGAGATAAGAGATGGGCTAATCAAAAGCTATCAGCCGTTTCATTATATTCAATTTTTACTATTTTTTCCCACGATCTCATCGGGTCCAATTGATCGCTATAGAAGATTTGAAAAAGATCAGCTTACTCCACCTACACCTGAAAAGTATGCGGATATGTTAGAAAAAGGAATCCATCATATTTTTATGGGATTTTTATATAAATTCATCATTGGCTATTATTTAGGACAAGTGCTATTACCCATAGTGGCAAAAGCTGCGTTACAAAATGCTGGGATTTCTTGGGCATTGTTAGGCTATACCTATCTCTACAGTTTCTATTTATTCTTTGATTTCGCTGGTTATAGTTTGTTTGCTGTAGGAACGAGTTATTTACTAGGTTATCATACGCCAATTAATTTTAATAAGCCATTTTTATCTTGGAATATCAAAGAATTCTGGAATCGTTGGCACATGTCATTGTCTTTTTGGTTTAGAGATTACGTTTATATGCGATTGATGTTTTTCTTGATGAAAAAGAAATGGTTTAAGAGTAAAATAGTCACCTCTAATATTGGTTATTTTGCGTTGTTTCTTTTAATGGGCATTTGGCATGGATTAACATGGTATTACATTGTATATGGGTTGTATCATGCAACCTTGATTTGTCTAACAGATGCTTGGCTACGCTTTAAGAAAAAACACAAAAAGCAATTACCATCCAATCGCTTTACTCATATATTTGCTGTTTTTATGACTTTTCAAGCCGTTTGTTTTAGTTTATTGATCTTTTCTGGCTTTTTAGACAAGCTGTTTTTTAAGTAAATCAAGACCAATTTTGCATAGAAAAGCAAACAATATGATTTTTACTATCAAATAATTGTAATATTTTAAAGGAGAGATTTTATTATGGAAGAACAAATTTTAACTATTTTAGAAGAAATTACTGGGACAGAAGAAGTAAAAGAAAATCGTGATCTCGATTTGTTTGGTGAAGGATTGCTTGATTCACTTGCTTCTGTTCAGTTATTAGTTGAACTTGATGGGCAATTAGATGTACAAGTGCCTGTGTCTGAATTTGAAAGAGAACAATGGGGGACACCGAATAAAATCATCGCACAAGTGCAAGAATTGAAGGATTGACAATGAAAAAGAAATTATTTGCTATTTTCGGTCCAATTGTCTTTTCATTTGGATTGATAGCAGTTCTTTTCACTTCTTCTTATCGCGTCAACTTATCCGATCCCAATATCCTAAAGAAAGCTGCTTCCTCCATGTCGGAAAATGTTTTAAAAGGAGACGTGATTAAAAATGAAGCATTATCAAAAAAACAATATGTCCCTTTTTTTGGTTCGAGTGAACTAAGTAGGATTAGTCCATTCCATCCATCTGTATTAGCAAAAAAGTATCATCGAGGGTATCAACCATTCTTATTAGGTGCTCCCGGAACACAATCATTGAGTCAGTATATGATGATGCGTTCTGCAGGTGAACAGTTAAAACACAAAAAAGTTGTGTTTATTATTTCACCTCAATGGTTTGTAAAAGAGGGAGTCAAAGAAGACTATTTTAATACGTATTATTCACAGTTACAAACACTCGATTGGCTATTTTCATTAAAAAAAATCACGCCCGCTGATCGATACTTGGCAAGAAGATTATTAAGTTTTTCAATCGTCAAAAAAGATCAACAATTGGCTGAAATGTTAAAAAAGATCAAGGCCAATCAACTACCGTCAGCTGTTCAACTTAACAAGATGCGGACGAAATGGAACATCTTAAAAAGAGAAGACGAAATGTTTAGCGATATTGGCTTGAAAAGCAAACAATCCCAAATTGATCACGCAATCCAATCATTGCCAAATAACTACAAAGTAAGTGACTTAACTGCCTTAGCAGAAAAAATTGGAAAAAAAGAAACAACGAATAATCCCTTTGAACTAAAAAATAATTTTTATAATGGGCGTATTCGTCATCGTCTGAAAAAGCTAAAAAATTCACAAAAAAATTGGGACTATTGTTTTTCACCAGAATTTTCAGACTTTCAACTAGTCCTAAATCAATTAGCCCAAGAACATACAGAGGCATTATTCATCATTCCTCCGGTGAATCAAAAATGGAGTGATTATACGGGTCTATCACAAAAGATGTTGGAAGAATTTGCAAAAAAAATCAAGTTTCAGTTGAATAGTCAAGGATTTAACCGAGTAGCAGATTTCACGAAAATGTCTGATCAATCTTACTTTATGGAAGATACGATTCATTTAGGTTGGAAAGGTTGGTTAGCAGCTGATCAACAAATCAAGCCATTTTTAGAAAAACAACTAACGCCAAGTGTCTATCATTTGGACCCGGCTTTTTATAGTAAAGATTGGCAACAACAAATTCCCGAGAAGTTGAAAGAACCTATCTAAAGAAGCAATTAATTCTTAGTGGTTTATATTGAAAAATAAGTGTTCAATAGATATAACTATAAACAAATATTACAAAAGACCACGTAAAAAGCTAGGATTTTCGAAATTTGTTCTTCAAATTTCAATGAAGTCCTAGTCTTTTTTAGAAAAAATCGTTAAGCAAAAAAAATATCTTCAAGTAATGATATAATCATAACTAACAATAGTAGAAATGGGGGAACTAATTTGGATAAAAAAGAAGAGCAGTTATTGATTGATCTGACTTCAGCTAAAGGTGTACCAGGAAACGAAGAAGAGGTTAGAAAAGTTTATAAAAACTATGCACAAGATTTTGCTGATGCCATTTTTTACGATGGATTAGGAAGTATTATTGCAAAACATGGTGCAGATGGAGGACCGAAAATTTTTATCTCTGGCCACATGGATGAAGTAGGATTTATGGTCACAAAAATCACTGATAAAGGTTTCTTAGAATTTCAAACTTTAGGCGGTTGGTGGGGGCAAGTAATGCTTGCTCAGCAAGTGGAGATCAAAACCCAAGAAGGAAAAGTAATTCACGGCGTAATTGGTTCAAAACCACCACATGTTTTAACCCCAGAAGTACGAAATAAACCTTATGATATTAAAGATATGTTTATTGATATTGGTGCAACAAGTGACAAAGAAGTCAAAGAATGGGGCATCCGTCCAGGAGACATGGTGACACCTTTTATTGAATATAAACGCATGAATGGCAGTAAATTTTTACTTGCTAAGGCGTGGGACAATCGAATTGGAACCGCCGTTTCTTTACGTGTACTTGAAAATTTAGCTAATGAAGGACATCCTAACGTGCTATTTGCTGGTAGTGATGTTCAAGAAGAGGTAGGACTAAGAGGTGCCCGTACAAGTACTCACTTAGTAAATCCAGATATTGCTTTTGCTTTAGATACAGGTACAGCTGGTGATACTCCAGGAATGACGCCTAAAGAAGCAGACTCCGTTTTAGGAGAAGGACCGCAAATTTTGATCTTTGACGCTTCCATGATCCCACATAAAAAATTATTGAATTTCGTGATCAACGTGGCAGAAGAATTAGAAATTCCATTCCAATATACAGTCATTACAGGTGGCGGAACAGATGCAGGTCAGATGCATTTAACAAGGAATGGAGTCCCATCGGTAGCTATTACAGTACCTGTTCGCTATTTGCATTCTCATACCTCTATTATTCATGAAGACGATTATTTAAATACAGTGAAATTAGTGACAGAATTAGTCAAACGTTTAGATAATGACACAGTTGAAAAGATTAGGAGCTACGAGTAATGAAAAATCGATTATCACTTTCAGATTATCGTAAAAAAGCACGAGCTAGTTTAGCTCAGCAATGGGGAATCAATGCTTGGTTGGTTTTTCTTTCCATGTTTATCATTGGCATCATCCAGATGATTTTTGAGCCATTCTTTTCTTCTGGTAGTACGCAGCAACAAATCTTCAGTTTTTTCTTAGAAAACTTCCTTTTGTTTGCTTTCTCTTATAGTTTATATTACATTGCGTTAGTGGTTGTTTGAGGAGGAAGAGCGAATCAGCGTTTATTATTTTCCGTATTTCAAAAAGAATACTTTGGTCCTATCTTAGTAATTAATTTGATTAATGTAGCAATCAATTGGCTAATCAATGCATTGGTTTTATTACCCGGTTTTTTGGTTGGTGGGGTCAACACGTACTCTAAATTGCTTTTTAGTACAAGCTCTGGTTCGGTCAATTTTTTATCGGAAAATGCGTTAGATATTGGTTTTATTTTGACGACACTGTTTATGACTTTTATTTCATTATTGATTATGAGTATTATTGGCGGTCTGTTTCAATTTGCCGCATGGACCAAGTTTGATTATCCTGAACTATCGATCATCCAATGCTTACAATATGCTTGGTATTTATTAAAAGATCGTTTAGGAACATATATCTTATTACAACTTTCATTTATTGGCTGGTACATTCTGGGGGCGCTTGCACTATTCTTTGGTTTATTATGGGTGATTGCTTATGTAAATGTCACAATTGCCGAATTTTATGAACAGGCCAGAATCGAAAAAACAAGTCCAGCTGAATACTTTTTGTAGGGGAAACAAGCGATACCTCAAAATACTAAATAGGGTAGGAGAAGTTTTTGAAGGGAGAACGATCATGAAATTAACTGTTTTAGGATGCTTAGGCGCATATCCTTATAAAAATCAAGGCACGACAAGCTATTTATTGCAATCAGCAGGTTTTAATTTGTTGATTGATGCAGGGAGTGCAACTTTAGTCAAATTAGAAGAGCATCTTGACCCGCTAGCCCTTGATGCGGTCATCTTGAGTCATTATCACCATGACCACATCGCAGATCTAGGAGTTTTGCAATATTATTGGCAGTTGCATCCTGAAAGAAAACCAGAAGCCGTGTTACCGATTTATGGACACACAAAAGATTCCTTTCACTTTAACGAGTTGACAATGCCTGGTGTTTCTGAAGGCCGAGGGTATTTTGAAGCAGAAGAATTAAAAGTAGGTCCTTTTTTAATTACATTCATGGAAACGATTCATCCGGTTGTTTGTTATGCCATGCGAATCGTGGAAGAGGCAACTGGAAAGGTGTTTGTCTTTACAGGCGATTCCGGTTATTTAGAAAGTTTCACTGAATTTGCAAAAAATGCGGATCTATTTTTAGCCGATACTTATCTTTTTGCTGGTAACGAACGTCATAAAGCTCACTTTACTTCAAAAGAATCTGGTGAGTTAGCTAAAAAAGCACAAGCTAAAAAACTAGTATTGACTCATTTGCCACAATTTGGTGACCTGACACAGTTAAAACAAGAAGCTAAACGAGCTGCAGGGCCTGAGGTTGAAGTAGCACTTGCTGAGGTCAATAAAGTATTTGATATTTAGGAGGAAGACCATGATTTTTGTACCGAATGATAAGCATGATCCACGTATTAATTTAGCAATTGAACATTTTTTACTACAAGAAATGCCGGTAGAAGAGCCAATTTTACTTTTTTACATCAACGAACCATCAATTATTATCGGTCGCAATCAAAACACTATTGAAGAAATCAATAGAGAATATGTGGAACAACAAGGAATTCACGTTGTCCGTCGTTTAAGCGGTGGAGGCGCTGTTTATCATGATTTAGGAAATTTAAACTTTAGTTTTATCATGCCTGATGACGGCAATTCTTTCCGCGATTTTGCTAAAGTGACAAAGCCAATCATTCAAGCATTACATGAATTAGGTGTATCGGGGGCTGAATTGAAAGGACGTAATGATTTAGTCATCGATGGCATGAAATTTTCTGGAAATGCAATGTATGCCACAAATGGTCGGATGTTTGCACATGGAACGATTATGTTTGATTCAGACATCAATGAAGTAGTCAATGCGCTAAAAGTGAAGAAAGATAAAATCGAATCTAAAGGAATTAAATCGATTCGTTCACGTGTAACAAACATCAAACCGTTTTTACCTAAAGAAAAACAAACAATGACAACAGACGAATTTCGTGAAGCGATTTTACTAAAAATATTTGGTGTCGACTCAATGAAAGAAGTCAATACGTATATTCTAAAAGAAGAAGATTGGCAAAAAATCAATGAGATTTCAAAAGAGTATTATCGCAATTGGGACTGGAATTATGGCAAATCACCAGACTTTAATTTTTCTAGACAAAAACGTTTCCCAATTGGATCAATTGAAGTTCATCTGAATGTATCGAATGGTTTAATTGAAGAGGTAAAAATCTTTGGAGATTTCTTTGGATTAGGTAACATTGAAGACGTAGAAAACGCCTTGATTGGGCAAAGATACGACAAAGATATTTTAAACGAAGTAGTGAAAACAATTGATGTGAAAAAATATTTTGGTGCTATTGAGCCAGATGATTTACTCGCTCTTTTGTATTGATTCTTAATTTTTAGTTTTAAAGAAGAAGGCGGTTGTGAATAGTCTGACTTATATCAAGCAATAAGCCCCAACGGAAAAGGAAAAACATGAGAAGTTGTTTTTCTTTTCCGTTGGGGCTTATTATCACGAAAGCAAGCCTTGTTTATTCGTTTTAAAGTTTTGAGGTAAGGTGTTATCTTGCACTTTATTCCTATAAGTAGTAAAAAAATTCTTCTTGATTTTTTTTACTGCCAAAGGATTATTTAGGCTAGATACTCTTTTTTTGATTTCTTTTGGTTAAGTGAATGATCAATCGATCCACTTCATTATCTTTTTCCTGCTTCAAGGAGCCGGCGTATCGTTCAGCCACATCTTGGATCATCATTAAGTCAAATCGTTCTTGTTCATCAAAGTTTTCTGTAATCCCTTCTGAGAAAAGATTTGTTTCATAATTTGAGCTATGTTCACAACGAATGAACAATTGATTTTCTTTTTCTTGCATGGATAAATAGATTTTTCGATGCACAGGATCTTCAATCGCATGTGTTTCTCTAAAAGAATGTTCAAGTAAATGAATCAGTATTTGTGTGAGGTCGTCATCATTAATTGGCAACACTTCTGGAAGATCTGCTTGAAATTGAACCTTGATATTTCTTTTTGAAGCTATTTCTTGGTAACGAGCCAATATAAGGTTTGTTAATTGATGAGAGGAATACGAAAAAATAAATTCAAAGTTTTGGGCTTTCGTTAAAATTTCTTGCACATAGTTTTGCGCTTTTAATGGCTGATCTTCTTCAATCAATGTAGCTAAATTTTCCATGTTTTGAATCAATTCAAATCTTAATGTACTAATTTCTTGAATGTGGTCTCGTAAGTGATCATAATGTTGTTCGAGTAAGTCTGATTTAGTTTTCAAAAAATTAACGGTTCGCTGATGTTTATCAAAGCTAGTGATATAGTCAATAATATTGTAGCCAATAATAATGACTAAAATGAGCATAAAGAGAATCGTTGACCAATTAATATTGGAATAATAGATGCCTAGAGCAGGTTGAATATAAAGCATACAGTGGAAAATGGCAATTAATACAATCCAAGGCGTACACGCAATAAAAAATCGATTGTTGCGGTAAGCTTCGCCCACGCAAACCAAGGAAGTAACTAACGTACTAATCACACTAACTCCATTGACGATAGGCATCAACTCTGTCAATTCACTAGAAGACAGTAGTGCATAAAAGAGTACACCAAGCTGTACCGTCAGCTGGAATAAACAAAATAAACCATATATTTTTTTATAGTGAATCATACGTGATAAATAATACAATACAAGAAATACTGAAGTTAAGATATTAAATATATCAGACAAAGTGGAATGAACAAACGGCTCGAAAAGGATACCACTTAAAATGTCTTCTGATACAGATTGAAATCCTAAAACAAGAGCAAAACAACTGAGGATAATAAGTGAAAGATCCAATGATTTTTGTTTGTAAAGCGTAAAAATTGCGTAAAACAACATACCAATGCTTAAAGATATGGCAATGATCATCGTGACAACTTGTGGAATGGATTGTGAAAAAATAAAGCTGATAATCGGACCGGTTTTCCCTACATAAATTTTTGGGGGAATCCCTGCGTAATTTTCATATGGGGAAGAAACTTCAATTTTTAAATTTTTACCAGCGTAATTTGGGGGTAAATCAACGACTGCTAAAGATAAGCCAGGGCCGTCTTGTTGCTTTTCAGTTGTTCGATCATATAAAATCTGATCATTTAGATAAACTTTTATCCACTGATGATTTCCTCGAATCACTAAATTGGCTTCCTTGATTTCATCTTTTAATAGCGTTTGCATAACGAAAGTTTCGTTTCTTTCCACCATAGGAAGATAGTTAATATATTGACTATCAAAACGGTATTCTGGATCGTCTTTTGAGTAAAATACCCACGAATTTTTTATTTCTTTCACTTTTCCACTGTCAGAAGGAGTAAAGATATAGTAAAAGAAATAGACCGTAGTTATTAAAAATAACGAAGATAATATAATGATAAACAACCATTTTGTATTTAAATTATTGGTTGTTTTTTTATTATGTATGTTATTAAAAAACTTCATGTGTGTTCCTTTCTAAAACTAATATTTTTTTTAGGGTAAACGTTTTTTTCATTCTAGTCAATTGTTAACTTGCATAAAATTAGATAACTTAAGTTATTTTATTGTTCTTGTTAAATTTTTCTCTTTTTTTCTTTGAAGAATATATAATTAAAATTGATAAAATTTATTCGTTATTATATGATGGTAGAAAATAATCAATTAATGGGAGTGAAAGACAATGCCAGTTTATAAAAAAATAACCTATGTGAGTTCCATTACATTGATTGTTCTTTTAGCAGTCGTCTTGAGTATTGTTTTGCTTCCTAAACTATTTGGCATAACGACGCATATTATTGAAGATAGAGGAATGAGCCCTTACTATAGCCAAGGGAGTTTAATTTACGTACGGCCGAAGAAACCAGAGGAATTATTAGTTGGAGACGTCATCACTTATTATGAAAATTCTGGGGAACAAATCATTACTCGACGTGTTATTGCGGTGGGAGAAGATCACCAAAATTTTTATACTAAAGCAGATAGTGCTTCACAAACTGAATCTGGTGTTGTAGGACAAAGATACATCATTGGAACACCGATTTTTCAAATTCCTTATATTGGTATATTCTTATCTAAGGCAGCGTTTGTTTGGATGCGTTGGCTGTTTTTAGGGATTGCCTTTTGTTTGACTGGGATTACTGCCTGGAATATGTTTGATGAATTTGAAAAAAAGAAAAACTCCAATCGCTTTTTTACCCAAGATGAGCAGGAGTAAAGCAAAAGAAAAGACATTTGTCGCTTGTGGATTAGTTGAGTTCTTCGTATAATGTGTGAGAAGAGGAGGCAAATTATGCGTAATGAAATGATGCATCGTCCTGTTGTAAAAGAAGAGTTGGTTGATTTTATGCGGACAAAACAAAAAAAACTGTCTGGCGAGTTAGGGAAAATTGAAGAAGAAGCGCATTTAGCAGAAGTTCCAATCATTCCGCACGAGACAGTTGTTTTTTTGCAATTTTTACTAGGACAGTTAAAGCCCAAAAACATATTGGAAATTGGTGCAGCAATCGGGTTTTCTTCTAGTTTAATGGCTCAATTAATCAGTGAAGAAGGTCATGTCACAACGATTGATCGCTTTGATGTCATGATTAAAAAGGCGAAAGCAACTTATGAAAGATTGGGACTAACTGAAAAAGTCACTTTACTGGAAGGTCAGGCTGCCGATATTTTACCCGAACTTTCGGGACCTTATGATTTTATTTTTATGGATAGCGCCAAATCCAAATACATTGAATTTTTACCAGAATGCTTACGCTTATTAAAAAAAGGTGGCGTATTGATGGTTGATGATATTTTTCAAGGTGGTACGATCCTACTAGCCGATGAAGAAATACCAAGAGGTAAACGTGCGATTCATCGTAAACTAAATGAGTTTTTACAAGTCGTCATGTCTCACCCAGATTTGACATCTACTTTAGTGCCACTAGGTGATGGCGTGATTTTAATTACAAAAGAACAAGAACAGATAATTTTAGAATAATTTTGATCCTAGTGTTGCGACAAAAAGTTTCCTTTTTGTCGTGCACGCATAAAAAACATTCTTTTCGTACGAAAGTTAAAAGATAATCTCTTATCTATTGCAAATTTATCGATAAAATAACTATTTCATATTGACAGAAACAAAATGATTTTATATAATTATTTTTGTTCCGAAAAGCTTGTCATAGTAGCTCAGCTGGATAGAGCATCCGCCTTCTAAGCGGACGGTCGGGGGTTCGAATCCCTCCTGTGACGTAAATAAACCGTTAGAAACGTTTGTTTCTAACGGTTTTTCGTTTGTTTTGTGCCAAAATGTGGGGCAAGAACTTCTTTTTCGTGAGCACGTCAAAAATTATCTCTTCTTCGGACAGAATAAAAAATTTTTGATGCCCAGTGGTTAAAGCAACGATACTCTTTCTTTAGAAATGATAAAATCTACAGTGTCAAACAACTATTTATGTAGATGTTTGGTGGTTCGTTTAAAAAATTGCTCGAGCATTCACTTTAGCATTGTACTAGTCAAATAGAGCTATTTTTTATTTGACATATGGATGGGGACTCTTTAACTAAAAATGGGGCATTTTTCTTCTTGGTTGAATAAGTTCTTATAAAAGTTTAGTATGTTTGATTTTTTATTTTTGATGGATTCAGCTATACTTATTCCAACCGTTAATAGGTGAAAAGAGTAAAGGGGGAAAAAGGGTATGTCATTATTTTCACAATTGATTATTACGTTGGTGGCTGTTGAATTTTTCTACATTATGTATTTAGAGACATTTGCCACGGCATCAAAAACAACGGGGCGAGTATTTAAACTAAATAAACAAGAATTAAATCATCCAACCGTTCAAACTTTGCTTAAAAACCAAGGAGTCTACAATGGGTTACTTGGAGTTGCTCTGTTATATGGGGCTTATTTTTCATCTGCTCCAAAAGAAATTTCAGCTTTGTTATTGATTTATATTTTATTGGTAGCAGCTTACGGAAGTCTGACCAGTGATAAGATGATTTTGCTAAAGCAAGGCGGACTTGCGTTCGTCGGTCTAATTACTCTTTTATTATAAATTAGCCTTATTCTGCCGGAATTTTCATGAAAGATTCTGCAATTTTATAAAAACATGACATAGCTGAAAAAAATATGCTATCCTAGTACTCGTGTGCTTCATAAAAATGATAAAAAAGGAGTCTCTAGGTTGCTAAAAAAATATGTTTTATTATTAAAAGAAGAATTTGACGGATATAATCGTTTAAAATTCCAAAAAGATTTATTAGCAGGGATTACTGTTGCAGCAGTTGCCTTACCTTTAGCATTAGCTTTCGGAGTTTCTAGTGGAGCAGATGCTGCAGCTGGTTTGATTACCGCTGTTATTGCAGGACTGATTATCGGTGGGCTATCGGGTGGCTTTTATCAAATTTCAGGTCCGACTGGTGCAATGGCTGCCATCTTAATGTCCATTGCAGCTTCACAAGGGATGTCCGGTGTATTGCTGGCTACTTTTCTCGCAGGTTTTTTATTATTACTAGCTGGTATTTTTAAATTAGGAACACTTACTTCGTTTATCCCAGCACCTGTTATCACAGGTTTTACTTCAGGAATTGCTATTATTATTGCCTTAGGACAAGTGGATAATTTGTTTGGCGTGCACTCTCAAGGCGCAAACGTTATTGAAAAGTTAAGTAGCTACCAAGCTCTTGGTTTTCCAATCAATCTTTCAGCAATGATTATGGGAATAGTAGTGATTGTTGGTATGCTCTTTTATCCTAAAAAATGGGCGCAAAAAATGCCTAGTTCTTTATTGGCGATTATTCTTGCGACGATGGCGATGTTATTGTTTCAATTACCGATTGCAACAGTTGGAAAAATTCCTCAAACTTTGATTAGTAGCCACCATTTGACACTGGAAGCTTTCCACATGTCTGCTTTAAAAGAAGTTATGATACCAGCAGTGAGTATCGCACTACTTGGAATGGTGGAGAGTTTACTTTGCGGAGCTTCAGCTGGACGAATGGCAAACAAACCATTAGATAGTAACCAAGAACTAGTGGCTCAAGGAATTGGAAACTTAATTTTACCTTTTTTCGGTGGGATTCCAGCGACTGCGGCGATTGCTAGAACGAGCGTAGCAATTAAATCAGGAGCACAAACAAGATTAGCGGGTATGATCCACGCCTTTATTTTATTCTTATCTATGGTTGTTTTGGCTCCGATCATGTCAAGTATTCCTATGCCAGCTTTAGCTGGTGTGTTGATTGTCACCGCTTGGCGTATGAATGAATGGGAAACGATCAAAGAATTATTTACAAAGAAACATTGGTCTGCAATCTTCTTATTTTTGCTTACTATGGGATGTACAGTTGTTTTTGATCTAAGCATTGCTATCATAATCGGCATTATTGGCGGTTGCATTTTCTTTGTTATCAAAAGCGCCGTAATTACTATTGTTGCTGAGAGGATCGATTGGCAACGAATGAATTTACCAGAAACAAAGAAATTAGAAAATTGGACAGTTGTTTATATCAGCGGTCCCCTATTTTTTATGTCAGCAGAAAAGTTAAAGAATACTTTGGAACAGCTAAACCACAAAGATGGGATTATTTTTTCTATGCGTGGAGTGCCTAGTATTGATCTAACTGCTAAAGCAATTTTTGATGAATTTCAAGAAAAAGCGGAAAGTAGAGGGCAAGCAATTATTTATACTTCTATGCAACCAGAAGTTGAGAAGCAATTACAGCACTTATGGAAAAACGAAGGGTTTGAACAACATCCAACTGTGGCTCATGCGCTCTCAGCTTTGTATCAACAATATACTTAATAATAAAAAGCAGAAGACGTCAATTGTCTCTGCTTTTTTAGAATTTTAAAAAATTACCTCTTAAATTTCATCGCTTTTTTTTAACCATTTGGCTAATATTAGCCAATCGTTATGGATGGTTTCTGCTAAGGTCCGATTGTAAAAGATAGCTGCTGGGTGAAAAAGTGGTAAGACTTGATAATTTTTTTGACTCCATTCATAAGCATCCATTTGCTCGTTAAGCCTTAAAATAGGGCCGGTATACAATTGTCCATGATTTTTTGAAATGGTATAAGAATGACCTAATAAGCGTTGCAATCCAATATTCCCTAAAGTAGCGATCAGTTTTGGTTTTATACGTTCAATTTCGTAATCCAAGATAGGAGCGTGAGCGAATACTTCCGCTTTTGACGGCGTACGGTTGGGATAGACAATTTCCATTTGCTGTGTCCGTTTATTCACTCGTTGCACTGTACGATAGGGACGACTTCGAACAGCGCTGGTGATATAAACATCTTCACGAGATAGACCAGCCAGTGAAAGTGCGTGCATTAATTCTTTGCCCGCTTGACCACTAAAGGGAATATGGTTTTCAATTTCTGTTTTCCCAGGCGCTTCACCTACCAACATTAGCTTAGGTTGGCGTGGTCCTTGACCAGCAACAAAACCTTCTACTGGTCGATTTTTCATTCTGGCTGTGGCTTCTTGAACCAATTCCTCAGGGTAATTCATTACTTAACCTCCTTTGACTTTTCTATTCTTTATTATAAATAAGAAAAAAGAAAATGGCGATTGAATCACTTGTTAGAAAGAAGTTTACATTATTTAGAGTTGACGGATATGTTTGTTTTATGGTAATCTAGTACTGTTGTAATTGTGTACTCCACAGCTACAACCGCACAGAACGAGTTTAAGAAGTACAGGTAACTGTCACTCTGGATGGCGAGTCTAAGTCTATTATAAGGAGGTGCTTTATAGCATGTACGCAATTATTAAAACTGGTGGTAAACAAGTAAAAGTTGAAGTTGGACAAACAATCTATGTTGAAAAACTTGACGTTGAAGCAGGCGAAAAAGTTGTATTTGACGAAGTTATTTTAGTAGGTGGCGAATCTACAAAAGTAGGCGCTCCGACAATTTCTGGTGCAACTGTTGAAGGAACTGTTGAAAAACACGGCAAACAAAAGAAAGTCGTTACTTTCAAATACAAACCTAAAAAACATTCACACCGTAAACAAGGTCACCGTCAACCATACACAAAAGTGGTTATCGACGCAATCAACGCTTAATTAGCGCTTGAGAAAGAAGGCCTGAATAATGATCAAAGGAACATTTAAACGTAATGACGCTGGTCAGATCGTTTCATTTACTTTGACAGGGCATGCCGATGCTGGTCCTTATGGCAGTGATATTGTCTGTGCAGGAGTTTCTGCACTAGCAATCAGTACGGTCAATGGGATTGCCGCATTAGCTGGTTTTGAGCCAATTGTCGAAATGAATGAAGAAGAAGGCGGTTATTTATATACCGAAATCACTTCAGGAATGACACAAGAACAAAACAATATTGCCGAAATTCTATTAGAAAATCTCTTATTGGGATTACAATCAATAGAAACTGAAAATTCAGAATATATTCAAATTGAAACAATCAATGATAAATAGGAGGTGCAGACCATGTTGTTATCAATGAATCTACAATTATTTGCCCACAAAAAAGGTGGCGGTTCTACATCTAACGGACGCGATTCAGAATCAAAACGTCTAGGTGCGAAACGTGCGGACGGACAAACTGTTACAGGTGGATCAATTCTTTACCGTCAACGCGGTACAAAAATCTATCCAGGTGTAAACGTGGGTATTGGTGGAGACGACACTTTATTTGCTAAAGTTGATGGTGTAGTACGTTTTGAACGTAAAGGCCGTGACAAAAAGCAGGTATCTGTTTATCCAGTCGCTCAAGAAGCTTAATAAATAATTAGCCTTATTCCTTTTTAATTAAAGGAGTAAGGTTTTTTTGTGCCATTAAAATTGCATGCTATTTTTAAACAGTAGACAAACTTCATTTTCTTGTAAGGATTGTGTATTATTTTGGAGAAGGTGCTTTTAGTTCAACCTGTGTGATAGTTTTCTTTGCTTCCGTGTGTGCCTTTTAGAGAGGTACTCCTTTGTTTTGTTAAAATCAGTGGAAGCAGGTGAAACCTTAACCGTGGTTGAAGAGGAAGCCAAAGCTGTTTTAGTTATTGAAAAAAATACTTTAAAACGATTTTTTCAATAAACTTTTTTTCTGCTCCTAATCTTTTGTCGCAGGGAACTGATGAATCAAAACCCTCATTAATTTTATACAAACCATAATTTTTTGATAGAGGGTAGTGGCAAAATTGGGTATACTTAACCAAGAAAAGGACAAAAATTAGGATGCTAAAGGGGGATTTAAAGTGTTTGTTGAAACATTTTCTTTTGATAAAACTGCTCACGCAAGTTTGACCGTTTATTTGCATGAGGAAAAACCAGAATTTTCACGGGTGGGGAAACGACCGTTTGTATTGGTTATTCCTGGAGGCGGTTACAATTTTTGTAGTGAACGTGAAGGTGAGCCGATTGCGTTACAGTTTCTGGCTCATGGTTATCACGCAGGGGTGTTACGTTATCATGTTGGAGAGCATCGTCATTTTAAAAAAGCATTAGAAGATGGAGAAAAAGCACTAGCTAAAATTGACGCTTTAGCACAAGATTGGGCAATTGATACGGACAAGGTTGCTGTGCTTGGTTTTTCTGCTGGTGGACATTTAGCAGCAGCAATGTCCAATTTATTAGAAAGAAAACCGAGTTTGTGTTTATTGGGTTATCCTGCAATTTTAAAATCCTTTAGTGAGGTCATGCAAATAGATGCCCCTTCTTTGGAAACGACAGTGAGTCATAACACACCACCGACATTTTTGTTTTCTACCTTTGAAGATAATGTTGTTCCGATTGAAAATTCTTTGCGCTATTTAGTTGCATTGGAAGAAAATGAAGTGCCTTTTGAAACGATGATTTTTCAAAAAGGGAAACACGGTCTTTCCTTGGCATCTGAATGGTACGGAGCAAAAGAAGAAATGGTGGATCAGCGTTTTGCTCGGTGGTTCAACAGCTGTACGGAATGGATGGAACTAAATTGGAATCAACCGAAACAAGACAATGAAAATAGAAAGATTTCTGAACGACCGATTAAAGTTTTTTGGAGAAAAGCGACTAGCCGTGAATTAATTTTGGACTATTTTCCACATTGGAAAGACAAAAGTCGTTATAATTTAGTCAAAAATTTGAGTTTTACAGATTTGGCAAATATGTTTCCAGAACGTTTCCAAGAAAAAGAACTAGAACAACTTTTTAAAAAATTAGCCTTGATTAATAATGAGAATGTTTAAAATAAATTGAAATAAATAAACAATATTTGCGTAGCTATAATGTAAGAATAAAATTCTTAATTATAGCTATTTTTATTGTAGCTGGGAAAAAACGTTTAGGAATTAATATAAATAGTTGACGAAATGAATTTTAATAACTAATATTATAGATTAGAGTAAAAAGCTAGAAATGGGATTAGTATAGGGAAGGAGTGGACGTTTTGGCCAAACGAATTGATCGAATCTACGCATATGTCAAAGAAAAAACTGCCAGTTCACTTGAAGGGAATGGGAGTGACGGTGTCACTACTAAAGAAGTCGCTGATGCTCTAGGGATTCAACGTGCCAATGGGAGCAAAGATTTGAATCAGTTAGTGCGAGAAGGTAAGCTGGTAAAGACAGATAGTAGACCTGTTCGCTACACCTATAATTTACAGTCAACGACTTATAAGAAACCGTTATCAAAGCATGTTCCTAGTTATAAAGAAAAATATATAGAAGAAAATGAACAAGAGAGAATACGGTTAGACACGAAAGATATTTTTTCGAAGATTATCGGTGCCAATGGAAGCATGAAAAATTCTGTTGAACAAGCCAAAGCAGCCATTCTCTATCCACCTAAAGGATTGAACTGTTTAATCACAGGACCAACTGGTTCAGGAAAGACGTACTTTGCTCATGCCATGTTTCATTTTGCTAAAGCGAATCATGTTATTACTGATGAAAATGAGTTAATTGTTTTTAATTGTGCGGATTATGCGAATAATCCAGAATTATTGATGAGTCATTTGTTCGGACATGCAAAAGGGGCTTTTACGGGAGCGCTTGAAGAAAAAACTGGAATTATTGATGAAGCGGATGGCGGTATGTTGTTTTTGGACGAAATTCATCGTTTGCCACCGGAAGGACAAGAAATGGTCTTTTACTTTATGGATCATGGTACTTACAGCCGGTTAGGGGAAACATCTAAAACCCATCACGCCAATGTTCGAATTGTAGGAGCGACAACGGAAGATCCTGGTTCTTCTCTTTTGGAGACTTTCGTACGAAGAATCCCAATTAATATCCAACTACCTTCTTTTGAGAAACGTCCAGCAAATGAAAAAATTGATTTAGTTAAAATTATGATTGCTCATGAAGCCAATCGTATTCAGCGAAAAATTTCTCTGACCGAAGACGTAGTGAAAGCCTTGATTGGTAGCGTCACCTATGGAAATATTGGACAATTAAAATCAAATATCCAATTAGTGTGTGCTCGTGGCTTTTTAAATCATATCAATTCATCGAAAATTTCCATTACCGTTGATGATCTGACTGAAGGTATTAGAAGTGGTTTGATACAGTTAGCAAGTAACCGAGGAGAAATGTCAGAACTATCCAAGTTATTGGAACCAAAAATCACGGTTTACCCGAATGATACAATCATGAAAATTCAATCAGATTCCTACGAACTTCCCTATAATCTTTATGATATCATTGGAGATAAAGCGGCTTTGCTAAAGTCTGATGGTTTAGACCAAGAAGCGATCAATCACTTTATTTCAACAGACATTAATATTCATTTAAAGTCATTTTATAAAGATCATGGATTTTCATTTAATGCAGACAATAAACTAGCTGAATTTGTTGATCCGAAAATCATTGAAGTAACGAACCAAATTTATGTTATGGTAAAGGATACTTTGCCTTATGAATTTCAGCAAAATTTTATTTATGCCATGAGCCTTCACATTAGTTCTTTTTTAAAAAGGATTAATATCGGAGAAGAACGACATACCAATGATAATATACGCGAAATGGCGATTGATTTTCCCACAGAATACGAAGTCGCAAAAAAAGTTAGAAAATATATTGAGAACTATTTCCAAGTAACGATTCCTGAGAGTGAAGATTATTATTTAACTGTTTTAATTGTTTCTTTGAGAGCGAATCAAGCGAGTGGACGAATTGGTGTCGTTGTTGCAGCTCATGGAAATAGCACAGCAAGCAGTATGGTTCAAGTTGTTCAACAATTATTAGATGCAGATAATGTTCGGGCTGTTGATATGCCTTTAGATATGGATCCTAAAACAGCTCTTAGTCGAATTGAGCGCACCGTTCAAGAAGTCGATGAAGGCAGTGGAACGATGTTATTAGTAGATATGGGGTCACTTGCTTCATTTAATTCTCAAATTCAACGAGATACTGGGATTCCTGTGAGAACTGTTGACATGGTGACGACTTCTCTTGTGTTAGAAACGGTGCGAAAAGTTTCTGTATTAGGAACAGATTTAGATATGTTGTATGAATCTTTGAAAAATTTTCGCGGGTATGCAGAAATATCAATGGAAGAAAAAAATGAGCCTGTTTCATTTAGAAAAAAAGCAATTGTAGCAATTTGTGCATCAGGTGAAGGCACCGCACAAAGGATTAAAGAGTTAATCGAACGTGCTGTAAGTAAGCGACAAGAGATAGAGTTGACGGTTTTAGCACTTTCTGTGGTCGAATTGGAAAAAGAGTTGCCTAAAATAGAAGAGACTTATCAAATTATTGCTACAACTGGTATCACTGATCCGAATATTTCTGCTCCTTTTATTCCGTTGGAGCGCTTTATTGATCAAAGTATCGAGTTGATCTTGGATCAATTATTATTGGAAGCCGAATTAGATGAGACAGAAGAGGTTCCGTTAAATGAAGAGGCAGCTAAACAAACCTGTTTAAAATTTATCGACCAAAATTTTACATTCATCAATGGGGCTAAATTGATTGATCCGTTATGGACGTTTAGTAATGAAATAACGAAAACAATTGCAATTGAAAATTATGGTTATGGCTTTGAAATCAACTTAGTTTTGCATACAGTAGGTATGATTGAGCGTATTTTACTAAATGAACCACTTAGTGTAGAACAAAATGAATTAGAAGATGCGATGGCTGACCCACTTTTTCAAACGATTCAGCAAGTCTTATCAAAACTAGAAGAAACAATTCGCTTCAAAACGCCGGTTTCAGAAGTGTATTATCTATTAACGTTAATTCGTAATGAATTGTCAAAAAATGAATACACTAATTTATAAACACACAAAAAAGATACACTGTTTTAGTGTATCTTTTTTGTGTGTCGTCTAAAAAAGCTTTAAATTCCTTTAGTGTATCGCTAAAAAGTTGGCACGGTTCTTGCTTTTATATAAGTGTGCCAATAAGTGGTTCTATATACAGAAAATGAGAGGGTTTTCTGTGAAGTAGTTGAACAAAAGGAGATTTGCTAATGGATATTCGGTTAGCACGTATAGATGATCGTTTGATCCATGGACAAGTTGCAACTGTTTGGTCGAAGCTGACCGGAGTTGAACGAATCATTGTTATTAGTGATTTAGTAGCCCAAGATAAATTGAGAAAGTTTCTTTTAAAAGAAGCTGCTCCTCCTGGGATTACAGCAAATGTGATCACAGTGAACAAAATGATCCAAGTTTATCAAAGTGGTTTACTAGAGAAAACAAAAGTGATGCTATTGTTTACTAATCCTCAAGATGTTGAAAAACTTGTCTTAAGTGGTGTACAGTTGAATTCATTGAATATCGGTGGCATGAGTTTTTCAGAAGGAAAGACGATGATCACAAATTTTGTGTCGGTTGACCAAAATGATATCGATTCATTTCATTTCTTGAATCAACAAGGAGTAGAATTAGAAATTCGAAAAGTACCTGCTGATAGGAAAATCCTTTTGATGGAATTACTGGCAAAAACCAAAAAGGCATAACATTGTTGTTGGAAAATGGTCAAATTCATCTGTTGTAATGGTTAGCAATTATTTTTAATTTTTGATTTAGTTACAACAAAAAGAAATAGGAGGTATAAGTATGGTAGGGATTATCCTAGCAAGTCATGGACAGTTTGCTGAAGGAATCTTACAATCTGGTTCAATGATTTTTGGCGAACAAGAAAACGTCAAAGCAGTTATTTTGAAACCAAGTGAAGGTCCAGATGACTTGAGAGCCAAATTAGAAGAGGCTGTTGCTTCTTTTGATAATCAAGAGGAAGTATTGTTCTTAGTTGATTTATGGGGCGGAACGCCGTTTAATCAAGCAAACACATTGTTTGAAGAACACAAAGACAAATGGGCAATCGTTAGTGGTTTGAACTTGCCTATGTTGATAGAAGCTTACGCATCACGTTTTTCAATGGAATCAGCACAAGAAATTGCTGCGCATATCATTGAAACAGCAAAAGAGGGTGTAAAAGTCAAACCTGAAGAGTTGGAACCACAAGAAGCACCAAAAGCTGCAGTTTCTGATGGCCAACCAAAAGGTGCTTTACCTGAAGGAACAGTAGTGGGCGATGGCAAGATCAAATTTGTTTTAGCTCGTGTAGATTCACGTTTGTTGCATGGTCAAGTAGCTACAGCATGGACAAAAGCTGTTCAACCAAATCGAATCATTGTAGTATCTGATGCGGTATCAAAAGATGATTTACGTAAGAAATTGATTGAACAAGCAGCTCCTCCAGGCGTAAAAGCAAATGTTATTCCAATTTCTAAAATGATCGAAGTGGCAAAAGATCCAAGATTTGGGAATACTAAAGCATTACTATTGTTTGAAAATCCTGAAGATGTGCTAACAGTAGTTGAAGCTGGAGTTGATATTAAAGAATTAAATGTAGGCTCAATGGCCCATTCAGTTGGGAAAGTTGTCGTAAGTAAAGTTTTATCAATGGGACCTGAAGATGTAGAGGCCTTTGAAAAACTAGAAAGCAAAGGAGTTAAATTTGACGTACGTAAAGTACCAAATGATTCTCGAGACAATATGAACGAAATTCTTAAAAAAGCGAAGACTGAATTATCAAAAGCATAATTCAAAAATATTAATATTTATAGGAGGCTTATCATGTCTATTATTTCAATGATTTTAGTCGTATTTGTTGCCTTTCTAGCTGGAATGGAAGGGATTCTAGATGAGTTCCAATTCCATCAACCACTAGTGGCATGTACATTAATAGGTTTAGTAACCGGTAACCTTGAAGCAGGTATCGTATTAGGTGGTACACTTCAAATGATCGCTCTTGGTTGGGCAAATATCGGAGCTGCTGTAGCACCCGATGCTGCATTAGCGTCAGTTGCATCTGCAATTATTTTAGTTTTAGGTGGCCAAGGCGTGAAAGGTGTACCATCAGCTATCGCAATTGCTGTACCACTTGCTGTTGCTGGATTATTCTTAACAATGATCGTACGTACAATTGCTGTTCCTATCGTTCATTTAATGGATGCGGCAGCAGAAGAAGGAAATATTCGTAAAGTTGAAATGTGGCACATCATTGCTGTATGTTTACAAGGTATCCGTATTGCAATTCCTGCAGGGGCTCTACTATTTATCCCAGCTGAAACAGTTCGCTCTTTCTTAGAATCAATGCCTGCTTGGTTAACAGACGGTATGGCTATCGGTGGTGGAATGGTCGTTGCTGTAGGTTACGCATTAGTAATCAACATGATGGCAACAAAAGAAGTATGGCCATTCTTTGTTATCGGATTTGTTGTGGCTGCAATTTCTCAATTAACATTGATTGCCCTAGGTGCTCTAGGTGTTGCTTTAGCTCTTATCTACTTGAACCTTTCTAAAATGGGAGGATCTTCAAACGGTGGCGGAAGCAATTCAGGTGACCCTCTAGGCGACATTTTGAATGACTATTAATCTTGAAGGAGGAAAATAAAAATGGCAGAAGAAAAAATTACTTTATCTAAAAAAGACCGTTTAGCTGTTGCATGGCGTTCTACCTTCATTCAAGGTTCATGGAACTATGAACGTATGCAAAATGGTGGTTGGGCATTTTCTATGATCCCAGCAATCAAAAAATTATACAAAACGAAAGAAGAGCGTACCGCAGCTCTAAAACGTCATTTAGAATTTTTCAATACACATCCATATATTGCTTCACCAATCTTAGGTGTTACATTAGCACTAGAAGAAGAACGTGCAAATGGCGCACCAGTGGACGACGTTGCAATCCAAGGGGTTAAAGTTGGTATGATGGGACCTCTAGCCGGTGTCGGTGACCCAGTCTTTTGGTTTACTGTACGTCCAATGTTAGGAGCGCTTGGAGCTTCTCTAGCATTAGGTGGTAATATCCTTGGCCCAATCATTTTCTTCTTAGGTTGGAACATTATTCGTTGGTCATTTATGTGGTACACACAAGAATTTGGTTACAAAGCTGGTTCTAAAATCACTGATGACTTATCTGGTGGTTTACTACAAGACGTAACAAAAGGTGCATCTATTTTAGGGATGTTCGTATTAGCCGCCTTAGTACAACGATGGGTGTCAATCAAATTCTTACCTGTCGTGTCAACAGTTAAGTTGGATAAAGGTGCTTATATTGAGTGGGACAAATTACCTTCTGGTGGAGAAGGAATTAAGAGTGCTTTTGAACAAGTGAATAGTGGTTTGGCGCTTAGTCCTGAAAAAGTAACGACATTACAAGATAACTTGGATCAATTGATTCCAGGATTAGCTGCTCTAGCATTAACATTACTATGCATGTGGTTATTGAAGAAAAAAGTTTCTCCAATTGTCATCATCTTAGGTTTGTTCGTTGTTGGTGTAGTTGGTCACGTAATTGGACTTTTATAATAAAAATATGGCTCGGGCATAGTCCCGAGCCTTTTTTATCAATTAACTGAGAAGATTCGTATCTTTAGTCGTGAAAGGTTCAATAATTCATTGGTCCTACTTGAGATTTTGATATGGAGACGATAGTATACTAAGTAGATAAAATAATAGGAGTGATTAAATGGTTCAATCGATCAATACAAAAGTTGATTTGGTAATTGATGCCACAGCTTTTACTGGGTTGACCGACTACGGTAAAATTATGATTGGAGATCGAGGTTTTGAGTTTTATCATGCAAGAGATACACGTAAATTTATCCAAATCCCTTGGGAAGAGGTTGACTATGTCATTGCTTCAGTCATGTTAAAAGGAAAATGGATCCCACGTTATGCCATTCAAACCAAGAAAAATGGTACATATACATTTTCTTCCAAAGAACCAAAAAAGGTTCTTCGTGCCATTAAAAAATATGTGGAACCTAGTCATATGGTTCAATCATTGAGCTTTTTTGATGTAATAAAACGTGGCGTCAAAAGTATGTTCAAACGGAAATAAAAAAGAAGTTGTGAAAAGGCTGCCCTGCATCAAGCAATAAGCTCAAACAGAAGAAAAAACAGCATCTCGTGTTTTCCTCTGTTTGAGCTTATTGCCGTAAATGCAAGGATTTGAACACCGTTTATCGATTTTGAAATAGACACTTATACACCATCCATCTTTTGCTCTATGAATTATAACTGGTATTGAAGTGTCTTGAGTAGAATGATGAAGCTATCTCTTAAATAACCAAGTGCAGTTCAATCATTTGCTCCTGCTAATTTTCGTATGATAAAATTACAGAGTAAAGAAGGAGGTTATATTATGGGTTGGATATGGACTTTAATCGTTGGTGCAATCATTGGAGCGATTGCTGGAGCTATTACAAGTAAAGGAAACTCCATGGGATGTATCACCAATATTATTGCTGGATTGATTGGGGCAAGTATTGGTCAAGCAATTTTTGGCAATTGGGGACCACACGCAGCAGGTATGGCACTTATTCCATCGATCTTAGGTGCTGTCATTTTAGTAGCGGTTGTTTCATTCTTTTTTGGAAAACGTTCATAATTTAGGGTACTTATTGATCAAGTACACCATTGATTGTAATCATATGGTCAATAGTTAAGACAAATCTCAAACTGGTTTGTCTTAACTATTTTTTGTTTCTACTAAGTTTGTTGAGAAATTTTGTTTTATCTACTTTGAAGGAAAGAAAATTTGCTATAATAGAAAAAAGAGAGCAAAGAAAGAGGGAGTTTCATTTATGATGCTACGAGTAGAAAAATTGCGTAAAGAAATGCAAAAAGAAAATTTAGATTCATTCTTGATCACAAGTCCATACAATCTTCGCTATTTAACAAATTTTACTGGTACGACTGGATTAGCTGTTATTACATTAGAAAAAGCTTTTTTCATTACTGACTTTCGTTATACGGAGCAGGCTGCAGCTCAAGCACAGGGATTTGAAATTATCAAAAATGTCGGTCCGATTTTTGAAGAAGTGGCTGATTTAGTAAGTAAAGAAGGATTACGTGCGCTAGCTTTTGAAGAAACGACTGTCTCATTTTTAGAGTATTCTGTATTAGAAGAAATGATTGAGGCGCAATTGATTCCTGTATCTGGTATGGTTGAAGCACTTCGAGAGGTAAAAGATGAAGAAGAGATTTCAATTATTGAAAAAGCTTGTAACATCGCGGATATGGCTTATGATCATATCTTAAAAATGATTCAACCGGGAATGACCGAAATTGAAGTAGCTAATCAGTTGGATTTTTATATGCGTTCACTTGGCGCTTCTGGTGTCTCTTTTGAAACAATTGTGGCAAGTGGGATACGTTCTGCTATGCCGCATGGTGTGGCAAGTAAAAAAGTGATTGAACAAGGGGATTTAATTACATTGGACTTTGGTTGCTATTATGAAGGATATGTCTCTGATATGACACGGACATTTGCTATTGGCGATCCAGGAGAGCAATTAAAAGAAATTTATCAAATCGTCCTTGAGGCGCAATTAGCTGTTTTGGAAGTAGCTAAACCAGGTGTGACTGGGAAACAATTAGATGCTGTTGCCAGAGACTATATCACTAAGCATGGCTATGGTGAAGCATTTGGGCATTCGACCGGTCATGGCATTGGACTGGAAATTCACGAAGGGCCTAATGTCTCAATAAGAGCGGAGAAACAGTTTGTTCCTGGAAATATTATTACAGACGAACCTGGGATTTATTTGCCTGGAATTGGTGGCGTTCGGATTGAAGATGACTTACTGATCACATCAGAAGGCAACCGTGTTTTAACTCATTCACCCAAAGAATTGATTATTCTATAAAGAGTCTGACAGAAGCATCGAGCATATAGACTTTGTTATAGAAAATCACTTGATTTAATGATACACTATAAAAGAAATCAAGCTTTGAACACAAAGGACGATTGTTTGAGTGGGAAAATGCTCAAATGGATAAGTCAGGAGTTTACCTTTATACGTTTCGATTGAAAAAGTAAACGAAATTTGATCATTCGTAAGCAATACGTATACAGGCAAAAGGAGGAATAAATAAAATGGCAGAGGACAAAAATTTGATTTTGAATGCTACTCAAGATCTAGGTGAAATCGTCATTGCGCCAGAAGTTATTGAAGTAATCATCGGTATTGCTGCTTCAAAAGTAGAAGGTGTTTATGGAATGCGCGGAACATTTGCTAGCAATGTGACTGAGCTATTAGGACGAGCAGCCCATGGTAAAGGTGTCTATTTAGTCAATGATGAAGACGGATTAAAAGTAGATCTTTACTGCTATTTAGAATATGGCGTCTCTGTTCCTAAAGTAGCAATGCAAATGCAAGAACGTGTCAATCAACAAGTACTATTTATGACAGATATTGCCTTGGCAGAAGTAAATGTGCACGTCGTAGCAGTAGTACCTGAAAAATTGGAACAACCAGCGATCGAAGAACTTTTTGAAGACGAAGAGGAAGAAAATGAATAAAGAATTATCAAGACACGAAATCCGTGAAATGGCATTACAAGCATTATTTCCTTTAGATTTTAATGCTGATTTAACTAAAGAAGATGCCATTTATCATGCCATTGAGTTAGATCATAAAGAAATGATTAATGAAGAGGAATCAGAATTTGTTCCTGTTTATTTAGATACTTTAGTGGGTGGTGTTTGCGCGAAAAAAAGTGAATTAGACCAAACCATTGAAAAACATCTTAAAGGGAATTGGCGTATTAATCGTATTTCTAAGATGGATTTGATTATTTTACGTATTGCTATTTTTGAAATGAGATATATGGAAGATGTGCCTTCTGCAGTGGCGCTGAATGAAGCGATCGAATTAGCGAAAACGTTTAGTGATGATCAATCACGTAAATTTGTTAATGGCGTATTATCCAATGTTTTAAAAGAAATCGAAGCTGGGGCCTAGTCCCAGCTTTTTTCTATGAAAGAAATAAAAACAGGTTCTAAAAGATTGTTTATCTATGGTAGAATGAAAGCACAAAAAAATCTGGGAGTGATTGTATGGCGGAATTGATTAATGGAAAAGAATTAGCTGAAAAAATGCAGGCAGAGATTGCTATAAAAGTGAGAGAATTAAAAGAAAAAGCGATCCATCCCGGATTAGTGGTTTTATTAGTAGGCGAAAATCCAGCAAGCCAAGTTTATGTACGAAATAAAGAACGCTCAGCAAAATCAATTGGATTACATTCGAAAGTAGAACGCTACCCAAGTACGATAACTGAAAAAGATTTGTTGGCTGAAATCGAAAAATATAATCAAGATCCAGCATTTCATGGCATTCTCGTTCAATTACCTTTACCAAAGCATATTGATGAAGAGAAAGTTTTACTTGCTATTGATCCTAAAAAAGATGTGGATGGTTTTCATCCAATGAATTTAGGTCGTTTGTTAGCAGGTAATCCAGATAAAATTCCATGTACTCCTTATGGCATTATGAAAATGTTTGAAGCTTATAATATTGAGTTGACTGGGAAACGTGCATTAGTGATTGGACGTAGCAATATTGTTGGAAAACCAATGGCACAATTGATGTTAATGAAAGACGCAACTGTAACCATTGCGCATTCGAAAACAAAAAATCTTCCAGAATTAGCAAGAGAAGCAGATATATTAGTTGTTGCAATTGGGCGTGGTCATTTTGTGACAAAAGAATTTATTAAACCAGGAGCAGTGGTAATTGATGTTGGAATGAATCGTGACGAAAATGGAAAATTGATTGGTGATGTAAAATTCGATGAAGTAGCGCCTTTAGCTAGTTATATTACCCCTGTACCAAAAGGTGTTGGACCAATGACCATTACAATGTTAATGTACCAAACAGTTATGGCGGCTGAAGCAGGTGAATAGATGACACAAGAATATTTAACAGTTACCACTTTGACAAAGTATTTAAAAAGAAAATTTGATGTGGACCCTTATCTCGAAAGGGTCTATTTAACCGGTGAAATCTCTAATTTTCGTTTAAGGGCAAATGCTCATCAATATTTTAGTTTAAAAGACGATCATGCCAAGATATCGGCAATCATGTTCAAAGGTGCCTTTCAAAAATTGCGTTTTCAACCTAAAGAAGGAATGAAGGTTCTTGTAGTTGGGCGAATCTCTTTATATGAAGCTTCTGGCTCCTATCAAATTTACGTTGAACATATGGAACCAGATGGTGTAGGTGCTTTATATCAAGAGCTAGAAGAGCGTAAAGAAAAGTTGAGAAAAGAAGGTCTTTTTCATGCGCCTAAAAAAGTACTTCCTCGTTTTCCAAAAAGAATTGCTGTTTTAACTAGTCCAAGTGGAGCAGTTATCCGCGACATTATCACGACGGTTAAAAGGCGCTATCCGATTGTTCAACTCGTTTTATTTCCTACAGTTGTTCAAGGTAATCAAGCAGCAAATAATATTGTGCAAAACATACAACGAGTAGAAGAGTTGGGTAATTTTGATACAATGATTATTGGACGTGGGGGCGGCTCCATTGAAGATTTATGGCCATTTAATGAAGAGACAGTAGCAAGAGCGATCCACGAAGCAAAGACGCCAGTCATTTCTTCTGTTGGGCATGAAACAGACACAACAATCGCCGATTTAGTGGCTGATGTTCGTGCTGCAACGCCTACAGCAGCAGCAGAACTGGCTGTGCCAGTTTTATCAGAAGTGTTATTAAAAATGAAAGAGCGACAAACTCGACTAGAACAAGCATTTATGCGTCAAATCCAACGAAAACAAGAACGTTTTGAACGAGCAAAACAGTCCTATGTCTTTCGACAACCAGAACGTTTGTATGAAGGACAAACCATTAAATTAGATCAGCTAAAGCAACGTTTATTTCAATCAACACAACATATCTATCATTTAAAAGAAAAGCAAGCTTTACAGTTAAGTCATCAGCTTGAACAAGTAGCGCCGATTTATCGTGTAAAATCTGCCAAACAAGAAACCGACTATTTAGAAAAACGATTAGCAGAGAAGATGGAACAATACATGCAAGCACAACAGCAACGTTTCCAAAAAGCTGTGCAGTCGTTGGATCTACTTAGTCCATTAAAAATTATGGGACGTGGCTACAACTATACAACGTTAGAAGGACAAGTCGTTAAAAGTATAGCGGAGTTAAAACCGAATGACGCAATCAAAATCCATTATCAAGATGGACACGTGATGGCGAAAGTGCAAGAAGTAAAAGAAGGAGAATAATCAAAAATGGAAAATCCAACATTTGAAGAATCTTTACAGGAACTGGAAAAAATTGTTATGCAACTTGAACAAGGTGATGTTCCACTAGAGTCTGCCTTGGATGCTTTTAAACGTGGTATGGAATTAAGTAAACATTGTCAAGAGACACTGACAAAGGCAGAAGAAACATTGACGAAAATGATGACAGAAGCAAATGAAGAAGTTGCTTTTGAGGGGAATGAGGAAGCGTAATGAAATTAGCTGATTTTTCAACGATCCATCTCCCGGCTGTCGAGGAAGAAATGGTTTCTTTTTTAAACCAACATACCTCTGAAGAAAAGTTGAAAGAAAGTATGCTTTATTCGATCCATGCGGGAGGGAAGAGGATTCGTCCTTTACTTTTGCTAAGCACTGTAGCAGCTTTTAACGAATCAATTGATACGACGACTTACCAAGTTGCAGCGGCATTAGAAATGGTTCATACGTACTCGTTGATCCATGATGATCTACCAGCCATGGATGACGATGATTTAAGGCGTGGAAAACCTACGAATCATAAAGTGTACGGGGAAGCTTTGGCAATTTTAGCAGGCGATGGGTTATTAACGGCTGCGTTTCAATTACTAAGCATGACTCATTTAGCCAATTCGCCTAAGCTATTATTATTACAGCAATTAGCAATAAGCGCTGGAACTCAAGGTATGGTCGCAGGACAAGCAGCAGATATTGCAGGTGAATCTCAACAATTGTCGTTAGAAGAATTGAAGTTTATCCATGAAAGAAAAACTGGCCGATTGATACACTATGCTCTCTTAGCTGGAGGTGTATTAGCAAATCAACCTGAAGAAGTTTTAGCTTCATTGCAAAAACTAGCCAATCATTTAGGTTTAGCATTTCAAATTCGGGATGATCTATTAGATATGGTTAGCACAACAGAAGCATTAGGTAAAACAGCGGGGAAAGATGAGAAAATGGAAAAAACGACTTACCCTCGTTTATTAGGAATTGAGGAAACAAAAGAAGCGCTTAAGAAGGAAATGGATGTGGCCAATCGTCTCATTGATCAACTAGAAAAAAATGTTTGTTTATTTAACGGACAACTTCTTCGTCAGTTCATTCAACAATTTAGTGTATAGAAATGGAGAAAACAATGGAAAAAGAACGTGTAGACGTTTTAGCAGTCAAACAAGGGTTATTTGAAACCAGGGAGCAAGCCAAACGTTCTGTAATGGCAGGCCTCATCTATAATGAAAAAAATGAACGTTTTGATAAACCAGGAGAAAAAATTCCAGTCAGCAGTGAGTTGCAAATTAAAGGAAAAAAATTACCATATGTTTCTCGTGGAGGATTGAAATTAGAAAAAGCGCTAAAAGTATTTAATTTATCAGTAACGGATAAAATCTTATTGGATATTGGTGCCTCAACAGGTGGATTTACTGATGCTGCTTTACAAAAAGGAGCGAAGATGAGTTATGCTCTAGATGTTGGCTACAATCAATTGGCTTGGAAAATCAGACAAGATGAACGAGTAGTTGTCATGGAAAGAATGAATTTTCGCTACGCAAAACCTGAAGATTTTAACGAGGGAATACCAGAAATCGCCGTCATTGATGTTTCCTTTATTTCTTTAAGATTGATGTTAGTACCGCTACATGAAATTTTGGTAGAAGGTGGCGAAGTCATTGCATTGATCAAACCACAGTTTGAAGCGGGAAAAGAAGCAGTCGGAAAGAACGGCATTGTCCGCGATCCAAAAACACACATACAAGTGATTGAAGATATCTTACGTTTTTCTACCTCTCACGGTTACGATGTGTTAGACCTAAATTATTCACCAATTACTGGTGGAGAAGGTAACATTGAATTTTTAGCGCATTTGAAAAAAGTTTCTGGTGAAGGATCATTATCTCCTGTCGTTGATCCAGAAATGGTCGTCAACCAAGCCCACAAGCAATTTAACGATAAATAAAGTGTGGATTAGCCGATAAAGAAGAGAGCGGATTCTTCTTTATTAAGTGCATGAAATAAGCTATCATAGTAAAGAAGAATACGCAAAAGGAGCGAAGAACGCATGAGAAAAAAAGATCGTCATCGTTTGATCACCCGGCTAATAAACGAAAATGATATCAGAAAACAAGAAGAGTTCGTCGAAATTTTAAAAAATAAAGGGATCTCAGTCACTCAAGCAACAATTTCAAGAGATATTAAAGAACTGAAACTCATCAAAGTTCCTGCAACAGATGGCGGTTATCGTTATAGTCTGCCTGCACAAACCACTGAAGATGTCAGTACAAAATTAGAAAAATTGCTAAAAGATGCCTTTGTTGCTGTTGATCAAATGGAAAAATTCGTCATTTTAAAAACCTTGCCGGGAAATGCTTCAGCAGCAGCTAATTTAATTGACAAACGTTATAAAAAAGAATTGTTTTCAATCATTAATGATGATGATAATGTATTAATGATCACACGCCTAGAAGAGGATGCAGTGAGATTAAAGATGGATTTTCTACATTACCTTTGAGTTGAGGAGTGGTTGCGTTGCTACAAGAAATCAGTATTACTAATTTTGCGATTATTCCTAAATTGCATTTGTCCTTTTATAAAGGAATGACGGCTCTCACTGGTGAGACAGGGGCAGGAAAATCGATTATTATTGATGCACTTGGTTTGCTAGCTGGTGGAAGAGGTTCAAGTGATTATATCCGACAAGGTGCGGATAAGTGTATTTTAGAAAGCTTATTTGAATGGCCAAGCCAAGAGGGTTTTTCTGAATTGATGGCAGAACTTGGAATCGAATCAGATGGAGATAACCTCATTGTTCGTCGTGACATGGCGCTGACAGGAAAGAATGTTTGCCGGGTAAACGGGCACATCGTCACATTAGCGAATCTTAGAAGAATAGGCAATTACTTGGTCGACATTCAGGGGCAAAACGAACATCAAGAACTTTTACAACCTGAAGCACATCTTACCTTGTTAGATCGTTTTGGGGATACTAATTTTCAAAAGAAGAAGAAGGATTATCAAAAGGCGTATACCGTTTATCGAGAACTAGAAAGAAAAGTTCGGAAAGTTCAAGAAAATGAAAAGTCATATGTTCAGCGAATCGATATGCTTCATTTCCAACAAGAAGAAATCGCTGCTGCTGCATTACAGGTCGGAGAAGAAGAGCAATTAAGTGAAGAACGTGAAAAATTAAGCAATTATCAGAAAATCGTTGATAGTTTTGCAAGTGGCTATAGCGCATTAAGTAATGGGGAACCAAGTAGCATCGACAACGTTGGCTTTGCAGTCTCTGAGCTACAAAGCATCGCACATTTGGACAATGAATACGAGGCAATATTTGAAAATATACAAAGTGCCTATTATTTGTTGCAAGATGCAATTGGTGATATGAGTCGACAAATTGATCTACTAGAGCTAGATGAAAATCGATTAGAAGAAGTCAACCAACGGCTTGAATTGATCCGTCAGTTGAAACGTAAATATGGTGAATCAGTCGAAACGATCATCGAATATTACGAAGAGATCACAAAAGAGTTGGATTCTTCTGATTTTTCAGAAGGGCAACTTGAGAAAATGAAAAATGAATTAGCAGAGCAAGAAGTATCGCTCCAAAATCAGGCTTTAGCATTGCATGAAACACGTAAAAAAATTGCCAAAGAATTAGAAAAATCAATTTTGAACGAACTAAAAAGCTTGTATATGGAAAACACTGAATTTGAAGTACGTTTTTCTACCAAATCATCAGGATACTTAGACGCTAATGGATTTGATCAAGTGGAATTTTACATAACCACCAATCCTGGCGAGCCCTTAAAACCACTAGTAAAAGTTGCTTCCGGTGGAGAACTTTCACGCATGCTACTTGCACTAAAAACGATTTTTTCATCGGAACAAGGAGTGACAAGTATTATTTTTGACGAAGTCGATACCGGTGTAAGTGGAAGAGTCGCACAAGCTATTGCTGATAAAATATCGCAAATATCTCATTATTCTCAGGTGTTATGTATTACCCATCTACCACAAGTAGCAGCAGTAGCGGACTATCAATATTACATCAAAAAAGAAATCATAGATGGAAGGACACAAACATCTGTGACAAAACTGAAACCGACACAAAGAGAAACAGAAATTGCACGAATGTTAGCAGGGAGTGAAATCACCCCTTTAACACTTGAACATGCCAAGGAATTGTTGCGATTAGCAAATAAAAATAGCGTGTAGGGTTAACCCAATTCGTTTATCTTATTCTAAATGAGAAAGCTGTTCTAATGGATGGCTATAACAAAACCACCCGCTTCCAAATTGGGAGCGGGTGGTTTTGTTATTTGTTCTTCAAAATCACTTTTACATGACACTCATAACTGCAGTTAAGATAACTGAGCCAATTGTTAGAATCAACATAGTCCAAACAACGAATTTAGTGATTTTTGAAAAAGTACTTGTTTGCTTATTCTCACGCATCATTTTTACCTCGAAGTTTTATTATTATCTTTAGTTTAACTCCTTTTGTTTTTATTCACAAGAGGGTCTTATAAAAACTTTCCCTTTTTTAAATAATAGGTAGTAACAATACTAATAAAAATCATCAAGATACTCAACCATAAAAATGCGTCATCCCTACCAGCAATAGGAAGTTTAATATTCATTCCATACAAACTGCCAATAATTGTGGGAATCGTTAAAATGATTGTTAGAGAAGTTAAAATTTTCATAATATTATTGAGGTTATTGGAAATGATTGCTGAAAAAGTTTGATTCATCTGTTCAACTAATTTCAATTGAATATGTGCAGTGGTACGGGATTGTTCTGTTTCAATAATCACATCATGAAGATGGTTTTTTAGCGCATGGTTTTCTTGGATTGTTTTATTCTTTATTAAGGTTTTCAACGTCGCTAAGTTAGCGGTGGTGGCTTCTTTAAAGTAAACTAAACTTTTTTGAATATCCATAATTTGATACAATTGACTGTTTTCTGTAGAAACATGGAGTTGCTTTTCCAACACATCACATTGAGATTTTAAAGTGCTTAAATAAGTATTGTAAGAAAAAGTGATCTGCCAAAGTAACTGCATGAAAATATTTAAATTGACGGATAAGTCGTTTTCAGAAAAAGTTTGACTAAATACTTTTTTTAAAAAAAGTGGTTCATGATTGGTAATTGTGATAAGCTTCTTTTTAGGCGTCACGATAATGGAAAAAGGATACGTATCTACTTGAAAATAGCCACTCGGACTTGTTTTCGGAAATGGATATTGTAACAATAATAACGCTGGTTTTGTTAACTTTGTTTGATTAAATTCTTCTTCTCTTGAATTTTCTGCATCATCTAAGATAGAAGTGATATAATCGGATGGAATTTGAAATTGATGGGTAATCTGTTGAATTTCTTCTTCGCTTGGACGTTCCACGCAATACCAGATTGTATCATCTGTTTCTTTTTGTGTATTGATCAATTGACGATCTTCTACAGAAAAATACTTAATCATAATTAGACCTCCTATACGCTCTATTTCTTCTATTATAACGAATATTACGATAGAGCACAGTGATAATGTTTGGCTAAGTTTGATAGAGTGGGATGAAAAACAAATGAAGACTTGAAGAAGATCAGGGATCCAAATAAAGTAGAATAAAACTTTACAAATTTAAAATAAATGAAATAGTTGTGTAAAATACATAAGGTATACTTGAAACAACTATAAAAAGGAGTTTTTGTCAGATGGGCACTTTTACGCCACTTATTTTATTTTGGTACATTTTTCCTGCAATCGTACTATTTGGTTGCAATTTTTTAGTTAAACTGTTTTCTTTGGATCGTCGTTTTAAACTCAAAGCCCCCGATCTTGCAGTTCCCTTTTTGTGGGGAGGAATGCATATTTTATCACGTAATTCGGCAACCCTTTCTTTCTTGCCTTTTTTTATGATTTCTATTTTATTGATGGCGATTTGTATCGCAGTATTCCAAGCTTATTACTATGATGAAATTATTTATTCGCGTTATTTGAAAATGACGTGGCGACTCACGTTTTTACTGACAAGTGCTTTTTATCTTTTATTGATCGTTTTAAATATCCTTGCCTATCTTTGATAAAAAAGAATCGAGCTGTAAAAAGATTTTTTAAAGTTTTTTTACAGCTCGATTCTTAAAAAAGTTTTTACTAACAAAAAAGTTATTCTCGGATTTTCTATAAAAGGTGGTAGAAAGTGGGGGATTGTGGTAGACTAATTTTAGTTAGTGGAGAAACGGGGGTAGTTTCAATGTTCATGGGCGAATATCGGCATAATATTGATACAAAAGGTCGCATGATCGTACCTTCGAAACTTCGTGAAGATTTAGGGGAACAATTCGTTCTTACTCGTGGACTAGATGGCTGTCTTTTTGGTTATCCGATGAGTGAATGGGCGAACTTAGAAACTAAACTAAACGAAATGCCTTTAGCTAAAAAAGATGCTCGGACTTTTGTGCGTTTTTTTTACTCGGCAGCCACTGAATGCGAATTAGACAAACAAGGACGAATCAACATTCCTAGCACATTAAGAAACTATGCTGCTTTAACAAAAGAATGTGTAGTCATCGGTGTGGCAAATCGTATTGAGATTTGGGATGAAACACGTTGGCATGAATTTTCTGAAGTAGCAGAAGAAAACTTTGATGAAATTGCTGAAAATATGATTGATTTTGGACTATAAGAATAGGAAGAGGCTGACTAATGACTGAAACATTTCAACACTATACAGTCATGTTGAAAGAAACGGTGGATGGATTGAACATCAAACCGGATGGCGTTTATGTAGACTGTACACTGGGTGGTGCCGGACATAGTGAATATTTATTGAGCCAGTTAAATTCAAAAGGGCACCTCTATGCATTTGATCAAGATCAAAAGGCGATTGATCATGCAAAAGTACGGTTAGCCCCATACATTGAAAAAGGCATGGTTACTTTTATCAAAGCGAATTTTCGTGAATTAGAAGAAAAAATAAAAGAATATGTTTCCCACGTAGATGGAATTTTATATGATTTAGGGGTGTCTTCACCACAATTGGATGAAGCAGAAAGAGGTTTTAGTTACCATCAAAATGCCCCTTTAGACATGCGTATGGATCAAACAGTCCCTTTGTCAGCTTTTCATGTGATCAATGAATATTCTTATAATGAATTAGTAAAGATTTTCTTTCGTTATGGTGAAGAAAAATTTTCCAAGCAAATTGCTCGAGAAATTGAACGAGTAAGAAAAATTCATCCGATTGAAACGACAGGAGAACTGGTAGAGATCATTAAAGATGTAATTCCTGCGCCTGCTAGAAGAAAAGGTGGACATCCGGCTAAACGAATTTTCCAAGCTGTCAGAATTGCAGTAAACGATGAATTAGGAGCTGAAGAAGCTTCTTTAGAACAAGCGATTCGTCTTTTAAAAATCAATGGAAGAATCAGCGTGATTACTTTCCATTCACTAGAAGATCGTATTGTGAAAAATATGTTCAAAGAATATAGTACAGTTCAAGACTTACCACCAGGCCTTCCGATTGTTCCTGAGGAGTTTCAACCAGAACTTAAATTGATTAATAAAAAACCAATTCTTCCATCTGAAGAAGAATTAGCTGAAAACAACCGATCACGTAGTGCGAAATTACGGATTGCTGAAAAAATACGAGTGAAAGAGGAGTAGAGTAATGGCAGAATTAAGAAAAGTACAAGAATATCCATATGATTTACCAGATTTGGTCGATCAACCTGAACAACAATTGCCAGAACCAGAGCAAGAGGTTCATCTCCCTCAATCGCCTGCAAAACGTTTAAAGCACATTTCTAACTTAGAAAAAATAGCAGTTGTAAGTATTATTTTTTCCGTAGTCGCATTATGTGTGTTAACCGTGATGTTACGAACAAATATAAGCGGTGTAGAAAAATCAATCACAACGATTCAAACAGAAATCAATAATAAAACAAAAGATAAAACAAGTTTAGTACAAGAAAAAAATGAATTATCGCGTACTGAGCGAATCAAAAAAATCGCAGAAGAAAAAGGGTTGTCAATCAATGACGACAATTTAAGGAAAGTGAAGTAAATGAGTCTTAAAAATAAATTCCGGCGGTTTATGGAAAAGAAAAATCTAAATCCGATGAACAATCGCAAAAAAGTAGGTATCATTTTATTTGCTACGAGTATTGGATTGTTCTTTTTATTTGCCGTCCGTTTTTCTTATATCGTAATTGGAGGTCATGTTGCAGGAACCTCTTTGGCAGAAAAGACAGAACAACTATATAAAGGTAGTGAAGTTGTAAAAGCAAAGCGTGGGACGATTTATGATCGTAACGGGGTGGCTTTGGCAGAAGACGCTACTTCCTATTCAATCAAAGCGATTCTTTCAAAAACTTATACATCAGGTGATAAGAAATTGTATGCACAAGAGAAGGACTTTGATAAGCTTGCTGAAATTTTAAATAAAAATCTTTCCATTGAAAAAAGCGAAGCTTTAAAGATTTTGCAAGATGGAATAAAGAATGATTTATACCAAGTAGAATTTGGTAGTTATGGAAAAAATATTAGCCAAGAAACCAAGCAAAATATCGAAAATGATATGAAACATGCAGGTGTCGTTGGTTTGTATTTTGAAAATCATTCTTCTCGTATGTATCCTAACGGGGTGTTTTCTTCTCACTTTATCGGTTATGCCGTACCAGATAAGAGTGAAAATGGCTTAGTGGGTAAACTTGGTTTAGAAGCTGCCTACAATGATGTATTGAGTGGGAAAGATGGAAAAATTGTTTACCAAAAAGACAATTATCAAAATCCTTTACCTGGGACAGTTGCCGAAGAAGAAAAAGCGGTTGACGGACAAGATATCTATACCACTTTAGATAGTCGCTTGCAAAGTTACTTAGAAACTTTGATGGATCAAGTCAATGAAGAATATCAACCAGAAGATTTGACGGCTGTTTTAATGAAAGCCAAAACTGGCGAAATTCTGGCAATGGGTCAACGTCCAACGTTTAATCCAGAAACAATGGAAGGATTAACGGGGAAAGATGCTGTTTGGCGAAATCTCTTAGTTCAAGATAGCTATGAGCCTGGTTCAACGATGAAAGTGTTTACGACAGCAGCAGCCATTGAAGAAGGGAAATTCGATGAAAATGAAACGTACCAATCTGGAAAAATAAAGGTCGCTGATGCTACGATCAATGACCACGACTATGGCGAAAAAGGTGTGCTTACGATGCGTCAAGCTCTTTCATGGTCAAGTAACGTTGGAATGGTTATGTTAGAGCAACGACTAGGTAATACTTGGTATAATTACCTGCAAAAACTAGGATTTGGGCAAAGCACGCATTCAGGATTAGATGATGAAGTAAATGGCGCTTTACCAACTGAAAATATTGTCGATCGTGCTATGAGTTCGTATGGACAAGCAGTCGGTGTAACAAATTTCCAAATGATGAAAGCTTTCACTTCAGTCGCTAATAACGGCACAATGATCCAACCACGTTATATAAGTAAAGTGGTGGACCCAGCAACTGGTGAAGAACGCACGACTCAAACTGAAGTATTAGGACAGCCATTTTCTAAAGAAACGACCGAAAAAGTACGAGAATACATGCGTGACGTTGTTGAAAGCGAAAATTACGGGAGTGCGTATGGCGTTTATAGCGTACCCGGTTATAATGTTTCGGCCAAAACTGGAACGGCACAAATTGCTTCTGATAAAGGTGGATATCAAACTGGTGATACAGCCTATTTATACTCGATCGTAGAGATGGTTCCATCAGAAAATCCAGACTATGTATTATACATTACGATGAAACATCCAAAAACTTATGATCGAACAGCCTTAGCTAAAATAGCTAATCCATTAATGAAACGTGCGATGGATTTCAAAGAAAGTGAAGAAGATACTTCCACAGAAGAAAAAACAGAAAAAGTCACGGTTGCTGATTATCGCAATTTAAGTACTGATGTTGCTGCAGCAGATGCACAAAAAAGTGGTTTACAGCCCATCGTCATTGGTGATGGAAAGAAAGTAAAAAAACAATCTACAGCAAATGGCGATCAATTGATTTCTGGTGAAAAAATTATACTATATACCGGTGGCGAAAAATTGATGCCTGATGTTACAGGTTGGTCTAAAGCTGATATCATGAAGTTAGGGAAAATATTAGGTATTGAAGTCACTTTCCATGGTGATGGCTACTGTAAAGAACAAAGTTTAGCACCATATGAAAAAATCACCGAGGATAAGTTAAGTTTTATCTTAGAAGAATAAAGAAAAGAATTGGGAGAGAAAAGAGCATGGAATGGACACAAGCATTAATTCCTATCGTTAGTAGCTGTGCAATGACTGTTGCAGCAATGCCACTATTTATTGGATATTTTCAAATGAAGAAACAGGGGCAGGCGATTCGTGAAGAAGGACCGCAATGGCATAATGTAAAAGCAGGGACACCTACGATGGGTGGGTTGGTGTTCTTAGTCGCAGCAATCTTAACAGGAATCTGGGTTGGCGCTTGGCAGAAGCAATTAACGCCTACTCTTTTCATCCTATTATTTGTCTTAGCTTTATATGGGGCTATCGGTTTCTTAGATGACTTCATTAAAATCTTTAAAAAACGCAACATGGGATTAAATTCTAAGCAGAAATTAATTGGTCAAATCATCGGTGGAGTTATTTTTTATATCGTTTATCATTTAGAAAGTTCACCTGGTAATTTCCTCTTTGGCCTTCTTTATGGAGGATTTGTTCTTTTTTGGTTAGTTGGTTTTTCAAATGCAGTAAATCTAACAGATGGTATAGATGGTTTGGTTGCAGGGTTAGGAAGTATCTCCTTTTTAACTTATGCGATTATTGCGTGGCATCAGCAACAATATGACGTGTTGATTGTTTGTTTGAGTGTGCTGGGAGGACTAATTGGATTTTTTGCTTATAACCGCAAACCAGCAAAAATTTTCATGGGAGATATTGGTTCGTTAGCCTTAGGTGGTCTATTAGCAGCAATTTCCATTATGCTAAATCAAGAATGGACATTGCTATTGATCGGGTTGATATATGTAATGGAAACTGCAAGTGTCATGTTACAAGTTACTTCTTTCAAGTTAACAGGAAAACGTATCTTTAAAATGTCTCCTATTCATCATCATTTTGAAATGAGTGGCTGGTCAGAATGGAAAATTGATATTGTCTTTTGGTTAGTGAGTATCGCGACTTCTTTAATCACATTATGGTTCATTTGGTAGGAGATGACTGGAAATGAAAAAAATTTCAACATATGAAAATAAAAAAGTCCTTGTTCTTGGATTAGCAAAAAGTGGTTTCAGTGCGGCCAAATTGTTACATGAATTGGGCGCACTTGTCACTGTAAATGATGGAAAACCCTTCAATGAAAATCCTGAAGCGCAAGAACTATTGTCATTAGGGGTAAAAGTTATTGCAGGAAGTCATCCAATCGAATTATTGGATGAAGAATTTTCTTTAATGGTTAAGAATCCAGGTATTCCTTATAACCATCCATTTGTAGTAAAGGCGCAAGAACTGGATATTCCGGTAATTACGGAAGTGGAATTAGCTTACGAGGTAGCGGAATGTCCAATTATTGGGATCACTGGAACAAATGGTAAGACAACAACGACGACTATGACTGGGTTACTATTAAATGCAGGAGATTTTCCTGGAACTGCACGTTTGGCTGGAAACATTGGTTATCCAGCTAGCAGTGTCGCCCAAGAAGCAATGGTAGATGATTTGATGGTGATGGAATTATCTAGTTTTCAACTGATGGGGATCTCCGAATTTCATCCTCATGTGGCAGTGATAACGAATATTTATGAAGCCCATATTGATTATCACAAAACAAGAGAAGAATATGTCAAAGCAAAATGGCATTTACAACAAAATATGACAGAAGCTGATTACTTGATCTTGAATTGGAATCAAGAAGAACTGAAAAAATTAAGTGAAAAAACAAAAGCAACTGTTTTACCTTTTGCAACACAGCAAAAATTAGAAAAAGGTGCCTATTCATTAGATGGCAGCATTTTTTATGACCAAGAAAAAATCATGGAGATTGCTGAACTAGGCGTACCCGGTGCCCATAATGTTGAAAATGCGCTAGCAGCCATTTCAGTGGCAAAGCTCTACGGCGTTTCTAATGAGACGATTAAAGAAACGTTACATCTTTTCCGAGGCGTGCCTCATCGTACACAGTATGTTGGTGAAATAAAAGGACGGAAATTTTATAATGACTCAAAAGCCACAAATATTCTAGCAACAAAAATGGCATTAAGTGGATTTTCACTAGATAAATTGATTTTGATTGCGGGTGGTTTGGATCGAGGCCTCTCATTTGATGAATTAATTCCTTCTTTGAAAGGAATCAAAGCGTTGGTTGCTTTTGGAGAAACGAAAGAAAAATTAGTAGATGTGGCAAATCAAGCAGGAATCCCTGTCGTTACTACAGCAGAAAATGCAGAGTTAGCTGTACCAATCGCATTTGATTTGAGTGAAGAGGGTGACGCCATTTTGTTGTCCCCTGCAAATGCTAGTTGGGACCAATACCCTAATTTTGAAATTAGAGGCGAACGCTTTATGGAAGCTGTGAAAAAATTAAAATAGAAAAACTAGAAACGAGCGATAATGAATGAAAATTTTGGTTACAGGTGGCGGAACTGGAGGACACATCTATCCAGCACTGGCCTTCGTCAATTATGTAAAAACAAAAGAACCTACTACTGAGTTTATGTATGTTGGAGCAAAAAGAGGGCTAGAAAATAAAATTGTACCGGATACGGGAATCCCGTTTCATACTTTAGAAATCCAAGGGTTTCAGCGGAAACTTTCACTATACAATATGAAAACAGTTCAACTTTTTTTTAAAAGCATTCTTGAAGCAAAAAAAATTTTAAAAGAATTTAAACCAGATATTGTGATCGGTACAGGTGGTTATGTTTCTGGCGCTGTGGTATACGCCGCTTCTAAGTTAGCTATCCCTACGATTATTCACGAACAAAATAGCGTACCAGGCATTACAAATAAATTTTTAAGCCGCTATGTGGACCGAATTGCTCTTTCCTTTCAAGATGCTGCGCCATTTTTTCCAGAAGAAAAATCATTCCTCATTGGCAATCCACGAGCACAAGAAGTCGCTGACATGAATAAAACACGAATTTTAGAAAATTTTGGGCTTGATCCGGAGAAAAAAACGGTATTGATTTTTGGTGGAAGTCAAGGTGCGTTAAGAATAAATCAAGCAGTTACTGAATTTTTAGCTACTCTTGATTGTCCTGATTATCAAGTTCTTTATGCTTCAGGAGAGCGCTACTACAATGATATTAAAGGAAAAGTGCCTTCTTCACCTAATATAAGTATTCAACCTTATATTAGCGAAATGGCTGAAGTGATGGCCGCTAGTGATTTATTAGTCGGTAGAGCTGGTGCCACTTCCATTGCAGAATTGACTGCTTTAGGACTGCCAGCTATTTTAATTCCGAGTCCTTACGTAACAAATGATCATCAAACAAAAAATGCGATGAGTTTAGTCAATGTAAATGCGGCAAAAATGATCAAAGATGATGAGTTAGATGGACAATCTTTAAAACTTGCGATTGAAGAAATCATGTCAGATGATACGTTACAAAAACAAATGTCTAATGCTTCTAAAAAGCAAGGGATTCCAGATGCCTCTGAACGAATGTACAAGCTAGTAACAGCATTAATTCAAAAGTAAAGGTAGGTGGTCTTAGTGAGTAAGAAAAAAAAGCCAGACGAGCTGCCAAATTCATCTGAAAATGAAAACAATCTGACTCCTTGGCAAAAGGCCAACCGGAAATATTTAGCAGAACATGGAAAAACTGTTGATAAGAAAGAAGCCAAAGTTCCATCAGAAGAAATGCCTTTTCTTAGTGATGAACAAGCAGAATCGTCTGAAAATGAAACGAAAGAATCGGAAATTCCTGAAATAAAAGAAACGGAGCAATTCGAAAAAATTGAGCAACCAAAAACTGGCAGTCCTTATAATGGTTCTTTTTTAAATCGACTCCCGAATTTAAAAAACCAAAGAAACAAAGTTTTGTACCGAAGACTTGCTTTAATTATTACGGTCTTAAGTATACCGTTAATTTTTTTAGTTTATTATGTCTCTCCTTACAGTAGATTACAGGCGATTAGTGTTTCGGGAAATGAGACGATTTCAAGCCAGACAGCAATTGAAGATACCCGTTTAACAATTGGTGGAAATGTATGGCGTCAATATTGGCACAAAGATCAATACATTGCCACGCTAAAAAAAGAACAACCTAGAATTGAAACGGCTCAATTATCTTTCAAATCCGTTAATACATTCCAACTAGAGATCAAAGAATACAAAGAGATTGCTTTAGTGATGAAAGATGGACAATATTTTCCAGTCATTGAAAATGGAAAAGTATTAAATGAAAAAGTAGCGAATCCGACAAAAAATTTACCTATATTAGAGAACTTTACAGACAACAATAAAATTAGCGCTTTGGTGAAAGAATACAATAAATTATCTTCAGAATTACAAAAAGCAATTTCAGAAATTAAGTATACCCCTAAAAATAGCAATAAGAATTTGATTCAGCTAAATATGAATGATGGCAATCAAGTTATTGTTAATATTCAAAATTTGGCAAGTCAAATGAAATACTATTCACAGGTGGCAAAAGAGATGACGGAAAAAGGTGTTATCGATATGGAAGTCGGAATTTTCTCTTATCCTTATACCGATAGCAGTGAAGAAAACGATTCTTCCACTCAGATGAGCGCACCGGATAACTCATCCGAACAATCAGGGGAAACAAGTAATAACTCAGATTCATCAACTGAAACAAATGAGGCAGACCAATCAGATAATTCAAGTGAGACAAGTCAAATTGATGACAATTCGAGTTCATCATCGTCTATTTCAACGGAAAATTAATAAAACAACTTTAAAAAGTGAGAATCTACTTTCTAAAAACCGGTGATTTATGGTAGAATTGAAAGCAGTGAATATATCTATTAAAGTATATTTAAAAACGGACGTTAGTTGTTCGCTTGTATATGGAATAGTAAGTAGGAGGGAATCCCATTCATGGCAAAAACAGGAATGTATGTAGGCCTTGATATTGGAACGACATCTGTAAAAGTTGTCGTGGCTGAATATATCGACAGCCAAATGAATATTATTGGAGTAGGAAACGCAAAATCAGAAGGGATTAACCGCGGCATTATCGTTGATATCGATAAAACGGTTCAAGCGATACAACGAGCAGTACGACAAGCAGAAGAAAAAGCAGGGATTCAGATCAAAGGAGTAAGTGTTGGTCTACCGGCAAATATGCTTGAAGTGGAAAATTGCCAAGGAATGATTGCAGTGAACGGCGATTCAAAAGAAATCACCGACGAAGATGTCCGAAATGTGGCTTCAGCTGCCCTTGTTCGTTCAATTCCTCCTGAACGTCAAATTGTATCAATATTGCCACAAGATTTTACCGTTGATGGATTCGAAGGAATTAAAGATCCTCGAGGAATGATCGGTGTCAGATTAGAAATGTACGGTTTGTTGTTTACTGGTCCTAAGACCATTGTTCATAATATCCGTAAATGTGTAGAAAAAGCAGGATTGATTGTTAATGAATTAGTGATTACACCTTTAGCTTTAACCGAAACAATCCTTTCAGATGGTGAAAAAGATTTTGGAACGATCGTCATCGATATGGGTGGTGGACAAACCACAACTGCTGTTATGCATGATAAACAGTTGAAGTTTACAAGCCTAGATCAAGAAGGTGGCGAGTTTGTCACAAAAGATATTTCTATTGTATTGAACACTTCTTTCAATAATGCAGAAGCGTTGAAAATCAATTATGGAGATGCTTATCCAGAGCGCACTTCTGAAAATGAAGAATTTCCAGTAGATGTGATCGGACAATCGGAACCGGTAAAAGTAGACGAACGTTATTTATCAGAAGTCATTTCAGCTCGTATGGAGCAAATTTTTAATAAAGCCAAAGATGCTTTAGACCAAATTGAAGCCTTGGAATTACCTGGTGGTGTTGTACTGACAGGTGGAGCTGCAAGTCTTCCAGGCGTAGTAGACTTAGCACAAGAAATTTTTGGTGTGAATGTTAAATTATACGTACCGAATCAAATGGGACTTCGCAATCCAGTCTTCACAAATGTCATCAGCATTGTTGATTATTCAGCAAACTTAAGTGACGTTTATCAATTGGCTAAAATTGCTGTGACAGGCGAAACAACGATTGTACACCATACGACTGTAGAACATGAAGTATCTTCTTACGATAACGAAAGTTATGAAGCTCCGGAAGAAACGGTCTACGATGAACCGGAACAAAAGAAATCTAGTGAAAATGTAACAAATAAAATCAAAGGTTTCTTTACAAATATTTTTGATTAATTCATCCTGGGAGGAATAAAATATGGAATTCTCAATTGATAATAATATCAATGACGGCGCAGTAATCAAAGTCATCGGTGTCGGTGGCGGCGGTGGGAATGCTGTAAACCGCATGATTGAAGAAAATGTAAAAGGTGTGGAGTTCATTACAGCTAATACAGATGTTCAAGCATTGAAAAATTCAAAAGCTGAAACAGTGATCCAATTAGGACCTAAATATACACGCGGACTAGGTGCCGGCTCTCAACCAGAAGTTGGTCAAAAAGCTGCAGAAGAAAGTGAACAAGCTTTACGCGAAGCTTTAGATGGAGCGGATATGATCTTTATTACTGCCGGAATGGGTGGTGGTACTGGTACAGGTGCTGCACCAATCGTAGCAGGAATTGCAAAAGAATTAGGTGCTTTAACTGTCGGTGTCGTGACTCGACCATTTACTTTTGAAGGACCTAAACGTGGAAGATTTGCAGCAGAAGGTATCGCACGTTTGAAAGAAAATGTCGATACATTATTGATCATCTCCAATAATCGCCTGCTTGAAGTAGTTGACAAGAAAACACCGATGTTAGAAGCATTCCGTGAAGCAGACAATGTATTACGCCAAGGTGTTCAAGGTATTTCTGACTTGATCACAGCTCCAGGTTACGTAAACCTTGATTTCGCTGATGTGAAAACAGTGATGGAAAACCAAGGAACAGCCTTAATGGGTATCGGCGTAGCAAGCGGTGAAGAACGTGTGATTGAAGCGACGAAGAAAGCTATTTCTTCACCACTTCTTGAAACTTCAATTGATGGTGCTGAACAAGTATTGTTAAACATTACTGGTGGATTAGATATGACCTTATTTGAAGCACAAGATGCTTCGGATATTGTGGCAAATGCTGCATCAGGCGATGTAAATATCATCTTAGGTACATCAATTAATGAAGAAATGGGCGATGAAATCCGTGTAACGGTTATTGCAACGGGTATCGACGAATCAAAAAAGGAACGCAAGTCTAGTCGTCCAGCTAGACAAACACAAATGCAATCATCTACTCAAAAACCGGTATTAGATATGGATCAAGCTAAACCAGTTTCCGCAGAAGAAGAAAATAGTTTTGGTGACTGGGACATTAGACGTGAACAAAACGTTCGCCCAAGAGTGGACGAATCAAATTTTGATCCTATTGAAAAAAAAGAATTTGATACATTCAATCGTGAAGAAACAAAATCAAATGGTGACGACGAGTTAAGTACACCACCATTTTTCCGTCGTAAGAAATAAAGGAGAGGAAGAGCACATGATTGCTGACAACTTGCTAAAAATTGAGCAAGAGATTCAGGACTCGTGTGCTCTTGTTCATCGTGATCCGAAAGAGGTAACGTTAATCGCTGTAACAAAATCAGTGGATTCTGCTACAGCGGAAAAGTTAATTAAGAGTGGCATTAAAAATTGTGCAGAAAACCGCGTCGATAAATTGTTACAAAAAAAACAAGATTTACTTAAATATCCTGATGTTAAGTGGCATTTAATTGGTAATTTACAGCGTAGAAAGGTAAAATTGATTATAAATGAAATTGATTGCTTTCACGCATTAGATAGTTTGAAATTAGCGGAAGAAATCCAAAAAAGGGTAAACCAATCCCTTGATTGTTTTGTTGAAGTCAATGTTTCTGGAGAAGAGAGCAAACATGGCATCTCGCCAGAAGAGCTGTTGCCCTTTGTGGAATCTTTAGCTGCATTGACGAAAATAAATATTGTCGGATTAATGACAATGGCACCTAAAGATGCTTCTGTTCAACAGATTCGTAAAGTATTTCGTACGCTGAAAGAATTGCGTGATCTTGTACAAATGAAAAAATTTTCGCATGCACCATGTACTGAATTGAGCATGGGAATGAGTCAGGATTTTCAACTTGCAATCGAAGAAGGAGCTACATTCATCCGTGTAGGAACAGCGCTATTCAAAGACGAGGAGGAACAATGATGCCACTTTTAAACAGAGGAGCAATTGCTAATTTTTTCGGATTAGCTGATGAAGAAGAGTACGAAGAGTATCCTGAAGCATCAAAACCGGCTGTTTCTCAGCCAACTAAACAAAGAGTAACACAAACTCAACAGCCACGGACTGTCTCAAAACAGCCGGAACAGCAGACAAAATCTATACGTCCTGCTAAGCCTGAATACGTACAAGCAAACGACACAAAAAAAGTAATTGAATTACACCAATCACCAAATAAAAAAATTAGAAGAGAAGAAGCTAACAAGTCTTCTGTTACGTCAAAAACAAATTTACCAGGGAAGATTACAGTCATGGAGCCAAGAGCCTACTCAGAAGCGATGGCTATTGCAAAACGAATCATTGCTGGTGAAGCTACCTTAGTTAATTTTCATTTAGTTGAAGAAAAACAAGCAAGAAGAATTGTGGACTTTTTAACTGGTACGGTCTATGCGTTGGATGGGGACATTAAGCGTGTGGGAGATGAAATTTTTCTATGCACACCTAAAGGAATGGAGATTGACAGTTCAACAGCACAATCTTTTGCAGACGTGAATATGTTTGACCTATAGGAGGGAACGACTATTACTATTATTTTTTTATTACTTAATCTGCTTGGACGAGCAGTGAATCTTTACACGATTGTGCTGATGGTCTATGCACTTTTATCTTGGTTTCCAGGAGGATATCAATCTAGTCTTGGACGCTTTTTAGCAAAAATTTGTGAACCATATATTCAGTTATTTGATCGCCTTCCTCTACGTTTTGGAGGAATTGATTTTACCATTTTAGCTGCAATCATTATCTTAAATCTAGCAATGCAAGGACTTCAACATATCTTCTTGTGGTTGGCTTTGGCCATTTATTAGAATATGTGATAAATAGGAGGGAGAAAAATGGATGCAAATGTTTATCAGCATTTTCGTGCAGATGAACGTTCTTTCATCGATTCAGTAGGAGATTGGATCGAACAAGTACAAAGTCAATACGCACCTTATCTGACTGATTTTCTTGATCCAAGACAATCCTATATCCTTGAAACGCTTATACGTCAAGACAGCGAGCTAAGCTTTATGTTTTATGGCGGTTATGAGCAAGCTGAGCGAAAAAGATGTTTGATTTTTCCTGACTATTATGAACCAACAGACGAAGATTTTGAAGTCTCCATCTATGAAATTCATTATCCAAGTAAGTTTGCTCAATTGAGCCATGGAAAAATTTTAGGTACATTGGTTGGTACAGGAATTAAGCGTGCTTACTTTGGCGATATTATTTCCGATGGCAATCGTTGGCAAGTGTTTATTGCAAAAGAAGTTGAACACTTTGTCGCAACTCAAGTGACTAAAATTGGTAAAGTGGCTGTACGAATGGAACCCATCAAGTATACAGAATTAATTTTACCAAAAGATGATTGGACGCAAGAAAGAGGTACAGTAACCTCATTGAGGCTGGACAGCGTGATCTCTGAGATTTATAATATTTCCAGACAGCGTTCGAAACAATTGATCGAATCAGGAAAAGTAAAAGTCAATTGGACAGAAAATACACGTCCTGATTTTTTACTTGAATTATTAGATATCGTTTCGATTAGAGGATTTGGACGAATTCAAATCCAAGAGCTTGAAGGAAAAACTAAAAAAGAAAAATGTAGAGTACTATTCGGTGTATTACGTAAATAAAACAAAAAGGTGGTTTACTTATGGCTTTAACTCCATTAGATATCCAAAATAAAACATTCCCAACAAAAATGCGGGGATATAATCAAGATGAAGTAGATGATTTCTTAGATTTAGTTGTTCGTGATTATGAAGAAGTGACACAAAGAAATCGTGAACTTGAAAAAGCAGTGAAACATTCAGAGGAAAAACTAGAATATTTTAATGAATTAAAAGATGCGTTAAACCAATCTATTATTGTCGCACAAGACACAGCAGATAAGGTAAAAACAAGTGCAAGTAAAGAATCAGAAGTAATTGTTACGTCTGCTCAAAATAAAGCAAATGAATTAGTAGCAAACGCTGAAAAACGAGCACATCAATTAACGACTGATGCAGAAGAAAAAGCAAGAAAAATCTTAACAGATGCAACTGAAAAAGCAAAGCAATTAGCTGTTGAAACAGAAGACTTAAAGAAAAAAACGCGTGTCTTCCATCAAAGAATCAGCTTAATGTTAGAATCTCAATTGGAACAAGTGAAAAGTCCAGAGTGGGATGAAATTTTACAGCCATTTTCAAGTTATGTGACAGATAGTCACGAAGTAATTAAAGAAGTTTTAGCAAAACAACTTGACAATGAAATTCAACCTGATGTAAACTCAGACACAGGAATTATTGAAACACCAATGACAGCATTTGATACACAGGCTATCGATATTTCGATTATACCTAGTGAAGACGAAGAAGAGTAGAACAGAAAAGCATCTTGATAAACTTTTCAGCGAGCCGATGATAGTGAAAGTTCGGTAAGACACTGCAAGATGAAAGATCCTCTACTTAAATTGTTTCTGAATTAACAGTAAGAAACAACGGTTAACCTCGTTATTGGTTTTTTAAGAGTTACATCATTTGTAGCTGAATTTTGGGTGGTACCACGGCATGTTCGTCCCTTGGATGAACATGCCTTTTTGCGTTTTCAAAAACGATAAAAAGGAGTGTAACTAGTTTATGAAAATGAAAGAAACCTTACAACTAGGCAAAACAAAATTCCCGATGCGTGGAAATTTGCCTAATCGTGAAGCCGACTGGCAAAAAGAATGGGAAGAAGATAAAATCTATCAAAAAAGACAAGAGTTAAATGAAGGAAAACCGACTTTTATTCTTCATGACGGCCCCCCTTATGCGAATGGAAATATTCATCTAGGGCATTCGTTGAATAAAATTAGTAAAGATATCATTATTCGTTCAAAATCAATGTCAGGTTTTCGTGCACCTTATGTTCCTGGTTGGGATACTCATGGCTTGCCAATTGAGCAAGTGTTAGCAAATAAAGGGATCAAACGTAAAGAAATGTCCATGGTGGAGTATTTAGAAAAATGTCGTGAATACGCACTTTCTCAAGTGGATAAACAACGTGAAGACTTCAAACGTTTAGGTGTTGCTGGTGACTGGGAACATCCTTATGTCACCCTAGATCCTTCTTATGAAGCAGCTCAAATCCGTGTCTTTGGTAAAATGGCTGAAAAAGGCTATATTTATAAAGGATTAAAACCGATTTATTGGTCACCTTCCAGTGAGTCATCTCTTGCGGAAGCAGAAATTGAATATAAAGATGTGAAATCTCCTTCTATTTTTGTTGCATTTAATGTCAAGGATGGAAAAGGTTTGTTGGATGAGGACGCAGCTTTTGTGATCTGGACGACTACACCATGGACGTTACCAGCTAACCAAGGAATTGCTGTTAACCCTGGTTACACTTATGTATTGATAGAAGCAGATGGTCGCAAATTTGTAGTGGCAAAAGATTTACTAGAAAAAGTCCAAACTGAAATTGGCTGGACAGATGTTCAAATCATAAAAGAGATTGCCGGACAAGACATGGAGTTTATGACTGCTAAACATCCATTTTATGATCGTGAATCATTAGTAATCTTGGGCGATCATGTCACTTTAGATGCTGGTACTGGTTTAGTTCATACTGCACCAGGACACGGGGAAGATGACTATATTGCGGGGAATAAATACAAATTACCGGTTGTTTCTCCAGTGGACTCTAAAGGAATATTTACGGAAGAAGCTCCTGGATTTGAAGGTATTTTTTATGATAAAGCTAATCCAATGATCACTGATTTATTAAAAGAAAAAGGCGCATTGCTCAAATTAGATTTCTTTACGCATAGTTATCCTCATGACTGGCGTACGAAAAAACCTGTCATTTATCGCGCAACACCTCAATGGTTTGCTTCCATTGATGACTTCCGTCAAAATATTTTAGAAGAAGTTGAAAAAGTAAATTGGATCATTCCGTGGGGCAAAACACGTCTATATAATATGATTCGTGATAGAGGCGATTGGGTCATTTCACGTCAACGCGCTTGGGGTGTACCATTGCCAATCTTTTACGCTGAAAACGGTGAAGCAATCATCACGCCGGAAACGATTGAGCATGTGGCGAACTTGTTTGCTGAACACGGTTCAATCATTTGGTTTGAAAAAGAAGCAAAAGACCTTCTACCAGACGGATTTACTCATCCTGGATCACCAAATGGTCAATTTACAAAAGAAACAGACATCATGGATGTTTGGTTTGATTCAGGCTCTTCTCATGAAGCAGTCTTGCGTCAGCGTCCAGAATTGTCCTTCCCAGCTGATATGTATCTTGAAGGTTCTGACCAATATCGTGGTTGGTTTAATTCAAGTATTACTACAAGTGTAGCTATCAATGAGGTTGCACCATATAAATCTGTCCTTTCTCAAGGATTCACTTTAGATGGTGAAGGTCGCAAAATGAGCAAGTCACTTGGCAATACGATTTTACCGGAAAAAGTGATCAAGCAATTTGGTGCAGATATTTTACGTTTGTGGGTAGCAAGTGTAGATTACGAAGCCGATGTGCGTGTATCAATGGATATTTTAAGTCAAGTCGCAGAAGTTTATCGTAAGATCAGAAATACAATGCGTTTCTTGATTGCCAATACAGAGGACTTTGATCCGAAAAAAGATACGATTTCATTTGAAGAATTACGTTCTGTGGATAAATATATGACGGTTCGTTTGAATCAAGTCATCAAAGAAATTCGTGAAGAAGGATATGAAAAATATAACTTCATGCATATCTATCGCACAGTAATGAACTTCTTAACGGTTGATTTGTCAGCATTTTATCTTGATTTTGCAAAAGATGTCGTTTATATTGAGGCAGAAAATGACTATCAACGTCGTTGCATGCAAACAGTGTTCTATCAAACTGCTGTTTCGTTGACACAGCTATTAACTCCAATTATTCCGCACACGGCAGAAGAAATTTGGTCTTTCCTTAAAGAAGAGGAAGAATATGTTCAATTGAGTGAACTTCCAGGCTACCAAGAATTTCCTAACCAAGAAGAATTGATGGACACTTGGGCTGCTTTCATGGACTTCCGTGATAAAGTGCTAAAAGCGCTAGAAGAAGCAAGGAATACTAAATTGATCGGTAAATCGTTAGAAGCAAAATTAACCATTTACCCAAGTCAACAAGTACGTGGATTGTTAACAGCTGTAGATGCCGATATCCCTCAGTTATTGATCATTTCGCCTGATTATTATGAAGTGATGTCAGAACAAGCTGAAGTACCAGAAACAGCCATGAAATTTGATGACGTGGCGATTCTAGTAGAAAAAGCAGACGGTAAAACGTGTGACCGTTGTCGTCAAATCCGTAAAGACGTGGGTGTAGATGAAGCATTACCACAGCTATGCGGACGTTGTGCTCATATCGTTAAAGAAAATTATCCAGAAGCTGTTGCAGAAGGATTTGAATAAAAAAACAGCATTTCCACCAATAAACATCGGTGGAAATGCTGTTTTTGATTTTTAAGTAATTTTACTCAGTAAGAAAGTTTCTTAGGAAAAACTCCCCCCTTTTACTATTTCTCCTTTAAAGCAAAGTTACAAGTGTTCTAAAGAACTGTTTGTATATTGCTAGAGGTGAGGGAGAAAACTCAGAACAAATCCAATAGATAAAACATCATTTTTATCGTTGCTTTTTTTACTTTTAGAAAATTCAAGCGAAAGGGAAATAGGGATTTATCTATAGAACGCTTTCTTTTTTTTGTATATATGGACATAAATACAAAAACGGTGCTTAAAGCTTCATATCTTTGGTGTTAATTTTTTTCACAATTTTAAATAAAATGAAAAATTGGAAAAGAAAATAGTTCCGTTGATTGTCATCGAAAAAAATCTACCAAAAAATACGCAGAATGCTATAAATTTAAAAAAAGAAAATGAAACGATTAAATACTGAATTTAGTAAAATTTTTTTTTATCTATAACTAAAAAAAAGAAATAAAATAACACTATAAATGTTTTCTATAATAATAATGTTGTTAGCCTATTGCTAGTAACATCATTATTATTAGGAAGGAAGTGTATATTCTTGAAAAAAAAGGGTATTGTTATTTCTACTCTGACTTTATTTTCAGTTCTTCTTGTCGGTTGTGGTAGTACTAAAACAGAAAAGACAAACAATAGCAAAGAAACTGAAACAAGCATCTCATTAAATGAAGAGGGCAAAAAAGAAATTTTAGATAGTTCAAAGGAAGTTAAAATTAGTGAATAAAAAGTAAATATTCGCAGATTTTAGCTATCTATAATAGTGTTCATATTCTAGAAAAATTGATCATAAAAGAAAGCATATTTTAGGATGTAGACAAGAGTATCAACTTTTTTCTTAGTAAAAAGAGAGGATTCTTTGTCAAAACAGACTGATAGAGTTATTAATGGACATCAAAGTTAGTAAGTATTACTAACTTTGATGTTTTTTGTACTTTTGATATTCATCATTCATTTGATGTTTGAATAGAAATTTTATTTATTTTTTCTATAAAAAAATCTAGAACTGATAGAAAAATCTATCAATCCTAGAAGTTATAATGTGAAAGATCGCTATTATTTTTTATATGCGTTAAAATCTAGCCTCACATGTTTTAGTATTTAAAAGGACTACGATAAAGTACATAAATGGCTTTTGTGGCATCTACAGTTTCTCAAATTGTTCTACTAGAGATTCCAAAGAATAGAGGTATTGGACGTGTGTCTTATCTATTAGATATTTAAAGAAGATAATTAACGAAAATCTTTTTATCCGTGTATCGATTATCGAATGTTACAGATAGAAATTAATCTTCTAATTTTCCACGTTCACGATACCATCCATCTGGTTGCCAAATCCATTCAAAACCATCTTTTTCAAGTAGGGTGAATGCTGCTTCTGGTCCCATCGTTCCAGCTTTATAATTTGGAAATTCAGGTTCGACCTGATCCCAAGCTTTGCGAATCACATCTACAATATGCCAAGATTGAGCCACTTCTTCCCAATGAGAAAAGTTCGTACCATCTCCTTTCAAAGCATCTAAAAGAAGTTTTTCATAAGCTTCAGGACTATTTTCCACCATTTCGGCACTGTTACGGTATTCTAATTTTCTGAACTCAGTATTGAATCCTTGTCCGACTTCTTTGCCATTTAAAGTCAATGAGAAACCTTCTGTAGGTTGAATATAGATCGTTAAAACATTTGGTGGGAGTGTCTTGTCTTCGCATGGTTCATCTTCTACAGAAGTTTTAAAGACATTGACAGGCACTTGTTTAAAGACGATATTGATTCGTGTGCCTTTTTCAGTCAACCGTTTCCCAGTACGAATGTAAAATGGCACTCCAGACCAACGGAAGTTATCAATGATAAATTTCCCTGCAACAAAAGTTTCAGTGGTTGATTCAGGATCTACTTTATCTTCTTCACGATAACCTTTAAATGATTGATCATCTAGTTCACCAGGTGCGTATTGTCCACGAACAAAGTTTTTCAAGACTTCCTCTTTTTCATAAATACGAATCGCTTTTAGTGCTTTAATTTTTTCAGCACGAATTTCTTTTTCCGAAAAGGCAACAGGAGGTTCCATTGCTAATAGAGCAACGACTTGAAGAATGTGGTTTTGGACCATGTCTTTTAAAGCACCACTATGATCATAGTAGCCTCCACGATCTTCTACGCCTAAAGCTTCACCAAAGGTAATCTGAATGTTATCAATATAACGATTGTTCCATTGGGATTCAAAAATATTGTTAGCAAAACGAATCGCTGAAATATTTTGGATCATTTCTTTACCTAGATAATGGTCAATTCTAAAAATATCTTGTTCTGGAAAGGCTTGACGAATCTTTTCATTAAGTTCAAAGGCAGATTGGTAATCTGAGCCAAAAGGTTTTTCGATGATCAAGCGGTTATAGCCATTTTCAGTAATAATATTTTGTGATTTCAAATGAGAGACAATCGTCCCAAAAAATTCAGGAGCCATTGCTAAATAATAAATACGGTTACCATTTAATTGATAAGTAGCATCTAAACGATCAGCAAGTTCTTTTAAAGTATTATAATGCGTTGAATCATTGACATCATGTGATTGGTAGTAAAAATGACTAGCAAACTCTTTTGCTTCTTCTTCAGAGGGATTTAATGATTGAATGGTCGTAGCAACAACTTCACGATAATGTTCATCACTCCAAGGTCTTCGAGCAGTCCCAATCACGGCAAAATGTTTTCCTAAGTTTCCTTTTTTATAAAGGCGAAACAAGGAAGGATACAATTTACGTTGAGCTAAATCACCTGTACCACCAAATATCGTAATTAGAACGTTTTTTTCATTAGACATATGGGTTAAGCTCCTTTATAATTTATCTACAAAAATCGTGCTGGCGGCTTTAAAGCTGACAGGGATTTTTTTTTGTGCATTTTGGATTGTGATTGGACCTTCATAAGCCGCAACATCAACAATCTCATATTCTTCATCAATATTTAAGTCAATCGTCACGAGATAATCCAATAGTTCTTTTTCGTCTAAAACACGAGCAATACGAACCTTGGTGCCGACTGGATAAGACTCTAATGTCTGTCTTCGTGCTTCATGGACTACTTGTTCTTTTTGGGGAATAATTCCACCATGTGGACAATGCATAGGATGATTTAAATAGTCTTCTAAGTGATCAGCAAGTTGCTCTGAAGTCACATGTTCTAATACTTCTGCATCATCATGTACTTCGTTCCAACTATAATTTAAGTGTTCGACTAAAAAAACTTCCCATAAACGATGCTTGCGAATCAAACTACTTGCTTTTTGCAAGCCGCTGTCAGTCAATTGGACTCCTTGATAAGGCGAATGTTCAACGAGTTGTTCTTTCACAAGTTTGGAAATCATTTCACTAACAGAAGCTGGGGAAACGGCGAGACTAGAGACAATTTGTTTGTTATTTACTTTAGCTGTATCTCCGCCTAATTCCAAAATGATTTTCAAATAATCTTCTCGGTTTGGTGTCATGTTCAATCATCCTTTCATGGTATAAAACCATCATACACAGTTTAACAAAAAATACGCTGTTTTACTATTTATCTGAAGAAAATATGTGAAAAGGTCAGTAACGTTCATTGTACCGCTTTTTCTTTGTTTTTTAATATTTCAAGTTTCATTTATTGAATGAGACTCAATAAATGAAACTTGAACGTATTTTTGACCTGTTAATTATATCTAAAGTAGGTAGTCTTGTCTTTTTATTTTTCTGGATCAGGTATGGCAATTATTGGACAAGATGACGGATGAAAGATCATTCGAACTTTTTTGGAAGTTAATGAGTGAGATAAGATGATTTATATTGATGCTTCGTAGTCAAGTAATAATTCTGTTGCTCCTACTACCCCTAATATACCACTATACGGTAATGGGAAAGCTATAGTTGACATTTCTGTCATTTTCTAATAAAAAGCTCAAGCAAATTTTTGCTTGAGCTTTTTATTAGAGACGGGCACTCCAGTAATAACAAAAGTTGCCTTTATTACTTCGCCTTTTTTAATGAAAAATATCGGTCTTCAGCTTCATCATATAAAACAGGTTCGGTTTCCAGTACGATAGAAAGATGGAAGCCATACTGATCCTGCACGATTAATTGTTTTTCTGACAATTCAATCAACACGGTTTCTAGTTTTTTATTGTCGATAATCAAGGCAAAATCAGGGATGACTGTCAGTTTGTGAGTTACCTGGTGCTGGTCCTGGAACGACCAGATGCCACAGTAGGCGGAAAAATCTTCAATGAGTTCTTTTTTCCACTTTGTTTGTTTAGAATTGTAGAGAGCAAAACTTCCAAGAACACCGGTAATCAAAGATAAGCCCAAAAAATAAGATAAACGTTTTTTCATTCAATCACTTCCTTTTAAATGGCATGTGCATAAACCGTTCGTTCTTCTTTTATTCTATAAGAAAAAAACTAAAAAAGCTCTACGACTTTTGACTGGTTTTTCCCCAAGAGTTTTTCATGAAACTGTGGTAGAATAGCCTATGAAACTGATAAAAAAGGCTATTATTTTCAATTAAAAAATTAGTGGTAGTTATGGAACGCTTTTTTGTTTCTATTTTGATTGCCATTAGGCGAAAAATGTTTCTTGCACTCAAAAATGTGACAATTGAGAGGAAGACTATCAGAGATTTTTGAATGCATGGATTGAGACCAAAACAAGTATTGATGGGAGTAGTGAAGTATTCTTTCACAAGGATAGATACTAATAAAAGGCGTGTATAGCCAGGAAGTTTAAGCAAATGAATAAATGGTGAACCAAAGGATATTTTTTGTGTTAGAGAATCTTTTTGAAGTCCCTACTACAACTCTAGAAAGAAGGTAAAAGATATGATTAATTTAGGAATTATTGGAACAAACTGGATTACCCACCAATTTGTACAAGCTGCTTTAAGTACAAAAGAATATCAACTAACAGCTGTTTATTCAAGGCATCTAGAAAAAGCGCAAGCATTTGGGGAAAAATATAAAGGAGATATCGCTTACGCAACAGATTTAGAAACTTTTTTTGGATTTGAACATCTGGATACTGTTTACATTGCTTCGCCAAATAGTCTTCATTTTCAACAAGCAAAACAAGGAATATTAGCTGGTAAAAACGTGATTGTTGAAAAACCGGCTTTTAGCACACCAAAAGAGATGGATGAAATTATTCATTTAGCCAATGAGAATCACGTATACTTTTTTGAAGCAGCACGAAATATTCATGAACAAGGTTATAAAAAAGTAGCTGAATATTTATCTTTAAAAGATGAAATTATTGGTGCTAATTTTAGCTATATGAAATATTCCTCTCGCTATGACCAAGTATTAGATGGCGAAGTGCCTAATATTTTTTCTACACGTTTTTCTGGTGGGGCAATGATGGATTTGGGCGTTTACCTTGTATATGCTGCCATTGGTTGGTTTGGGATGCCTTCAGAAGTACATTATTTCCCACGAAAAATTTCGACTGGCGTTGATGGCTTAGGTTGGGGAATCTTACGGTATGAAACGTTTGACGTAGCGATTCAACCAGGTAAAATAGGGGACTCTTATTTGCCATCAGAAATCTATTTTGATTCTGGAACCTTAATCATGAATGGTGTAAATGCGATTGAAAAAGCCGAGTTTCATGATAGAGAACATCAAGAAATTGACGAGTTAGCGATTACCGTAGCTGAAAATCCAATGGTTGAAGAAGCAAAAGACTTTGCGAAAGTGATCAATCATCCCGCAGATCCAGCTTGGGGACTACTGTATGAAGAATGGATTGAATTGGCTCGTAATGTCAATCAAGTGGTTTATGATTTAAGAAAAAATGGTGGCATCAAATTTGATGCAGACAATGAGGAAGATTTTTAAATGAATGAATTTGTACAAGCTTTTCCGCAAACTTGGCAAGAAAAATGGCAAAATAAAGGATTTTCAGAGCCTTCTTTGATCCAGCAACTTGCGTTTAACGCACTTAAAGAAAAAGAAAGTATGGTCGGTATCTCGCCAACTGGGTCAGGTAAGACATTGGCTTATCTTTTACCCTTATTACTAAATGTTTCTAAAGGAGAAGGTCATTCTTTATTAATTCTTGTCTCTTCACAAGAGCTAGCGATCCAAGTAGCAGAAGTGACTCGTGAATGGGCAAAAGAACTAGAATTAAACGTACAATCGCTCGTTGGTGGTGCAAATGTAAAAAGACAAATCGAAGGATTGAAGAAACATCCTGAAATTTTAGTAGGCACGCCTGGACGAGTATTGGAATTGATGAAGACTAAAAAATTAAAAGCACACCAACTACAAACTATTGTATTTGATGAAGCAGATCAGCTCCTTGATGATGGAAATAGAAAATTGGTGGTACAAATTTTACATCAGGCACCAGTAGATTATCAATTTGTCTTTTTTTCGGCTACGGCGGATCGTTCGATTGATAAAATTAATGAAATAACGAATGCAAAGATACCAATTGTGGATGTCACCAAAGAGGATAATTCGACAAAAGGTCAAAAGCATTATTTCTTGCGGGTGCCCTCTCGTAAAAAAGAAGAATACTTAAGACGTCTTACTTATGTAGATGGCTTTCATGGCTTAGTTTTTTTCAATCAACTTAGTGAACTAGGTATGATGGAAGAAAAATTACAATTTCGAGGTGTTTCGGTTGGGAGTCTAGCTTCAGACCAAAATAAATTAGTACGTAAAGCAGCACTTGAACAATTCAAAAATAAAAAATTAACAGCTTTATTTACGACGGATGTTGCTGCTAGAGGATTAGATATTCACCACCTTCCTTATGTAGTGAATGCAGAAGTACCATTAACCGAAGAATCTTATCTCCATCGTTCTGGAAGAACCGGAAGAATGGGGAAAGACGGAATGGTTATCACTTTTGTCCAAGAGAATACAATCAGAGATTTAAAAAGATTAACACGAAACATGACAGTTGAAATAGAAGAAATTTTTCTTCACAGTGGACAATTGGTCACTGCTCTACCTGAAAAAGAAGAGCTTGCCATTGAAAAAAAACAACACAAAAATGCTCCTTTTGTTCCTTCAAAAAAAGAAAAAAAGACAGCCGAAAAAGACAAATTGCTAAAGAAAAAGTCAAAAAATAAACAAAAAAAGCAGAAAAATAAAGGAGCAAGGCGCAAATAAGCGCCTTTTTGTGTTATGATAATGAAAACGGAAACAACGTTATTTAATTTAAAGTGGGGATTCTATGAACGAAAGACAAGAAGAGATATTGAATCTATTGCATGAAAATCAGCAGGGATTAACCGCAAGTGATGTAGCGAAACATTTAAAAATTGATCGGAGTAATGCAAGTAGATATTTAAGTGATTTATATAAAGATCACTATATTATCAAAAATTCCGGTAGACCAGTCGTCTATTCCATGCCTCCGCAAAAAAATTCATCTGACAAAGTTCATGTTGATGCTTCAACCCAAGTAACATTTGATACATTGGTCGGCGAAAATGATTCTTTGAAAGTAAGTATTCAGCAAGCAAAAGCGGCAATTTTATATCCGCCAAGAGGATTGCATACGATCATTTTTGGGGAAACTGGAACAGGCAAGTCCATGTTTGCGGAATGTATGTATCATTTTGCGATTGATTCAGAAATGCTTTCAAAAGATGCGCCGTTTGTTTCTTTTAATTGCGCAGATTACGCACAAAATCCACAACTTCTTTTTGGTCATATTTTTGGAATCAAAAAGGGGGCTTATACAGGAGCAACGCAAGATAGTCAAGGGTTGATTGCTAAAGCAAATGGTGGGATTTTATTTCTTGATGAAATTCATCGATTGCCACCAGAAGGGCAAGAAATGTTGTTTACCTTCATAGATAAAGGTGTTTATCGTCCGTTAGGGGAGAGTGCGCATGTTCATGAAGCCTCTGTTCAAATTATAGGAGCAACGACTGAATCATCTGAAAGTTTTTTGACGACCTTTAACCGAAGAATCCCAATGGCCATCACTTTGCCAAATCTTGCTTCTCGTTCACTAGATGAACGTTATGAAATTATTTCTTTATTTATCAAACAAGAAGCCAATCGTTTGAATCAACGGATTGATATTGAAAAGGAAGCTATTCTTGCCTTTATGTTATATGATGCAGAAGGAAATATCGGACAAGTCAAACGTGATTTGAAATTAGTATGTGCAAAATCATTCTTACATTATCGTACACATCATGAAGAAAAGTTGATTATTCGCAAAGAAGAACTTTCTCTTCAAGTCCAAAAGGGATTATTAAAAATCAAAGAAGTCCCTGAACGTTTGGATCGATTTATGGATAGCAAAAGTCATTACTTGACGTTTGAGCCAGGGTTTGCGGATGTCGTTTGGTCGCAAGATCCTGAAAGAAATATGCAGGTTTATAATGATATCGAAGAAAAAATGCTTACTTTATCGGAAACAGGTGTTGAAAGTATTGATTTAGAAGCATTGATTTCAAAAGATGTGGATGCCTATTTTCAAACATACGTGAAAGAACTGACGAAAAGTACTTTTCCCAAAGACCTTTTACCAGATGATATTTGGCGTTTAACCAATGAGTTGTACGATGTAGCAGAAAAAAGGTTGGATCGAATATACAATGCAAAAGCACGTTTTGCTTTTGCACTTCATTTACAAAGTACGTTGGACCGAGTAAAGGAGGGGCATATGATTGTTCATCCAGACCTTAATAACGTACGTAAAAACTTTAGAAAAGAATTTCAAGTCGCCATTGATTTATCTACCATTATTGAAGAAGAACAACAAATTGAAATACCATTTGATGAAATTGGTTTTATTAGTATGTTTTTTTCAATCAACCTTGGGGAAAGCGAACCGGTGAAAGAAAATAAAGTAGATGTGCTAGTTTTGATGCACGGGAGACAAACAGCTTCTAGTATGCTAGAAATGGCGCAAGAACTATTGGGGACTAAATTAGGAACGGCCTTTAACATGCCTTTAGCAATGGAAGTCCAAACAATGTATGAAGATGTGTTACATTACGTAAAAAGTCATCAAGAAAATTTGACGAATGGCCTGATTTTACTAACTGATATGGGCTCTTTAAATATATTTGGTGATTTGATTTTTGAAGAAACTGGAATACGCACAAAAGCCATTACGATGAGTAGTACGATGGTTGTTATAGAAGCGCTACGAATGGCGAATGTTGGCAGGAGCCTAGAAGATATTTATCAAAGTATCCAAATTTCTTTTGAAACAATTGTCAGAGAACAATTTAAAGTGGAGCAGCATGAGGTTCTCGAACGTAAAAAAGCGGTGATTGTTACCTGTTTTACAGGAGAAGGTGTGGCTGCGAAGTTGTATCAACGAATTGTCCCGGTGATCGATCAGAAAAAAGTAGAAGTTATCCAGATGCAATTTTTAGAACGGGAATCATTTAAACGACATATTGATGCCTTATTAGAAGAATATGAAATAAAAGCAATTGCTGGCACGGTGGATGTCGACTATCAAAATATTCCTTTCTTTTCTGCCTATGATATCTTTGATGACGAGAAATTGAATACATTAAAACGGATTGCAGATGATGAGGTACCAACAGCAAAAATTGTTGATTCATTAAAGGAATCACTTCATTCGATTTCTTCTGTGGATATTCTCATTCATTCTTTGCAAAAAATTATTCAACAAATTCAAACGGACCTTTCCATTATTGTAGAACCGGGTGTAGATATTGGAATTGTGATCCATTTAGCGTTTTTACTTGATAGTTTAATGAAACATGAAAAAACACGTGAATTTGAGAGTCTAACTACCTTTTCTAAAATTTATCGATTAGAGATGGATATTATTCGTACCAATCTAATTGGTCTAGAAAGAAAATATCGAGTCCATATTCCAGAAAATGAAATTGCCTTTTTGACACAAATGTTTCTTGAAAATAAAATAAAGAAGTAAAGCACACAAATGTATTTTTTTACACACATTCAATTAGTGTGCGCACTGAAAAAGAGAGTTAAAGGCTTTGAAAACGCTATTTTAACTCTTTTTTTATTTGGCATGCTTCTTGCATTATAATTATGTGTAAAACAAATTAAAAGGAGTGGAGAAAATGGCGAAAAAAACAATTATGTTAGTGTGTTCTGCTGGTATGAGCACAAGTCTATTAGTCACAAAAATGCAAAAAGCAGCTGAAGAAAAAGGAATTGAGGCAGATATCTTTGCCGTATCAGCTTCAGATGCAGATAACAACCTTGAAGCAAAGAATGTAGACGTATTGTTACTAGGTCCACAAGTTCGTTTCATGAAAGCACAGTTTGAGCAAAAATTAGCTCCAAAAGGTATTCCGTTGGATGTCATCAATATGCAAGATTATGGCATGATGAATGGCGCCAAGGTATTAGAACAAGCAGAAAAATTAATGCAATAAATCCATAGAAAGTGGAGGAAAGAAAGTGGAAGATCAACAAAATCTTGAAGCCATCATGGGATTAATTATGTTTGGTGGAAACGCTAAGAGCGATGCAATGGAAGCGATTACTGCTGCGAAAAAAGGTGATTTTGAACTAGCGGACCAAAAAATAGTGGACGCAAAAGAGTCTTTGGTTCAAGCGCATCATTCGCAGACGCAAATGCTGACACAAGAAGCACAAGGAAATCATGTACAAGTAACTTTATTGACAGTCCATAGTCAAGATCATTTGATGACTTCAATTGCTTTTACAGATTTAGCAGAAGAGATCATTGAACTTTATCGTCGGATGGATAGCGAATAAATATTGTTAGGGAAAATAAGAACCTTCTTTTTTGAACGGAAGAAGAAAAATTTTGAACGGATTTTTTAATTTGGTATAAGGAGATTAATCTTTATATAAATAACTTATAGGGGGAAAGAAAAAATGAACGGATTAACAAGTTGGATGGAGAAATACATCCTACCCGTTGCCGCAAAAATTGGTGCGCAAAAACATTTAGTTGCTTTGCGTGACGCCTTTATTGGTACCTTGCCTGCAACCATGGCAGGATCAGTTGCGGTAATGATCAATGCAATTATTCGAGATTTGCCACAACAATTTATTAGTACGTATGCGGATAGTTTAGCAGCAGACAAGGGGATTTTCGCAGTATTAAATGTAATTATTGGGATCAATGGATTTGTCTGGAATGGAACATTGGCCATTGCGGGATTGATCTTTGCTTTTTCGTGGGGTTACAATCTTGCAAGAGCGTATGGTGTAAATGATTTAGCTGGCGGAATCGTGGGGCTAGCTACTCTTATCCAAGGTATTGCTTTTGGACCATCGTTGTCAGCAGCACTAAATGTAGATGTACCAAAAAACATTGCCGATGCAATCAATGGAACAGAATTAGGTGCTACGATTGCGGATGGAACCTTGTCAGTAGGACTTTGGGGTTGGTTAAAACTTGATCATTTAAATGGAAATGCTTATTTTACAGTAATGATTATGGGTGCTATTTCTGTTATTATTTTCTGTAAACTAATGTTAGCGAATATTACGATCAAGATGCCAGATTCTGTACCTCCGGCAGTATCAAAAGCTTTTGCAGCTATTTTACCAGCAACAATTGCTTTATATATCATTGCAATTATTAATTATATCGTCGGTCGTATTGCTGATGGTCAACTGATCATTGATTTGGTTCAAAAATACATTGCTGAACCTTTCTTAGGCTTATCACAGGGAATTGGAGCAGTATTGATTGTTACTATTTTTGTGCAGGTTTTCTGGTTCTTTGGTATCCATGGACCAAACGTGTTAGCTCCAGTATTGGAAGGAATTTGGGGACAAGCCCAATTGATCAATATTGATATCTTCCAAAAAGGATACAATGGAAAAACGGGTACACCCGCTGTGTTAGATGCAATTGAAGATGGAAAGGCGTATATGTGGGTTCGTGGTTCATTTGATGCTTTTGCATGGTTTGGTGGATCAGGTGGTACCATTGTTCTGCTAATTGCCATCTTATTGCTTTCTAAACGAGCAGACTATTTAACTGTCGCTAAATTATCAATCGGTCCTGGTATCTTCAACATTAATGAACCAGTCATGTTCGGATTGCCAATTGTTTTAAATGCGATTATGTTTATTCCATTTTTAGTGGCACCTGTTGTAGCAACAGCAATCGGCTGGGTAGCAACTTACCTCGGTTTGGTGGCACCAGTATCGCAACAAGTTACTTGGGTTGTTCCACCATTCTTGCTCTCATTCTTAGCTACTGGAGCTGACTGGCGCGCTCCTATTGTTACATTAGTATGTATGGTTGTGACATTCTTAATCTGGGCACCATTTGTTATTTCAGCGAATAAGATGGATCCCGCAGCCGGCGAACAATAATAAACGAACAGATAGAGCAGAAACATTTTTTATGTTTCTGCTCCATTAAAAATTATGTAGGAGGAAGATTTATGATTTCCATTGCAAGTGCGATGCAACAAGATGCAATTAAAGAGTTACTAGAAGGTTATAACGAAGATGGACTTTCGTATACTTTTAAAGAAAAACAAGGAATTAAGTTGTTCTTTGAAACAAGTGCAGATGATAAAGAAGCAGCTGCCCAAAAAGCAAAAGAGTTAATCAAAGCACAACCATGGGGAACTGTCTTGTATTTTCAAGCAGCAGCAGTTTAGTCAGAAACGTGGTTGAAAGATAGGAAGGGTTCAAAATGATAAAAAACGGCTTATTTTTATGTAGTATTGGTTCATTGATTGTATTATATTCTTTAAATCCTGGTTCACAAAACTATGATTTATATAGTATGGTTACGGGATTATTTCTGGCAGGTTTAGGTATATATTTCTTTTTGAAAGGGAAAAAAAGAGAAGAAGCAAAGGGGAAAAATAGCTGATGGAAATTATAAGAAAATTAAATATTCCGGCATCCTTTTTCTATGATAAAGTGATAGAATCTGTCCTTTTTGATGTACGTAAAGAGACTGGAAAATCGGTGACTCGTAAACAATTAAAAAATCTTGAATACGTCAAACAATTCTCACAAAATAACCGAGCTCGAATCAAAATCGAAGAGGTTATTGAAAATCAGTCGTATAAATTTCGAACGTCTACCACAAAAAATGATTTTGTCGTACACTATCAGATTAAACCACTAGATGACAAGTCCTGCGAAGTACGGTACACGGAAAAAATGGAATCATATGGGATGCTACAAAAATTAAATGATATGATTTTAGGAACTTTATTGATGTATTTTAAAAAAAGACGATTTAAAAAGATGTTAGTAATGATCGAAGAAACTTATTAGCTTTTATAAGGACTGTTTGATTTTGAAACTTAGGAGGCGTCGTTGTTTTGCGCTGACTTCTTATGAAAGAGATAAAGGATATAAAAAAGAAAGTTGTGACAAGTATAAGTAAATTCAAGGAAATAGTGATTGATTGAAATAAACTTTTTATTTTGATAAAGTGACTATGATTGAATCGCTAAACTTGTCACAATTTTTTATTGTTTTTGATGGAAGGGGTAACAAAAAAATGGCAAATGAAGTAAAAGAATTAAAAAATGCTTATAAAGAGGAAATGTTTGAGTTAGCAACCTATGCCTTTAACGCAAAGGATACACCTGAAAGACGCGAACGTTTCCAAATGATTGTTGAAAATTCATGGAATTATGGTTATTTTGATGAAGAAAAACGACTAACAAGTCAAGTAATGGCTACCCCTTTTTCTGTTACCTTTTACGGTAAAAAATACTTAATGGCAGGCATTGGTTATGTGGCGTCTTATCCAGAGGCTAGAGGACAAGGCGGAATTAATCAAATTATGGAAAGAATTTTAAAGGATTGTCGTGAAAGAAAAGTCAGCCTTTCTTACTTAGCCCCTTTTTCTTACCCATTTTACCGTCGATATGGTTATGAACAATTGTTTGATAAAATCCACTATCATTTGGATAGTCGTGACGTACCAAATGTGAAAAAAACTTCTGGGAAAATGAAACGTACGACATTTGAACAGGCGAAAAAAGTAATCGAAATGATCTATAGACAAATACCTGAAAATCAGCGTGGGGGATTGAGCAGAGAAGATTGGTGGTACACTTATAAATTTAAACAAAAAAAAGAAAATCATTATGCTTTATATTATGATGAAATAGGAGAAGTGAAAGGGTATGTTGTTTATCAATTAACTGCTCCTAAATTTGTCGTTGTCGAATGGGGGTATTTAACTCATGAAGCATTCAGTGGAATAGTGAGATTTGTCAGTTCACATAGTGGGGCCTTTGATTCTTTTGAATATTCTTGTGGGTATTCAGGAAGTGACAAAAACTATTTACTAAAAAATCCATTTGCTAAGATGAGTATTACCCCGTACATGATGGGAAGAATCGTTGATGTGGAATTATTTTTAAACGAATATCCTTTCACAGAAAAAAATTTCAGTTTTGCCCTTGAAATAACAGAAGATACTTATGCCAAGTGGAATGAAGGAATATTTGAAATAGCTGTTACGAATGAAAGTATCAATATCAAAAAAGTGGAAGAAACAAGTTTACCAGTTATAAGTGGAACAATTCAGAGCGTCACCCAGTTATTGATGGGGTATCGAAAAATCGAAGAACTTGCATTTTTTAATCAGATTATACTTTCAACAGATTCTCTCTTAGAAATCGGTAAATGCTTCCCAAGTCAACAACCAATCTTAAATGATTATTTCTAAAAGGTTGAGAAACAACTGGTTAGCTTCGAAGAAATAAGAAAGAATTTTTTGAAATAGCATTTCATATTTTGAAAAATTCAGGCTTATTTGAAGAAGCTGGTTGTTGAATACCGTCAAAAAGGTTGAGAAACAACCGGATAACTTCAAAGAAACACTCCAAACTTAAAAAAATGTTTGGAGTGTTTCTGGTTTAATCACATGGGAAAAAATCCTTAATTCTAAGCATTCTTTCGTGAATTGAGAACGAATTTGTACTATAGCAACTCTTCTTTTTTAGTGAACTTGAATTTTCGACTTTCTTTTTGTTGAGGTTTTTCATCTTCATGTTCTTTGACTGCTTCTTTACTTAGCTTTTCACGTTCGTTTTTTGATGCATCAAAACGTTCAGCATATACTTGCTCCTTTGGCTTGTCGTGCATAAATAAAACCTCCTTACTATATAATGTAGATTTATTTTATCATCTGATAGTCGGTTATGGAAAAGTTTTGCTTCTTAACAAAATGATTTTTCACACAGAAGCTTGCAAGTCATTCCTAAACAAGATAAAATAATATCATTGAAATTGTTCCTGTAGCTCAGTAGGATAGAGCAATCGCCTCCTAAGCGATAGGTCGCTGGTTCAATTCCAGTCAGGAACGTAAAAATAACCCCTGTATCCTTTACGGTACAGGGGTTTGTTCTATATTTGTGCCAAAAAGTGCCAAACTAGTTATCATTTTTATATAAACTATCGAATACAGCATTGATTTTTTCTTTATCCTGATCTTCAAGCTCTCGAACAATGCGAAGATAAAAAGCTTCGAAGCGTGGCAATAAAACAGAAGAGTCGATTATCCAGATGATGGATATAGAAGCAGAGAGAGATGATTTTAACAGCTTTAATGGATTAATCGTAAAATAATCTATTGCAGCTTCTGCGTGCTAGATAGATTCATAAATTATAGGATTAGCCTTGCGATGGGCTATTCAGAAAGAAGTATATAGCGGATGAAGTCTGAAGTACTGATAGAGTTTTCAGAAGCATATCTTAATGGGAATCTCATTTCATATAAATAAAAAAAGGCAAACTATTAACATAGTATACATATTGTTAATCTCAGGAGGTCTTTTATGGAAATTTTACAGAATCATTTACGTGATAATTGTGATCCAAGACTATCGGGAATTCTATCTTTAAGTATAAAAGAAGCATATAGATTTTTAGATGATCTTATTTTACGAGAAAAGGGTATTTCAAAGGCCTGAAATGAACAAGGTAAAGGGATATGTTAGACATGGTTTGGTAGATGTAGGCTTGAAACAAGTATTACAGAGTTCGAGTATCTCCCACGAAATTGCAGATAAGTCTAGTAGCAGATACTCAAATGGACATACATATTTACTAGTTGAAGTTAAAGGTGGAATACTAACGCCAGCAAAAGTTTCTAGTCCATATGCAGTTCCTAGAAAAGCAGTTTTTAGGGATCGTGGTAGCCTGTTGAATAAGCAATATAATATATTCACTGATCCTGAAGACTTGAATGCTGAATACAATCAACAAAACCCTCCTTTTTTGTTGTTGACTTATGGAGGGAAAAATCATAAATTAGATTTTGTGAAGTTGGGATTACCTGAAGTTAGTGAAGAGTATGGAACGTTATCATGGATCGATCAAATTGATATCACTAATTCTCCAGTTGTATTAGAAAATCCGAAGGAAATTATTGATGAATTACAACTGACTTTCACGTCCGAAGCCGAAGAGCTCATAAGAAGAGGTGTAGAAAAAGATGAAAGAAAGGACAGCGTTTAATCCTAAGCAATTAACGTCAGCTCGTATCTCTAGAGGGATGACGATGAAAGAGTTGGCAGAAAGAGCAGGTTTGTCCCGACAAATGATATCAAATTATGAGTCTGGCAAAACTATTCCAAAAGCTGAAAGTTTATTAAAAATATTATCAGTCTTGAACTTTCCTAGAAGTTTTTTTTCAAATGAAGTTTCAGAATTTACTACAGGAGCTACTTTTTTCAGAAGTCAAACTGCATCGACTAAACGTGTTAGAGACATGCAAAAAGAAAGATTGAAATATTTGTTTGATATATACGGAAAATTATCATCATATGTGAATTTTCCTAAATTAAATTTGCCAGATATATTAGAGAAAGATATCTACGATATAACCGAAGATGATATCATAAAGAAAGCAAATGAGTTGAGAAAAAAATGGGAGTTAGATTTAAGCTCTCCAATAAATAATTTGATTCAGGTTGCTGAAAAAAATGGTATTGTTATTGCCGAAGCAAATATGTCCAATCAAACTTTAGATGCGGTATCGCGTTGGATTGTTGATAGACCATTTATAATGCTTACTGATAATAGTGAATCAGCAGTTAGACGTCGATTTAATGTAGCACATGAATTAGGTCATATTTTATTGCATAACAGTATTGAAAGCATACATGACTATTCTGCCCAAGACCTTAAAAACGTTATTGAAATGCAAGCTAATTTGTTTGCCTCTCATTTTTTATTACCTTCTCAAGCATTTACTGATTCTCTGTTGTCTACTTCGCTAGATTATTATGTAGATTTAAAAAAATACTGGAAAGTATCAATTCAGGCGATGATTTATAAAACATATTCATTGAATTTAATTAATGATGACCAACGTTTGTATTTGAATAAAAGAATTTCTGCTAATAAATGGAGAACTAAAGAGCCCTACGATGATGCAATGCCTATAGAAAAACCAAAACTATTGAAAATGGTTATCGAAATGATTGTTAACAACAATGTAATTTCTAAAAATGAGTTATTTCAGTTGTTTAAACTGCCAAAAGATGAGGTAGAAAAAGTTACAGGATACAACTTTTCTTATGAAAATAGTCAAAAGGAAATTCCGAATTTAAGGCTACTAAGTTAGCCGCCAATTATTTGGCGGTTTTTAGCCATTTATCACTGATATTATGATAGTGCCGAAAGATTAGGAAACAGGACTTCGACAAAATAAACGATGGGAGGAAATCTTCCACATTGTTTAATTAAGCTTCGATAGACAGCAACGGAAATATTAAGAACAAGGATGTGAAGTCAACTCCTTGTTATTATTATCTATCATCCGTTGCTGTCTATTCATACATATGTAAAATTGCTTTGGTGTTTTTTTGATTAGAAGGAGATGTAAAATGTTTCTTTCATTGATAGAGAGTAGTTGTTTAAAAGAGTGTAATAATTAGTCAGGAACGTAAAAATAGAGAGTGAGAACAATGTTTAGAAAAATCTGTTGATTGTTCCACTCTCTTTCTTATTTCATAAAAGGGAGTAGGATTCTGCCCTTCTGTTGGACGAACTGATTCAATTTTGATTACTTATAGTTGTCGTCATAGTGACTATCAGCCAAAGTTACGTTATAACTTGGATTGTTCAACTAATCTTTGGAAAGTTTATCAATGGGATCTAGAATTTGTAGAAAATTTTTGGATCGTCTGAAAAAAGAGATATTTATTGATTATTTTTAAGATAACTTTTTATAGATTTGCTTTCTTTCTAAAATAAAAAATAATCCTTCTTCTATATTCACTTAATAATATTTTATTCTACTTATTTTTTTAAACATTGTGTAAGCGTTACTCTAGATTAAGGTGTATTTCTATAGAGTGTTATATAATTATATTTAAAAATGACGTATATATTTAAGTGATTCTTTGTGTTTGTTATTCATTTATTGTTTTTATCTATTTATTAAAAAGATATTTGTAATAATATTTTTGTCTAATCTGATTATAAAATAATATTTTTTTATTTATTTATGATATATTTGTAGTGAAAGGAGGAAATGTAAATAGCATATTTTAAAATAAAAATTTAGAAAAAATTGGAGGATAGATAATGAAAAATTTAACGAAATGGTTATTTAGTGCTTTCTTGATTGGTTTATTTGGCGTAGTTTTAGGTAATTCAGTCGTGAGCGCAGCAGAAGTAGAAACAGGTGGATTTTCTGGAAAATTTGTCTCATTCAGAAGTGTCACAGATGAGTCAAAAGCAATAGAATTGGATACTACCAATCGATTAGATGTTCTTTTGTCTTCGTTTGAAAATCGAGACACTCAGAAATGGGCGATGATCTATGCAGGTCCTTATCAAGCTTATATGATCTCACATCTTAGCATATTAGGAGCAGGTTACCTTGGGGAAGTGAGTGAAACAGCTAATGAAAATGGAACAATTAACTTGCTTTCAACTATTGGCGATGACTGTCATTGGCGTTTAATTTCAGCAGGTGAATACGATGGGCAACCAACCTACTATATTGAAAATATGACAAGTGGCAGAGTAATTACTCGATTTGGTGCAGGACATCACTCGTTATTTACTTCTACTTGGCAAGGAACAGAAGATCAAAAATTCTTCGTACAAGTTGAAACAAATTAATTGTTTTATCCGAAAAAAAGAATCAAATCCATTCCATTCTAGTATCCTCTGTATTTTAAACATAAAGTAGAAAGAATAAGCTTGATTGTGTATTGAAAATGATTCTTCAATTTTTTTATAAATAAGCAATTGATACATACCATAAGATAGTTAGAAATAAATGAATGAACTGTATGCTTGTTGTATGCATTCTTGACTTAAAAAAATATATAAGAAACTTACTAAATAGTAAAGAACTCACTATTTAGTAAGTTCTTTTATTGTATTATTATGATGAAAAAACAAGAAATATTTCATATTAGGGATGACTCTATATAAACAATTGGTAACTATTAGAGTTCTTAATGAAACAATGTTTGTCGGAATTTTTTGGATAACGGAAAAGTGAACATACAAATAAGTAACAATAATTGACTTAGACAAATAATACTTAAACCAATTGTTTTGTAAGTGAAAAGTAAGAAAATATGTATCCCTAATTCAACTAGGTTGATAAAACTAAGATATAAATAACTACGTTTATTTAATTTGCAGTTATAAATACAATAAAAACTGAATTTATAATCCCAATAGACCAAAAATAATAAAAAGAGTTTCATCGTCAACGTCATTGTATCATGATGATCTGATAAACGATGAAAAAACAATAAAGCTGTAGGCAAAGGAATGTAAAGAGTCAATAATAAAATAAAAAAATAGACGATAAAAGGCATGTGATCCTCCAGAATATTTTTTATTTAATATTTCAAATACATTTTTTATTAATCTTATCAAATAATAGGAATTATTTTAATAAATTTTATGAATAGCTGGTATAAGTATTTTTTATGATAGGATGAATAGAGCTAACATCTCATTCATCAGCTAGAAGTTCATTACACAAATAACAGATGTTAGATGAAATTTTATTCATGAAAAATATACTAAGTTTAGAGGGTCAACTCATCCGTCAATGAGTTGACCCTCTATTAATTTTTCGGAGTATAGTTATCCATATAAAAACGGAAGAAAATTGATTGAATTCTTCTTTAATTCTTGATTCAGACCGGTCTTTTCAAAATTTCTCATCTATCAAATCAAGCCCAATCTCCATTTCTGAATACTGGTACAGTAGAACCGTCCTCACGGATACCATCAATGTTCATCTGACTAGAACCTACCATGAAATCAACATGGGTTTGGCTACGATTAAGTCCAGCTTCCAAAAGTTCTTCATCAGTCATTTCAGTACCACCTTGAACACTAAAGGCATAGGCAGAACCTAGTGCTAAATGATTTGAGGCATTTTCGTCAAATAGTGTATTGTAAAAAATAATCCCTGATTGAGAAATTGGAGAAGGGTCTGGAACGAGCGCTACTTCACCTAATGAACGAGCGCCTTCATCTGTATCAAGTAACGATTCTAATACTTCTTGTCCTTGTTCTGCAGAAAAATCAATGACTTTTCCATCTTTAAATGTAAATTTCATTCCTGAAATGATCGTGCCGGCATAACTAAGGGGTTTTGTACTAGAAATATAACCATCAATTCGGCGACAATCAGGGGCAGTAAATACTTCTTCGGTTGGCATATTTGCCATAAATTTTTCGCCACGTGCATTGTAGCTTCCAGCCCCCTCCCACAGGTGATTTTTAGGTAATCCAATAATAATATCTGTTCCAGGAGCTGTATAGTGTAATGCTGTGAATTGTTCCTTATTTAATTCGGCTGCTTTTTTCGCTAGTTTTTCATCATGTTGTTTCCAAGCGAGTACAGGATCTTCTTCATAAATACGAGTAGTCTTAAAAATTTGGTCCCATAAAGCATCAAGTTGTTCATTTTCTGGTAAATGAGGGAAAACCTTAGCAGCCCATTCTTTTCCAGCAGCAGCAACGACTGTCCAACTAACCTTGTTTGCTTGGGTTGCTTTTCTTAAGTTTATCATTGCTTTTCCGGCTGCTGTTTGATAAGTAGCTATCCTTTTACCATCTACACCAGCAAATGCATCTGGATTCGCAGAAACGACACTAATCCTACTTGCGCCTTTAGCTATCCAATCATCTACTTGGTCGACTTTATAGTGTGGAACTGTTTCAAGATGGTCTTGATCAGCGTGAGTAAGAAATTCTTTTTGGATAACATCGTCTGTCCACTGTACGATGACTTCTGCCGCACCTAAACGATAAGCTTCTTTTGTAATTAAACGTGCCAAGGGGGCTTGATCCACGTTAATTTGTAGAACGACAGTATGGTTCTTCTCTACATTTACTCCAGTTTCAACAATCAAACGTGCATATTTTTCAAGATTTTCATTAAAATTTTCTAACATATTTCATTTCCTCCTCATTCTTCGTTTAGCAACTATTTGTATGATAACATTTAATGAATAGAGACACAATCGCTCTATTTAGATATAAAAACTAGTTTTTCTTCATAAATAATCAATCTATTATGTAAAATTGACAGTTTTTTTAAGTATTTTTTCAAAAATAAAAAAACAAGTTGTGCATAACAAAATAATCGTGTTACAATTAAATTAATCAATGGTGGAAGCGTTATAAATAATTTCAAGGAGATTAAAAAAATATGGCAAGAAAAAAGACGATCACAAAAGATCAGATTTTGGCAGCTGCTTTTGAAGTAGCTACTACTGAGGGATTTTCAAGGTTTACAGCTAGAAATATTGCAAATAAGATGAATTGTTCAACCCAACCGATTTATCTTGAGTTTAAAAACATGGAGGATTTGAAACAAGCATTATTTGTTCAAATTTATGATTACTTAAAATATGAAGTATTCCCAGTTGTACATACAGGAAATACAATTATTGATTTAGCTATCAATTATATTGATTTTGCGAATCGAGAGAAAAAGTTATATAGTTCCTTGTACTTAGAACAATATGGCGGGGGAAGTGAGATGCAAAACTTCTCTTATCATTATTTTGTTGAGACGGTTAAAAGAGATCCAGAATATGCTGATTTATCTGATGAACAGATCGAGTCTTTGCATAATACAACTTGGATCATTGCTACAGGATTAGCGTCATTGATGTCGTCAAATATCATTCACCCAACACATGAGCAAATTGAAAAAATGATGAAAGATAGCATCGATGCCACTTTAAATCAAAAAAAACCGGTTAAAGTAGACTGATTCATTCATATGACTGTAATAGCTGTATCCCTTTCTCTGATGTTTACACATTGATTTTTTGAAATTGAAAAAATGCTTCTAAAAGATTAAAAAAGACGAGCCATGCTTCCTCTCTCCAGCGTGACTCGTCTTTTTTATGATGTTAGATAAAGTTGTTTCTAGGATAGTTTTCTTAACAAACGCAACTGATTGTATTTGCTAAGTTCGATTATTAAATAAGAAATGAATAGTAATAGAAAGCATTGGGTGATATAAACAGTGACATTGTCTGTACTTAACAAGTCAATCTGGTTCGTCTGTCCAAATTTAAATAAAATGAATTTTATCGGATTTTGTGCTAAGTAAATAATGATACTTGCTTTTCTGAAAAAAGTAGCATATGGTATTTTAATTTGTGGATTATTTATAATGAATAAAAATATACAGACGGCAATAAAAGGCAGAAAGATAAAATTTTGACTATCATAATAGAAATCTAGGGATTGTGCAAATTTGACTTCCAAATAACCTAAAATAGAAAACAATAGCGAAAGGATGATCATGGTAAAGTTAGAAAATGTGCGCCCGAATCGGTTATATTTTACTAAAAAATAACCGATAATGATGTAACAGATTGTAGAAACTAATGAAAAGGGAACAGATGTAGCTAATGGTATCTTGTGGATGAATGTAAGTGCAAAATACCATTTACCATAAGTGGCGGTGGCTAAGCCGATCCCAAAAGATAAGATACCTAGTATAATTAAGAATTTATCACTTAAATACATAGCAACATAATAAGTCACAATGACTCCAAATACGATGGCCATTAAAAACCAGCTAACCCCTATAGACGGTACGTAACCCAAAACTAAGGAATAAAGAAGAATAAGGCCGTTTTTGAAAAGATCAGGCTGATTTATAATGCTTTCTAAACGATTGATAATATAGGGTGAATAAAAGATTAACCAGCATAAATACATAGTTAAAATACGCAAGCTATATCTCTTAATAACAAAGTAATCTTTTTTTTTGTCCGTATAGGTTAATTTAGAAAATAAAAGATAACTTGATATGATAAAAAATAAAGGAACTGAAAATCTAAAAAAAATTCTTATATCATTTCCTGTTCCGTCATGAGGAAATGTATGAATACCAACAACGCATATCGCAGCGATAAATTTAATCAAATCTAGCAACTCATAGGTAATTTTTTTTGTTTTTTTCATTTTTTCACCTGAACGAAAGTTTTTTCCTAAAAAGAAGGAAGTAGTTTGTTTTATAAAAAAAGACAGAAGCGTATAACTAAGTATAGGTACTTCTGCCTAGAAAGATTATAATTTTGCCACAAGTTCTTTTGCAAATGCCTCAAGTTTTTCAATATCTTCTTCTTCTGCGTTTAAATCAACTTTCACATTATCAGTTCCTTTAGTAGCACCAGTTTTTGCAAAAGCTAAATCAAAGTCATCAACTGATTTACAAAATTCATCATAAAAAGTATCTCCGGAACCACAAACGCCATAGATTTTTCCAGATAAGTCAAGTTCTTGTAAATCTTCATATAAATCTACGATCTCAGCTGGTAAATCACCATCATCGTATGTATACGTTGCGACCACACATATATCTGCATCCTCAAATTCATCAGCATCCACTTGGGTGCATTCATTGATTTCAACATCTATATCTAAATTTTCAAATGCTTCTGCTACAATATCGGCAATTTCTTCCGTGTTGCCAGTCATACTTGCATAAACAATTTTTGCTAAAGCCATGGGGGGTACCTCCTGTTTATTATATAGAAAGATTATTAACAGTTATAAATTATACCAAAACCTTTACTAAAAGAAAATAAGCCATGTCTAATTATGAGAATCAGATTTGGCGAAATATCAACCATTATGGTAAAATAGGAGAGATTTGTAAAAAGGAGACGAGAAGATGATTACATTAAAATCAGCACGAGAAATTGAGACGATGGCTGAATCTGGTGCATTGCTAGCGGATGTACATAAGAATCTACGTGATTTTATTAAGCCTGGAGTAACAAGTTGGGATATTGAAGTATTTGTACGTAACTATATTGAAAGCCATGGAGGCATTGCTGCTCAAATTGGATTTGAAGGATACGAATATGCGACATGTATCAGTATCAATGATGAGATTTGTCATGGCTTTCCGCGGAAAAAACCGTTAAAAAATGGCGATTTGGTAAAAGTAGATATGTGTATTGACTTAAAAGGTGGAATTTCAGACTCTTGCTGGGCATACGTTGTTGGGGAATCAACTCCTGAAATTGATCGTTTGATGGAGGTGACAAAAAAAGCATTGTACTTAGGGATCGAACAAGCTCAAGTCGGAAACCGCATTGGTGATATCGGACATGCTATCCAAAGCTATGTCGAAGGAGAAAATTTAGCTGTTGTTCGAGACTTCATTGGCCATGGCGTTGGACCGACCATCCATGAAGAACCAGCAGTACCTCATTATGGCGAAGCTGGAAAAGGGTTACGCCTAAAAGAAGGAATGGTTATTACAATTGAACCAATGGTCAACACTGGAACTTGGAAAATGAAAATGGATCCCAATGGTTGGACCGCTTATACAAGAGATGGTGGCTTATCTTGCCAATATGAACATACATTAGCAATTACAAAGAATGGCCCAAGAATTCTAACTTCTCAAGGCGAAGAAGGTACGTACTGAGGCATTAAATCGACGATATAGGAGAAATTTATGAAACTATTGGGGAAATTAAAGCGAAATGAAAATTTGATGCGTTTTATTGAAACAACACAAAAACGGATGATAGATTCAGAATTGGGAACGACTTCTGTTGTTGTAGCTTATTATTTGTTGCTGTCTTTGTTTCCTCTAATCATCGCATTCGGCAATATTTTACCGTTTCTCCATATCGATCAAGAAACAGTATTGACATATCTTCGTCAAGTGATACCTGAAACTATTTATCAGTTTATTGGTCCTGCAATTAAGAACTTATTAACACAAAGCTCAGGCAGTCTGTTATCATTGTCTGCTTTGGCTGCTTTGTGGTCTGCTAGCCAGAGTATTAATGCATTGCAAATTGCAATGAACAAAGCCTATGGAGTAGAGAATAGAAAAAACTTTTTAGTCGTTCGTTTCTTTTCATTGATTGTCATTCTTCTATTTATGATTGCAATTAGTGGAGTCACCCTCTTTTTAGGGTTAGGACAATTGATCTTAGAAGCGTTACAACCTATTTTTAAATTTTCTGGAAATGTGATCATCCAATTCCAGGCGTTAAAATGGCCGATTACATTAATTGTATTGTTTATCATTATGTTTTTGATTTATTTGATTGTGCCAAATGCACAGTTAAAACTAAAGGCCGTGATTCCAGGAACGATTTTTGCTACTATCGGTTGGATGTTATTGTCTCAAGTGTTTGGGCTCTATGCGAAATATTTTGCAACAAGAGTCAGTGGGTATCAAATCATAGGAAGTTTTATTGTATTAATGCTCTGGCTTAATTTTGCTGCGACGATTATGATCCTTGGCGGAATTATCAATGCTGTTGTGCAAGAATACATAACAGGAAATGAAATAAAAAAGAGGCGAGATCCTACAAATAAGTGGTTGATACGCTTAAAAAATAAAATTTCTCATAAAAAAAAATAAGAAATAAGAGTTCTTGTTGTAAAATAAAGACAGTGTTTTATAATATTTTTATGATTCTTAGATTAAAGTAGGTGCCGATATGTTTGTTTCATTTAGTATGGTCGTTCGTTTTTTTTCAACGATATTGTTATCGTTAATATTAACTCCAATATTTAAAATTATTTCTGTTCAAACTGGAATGGTGGATAAACCAAATGAAAGGCGTATCAATAAGATTCCTATGCCTTCAGCTGGTGGATTACCCATTTTTGTTTCATTTGTTGTATCTACTTTGGTGTTTTTTCAAGAAATTATTCCCAAATTCTATATCTTGCCCATCATATTAGCGGCGCTAGTGATTATCGTGACTGGGGTACTAGATGATAAATTTGAGTTGACACCAAAACAAAAAACGGTGGGTATCTTATTGGCTGCATTGATTGTTTATTTTGTTGCGGATGTCCATATTGATTCAGTCACCATACCATTCTTTGGACATATCGAATTAGGTTGGCTTAGTTTTCCTGTTACTATTTTTTGGATTTTTGGCATTACGAATGCAGTTAATTTAATTGATGGGTTAGATGGATTGGCTACCGGTGTTTCATTAATTGGTTTAATTACTATCGGTATTATCGGCTACTTTTTTTTGCATTCTTCTACAGTTTACATACCGATTGTCATTTTTTGTCTGGTAGCTAGCATTATCGGTTTTTTCCCTTATAACTTTTATCCTGCAAAAATTTATTTAGGTGACACGGGCGCTTTATTTTTAGGGTTTATGATGGCCGTTCTTTCCTTACAGGGATTGAAAAATGTTACGTTCGTTTCTTCTATTTCATTGCTAATTGTGATGGGGGTCCCAGTAACGGATACTTTTTTTGCCATTATTCGCAGAAAAGCCAATCGTGTTTCTTTTTCTACGGCAGATAAAAAACATTTGCATCATCGCTTGCTGAGTTTGGGATTTACGCATAAAGGTGCTGTTTTAACAATTTATGCGATGGCGTTGATGTTTTCATTTACAGCCATGATTATGAACTATACTGGACATTTTGGTTCGATCATTTTGATTATTTCCATGTTATTTGCTGCTATTTTATTATTTGAACTGATTGGTTTAATCAATGAAAAACATCAATATATTCTCAAAACGTTGCGCTTTTTGGGAAATAAAGAATATCGAACGCAGGTTATGCAGAAATATAAGAAGAAATGGACGAAACGGTAATGAAAAAAAATCAAGAACAACCGATTTTAATTAGCATCGTTACAGCAAATAGTCAAAAAATTTTTCAAACATTGGATACGCTGATTGCGAGCATAAAAGACCAACCGACGATTGAAATAATGATCTTTGACAACCATTCATCTCTTGAATACCAAGAAAGTTTGAAAAAATATCTCGTCCATCCCTTTATCAGTATCTACTTCAATCAAGAAAACATGGGTTTTGGCTACGGTCATAATCATAATTTATTAACAAGTGAGTTTTCTTATGCGGTCATTTTCAATCCAGATGTGTTGGTAGAGGAAGAAACAATCATTGAGTTAGTTCAGCTTTTGCAGGAACATCCAGAATGTGCTATGTTAGTGCCTAAAATATTAAATGAAGATGGCACAACGCAACACTTGATTCGCCAAAAATTAGATGTTTTTGACTACATGTTACGTTTTGTCCCAGTTCAATTTGTCAAAAAATTGTTTGCAAAACGGTTAGCAATGTTTGAGTGCCGTGATTTATCAGAGACTACAAATAGTTATGTGCGAATGATTTCTGGTAGCTTTATGGTGATTGATGTAAAAAAATTTCAAAAAATCAATGGCTTTGACCAGCGATATTTTATGTATTTTGAAGACAATGATCTTTGTTTGACGTTTGAAAAAGCAGGAGACAAACTTCTTTATACACCGTTTTACTCAATTGTACATTTATACGGGAAAGGCGCTCACCGTAATTTTAAGCTTTTTCGAATATTCCTGCATTCAATGGTAAAGTTTTTCAATAAGTGGGGGTGGACTTTCTTTTGATGGCACCTAAAATATTAGTAATTATGGTTTTATACCAACAACATTTTAGTCAATCCCCGTCTTTTGAAATTCTGATGAAAGCTATTCATGAGGGAAAAATTCAACTTATCTTGTATGATAATAGTCAAACAGCTCAAGAAGTTCAATCATTTGTAAATGAGTCTATCCATTATTATCATAATTCAGCGAATCCTGGTCTAGCTACTGCATATAATTACGCATTAGCTCGTGCCCAAAAAAGTATTCGCTATTTTGTGACGCTTGATCAAGACAGTCGGTTGCCGACGACGTATTTTGATACCATTTTAAATATCGAGTGGACTGAGGAATTGGTGGCAGCTGTTCCGATGATTTATGACCAAAACAAACAAATATCGCCAGTATACGCCGATCACTACATTAACCGTCAATTCAAAAGTGTTGATCACTCACAAATCGTTTCAAGGCGGATCATGGCGATCAATTCTGGTGCTGTTTTTTCTACCGTGTTTTTAAAAAAGATGGGGGGGTTCAATTTAAATTTCCCCCTTGATTTTTTGGATCATTGGATTTTTTGGACAATTTTTCAGCTAAAAAAGTCCGTATTTGTATTATCTGAACAAATGGAACATGATCTTTCAGTTCTTGATTATAAAAAAGTTTCAGTATCCAGATATCAGTCCATTCTAAAAGCTGAAAATCAATTTTACCAAACTTATGACAAAGAGATGCTGACACAGCATCGTAAACAATTGTTTCTGCGGACGATAAAACAATTTTTAACTGTCAAAAATCGAAAAATATGGCGGTTAACATTACGATCATTTGTTGAAATTTGAAGGATGTGAATTTGTGCGATCGGTTTGTATGGCTACCTTCAATGGAGGTAGATATTTAAGAGAACAATTAGATAGTATTTTAAAACAACTTTCATCGGATGACGAATTAATTATTTCAGATGACGGTTCAAGCGATATGACTTGTAAAATAATAAAAGAATATGTCAAAAAAGATCATCGAATAAAATTTATTGAAGGTCCTAGACAAGGCTTAATTGCGAACTTTAGTCATGCGATCCAACAATCACGTGGAGAAATCATCTTTTTAGCAGACCAAGATGATATTTGGCTCCCAGATAAAGTTACGAAGATAACGAACTATTTTTCCGAGCATCCGGATCAATTAGTTGTAGTTAGTGATTTAGTGATTGTAGATAGTCAGCTCAAAGAGATTCATCCTTCTTATTTTGAATATCGTCATTCGCAGGAAGGTTGGCTTAATAACCTTATTCGGAGTCACTATATTGGTGCAGGTATGGCATTTCGTTCTTCCTTAAAAGAGAAAATCTTGCCTATTCCTGCGAAAGTACCGATGCATGATATGTGGATTGGCATGCTTGGAGGAAGACACGTAAGTTTTCTTCGGGAGCCGCTAACGCTTTATCGTAGGCACGATTTTAATGCCAGTGAAATTAAGACTCAGTCGAAATTAAAACAAAAAATTGCTTGGAGAATCAACTTAATAAAAGCACTCATTGAAAGAAAATGGAAGAATCATTAATAAAAAGATAGTTAAAACGTCAATAATTTCATGACAAATAACAGGTTTGATGAGATAATAACAAAGTAAATTCAAAAAAGGAGACTTTTTATTCATGAAGGGAATTATTCTTGCGGGGGGAAGCGGAACACGCTTGTACCCTTTAACTAAGGCAACTTCAAAACAGTTGATGCCAGTTTATGATAAACCAATGATCTATTATCCAATGTCTACACTAATGTTAGCAGGGATTAAAGAAATTTTAATTATTTCTACACCTCAAGATACACCGCGTTTTAAAGAATTATTTGGTAATGGAAATGAATTGGGATTAAAAATTGAGTACGCCGTGCAAGAAAGCCCAGACGGTTTAGCGCAGGCTTTTATTATTGGTGAAGAATTTATCGGAAATGATAGTGTTTGTCTTGTGTTAGGAGATAACATCTACTACGGCGGTGGACTATCTAAAATGCTACAACGAGCTGCTTCAAAAGAAAGCGGAGCAACTGTTTTTGGCTACCATGTTAATGACCCTGAACGATTTGGTGTAGTAGAATTTGATGAGAATATGCAGGCATTATCAATTGAAGAAAAACCTGCCAATCCAAAATCAAACTATGCTGTAACAGGTTTGTATTTTTACGATAATGATGTGATTTCAATTGCCAAAAGTATCAAACCATCAGAACGTGGAGAATTAGAGATCACTGATGTAAATAAAGCTTATTTAGAAAAAGGGAACCTTTCTGTCGAATTAATGGGGAGAGGATTTGCTTGGCTAGATACCGGTACCCATGAATCACTACTAGAAGCATCCACATTTATCGAAACAATTGAAAAACGACAAAACCTTAAAGTAGCATGTTTAGAAGAGATTGCTTATCGAATGGGATATATTAATAAAGAACAATTATTATCTTTAGCGCAACCATTGAAAAAAAATCAATATGGCCAATATCTTTTAATGTTGGCTGCCGAGTAAGGGAGTCTTAAGGAATGAAAGTAACTGATACAAAATTAACAGATGTTAAAATCATTGAAATGGATGTTTTTGGTGATCATCGTGGCTTTTTTACAGAAAGTTATTCTAAAGAAAAATTTGCTGAACATGGATTGGAATTTGACTTTGTTCAAGACAACCATTCGCTATCTGCAGAAGCTGGTGTAATCCGTGGTTTGCATTTTCAAAAAGGTGAAGCAGCACAGACAAAATTGATTCGTGTTACTTCTGGAGTAGTTTTGGATGTTATTGTTGATATTAGAAAAGGGAGCCCCACTTATGGAAAATGGGAAGGTTTTATCTTATCCGAACATAACCATCGTCAACTTTTAGTTCCAAAAGGCTACGCTCATGGCTTCGTGACGTTGACACCAAATGTCAATTTCCTTTATAAATGCGACAACTATTACAATGCTGAAGCGGATGGTGGGATTGCATTTGATGATCCAGATTTAGCGATTGACTGGCCAATTGATCTTTCAAAAGCAATCATGTCTGAAAAAGACCATAACCATCCGACTTTGAAAGAATTTGAAGCAGAAAATCCATTTGTTTATGGTGAAACTTAACGTTTAAGTAAGGAGAAATTTGGTATGAAAAATATCATTGTTACTGGTGGTGCCGGATTTATTGGCTCAAACTTTGTTCACTATGTTGTGAATCATCATCCAGAGGTTCATGTCACAGTTTTGGATAAATTAACTTATGCAGGAAATAAAGAAAATTTAGCTGGATTACCGAGTGATCGAGTGGAATTAGTTGTCGGTGACATTGCAGATGCAGAACTTGTTGATCGTTTAGTCAAAAATGCTGATGCTGTCGTCCATTATGCGGCTGAATCTCATAATGATAACTCTTTAAAAGATCCTTTTCCGTTTGTCCAAACGAATATTATCGGTACTTATACATTACTAGAAGCATGTCACAAGTACAATGTTCGCTATCATCACGTATCCACAGATGAAGTTTATGGCGATTTGCCTTTGCGTGAAGATTTGCCAGGTCATGGTGAAGGTGAAGGCGAAAAATTTACAGCTGAAACACCGTATAATCCATCAAGTCCTTATTCTTCAACAAAAGCTGGATCTGACTTGCTTGTAAAAGCATGGGTGCGTTCTTTTGGTTTACAAGCAACGATTTCTAATTGCTCTAATAATTATGGACCTTATCAGCACATTGAAAAATTTATTCCACGCCAAGTGACAAATATTCTAAGTGGTATTCGTCCAAAATTATACGGCGAAGGAAAAAATGTTCGTGACTGGATCCATACAAATGATCATTCATCTGCTGTTTGGTTGATTTTAACCAAAGGAAAAATTGGTGAAACGTATTTAATTGGTGCAGATGGTGAAGAAGACAATAAGACAGTAATGGAACTAATTTTGGAATTGATGGGACAACCAAAAGATGCGTATGATCATGTGAATGATCGTGCGGGGCATGATTTAAGATATGCCATTGATTCAACAAAATTACGCGAAGAGCTTGGTTGGAAACCTGAGTTTACTAATTTTCGAGATGGCTTAGCTGATACGATCAAATGGTACGAAGAACACCAAGAGTGGTGGAAGAAAGAAAAAGAAGCGGTAGAAGCAGCTTACGCCCAAAATGGTCAGTAATCAGTCATTTTAGTTCATCTATTTCACCCTAAAGATCAAAAAGTAAAAAGAATCAAGTTCAATACAGTGAGATAGTGACAGAAAGAATAAAAGAAATAGACAACGAAAAAGTGTTTGTTTCATCATGTATTGGCATATATAAGGGGACCTGTGACAGTTGTTGCAGACCCTTTTTTAAAATAAAAATGAGGAGAGATAAGAATGTTTTTATTAACTGGAGGAAATGGACAGCTAGGAACAGAGCTAAGACATTTATTAGATGAAAAAGGGTTATCTTATGTATCCACAGATGCTGCCGAGCTGGATATTACGGATGCCGACAAAACAATGGCCTATATCACTCAATTAAAACCAGAAATTATTTTTCATTGTGCAGCCTATACAGCCGTTGACAAAGCGGAAGAAGAAGGTAAAGAATTAGATGAAAAGATCAATGTAGATGGGACTAAAAATGTCGCACTTGCTGCAAAAGCAGTGAATGCAAAGTTAGTGTATATCAGTACCGACTACGTATTTGATGGCAAAAAGAAAGATGAAGAATACCAAGAAGACGACCCAACCAATCCATTGAATGAGTATGGACGTACAAAATTACTAGGAGAACAAGCAGTACAAGAAATACTTGAGGATTACTATATTATTCGTACTTCATGGGTATTTGGTATTTATGGACATAACTTTGTCTTTACGATGCAACGTTTGGCAAAAACACATGATCGTTTGACAGTTGTAAATGATCAGTTCGGTCGTCCAACTTGGACTCGGACACTGGCTGAATTTATGGTTTACGTCATTGAAAACCAAGCACCATATGGTATTTACCAATTATCGAATGAAAATAGTTGTTCTTGGTATGAGTTTGCAAAGGAAATTTTAAAAGATACAAATGTTGAAGTGGCTCCTGTAACTTCTGAAGAGTACCCTCAAAAAGCAGTTCGTCCACAATATTCCGTGATGAGTCTCAAAAAAGCAGAAGACTTAGGATTTGTGATCCCTACATGGCAAGAAGCATTAGAAAAAATGCTGATAGCTGCGAAAAATTTGAAATAAAAGATGTTTTTCCACGACAAAAAATAAAAAAGAAACAAAGTAGAAATTGGAGAATAGTATGGAAAAACAAACAAGACGTGCCCAACGAAAATCTTTAAAGAATGAGCACACCGGCTATTCTGTACTTGATGTCTTTCTAAAACTTCGTTATCTCATTGGTCTTTTAGTGATTGTGATTATCGTGACGTTTAATTTAAATGGTAGTTCATTAGGAACTTGGGATAAATACGTTTCACAGCGAGATGACGGAAAGAAAACTGATGTGATTTTTGGTCAGAATAGAGAGGTTCGTTCAGATGAATGGTTGGTGCAGACCCCTTTTTATCTTTCACAAGCTGAAAATGATTATCCTTTAGTAAATAAAGATTACTCCTTAAATGGGCAAAACATGATTATTGCATATAATTCTCCGGTAAAAGATATCACGGTTATTGGAAAACCATTTAATTGGGGATTTTTCTTCCTTGGAAGAGATCGAGGACTTTCGTTTTACTGGGCGATGAAATTAGTAGTCATGGTTTTACTGGGATTTGAAGTCTTAATGATTTTGACCAAAAGAAAAAAAGCCTTATCGTTGATAGGGGCTTTTGCTTTGACTTTTTCACCAGCAGTTCAATGGTGGTTCATGCAACACGTAGGTGATTTGATTTTCTTTACATTAGGATTAATGCCTGCTTTTTATCATTATTTTTACCAACATGATAAAAAATGGGTGAGGACATTGATGATGGGACTTATCACTATCTTTGGGTTAGGTTTTATATTAGTCATTTACCCTGCTCATCAGGTTATGTTAGCCTATCTTTTGGTCTTTTATTTTGTTGGATTATTGATTTATTATGGTAAAAAGATTACTTGGGATTGGTTTGACACCGTATTAATCATTGGGGCACTTTTATTTATTGGAGGAGTAATGATTCATTTCTGGGTTACTTCTAAAGATGCACTACTAGCTTCTTTAGACACTTTGTATCCAGGCAAACGTGTGAGTACTGGAGGGAAATGGAAGCTAGGTGAGTTCTTTTACTTTTTAACTAATTGGAAAATTCCTTTTAAAGACATTAACTTTTCCAATAATTCAGAAGTTGCTTTATTCTATCACTTTTTCCCGACTGTTTTTTTAGCGAGTCCATTTGTCTTATTTGGGAGAAAAAATAGTGAACAAAAACTGTTTGGACGAATCCTTATGCTTTTTTGTTTATTTTCGATTTTTTGGATCACGGTTGGATTGCCTAAGGGCTTGGCTGAACTGACACTATTGTCTTATGTACCACCTTTTAGAGCGATATTAACTTTTAGCTTTGCAGCTTGCTTACTAACAATTTGGTTTATTGCTTACATTTGGCAAGAAGATGTGATACCTACTTGGTATAAATTTTTATTATTGATTGCGAATGCAGGCATCTATACTTATGCGTTAATGAACTCGAAAATGACGAAGTATTTTTCTGAATTAGAGATTATGATGATCGTATTAGCTGGAACATTGATACTTGCGTTCATTTTATTTAGACGAAATCGCATGTTTTATCTGTCATTTGGTGTTTTGATCATCGCTTCAGGATTTTTTGTCAATCCTGTTGTCGAAGGGACAGGAGCGATTTTTGAAAAAACATTAGCAAAAGAAATTAAGAAGATCGATCAAAAAGACCCCGATAAAGTATGGTTAACGGAAGATGAACTTTACAACTTTACACCTACTTTAGGGGTAAAAGCCTTCAATACCGTTCGTTTTTATCCAGACATGGAAGCATGGGAAAAGATTGATCCTGATAAAAATAATGAAAAATACTATAACCGCTATGCCCATACTAGAGCATTTATTGCGAAAGAAGAAACTTCTTTTACGTTAGATCGTCCAGATATGTTTTCTGTGACACTTAATTTTGAAGATGCAGAAAAATTGGGGATTAAATATGTGGTCAGCAAGCGACCACTAACGGATTATAATCAGTTGTATCAAGCGCAATTTACACAACTTTATGGACCTGATAAAGATGGTTATATGATTTTTGAAGTCACTTATCCGGAAAATAATAATGTAACCAATCAGACAGTAGATTGGTCGTATACAGGCGGCTAAGAGAAAGCGTTAGGTATTGAGTAATAGTCGTAAGAAATTAAAAAAGAAATATAATTTCTAGCTTACGATGTTGTTCAATACCTGTTTTTTTATGAATGAGTGTCAAATAGTTATTTCTATATGAACAAACACCATTTTAATTGAAGGAAAGAACTTTCTTGTAATTTATTTTTGTAAATAGCATTGCCGTTTGTTTTTAAGTAACAGTATAATAAAACAGAACGAAAGGGGGATGGAAATTATCCAAACAGTTATCGAAAAATTAATCAATAAAATGAGTGCTGGGTTACTCATACTTTTTCTTTCAGCTATTTTTTTCATTTGGACAGCTGGCCTGGGGATAGAACAAGCTACTTTTTTATATGATAACAGTGCGCAATTTGTGACAGTTGGTATTATTATTTTATTTGTTTTAAATCTTTATAAAGTAAGAGGAACCGACTTTCTATATTTAGCAGCCGCAATTGTTATTTATTCAGTATTTGCTTATTTCAGAGAGACCAGGGATAGCTCAGTATACGTAGATTTATTGATTCCGTTGATTATAGCATTTTGTTTAGTGATAAAATGGATTCAGTTTGATAAAATCGATCGAGCTGTGGTTATTATTGTCTGTTATGTGTTTCTCGGCATCACGTTATTTAGAATTTTTACTGAAATAAAAATACCAGCTGGAGAAAGTATTTGGTTTCCTAGCCATAAGGTTTCGGATATTTGGATTAACACGAATACCATTGGAAGTTCGCTCATGACACTGGGCTTATTGATCATGGGATTTGCTAGTTCTTTTGAGCGATGGTATATCCGATTGCTCGGTGTGCCAGCAGTTATTGCTTCTATAGTAGGAATTTTGGTTTGTCAATCTAAAGGCGCATTGGTAGCGATGATTGTTTTTGTGCTACTGGATATTTGGCCTAAAAATTTCTTTAAGTTGATTCGGGCACCATTTCTAGGGTATACATTAGTCACTATTTTTGCATTACCTGTCTCTTATTTTGCTGCTCATGCAGAGAATTTAAACCTATTTACTGGACGAGAAGAAATCTGGTTAAAATTCTATGAAACAATTGCCACAAAAAAAGAACAAGTTTTACTGGGAATGAAACCTTTTATCTTTCAAAGAGGAAAACAATTTTTAGGGAATCACAATAGCTACAATTCATTTCTCAATATCTATGGTTTAATCGGAATCATCATCGTAGCCATTTTAGTGCTGATCTATGTTGGACGCTTGACATTAAGAGCAGAACTAACAAACGGACAATTAACGTTTCTTTGGGCCTTTTTAGCTGTAATGATCCAATCTTTTATGGAAGATACATTAACTTCTTTTCCATGGGTACCGATTGTTTATCTACTATTAGGCATGGCCAGCCATCAGTATGATTTTTCTAAAAAAAGGAAAAATAGACAAAGAACTGAAAAAGATACATCTGGACCATTGTCGCGAGTAGCTCGTCATCAATCTTAAACAATAGAAATACCTAAGTTACTTTTTTATGCTATTTATGAAAGACATTTTGGTGAATATAAAGGAACGAGACTTCTATAGTATCTAAAAGAAATGTAAAAAAAAGATTGAGAGGGCTTCAAGTTCTGTGAACCCTTTTGATTTTATTTAGCTTATTTAAAGGATCTCCTCTCCTCGTTAGTTTTGGCATTACGTCAAGTTTATTTTATACTTTTCAAAAAACTAAAAGAGAAACTTAATTTTTAAAGGTTGTTCATCAAAGCAAACGATGTGAGTTAAATATTTAATTGATAGGCAGTACGATTTTTGTACAGCCTATTTTTTGTGCCTAAATAGGGTAGAATAATTAAAATTTGTAGAAATAGTCTGTTTACTTTCTACTAAGCCTTAAAAAAATATTTATATATTCGTGTATTTGTTTTGTCATCTTGTGTTTCATTGCAATTAAATAGTTTCTTTTGTAAAATAAAAACGTTAGTGTGAAGTTTACTTAATAGAAAATTAAGAAAATAAGAATATCGCAGTCTGCTAGAAAAAATGTGGTAAAATGGCATTTGACTGTAATTAACAGAAATTGCTTGGAGGAACACAAATGTTGAAAGATCTGTTTTTATTTATGAAGGACATTTACCAGAACAGAAAGCTTTTGCTTCAGTTCTCAATAAATGATTTCAAGTCTCGCTATGCGGGCTCTTTTTTGGGAATTTTATGGGCTTTTATCAATCCTGTATTTACCGTATTGATTTATTGGCTGGTCTTTGGTTTTGGATTGAAAGCGACTATGACGGACAACAAATATCCTTTTATCGTTTATTTGATTACTGGAATGGTTCCGTGGTTCTTTTTCTCTGATGCGTTTACGTCAACAACTCTTGTTTTTAGAGAGTATACGTATTTAGTGAAAAAAGTGGTATTTAATATCCGTATTTTACCGACGACTAAAATTTTAGCTAATCTTTATACCCATCTTTTCTTTGTTTTAATTGGATTATTAGTGGCCGCAATTTATGGGATTTTTCCTACGGTGATGACATTGCAATTGATTTATTATTTGTTTTGCATGTGCGCTTTTTTAACGGGATTAACTTGGTTAACAGCCTCTATCCAGCCTTTTTTACCCGATTTGATGCAATTAATTACGATCTTATTGCAGCTGATCATGTGGACGCTACCAATTCTTTGGGGACCTACACAATTTAATCCAACGATTATCAAGGTTCTTAAATTAAATCCACTGTATTATGTAGTTCAAGGTTATCGTGAATCGTTCTTAAGTGAAGCGTGGTTCTTTGAACATGGTATGTATACATTATATTTCTGGGTATTCACTTTAGTTATTTTTGTAATCGGATCTGCAGTGTTCCGTAGATTGAAACCACATTTTTCAGATGTGTTGTAAGGAGTATAGACATGACAGAATATGCGATTAAATTAAAAAACATTACGAAATCTTATAATATGTACGCCAAACCCTCTGATCGTTTTCGTGAGGCATTAAATCCATTTAAAAAATCTTATCATGATGTTTTTAACGCATTAAAAAATATTGATGTTGAAATTAAAAAAGGTGAGATGATTGGTTTTGTGGGTGAAAATGGTTCAGGAAAATCCACGATGCTTAAAATCATTACGGGTGTATTAACCCCGACATCAGGAACAATGGAAATTGAAGGCAAAATATCTGCACTACTGGAATTAGGTTCGGGTTTTAATCCAGAATATTCTGGTTATGAGAACATTTACTTAAATGGGATGGTTTTAGGTTTTTCACGTGAAGAAATCGATGAGATGGTGGATGACATCATTGAGTTTGCTGATATTGGTGAGCATATTTATCAACCAGTTAAAACATATTCCAGCGGGATGTTTGTGCGTTTAGCTTTTGCTGTGGCGATCAACGTGAATCCAGACATTTTGATCGTTGATGAAGCTTTAGCTGTGGGGGACCTTGAATTTCAATTGAAATGCATGGAAAAATTTACGGAGATAAAAAACTCTGGGAAAACTATTCTTTTTGTTTCTCATGATATTAGTTCAATCCGCCGTTTTTGTGATCGTTCTTATTGGTTAAAAAATGGGGAAGTTGTCGAATTTGGCGATACGATGGATGTGACTACGAACTATGAAAACTTTTTAAAGAAAAAATCAGTCAAAACAGTGGACCGTAACAAAAATCAAGTCGAACGATTTGCCGCTCCAGATATCGTTGATGTCTTAAGTGCACAATTGTTGGATAAAGAAAAAAAACCAATTGATGTACTTGATCAGGGTGAGACACTGTACGTAAAAGTAACTTATGAAGTAAAAGATGACACCATTAAAAAACCAGTTTTAGGAATTGCTTTACGTACCGTTGATAATTTCTATGTGTGTGGTTTAAATACGTTGTTAGACGGTATCCAAATTCCTTGGAAAAAAGGAAAAAACATTTTCTATTTAGAATATGAGAAATTGGGACTTTTAGCTGGAGAATATTATTTTGATGTCGCTATTTTTGAAGAAAATGCCACCGTACCTTTAGTTTACAAAACAAAATATATGAATTTATTTGTAAATGGTTCATATATTGGGGAAGGAATCGTGGTCTTAGACCATAAGTGGGAAGAAGGTAATCTAACCGATGAAGTATGATTTTGAGATGGATTTAGATGAACAAAGCAGTGTAGGAAAAATAGCTGCACAAATCAAACCAGGAAGTAAAGTATTGGAATTTGGTCCAGGAAATGGTCGCTTGACCAAACATTTAATTGGTGCTAAAAACTGTCAAGTAAGTATTGTTGAACTAGACAAGGAGCTGTTTGATTTTGTCAGTGAATTTTCACAAGATGGTTTTTACGGCGACATTGAAAGTTTTGAGTGGGCAAACTATTATGCCAACCAGACTTTTGATTACATTCTCTTTGCGGATGTGTTAGAACATTTAGTTCAACCAACAGAAACGTTAAAAAAGGTCAGAGAATTTTTAAATGAAGAAGGTGAGATCTTAATCACTTTCCCAAATTTAGTGCATAATTCAGTGATGATTCACTTGTTTAATAATGAATTACCTTGGGCTTCATATGGCTTGTTAGATGAAACACATAATTCCTTTTACACTCATAGTGGATTTCAAAAAGTTTTCGAAAAAGCAGGGCTGTACGTCAATATTGAAGACTATCTTTATTTAGCTGTCGGCGACACAGAATTGAAATCTACTTATGAAGAACTTCCAAAATCAGTTCGTTATGACTTTAAAATGCGTCCGTTTGGAGAAGTCTATCAATATTTCTTTTCTTTGATGAAGCATCCTGTAGAAAAAAGTAAAGTGGCTAAACCTCAAAATTCGAATTATGTTCGTCTATTGGAAGTGCAACAAACATCAGCTAATCAAGAAACAAGTCAAACCATTCCATTCAACAATCATACAGGTGAAAATCAAGTATTGACTTTTTCTATTAATGAGGACGTAGAGGCTGTCACTTTCTTATTTGAAAAACAACCAAGTACACTTGAATTTCGAGCAGAAGTTTCTGGAGAAAAAGTTGAATATATAAAAACAAATGCAGTGATCCGTACCCAAAATGATTGCTATTTATTTGATGGGCAAGAACGACCAATGTTTCTTTTACAAGAAATGGCCGGTAAAGAAGTGACGATTCATTGCCATTATCGTTTTATTGGAGAGTTAACGAATACGATGGCAGATTTACTTGCCACGGTTAAACCTCTAGCAGGTGAAAAGCAACAGCTTGAAGCCAGAATTGATAGACTTGAAAAAGAAAATCAACAATTAAGTATAGCAAATTCGTCATTAGAACATTCTTTGCAGACTACAACAACAAGGTACTATTCACTATTAGATGAGAAAAAATTTGCCATCAAGTCTCGTGGTAGACGCTTGAAAGAGACACCAAAGAAAATTCAAGCAAAAGAAATCTCTCTTTGTATCGATAACAAATCATGGGACGCTGAAACAAAATTGATGACAATCACAGGCTGGGGAATTGCTAATGCCAATCGTCAACCATTCACGTACCGTTTATCGGAAAACCAATCTCCTTATTTCAATGTAGTACAGTTTGAACGCCAAGAAGTTAACCAAGCAGAACATCTTTCAACAGGAACAAAAGCTGGCTTTGAATTACAAATTTTATGTGAGCAAGAACAACGTTCCTTTTTGATTGAACTGATAGCTGAAAATGGGGAAAACTGGTTCGTTGAAATTTAACACATATTCAATAAAGGTAAAGGAGAACAAAAGATCGTGCAAAAAAAAGAAATTGCCGTATTTATTGATCAAATCACCCGTGAACGAGCGACTGGTGATTTGTTGATCATCGGTTGGGCAGTCGATGAAGTGACAAAAGAAATCCCTCAGATCAAAGTGGCTAAAGAACATGTGATGATAGAAGTGACGAATGTCGTACGTCTTGATATCAATCATTTATATGATTTAGATGTAAAAACGCCAAGCGGTTTTTCGATTCGCTTATCTGGTAAATTAAAAGGTAAGGCCATTTTAGATTTTCAAACAAGAAAACATCAAAATGGAATCGCAGTAAAACTAAATGGTCGTTATCCTTATGATGATGGCTTAGAGACCAATTGGGAAAAGAAAAAGCGATTATTAAAAAAAGGCATCAATTATGCTCGTACGCATGGGGTAAAAAAAGCCATCCGACGAGTAAAGCTAGAATTGAAACCAGGGTCAATTGATTATGCTGAATGGATCACTCGTCATGAAAAATTTGACTTAAAAGAACAACAAGAACAATCTAAAAAATTTGAATACCGTCCACTGATTTCTGTAGTTATGCCTGTTTATAATGTAGAAATTAAATGGTTAGAAAAATGTATTGATTCTGTTTTAGCACAAACTTATGACCATTGGGAATTATGTATCAGCGATGATGCTTCTACTGATCCTAAAATTAGGAAATGCTTAGAGGCTTATCAAGCCAAAGATGAACGCATTAAAGTAGTTTTTAGAAAAGAAAATGGTCATATTAGTTTAGCTACAAATTCAGCATTAGAAATAGCAAAAGGCGAATTTATAGCATTGTTAGATAATGACGATGAACTACCTCCTTATGCTTTGTTTGAAGTGGCAAAAATCTTGAACAAACAGCCAGAACTGGATGTCATCTATAGTGATGAAGATAAAATTGATGCGGATGGCAATCGTTTCGATCCACACTTTAAAGCAGACTGGTCACCCGATACATTAATGGGTAATAACTACATTTCACATTTAGGCGTTTACCGGACAAGCTTAGTCAAAGAAGTAGGTGGCTTTAGAAAAGGATATGAAGGTTCTCAAGACTATGATTTGGTATTACGGATAACCGAACAAATTCCTAAAGAACACATCTATCATATTGATAAAGTTTTATACCATTGGCGAACGATCCCAGGTTCAACCGCTAGCAGTGGTGAAGCGAAGAGTTATATTTATGATTCTGGAGTAAAAGCATTAACAGATGCGTTGAAACGTAGAGGGATTAAAGGAAGTGTACGTCCAGGAAGAATTTCCGGTTTTTATGAAGTGAATTATGATGTATTACAAGAAGATTTAGTAAGTGTGATTATTCCTACTAAAAATGGCTATGATGATTTGAAATTATGTGTAGATTCAATTATAGAAAAAACAACTTATACCAATTATGAGATCATCATTGCTGACAATGACAGTACCGATCCTAAAATGCAAGAACTATTTGCTGCTTACAAAAAGAAATTAAATAATCGATTCCATGTTGAACTGATTGATATTCCTTTCAACTATTCTAGAATCAATAATTTAGCAGCCGAAAAAGCAAGTGGTAAATATTTATTATTCTTAAATAATGATACAGAAGTTATTGAACCTCAATGGATGACGACGATGGTTTCATACGCTCAATTTGATCATATTGGTTGTGTAGGAGCAAAATTGTATTATCCAGATGATACGACACAACATGCTGGCGTGTTAGTGGGAATCGGTGGCGTGGCTGGCCATGCGTTGAATAATTACGATCGGACACATTGCGGTTATTTTGGTCGTTTAGTGATTGATGTTAATTACTTAGCTGTAACGGCTGCTTGTATGATGGTTAAAACAACGGATTTCCAAGCAGTAAACGGTTTTGATGAAACATTAGAAGTGGCATTCAATGATGTCGACCTTTGTTTAAAAATCTATGAATTAGGTAGATTTAACGTTTATGCACATCAAGTGGAACTCTATCATTTTGAATCAAAATCAAGAGGTTATGAAGATACGCCTGAAAAGCAAAAACGGTTTGCTGGTGAGATCAAGAAAATGCAGGATAAGTGGCCAGTTTATATTGCTCATGATCCTTTTTACAACGATAACCTTACAAAAGAAGGAATCGGTGATTTTTCATTGAGACCCGATTAATGAATAAAAGCTATCATGCACTCTACTGGAGGTATGATAGCTTTTATTTGTTAAAAGAGGATTGATGGATGAGAAAGAAGTATGATTTAAGATAATTAGGTTTAACTTTTTAAATTACATTACAATTTTTTTATTCACTAGGTTTTTAAACCTTGCTATGGTAAGATAATAGATGCATTATTTTGTGAGTAGGAGTGTATATATGAATAAAAACGGGGAATGGAGTGCGGCAAGACGCATATTCATCATTTTAATGGATGTTATTGTTTATAATCTAGCGATATACAGTAGTTTCTTACTGAAATTTCATGGGGAGATACCTATAAGAAATTTAGAAACCTTTCAACATTCAGCGATCTTTATTTCTGTTATATTTATTGCCTTGAATATTTTGCTAGGTGGATATGTTTTCTATAATCGAATGATTAGCGATATCATTTTTGTCACAGTCATTGGACAGGTATTGATGACACTAGGGATTATGGTGGTTACTTTTGCAGGGCGTTGGTTTGCTTTCCCACGAATAGTGATTTTGCTCTCCTTTATTATAGGAACGATCTTATTGAGTATTTACCGAATTTTGATTTACAAGTTGTACTTAAAAGTCAGTCGGGATAAAAAAGTGATCATCGTTGGTTTAGAAAAAGATGTCGCACCAGCCATTCAAAATTTCAGCTCAAAAAAAAATAATAAACACAAAGTAGAAGCAGTAGTCATCAATCACTACTATAAAAATGTAAAAAAAATGATTGATCAGATTGATATTGTTTATTTAGCCTCTCATATCGAAGAAGCGGAAAAAGTGAAAATTTATCAATTAGTCACTAAGAAAGAAAAGAAATTATTTTTAAATACGACATTTGAAAATTTAACTATGATTAACCCTAACATCATGAATTTTGAGGATGAAAGTATTATTGAAGCTTCTGGTTTTAGAATTCCACCAGAATATGAACTATTCAAACGCTTGTTTGATATTATTGTTTCATTGGTGTTATTGATTATAGCCTCACCTTTTATGTTACTTACCGCTATTTTAGTAAAAGTGACTTCACCAGGACCGGTTATTTACAAACAAGTTCGAATCACAAAAAATCAAAAAGAATTTTCAATCTATAAATTCCGTTCGATGACCGCTACAGCGGAAGCGAAATCTGGACCTGTTTTAGCTAAAAGTAATGATGCACGTGTCACCCCCGTGGGGAAATTTATTCGTGCTGTCCGTTTTGATGAATTACCACAAATTTTTAATGTCTTAAAAGGCGATATGTCAATTGTAGGACCTCGTCCAGAACGTCCATTTTTTGTCGACCAATTCAATGCAGAAAATCCTTATTACTACTTGAGACATAATGTCCGTGCAGGTATCACAGGTTATGCACAAGTCTATGGAAAATATGTATCTGATTATAATAGTAAACTACGATTTGATTTACTTTACATCAAAAAATATTCTTTGTTGTTAGACTTAAAGATTTTATTACAAACAATCAAAATTCTTTTTGATAAAATGTCCTCTCAAGGATTAGAAGAGGAAAATGCGAATTCTCTTGCAGAAATTGCCTTTCCAAAAGAAAGAATTTTCAGCTGATTTGGAGGCGTGAGAAATGGATAATCCAAAGTTTAGTATAGTCATACCAATATATAATGCTGAAAATACCATTGCTCGAACTATGGAAACATTAAAAAATGTTGATTTTGATGATTATGAAGTTCTATTGATTAATGATGGTTCAACCGATCAGACTGAGGCTATTATCACAGAATTTATTCAAAATAAACCCAATTTTCAGCTCATCACAACTCGTAACCAAGGTCCTGGACTTGCTAGGAATGAAGGCATCAAACATTCAAAAGGATACTATCTGTTGTTTTTTGATGCGGACGATACACCAGCAAAAGATGTCTTAACTAATTACAATCAACTGTTAGATAATTACCCTGAAACAGACTTAATTGTTAGTTCCTTTGTTTTTCGTACAATCGAGGGTGAAAAAATTGTTTCTGAAAAAGAAAATTTAGTAACCAAGCATCAATATACAGACCATAAAAGTTTTATGGATGACATGTATCGCTTGATGAATGATCAATTAATGTATGTCGTTTGGAATAAGTGTTACCGCAGTGAACTTGTGAAAAAACATCATGTTTTTTTTAAGGGATATAGTAGTTGTGAAGACCGAATATTTAATTTGAACTATTATAGACATTGCCAACAAGTGGTGATGAATCCTAAAATAGCTTATATCTATGAATTTGAAGGTGGTAAAGGAATAACAAATCAATACCACCCAAATAAATTTGAGACTTTTAAAGAATTCTATCAATTGGCAAATGAAGTAACAAATGAAGCCAATAAATCTGGTATGGCAGCTCTTCATTTAAAAGGAACGACTTCCGTCTTTTTTTCTATTTATGGTACTTCTATGCGCACGCCAAAAGAAAAAAAGGCAGAGGCTAAACAGATTTTAACAGATCCCACGATTAGGGAAGCCAAAAAAATTGCTTGCACAGATTCAACAGCTAAGAAAGTGACAAAACAGTTATACAATCTCCCAGCTTCGTTATTTTTAACTGCAGTAAAATTGGGTAGTTTTGTAGAAAATAAATTGCCAGGATTAATGGCTATATTGAAACGTGTTTATTAAAAGATGCTAAGGAAATGCCCGTGCATTTCCATAGATTATCAGAAAAATTTTTCTGATAGGTTCTGATATTTAGTAGGAACTTGTATCCGAAGTGTTGTCTAAAACACTAATTGTTCGAGTTTGGGTCTTGAGGTTTTCCTTTTGACCCTTACTCTTTTTTTGCAAAAAAACTATAGGAAATATTTTTTGTTGAAAAAGTATTTATGATAAAATAAAAAAGAGGGGCTGTAGGAATGTATAGTAATGATCCTGAATTAAAAAGTGTCCAACAAATAACGTTAGAAATTGCTCAATATTTTGTTGATTTTTGTAATAAGCATGAATTGCTTTGTTACTTTTGTGGTGGCGGTTGTATTGGATCCATTCGTCATCAAGGATTTATTCCTTGGGATGATGATTTGGATTTTTTTATGCCTAGACCAGACTATGAGAAAATAAAAAAATTGTGGCCTAAATATGCAGACGAACAACGTTATCCTTTATTGGTAGCATCCGAAACCTATAACGATCATAACTCATTTATGACCATTCGTGATGCCCAAACAACGTTTATTAAAACCTATCAAGAAGGAATGGACATTCCTCATGGCGTGCCAATTGATATTTTTCCTTTAGACGGCGCCCCTGTGGGAAATGTCCAACGAAAAATCCAAAAGATATGGGCACTCATTTATGCTCTATTTTGCTCACAAGTTGTTCCTGAAAAACATGGGGGTCTTATGGCAACTGGAAGTAAAATGCTCTTAAGTATTTTTTCTTCACAAAAAATCCGCTACAAAATTTGGCGCTTTGCGGAAAAACAAATGAGTAAATATCCTTTTGGTTCGACTCCATATGTGACGGAATTGTGTGTTGGACCAAAATATATGGGTAATATTTATCATTTGGAAGATTTTCAAACAGCAATGATTGTTCCATTTGAAAGGACAAAAATGCCAATCCCAGTAGGTTATGATCGTTATTTGAAACAAGTGTTCGGTGATTATATGCAGCTACCTCCTAAAGAAGATCAAGCACCTCATCATGAAGCTATACATGTAGATACAAAAAATGCATACAAAAAAATTTAATGTATAAAGGAGAAAAATATGAAAAGAATTTTTTCTGGCACTCTTTTATGTACATTGTTATTAAACAGCTTTGTTTCTGGAGTCTATGCAACTGAGACACTTACTAAAACATCTCAAACGAGTGAAACAATAACGACAAATCCAGCAAATAAATCAGTGATACAAAGTACATCAACAACAGATGCCACTATTGAAGCAGAGACTTCTGAAACTTCGGCAAACACGAGTGAATCTTCTTCGACTGAGACGATGGCAACAATTAGTTCTACCGATTCATCACAAGAAGACTCTGCTACTACTGAAAGTTCAATCGCAAGTAGCGAAACAACTCCCTCAACGACGGATGCTCCATCTAGTGCGATCGATCCAAAAGAAGATGCTGAAATCGGCAAACAAGGAACGAATCACGAAAAAGGGACTTATGCAATGAGGGCTTCTAATAATGGGATCGCAAAAAGATCTGTTGGGATCGCTCAAGTTTATGCCAATGATCCTAATTTACCTAAAAAAGATTTTATCGATGTTTCTAGTTGGAATGGCACGATATCTGTTGCAGAGTATCAAAAAATTAAGAGTTATGGAGTTACTGGTGTTTCTGTCAAATTAACAGAAGGAACTTCTTATACGAATCCATACGCACAAAGTCAAATCAACAATGCCAAAGCAGCTGGCTTGAGTGTTTCAGCCTATCACTATAGCTTGTATACCTCGATTCAAACAGCACAAGCAGAAGCAAAATATTTTGCGCAGGCAGCTACGAATTTAGGATTGTCTAAAAGCACGATTATGTTTAATGATGCAGAAGATCCCACATTGACGAACAATGGGCGGAATGCACAAGCCAATTCATTAGCATTCAATCAACAATTAAAAAGTTTAGGATTTTCAAATGATGCTCTATATGTCGGTAGGTATTGGATCGATAGCGGGTATATCAATCCAACTTCTTTTGGCAAAGAACGAGTGTGGGTTGCGCAATATCCTTATACGCCCGACCAAACAATGCAATGGAATAATGATTACGGTGCTTGGCAATGGTCTTCTTTAATGTATTTTCCAGGATTGGCTAATTATCAAACAAGAGCATTTGATATTTCTATGAGCTACAGTTCATTTTTTGGTACAACAAATACGGGACCAAATTTAAACAATTACTATACGACCAATCCAGGCAGAGTGATTGTCAAAAAAAATGATTGTTTTTATAATGATGTTAACTTTACCAGTCCAGGAATGACAGTTAAAGAAAATACATTAGTGACTGTAAAGAGTGTCCAAACAACGGCTAGTGGTATTCCGCGATTATTTACAGATCACGGTTATTTAACAGCAAATAAAGACTATGTGGTAGCTGCTCAAAGCAATATTGACTCTTATTTTACAACCAATCCGCAAAAAGTTCGCTTGAAAGCAGATGATTATTTTTATGCAGATACTGCTTTTACGCAACGTTTGAACAAAGTTGCAAAAGGAACAGTTGTTGAAGTAGAAGGCTTAGCTTATACAGATTCGGGTATTTTCCGTTTAAAAACAAAATATGGTTATTTGACTGCTAATAAAAGTTTAGTTGAACAATACAAAGAGATTCCAGACATGTATTATATGTCGAATCCAGGACAGGTCATTACGAAAACAAATGATAAATTTTATAAGGACGTAGAATTTACTAAAGCAGGTGAAGCCGTTACAGCAGGGACTGTGTTAAAAGTAACAGGAATAGAAATGACTAAGAGTGGAATCCCACGACTAAAAACGGACAAAGGGTATTATACGGCGAATAAAGATTACGTGGTAGCTACGATAGCATCTATTAATAATTATTACACCAAAAATCCTATGCAAGTTGTTTTGAAGACCAATGACACTTATTATAGAGATACAGATTTTCTTCATAAAGGAATTTCAGTGGCAAAAGGAACATTGGTTGCTGTTACTGGGGTTGTTTATCGTGAGAACGATGTCCCACGATTGCTCACACCTAATGGTTATTTGACAGCGAATAAAGCATACGTGCAAAAAGTAAATTAAAACTAAAGGGCTAGAACATAAATAGATTGCTATTTTATGATTCTAGTCTTTTTTTTGTAAAGCTTATATTTCAGCCAATACCTGAGGGAAAACATTGAAAGTTAACGATAGTTATGAGAAAATGTAAAAGGCTAAATGCAGTTTTATCGAACTGAATGAAGATGCAGCGATGGATAAGGCTAGGTTAATGAACATTAAATTAGTATAAATCTCATGAGGGAAAGGAATTTATATCATATGATTACAGCTATTATTATTGCCGGTGGCGTGGGCAAACGAATGGGCCAGGATATTCCAAAACAATTTATTAATATCGAAGGTAAGCCAATTATTATTTATACATTGGAATCATTTCAAAAACATCCACAAATTGATCGTATCCTAGTGGTATGTAAGTCAGGTTGGGAAGAAACAATGTGGGCTTACGTGAAAGAATTTAATATTAGTAAAGTGCAGTGGGTCATCACTGGAGGATCTAAGGGACAAGAGTCTATTAATAACGGCGTCCAATTTTTGAAAGATTACTCTGAAGATGATGATACGATTATTATTCACGATGGTATTCGACCATTAGTGGATGAGTTAGTCTTGTCTGACGTTATCGTGAAATGTAAAGAGTACGGAAATGGTGTGACATCTTTACCGTATAACGAACAGATTTTCATTAAGAAAACAGAAGAAACCACGGAACAATATGTAGACCGTAACACGTTACGTCGTGTCTCAACCCCACAGGCCTATCAATATGGGAAGTTGTTATCTGCCTATAATCGCGCAGTCAAAGAAAACATTGGTATGACAGATTCATCTTATACCAATACAATGATGGTCGATTTAGGTGAAACATTATATTTTGCTGCTGGCTCTGACAAAAATATTAAATTAACCACAACAGATGATCTAGAATTATTCAAAGCATATTTAAAAATGAAAGATTAGGTGGTAAACATGGCTTTAAATACTATTCCGACATATAAAAATGACTTAAAAAAAGTGATTGAGCACCTACCTGAATTAAAGAAACTAGATGAAAAATCATTACTGATGATTGGAGCGTCAGGAATGATTGGTTCGTTTTTGATCGATACAGTCATGTTAGCTAATCATTTATTAGGTATCAATATAAAAATATACGCGATGGGAAGAAATCGTCGAAATTTAGAAGCTCGTTTTCAAACGTATCTTTCTGATCCTAATTTTGTGATCGTAGAAGGGGATGTGACAAACCCTCTTCCAAGTGACATACATGCGGACTTTATTATTCACGGTGCCAGTAATACTCATCCTAAAGCGTATGCGACTGATCCGATTGGTACAATTATGACCAATCTTGCTGGGACAGAACAAGTGTTAAAACATGCTGTTAAGACAAATGCAGATAGAGTTCTGTTTCTTTCGACTGTCGAAATTTATGGTGAAAATCGTGGAGATGTTGAAAAATTTACCGAAGATTACTGTGGGTATATTGATTGCAATACGTTACGCGCAGGTTATCCTGAAGGAAAACGTGTCAGTGAGTCACTTTGTCAAGCGTATATCGCCAAACATCATTTAGATATCGTTATTCCACGTCTATGCCGAACTTTCGGCCCTACCATGCTCTTATCAGACACTAAAGCTTCTTCTCAATTCATCATGAATGCAGTAAGGGGAGAAAATATTGTATTGAAGAGTGAAGGAAATCAATATTTTTCCTATATCTATGTGGCAGATGCAGTTTCTGCAATTCTTCATTTACTTTTACATGGAAAAAATGGTGAAGCTTATAATATCTCAGAAGAATCATTTGATTTACACCTCAAAGATCTTGCTAAAAAAATAGCGGAGATTGGCGGAAAAGAAGTGATCTTTGAATTACCAGATGAAATTGAACGAAAAGGTTTTTCTAAAGCAAATACGGCTATTTTAGATAATAGGAAAATCAAAGCATGCGGTTGGAAACCACTGTTTACTTTAGAAGAAGCTTTAGCTCATACATTACAGTTGATTAAGGATGAAATGTAAATGTGTGAAATTAGTATAATCGTACCTGTTTACAAAGTAGAAAAATATTTAAAAAAATGTGTAGATTCTATTCTCGCTCAAACTTTTACAGATTTTGAATTAATTTTAGTAGATGACGGTTCCCCAGATGATAGTGGGAAAATCTGTGAGGAATATGCTGAAAAAGATGCTCGTGTGCGTGTCCTCCATAAAGAAAATGGTGGACTAAGTAGTGCTAGAAATGCTGGGATTGAAGTCGCTAAAGGAAAATATTTGGGGTTTATCGATAGTGATGATTACATCGCAGAAGATATGTATGAACTTTTATACAACACTATTATCAAAGAAGATGCTGATTTATCGATTTGTGGCATTTATGATGTTTATGAGGGGAAAGCGCCAATAGTTAAACCTACCATCGAAAAGGTAGTATCAGCTGAAGAAGCGTTATTGTTGATTCTGCAAGGGAATATTATTTCAGTACATGCAGTGAATAAACTTTATAAGCGAGAACTATTTTCATCTATTCGCTATCCCGAAGGAAAGTATCATGAAGACTCCTTTATCATTGTGGATCTACTCAATCAATGCCAGAAAGTAGCAATTAATTCGAAACAAAAATATTATTATTACCATCGTATCGGAAGTATCAACACAGAAAGCTTTTCGGAAAAACAATTTGAATTTATTGAAGCCTGGGAAAAAAATGAAATGAAGCTCAAAGACAGAAGCCAAGAAATAAAAAAGGCAGCACATCAACGTGTTTGTTTTGCTAACTTTTTAGTCCTAGATAAGATTATAGTAGCAAACGCAACCAGTTTACCGGAAACAAAAAAAATCGTAAGTTATTTAAGAAGCAACTTCCGATTTATTATGAAAAATGAGATTTTTACCAAAAGTCGTAAGTTTTCAACTATACTCTTAATGGTTAACTTGCGTTTGTACAAGTTTCCTGTGGAATTTAGAAGGAAACATATAACAAAAAACAAAGATTAATGGATACTATGATTGATCTTTTATACTAACGGAGGATAAAATGTTAAATAATTTTTCAAAGCAACTTCATAGTATAGGACAAAAAATAGCTTTGCCCTATATTGTCTTTTTCGAGCTTGTTTTAATTTGTCGGATGGTTAGTGCCTATTCAACGCTCCCACCGAAAATCGATTCCATATTTACAATGATTATCATGTTATTATCAGGTGTTATTTTTCTTACCCATTTTTTACCGATGATTATAGAAAAAAAGAAAATAAAACTGGAATATTGGCTTATTGCTTTTATAGTCATTCTAGCAATTAGTACCGTACTGAATCATCATTATGCGTTTACAGAAAATATCAAATTGATTATTTGGCAATGTATCTTTTTCTTTTGTGTGTTTGAAATAGGAAGAGAAAATAACAAGAAATTGTTTACTGTCTTTGAAAGTATTCTTTTGGTTGTCTGGTCTGTGTTAGTCCTTTTTTCCCTCTATTTATTTTTCGCACGCGTAAGTTTTTCTATGCCTGTCAAGTCATTGTATTATGGGATGAGAATTGGCTTTTTTGAAAATCGTCTCTATGGTATTTTTGTAGATCCAAATTATGCTTGCACGATTTCCCTTGTTTGTATGATCTTTGCTCTTAGAAAAGTAATCTTTAGTCCAAAAATATGGGTGAAAATTCTTTCAGTTTTTGTTATGTTTATTCAGTTCAGCTATGTTTCATTATCAGGTTCAAGATCAGGTTCAATTCAGTTAGTAGCGATTGTCTTTTTTGGAGCATTCTTTTTCTATCTATTTTATCAATCGAAAAAGTCTCAAGCGATGATTTATAAAATATTGGGTGCTTTAGTAATAGCTATGATCAGTTCGGCAATTGCTTTTGGTGGGATTTCATTATTTAAAACGAGTTATATTCAGGTAGCAAACAAAGTAGAATTTAGTGATCCTAAAATTGTCGAATTTTTTGAAAAAGATTCGGATAAAAAACTATCTGAGGATAAACCATTATCTGCTGAACGACCAGACGTGGTTGAAAACAACGATATTTCTAATAGTCGCTTTGCTTTATGGAAAAGCGCAACGGAACTAATGCGTTTAGAACCAATTTTTGGCACAACACCAAAAGGTTTTGTAGAGATTGCTAAAGCAAAAATTCCAGAGACACATATTGCAAAAACAGGTCAAACACCTCACAGTGCCTTTTTCTATTTGTTAGCAGCAACAGGGATTTCAGGTACAGCCGTTTTTGTTCTATTTTTAGTGTCAAAAATGTGGCAGTCCTTACGTATTCTTTTTTCTACTAAGCAAAAAAATTATTTAGAGTTTTTAATAAATAATCAAATTGTTCTAATCATTTTAGTGTCTAGTTTATTGATTACAGAAATTGTCTTAACCAGACGTTCGGCAACGTTTATTTTTTGGTTATATTTAGGAAAGTTACAGTATGATTTTGATAAAAATAAAAAAGTAAACACAATGGAGAAATAATTGAGGTAATTAGAAAATTCCTTGCAGAAAAATTAAAAATGCAAGGATATTTTCTATTATAATCAATTTTGTTTATCTATTAGAAAAACTTTGATGTTAATTGTTGTTTGTACGGAAATATTAATTATAGGAGATTTTTTATGAGAAAACTAACGATGGCTGAAGTCCAAAAAAAAGCAGTAGATATCTTAGTATACATTGATAAAATCTGCCGAGAAAATAATCTTAAATACACAATCTTTTATGGCAGTTTAATTGGGGTGGAACGTCATCGTGGGTTTATTCCTTGGGATGATGATATTGACATTGTCATGCCTAGACCTGATTATGAAAAATTAATCAAATTATTAAAACATGACTCAAATTATAAGTTGCTATCTTTTGAAACGAGAGAAAAATTTCGTTATCCTTTTGCTAAAGTCGTTGATCCTCAAACGGTAGCAAAGACAAAACAATTCTTTAGTGGAGAAGAGGAAGATTTAGGTGTATTTGTTGATGTTTTTCCAATTGATGGGATACCAGACTCCAAAGAAGAACGTCAAGTTTTAAGAGAAGAAACAGAGACCTATCGATTAAACTTAATGGATACACTTGGATTGTCTTATGCTAGAAGTTTTAATGTTGCAAAAGCAATGATAAAATTAGTCGTACGTTACCCCCACCATAAAAAATTGATGAAAATTGGGAATAATGTCTATTGGCAAAATAAATACCAAGAAGCGGCTAAGAAAATAGCACTCGATGAAACACAGACTTGTGGTTATTTAGAATGGATCCATATTCATTGGGGCGTTTTTCCTACACAATGGTTTGAATCATATGAAGACGTTGAGTTTGAAGGGCATAAAGTGATGGCCATAAAAAATAGAAGGGATTTTTTAACGTTGCGTTATGGCGATTATATGACAATGCCACCGGAAAATGAACGAATTACGCATCATCCTTACGATTTTTATGAAAAGTAATTTATGGCTTTAAATGTTGTAAAAATTTAGTTAAGTGACAAATCATATAAAAATAGGTTTATCATTATATTTGATCAGAAAGAGTGGATATCATGTATGAGCAACTACAAACAACTGTGGTAATGGCTACATATAACGGCGAAAAAAATATAATAGAGCAGTTAAATTCTTTGAAAAACCAAACGCAAAAAATTGACGAGGTCTTAATAAAAGATGATTGTTCTACTGATAATACAGTGGCTATTATCAAAAAATTTATTGAAGAGAATCAGTTACAATCAAACTGGCATCTAATAATCAACAAAGAAAACGTGGGTTGGCGAGAAAACTTTTTTACCCTATTAAATTTAGCAAAAAATGAAATCATTTTTACTTGTGACCAAGATGATATTTGGCATGAAACAAAAATTAAAGAAATGAGTAACATTTTTACGAATAATAAAGTACAAGTTTTAGCCTCTGATTACCAAGAATTGGTTGAGCCTGGAGGATTAGCTGAGGAATTAAAACGCATTGATACAGAAACGATTGATCATAGACCAGAAGAAAGAGTTATTTTTAATGAAAATAATTTATTTCTAAGACGCCCTGGGTGTGTTTACGCTGTTCGAAAAGATTTTATTACAAATGTGAATTTATATGCTTCGCGAATGGAAAATCCTGTCCATGACATGTCCATGTGGGGAAGTGCAGTTTTAAGTAATGGATTGTACTTAATAAGAAAACCTTTAATCGAGTGGCGCAAACATGGTCAAAGTTCATTTAAAAAAGAAATTGATCAATCAAATAAAGAGACTCAGTATTATAAAAGATTAAATACATTGCGCAGAAGATTGCAAAGAGTACATGCAGCGAATAATTACTTATCTAATTTTACTGAGATGAAGGATTATGATAAAAAACAAAAATTGCTTCAAACATTAATCGATGAATTAGAAATGCGTGTTGCGATATTAGAAAAAGAGCGACTATCTGCTGTTGTTTCCTCTTTTTTTCATTACCAGCGTAAATTTTATTTCGGCACTGATATCTATCATCTTATTAAGCATAAGGCAAGAAAGTGAGGGATATCAGAATGAATCACAAAGCAAAAGCTGTCGCAAAAAATCTTTATTATACTGTAGCTGCTAACTTCGCTACATTAGGTATTTCCGTTCTTTTAAACTTATTTGTTCCAAAATTATTAGGGGTCACAGAATATAGTTACTGGCAACTTTATGTGTTTTATTCATCTTATGTCGGTTTTTTACACTTTGGGTGGATCGATGGAATTTATTTAAAAATCGGCGGAGAAGAATACCGAGACATTGATAAGCGTTCTTTAGGATCACAGTTTTGGTATTTAGCAATCTTTGAATTTTTTGTTTCAACTTTAGTTATCTTGTGGGCATATTTCTTTATGCCAAGAGAATACCAAGCATTGATTTTAATGTTAACAGCTGTGGTATCTGTTATAACTATCGTGAAGACATTTATCCTTTATATTTTTCAATCAACGAACAGAATTAAAGAATATGCGCAATTATCGAGAAATGATCGCTATCTTTATGTTGTATTGATTGGCATTTACTTTGCGATGGGCGGACGTGAATTTTATTGGTTGATTATCATGGATATTATCTCAAAATTAGTGATTACTATTTGGGGGATGACACGAATCAAAGATATGCTTCGAGTCAATATGATTGGCTTGAAAGAATTGGTTCCTGAAATCTTAGATAATATCAATATTGGTAGCAAACTGATGTTAAGTAGTATTGCAAGTATGTTGATTATGGGAACGATCCGTTTCTTTGTTCAGCAACAGTGGTCGATCGAAACTTTTGGGAAACTTTCTTTTACTTTAAGTATTTCAAATATGTTTTTAACATTTATCAATGCTGTTGGGATTGTTATGTTTCCACTTTTAAGAAGAACAAATAAAGAACGACTTTCTTCTTTGTTTCAAACATTAAGGGGCGTTTTTGTTCCTTTGACGTATGCCATTTTGATTTTTTATATTCCTGCAAAAATTGTTTTGGGAATGTGGTTACCTGAATATGCTGTTAGTCTAAAATTTATGGGGATTTTATTCCCAATTGTTATTTACGAAGGAAGAATGTCTTTATTGATAAATACGTATTTAAAAACATTACGCAAAGAAAAAACGATTCTTATGGTGAACGTTTTGACTTTAAGCTTGTCTTTGCTTCTTTCTTTGTTTGTCATTTTCATTGTTGGCAATTTAAATTTAACTGTAGGTCTCATACTTGCTAGCTTAGCTTTCCGATGTAATTTAGCTGAGTTTTTCTTATGTAGAGATATGAAGATCAAAATTGGTGCGAAAATCTTTTTAGAAACATGTATTACTTTATTGTTTATTTTTAGTAATATTTGGTTCGGTGGAACTTTTATAAGTATGGGTGCTTATATCGTGGTATATGTGATCTATATGGTGCTTATCCATAAAGGATTTTTAAGTGATTTTAAAGATTTAAAACACTTAGTAAAAGATCATTAATTGCAACAAAAGAGTGAGGACACACTAGAATCTGGAGGATTCATTGTGTTCTTTTTCTTAATTACTTTCTTATTTCTTTTTTATGCATGGCTAAATTTATGACAAACCTGAATAAAGTTTGCCTTATTAAATAAGATAGTCTTCTAAGAATAAACATGTTACACTAAACTTATCATTTATGTATATGTAATTAGTAAATTGGAGTGAAAAGCGTGGAGAAAATATTAATTACTGGCGGAGCCGGCTTCATTGGTTCTACCTTAGCCAATCATCTAGGAAAAGAAAATGTGGTGATTGCTGTTGATGATTTATCAATGGGAAAAGTAGAAAACCTTGATATGGATAAAAATATTACTTTTATTGAAGGAGATGTGGCAGATTCAGTATTAATGGAAGAAGTCATGCGTGCCAATCAGTTTGACTATATCTTCCATTTAGCGGCAGTGGCCAGTGTCGCTGATTCAGTTGCTAGACCTGTAGAAACACATCGCGTAAATTTTGAAAGTGTGTTATTACTTTTAGAACTGATCCGCAAATATCAACCTGACTTAAAACGTATCGTTTTCAGTTCTTCAGCGGCTGTTTATGGCGATGAACCTACTTTACCGAAAAAAGAAGAATCAGTGATCCGTCCATTAACACCATATGCCATTGATAAATTTGCAGCAGAACAATATGTTTTGGATTATTGCCATCTTTATGGTGTTCCTGGAAGTGCTGTGCGATTTTTTAATGTATATGGACCAAATCAAAATCCAAATTCACCATACAGTGGAGTGATTTCTATCTTAGTTGACCGCTATAAGAAACAATTAGCTGGAGAAGCTTCTTCCTTTACATTGTTTGGCGATGGAAGTCAGTCAAGAGATTTTGTTTATGTAGAAGATGTGATACAAGCCTTACTTTTAGTAGCTAAAGAAAAAGCTTCATTAGGACAACAATTTAATGTTGGCACGGGAAAAGCAACAACATTGCTAGAATTAATCCACACGATTGATCAGATTTTAGAGACAGAATTGATTCTTGAATATAAAGAAGAACGTTCAGGAGATATTCATGACTCTTTAGCAGATATTAATAAAATTCAGACAATTGGGTTTCAACCTCGGTACGATATATTAAGCGGAATGACTAGTTATCTGAAAACAGAAATCAACTAAATTATACTAAGATTAGAGGGCAATTTCACCAATGGATGAAATGACCCTCTATTTTCTTTTTAGATTAGAATGAATAGTGAAAGAAATATCGAACAAAACTTATAAAACTGGTCTCTGTGGACCAAGCGAGCCCCTGCTAACCATCATAAATCAAACAAACGTTAAACTGATTAAGCCAAGTTTAATATCAAATTTAGCTCCAACAAAATAGGAAACATTGACCACAAAAAACAAAGTGATAAACTCACTTTGTACAAGTACAACTTTTTGGGAAACAACCTTTCAACAATAAATCCTGATTTTCCCAAATATAGAGAATTACTTTAGAAAATCAGGGTGTATTTGTTCGGAGCTAACTGCTTCTGTCACAACCTTTTTTGTTATCCATGAGCGAGTTGATGGTTTCCTTCAATTAAATCATAAATTTGATTTCTTAGATCAGTAGCAGGAATTTTGACTTTTTTATCTGCTTGGACATTACTTTCCATAACAATTGCATCTTTTAAATTTTTCTTGAAAACAGCCACAGAGTGGAAACGATTGATGTTTCCTTGTGCTAAAACGTAGTCATTTCCACAATAAACCCCACCACGGTAAGGATGCCCTTTTGTACTTGCTTTCCAGAGTGAGAAGAGTAGCTGTTTAGGAATAAGTTTCCCAGATAAAACTTTTGTAAAGAAGGTGTTTAAGTCATACACCGACATACTAATATTGCCTGTTCCTAATTCATTTCGAATGGCTGATTGTGTTTCAGTCAATGGTTTCCAATAATTGTCAGTAGGTGACATTTGATAGGAAACAGCATGACTAGATGAATGCTTGACTTGATCATAAAAAGCTGTATGTTTTAAGCCAAGTGGCACAATAATTTCATTCTTTAATAATGTTTCATACGATTGATGTGTTAATTGTATCAAAATTCCAGCTAATAGAGTAAAGTTTAGTGGTTCATAACGGTAATTAGGATAGTCCACTAATTTTAGATGTTGAACAGCAAATTGAACGACTTTTTCATCTGACAATGGCACACGAGGTGTAGCGGTACGCTTTAATCCAGATTTCATATAAAGCAAATCCTCGATCGAAATGATTTGACTACCAGGTATTTGAGGATAAAAATTAGCTAGTTTAGTTTTTAAAGAGAGGTGACCCAACTCCACTTCTTTTAGAATCAAAAGGGCAGTCATTGCTTTTTGAATGGAACCGATTTGATAATAGAGAGAAGGTCCATTTGGTTGGTCCGTTTTTTTATTTGCATAACCATAACCACGTTTAAAAATAATGTGATTATTTTTTTTTACATAAATGGAACCAATATAATCATTTTTTTTTAACAGTTGATTGATTTGGCTTGCTAGTTGCTGTTCGTTTGGGGAAAGATTCACTTGTTTTTTTAAAGTAATTCGATTTGTAGTAGGGTCATCTTGCACTTTATTAAAAGAATGCCAACCTAAAATAATAGTCGTTGAAAAAATACTGAGACTAAGCAACAACAAGAGGATAGTATAAAAAGAACGGCTTCTTTTTTTTGCGTGTTTCCCATTTTTTATCATGTTTCAAGCGTTCCTTTCTTTTGTGTAATATTTATGTAAAGATAAACATTACATTCTTTCTTAATATTTATTTTAATCTGTTGAAATGGAGATTACCACTTACAATTTTGATAGAATATTTGATAAATTAATTCACGTCAATCAATTTATCATGTATAATAAATGGAGTTACGAAGTTGATAGTAAGGAGGAGTTGTTTTGTCAGAAAACAAACAACGTCCAGGGGAGAAAAAAATCAAGCAGAATCATTCTTCTGAAAAGGATGAAGTGATTACTCAGAGAAAAAATTTACGTAAAAAAGAAGAAAAAATTGTTGGAAAGATCATATTAGTGATTGCTCTTACTTTGCTGATTGTAGGAGGAATTTTAGGGTTTACAGTTTATCGCTATGTGGATAGCGGTCTGAAACCATTAAACCCAAAGGATAAACAGCTTGTTCAAATTGAAATACCAAGTGGTTCATCGAATAAGCAGATTGGTGAAATCTTGGAAAAAGATCAAGTAATAAAAAGCGGGATAGTGTTTAATTACTACACTAAATTTAAAAATATGACTGGCTTTCAAGCGGGGTATTATCAAATGTCGCCAAATATGACTTTGGATGAGATTGGAAAACAACTCCAAGAAGGCGGTACTTCAGAGCCAACCAAAGTGGCGGATGGAAAAATTGTGATTCCTGAGGGGTATGATATTGAACAAATTGCTTCTAGGGTAGCAAAAGTTACAGGGAAAGAAAAACAGGAGTTTTTGGATTTAATGAAAGATGAGTCCTTCTTTAACGAACTCCATAAAAAATTCCCTGAGCTATTAGATAGTGCGAGTCAAGCTGAAAATGTAAAATATCCATTAGAAGGTTATCTATTCCCAGCTACTTATGATTACTATAAACAAATGTCACTAAAAGACTTAGTCATTCAAATGGTCAATAAAACAAATACGGTTTTACAACCTTATTTTTCAACGATCAAACAACAAAATCTTACGGTACAAGAAGTGTTAACATTGGCCTCTTTAGTTGAAAAAGAAGGGGTAAAAGAGAACGATCGTAAAAATATTGCTCAAGTATTTTTCAACCGAATTGAAGCAAATATGCCTTTACAGTCTGATATTTCCGTGTTGTATGCATTAGGAGAACACAAAGAGATGGTTACGTATCAAGATACTGCTGTTGATTCTCCATATAATTTATATATTAATACCGGGTTTGGACCAGGGCCATTTGATAATCCTAGTGAAGCATCGATTCAAGCTGTATTAGAACCAACTAAAAATGATTATTATTATTTCGTAGCAGACATGAAACATGGAGATGTTTATTTTGCAAAAACTTACGAAGAGCATTTAGAATTAGTTGATAAATATGTAAATAATTCGTAGAATAGTATTTGTATCATTAACTATTTATATTAATAGAAAAACATTTACATTTTAGGAAAAGCGTGGTAATCTTTTTGGGATTATATTCCTCAAAAGATTACCTTTTGCGGTATTCCATAGATTAAGAAGGAGACGTTATACATGGTTGAGAAAGTTTACCCTATGACTTTAGAAGGAAAAGCCAAATTAGAAGAAGAATTGGAACAATTAAAAACAGTTAAACGTGGAGAAATTATTGAACGTATCAAAATTGCTCGTGGATTTGGGGATCTATCTGAAAACTCAGAATATGAATCTGCTAAAGATGAACAAGCATTTGTTGAAGGACGTATCACAACGATCGAAAACATGATTCGTTTTGCACAAATCATTGACAATGATGGTGTAGATTCAGATGAAGTATCTATTGGTAAAACAGTTACTTTCATTGAATTACCAGATGGCGAAGAAGAAGAATATACCATCGTAGGAAGTGCAGAAGCAGATCCATTTTCTGGTAAAATTTCAAATGATTCTCCAATTGCACAAGCTTTGATCGGAAAGCTTGTGAACGATGAGGTAACAATTGCGACACCAGGTGGCGATATGTTAGTGAAAATCGTTAAAGTAGAACAAGCATAAATGAAGTTTGCTTGGCGCAGAAATGGGCTGTGACTTTTGTCATAGTCCATTTTCATATTTTCTGCTTTTACATCTCAAGTCCTATAGTATCTTTTCGAAAAAATAGGTATGATGGAATGAGAATGTTTATGGAAGGAGAAAAAAATGAATAGTTCTTGGCGTTTTTTTATTGTTGTCGAAGCTTTATTGTTACTATTTGCAATTTGGCAAATTGTGAACAATGTGGAATTACTTCTTTTGGTCTTGTTTGGTATCATTAATATATATTTTGCTTTAAGAAAAAAAACACGATCAGGTTTTAAAAATTTTCAATTGATGATCGGAAGTTTGATTGTTTTCTTTAGTTTAGTTAACAGCCCAGCTTTATGGTTGATGGCAGTATTTGCTATTTTGTTTGTTGGACTTAAAGGAGTCGAAATTTCGGGGATTGATTTAACTAAAAATACTTTTTGGCGAAAGAAACAGATGATCATGGTAAAGACGGATCAATTGAAGACACATAATAACGAACGAAAAAAACAGCAATTATTTGGTAATCAGCGTATTGGAAATGATATCTATGAGTGGGACGACATAAACATCACGCTTATTTCAGGAGATACGATCATTGATTTAGGCAATACACTTTTACCTAAAGATGACAACATTGTGATTGTGCGTAAAGGAATTGGTCGAACAAGAATTTTAGTGCCTTTAGGGATTGCAATAAGTTTAGAGCATGCGACTTTAGTTGGGAATGTTTTATTTGAAGAGGAACAATTTTCTTTAAAAAATGAATCGATCAAGATTTATAGTAACGATTATGACGAAAATCCAAGACGTTTAAAAATTATTACGAATACTCTTCTTGGAGATGTTGAGGTGATTCGTGTATGATCAGCAAATTATCCAAAGCAATGATGGCTGTTTATGCCTCAGCAGCCTCTTTTCTAATCATCTTGTTTTCACTATTCACCTATTTTTACGCAAATAACCAGAGACATTGGTGGCGAGCGCTTTTAAGTGCTCGATTGTTGTACGTTCCACTTATTTTTCATTTATTTGCTATTGCACTGGGAGTCGGTCTGATGGTTTTTTTTGTTATATCGATTATTCAAAAAGCGAAATATGGAAAAATTGAAGAAAAACTAAGAGCCTTATCAGCTGGAAATTATGAATCAAATCGTTTAAGTGAGCCTATTCCAAGAGCTGTTGATGATATTTATGTCCAAGATATTGATCAAGAGATCACCAAGATCAAAGAAAAAATGGTTGAAGTCTCTAGTGAATTACAAATAGTCACTAGTAGGCCACAATACGTCAATGGACAAACAAAAGAAGAGATTTTAGAATTAGAGAGGCATCGCTTAGCTCGTGAACTCCATGACTCTGTTTCTCAACAATTGTTTGCGGCTATGATGATGATGTCAGCTTTAACCGAGCAAGCTGAAAAAACAGATAGTTCAGAAATGTTTCGAAAACAACTACGTATGGTTACGGATATTATCAATGCTTCTCAATCCGAAATGCGTGCGCTCTTGTTACATCTTCGCCCTGTCAATTTAGAAGGTAAAAGGTTAAAACAAGGAATTGAGCAATTATTAAAAGAATTACAAAATAAAATCCAAATCTCTTTGAAATGGGAGATTGAGGACGTAAAATTGTCAAATTCTATAGAAGATCATCTCTTTCGTATTGTGCAAGAACTATTATCGAATACATTAAGACATGCAAAAGCAAATGAATTAGAAGTCTATTTACACAAAATCAATAATAATTTATTATTACGTGTGATTGATGATGGAACTGGATTTAATATGAATGAAAACAAAACAGGTAGTTATGGATTGAATAATATCAAAGAACGAGTATCAGGAATTGGTGGAACCGTTAAAATTATTAGTTTTAAAGGACAAGGTACAAGTATTGAAATTAAAGTTCCTTTAATCAAGGAGGCATAAAAAATGATAAAAGTTCTACTTGTAGATGACCATGAAATGGTTCGATTAGGCGTATCTTCTTATTTGTCTATCCAAGAAGACATTGAAGTCATAGGTGAAGCAGAAAACGGGCGTGAAGGGTACAAAAAAGCAATGGAATTACGCCCAGATGTCATTTTGATGGATCTAGTCATGGAAGAAATGGATGGCATTGAATCAACCAAAGCGATTTTAAAAGATTGGCCTCAAGCAAAAATTATCATTGTGACTAGTTTTATTGATGATGAAAAAGTCTATCCAGCAATTGAAGCTGGTGCTGCAGGATACTTGTTAAAAACTTCTACTGCACACGAGATTGCGGATGCCATAAGGGCAACACAAAGAGGCGAACGTGTTTTAGAACCAGAAGTAACAACAAAAATGATGGAAATGATGAGCAGACGTAATGAGCCCATTCTTCATGAAGAATTAACGAAACGAGAAAATGAAATTTTGATGCTAATCTCTGAAGGAAAAAGCAATCAAGAAATTGCGGATGAATTATTTATCACACTTAAAACTGTTAAAACTCATGTTTCTAATATATTGGCAAAATTAGAAGTAGAGGATCGTACACAAGCGGCAATCTACGCATTTAAACATGGCTTAGTAAAATAACGTAAATTTTTTTTCAAGCTATTTCATTTCTACAACTTAACTGGGATGATTAATAATAGCCAGTACTTGATTCAGGCATTCATTTCCTATCTTTTATCAATGGGGAGTGAATGCCTTTTTGACAAGATAACTATTAGTTATTCAACTGACAAATAAGCAGTATTTCTTGTTTGTTTTATTCGACATATCTGTCTAACTGGTGAACGAAATAAATATTGAGTTAGAAGAGAACAAATCCTTTCTCTAGTTGGTAAGCGGATGTCTGCATAAAAAAATTAAAGCAAAATCATTTTTCAACTTATTGCATCAGCTGATTTGATTGAATATTTTTATATTAAGAGCTATTGATCAATACATAAAAAGAAAGCTTACTTTCGTTTTTAGAAAGCCTTTGCTATACTTAAATAAAACAGATAAGGGAGGAAGCAAGTGAAACAAAATTATGCAATTGTCGGACTCGGAAGGTTTGGTGGCAGTATTTGTCGTACGTTAGTTGAATCAGGACAAGAAGTATTAGCGATCGATAGTAGTGAAGACCGCGTAAATGAATATATGAATATTGCTACTCATGCTGTGGTAGCAAATGCGCAAGATGAGATGACCTTACGCTCATTGGGAATTAGAAATTTTGATCATGTGATCATCGCAATTGGTGAAGATATCCAAGCAAGTATTCTAGTCACTCTGATGGTGAAAGAAATGGGTGTACCTAATATTTTGGCAAAAGCACAAAATGAATACCATGCTCGAGTATTAGAGAAAATCGGCGCAGATCGAGTTGTTCACCCAGAGCGAGACATGGGTATTCGGATCGCTCATAATTTAGTATCGAAAAATATATTAGATTACTTAGAACTATCCGATCAGTTTTCTCTTGCTGAAATCCGAGTTTCCAACCCAAAATTCTTCAATAAAACATTAGCACAGTTGAATTTTAGACAAAAATATGATTTAACGGTTGTAGCCATTCGCCGATTTGACCAGAAAGTCATCGTTTCGCCTGCTGCCGATGAATACGTTCGGGAAAATGATAATTTATTAGTGATTGGTGAAACAGAAGATGTCGATATTTTAGATGACAAAATGAATCAATAAGGAGATGCTGGAATGGAATTATCAATAACAGAAAATGCACAAAAATGGTTCGAAGAAGAAGTAGAAACACCTGAGCATTATGGTATTCGCTTTTTTGGAAAAGTATATGGAAAAACAGAAGTACACGATGGTTTTTCTATCGGGATGTCCGTGGAGCAACCAGAACATCCGATGAAACAAGTAGTCTTAAATAATAAACTATTTTTTATAGAAGAAGCCGATGATTGGTTTTTCAAGGACTATGATCTTGTTGTTGATTATGATGCATCGTTAAATGAACCTACTTATCATTTCAAAGAACAATAAAAAAGAGGAGCGTTTCTTTAGCTAATAATAGCTTGGAAAACTCCTTTTTTAGATGATGTACAAAAAAGAACACTTGACAGTAGTAGGCTAAGAAAGGTGGAAATAAGAATGGCAGAAAAAATTATTTATCTAGATCGAGAGTTTAGACCGGAATTTATTGATGAGATGAACCAATTGGCTCCTGATTATACTGTAAAAACTGAACTTGAATCAGCTGATATACCTCATGTAGAAATTAGTTTAGGTTGGAATCGGAAATACGAAAAGGATTTATTAGCCTCAGACCATTTAAAATGGGTTCATTCGATTTCCGCAGGTGTTGATGCTTTGCCTTTAACCACTTTTTCTGAAAAAGGAATCTTACTTTCAAATGGTAGTGGTATTCATAGTCAATCAATAGCCGAACATATTATGGGTGTGATTTTAGGCTATTCTCGTGGGTTGTTTCAAGCCCAAAAAGCTCAATTAAATAAAAAGTGGCTAGGTACCGCTGTTCACTATCAAGCGCTAGAAAAACAAAAACTTTTGATTGTTGGTACAGGAAAAATTGGTAAACTGGTTGCACAAAAGGCGGATAATTTTGGGATTTCTTGTTACGGAATCAATACTACAGGTCATCCAGTAGATGGATTTATTCAAACCTATCCATTAAAAGAATTGAAGCAAATTATATCCCAAATGGACATTGTTGTAAATATCTTACCACTGACTGAACAGACAAAAGGTCTTTACAATGAACGTTTATTTGAACATTTTGCAACGCATACTCTATTTATAAATGTCGGTCGTGGAGACTCTGTAAAAACCATAGATTTAATTCAAGCGTTAGATGAAGGAAAATTAGCGTTTGCTGCATTAGATGTATTTGAAGAAGAACCCTTGCCAAAAGAAAGTCCTTTGTGGGAAATGGATAATGTATTATTGACTTCTCATATTGCTGGATTAACCCCAGATTTTCAAAATAAGTTGATGGCTATTTTTTTAAAAATTTAAAAAGCTATATTGAAAATCAAGAGATTACCATCAATAAAGTTGGGTTAACAAAAGGGTATTAATAAATATCGTTAGTTATAGATATGATCAATAAAACGACTTTTTGGTATTCATTTTTCGAATACCAAAAAGTCGTTTTCATTATTTGTTATTCCAATGGTTAGCGCAACTTTATTTTTGGCCAACCCTTTATGGCTTGTCCAAAAATAAAGAGCCCAGCAATGGCAATAAACGCACTTGTATCAAAGCTTGGTAGAAAAATTAATAAGATTGTCGCTAAGACTGTTGGCAATGAAATAGCATAGATCATTGTCTTCAAGCAATCTAGAAAAGTTGCTTTAGTTAAACGTAGACGCGCATAAATATAAGCGGCGAAGTTGGCTAAAAGTAACGTAACAATCAAATTCAAAAAACTAGGATAAATGGAAATCAAGAAAACTGCTGCTTTGATCCAAAAAGGAAGAGAAGTTTCATTTAATGTCTTTCGTAGTTGTTTACCAGTTAAATTCTTTAATGCTTCATTTTTATAGTCCAATTCAAATGGGCTATGAGTTAATAAACCGGCAGAGCCACCTGTATTAGGAAAGGCAACAACAAGTTTGTTTTTAAGTAAACCCACACTAAGAATGTTCCCAATCAAATCAGAAGAAATATCTTTTTCTGAACGTTTACCTTCAGGATCAAAAGTGAAAATGATTGAGTTCGTTTGATAAATGAATCCCTCATGCTCCTTTGTTTGAATTCTCCCATTTTCAATAGAAAAATCTGGGATTTTTTGAGCAATTTGTTGTCCATCGTGCCTTATATTTTCTAAAATTTGAAAAACTTGATAGGATATAGGCAAAGCCATAATGATACTAAGCACTAAAAGATAAAGGATTGATTTAGCGAATGGCGTATTTTTTGCATTTTTGAGCTCTTTAAATTGCGTGAATGAGCTGATAATTAATTGTTTTGTTGTCATAGTTCCTCCTCTTACATATACAGTCATCATTAGCAATTCTAGCGAAGTATTAAGAGAAATACAAGGATAAATAGACCAGTCAAATCGTTTTCTAAAAATGAATGGAGAAAAAATTTTATTCTATGAAAGGAATATACTTTGCTCAATTGGATAAACAAAAAATAAAACTGAACGACATAGATGAAAATTAGACATAAATAAGGTATGATGGATAAGAATGATTAGTAAGGTAGGATGAACAATGAGTCTTTATTATCGATTTAAACATTTATTAGAAGAAAAAGGATATTGGGAAATTTTTATTTATCTTTTTTTTGGTGGATTGGCAACAATCGTGAACATTGTCAGTTATGCTATAGCTTTACAATATTTTAAACTAAGTATGCCAATTTCAAATACAATTTCTTGGATTTGTTCTGCCTTGTTTGCTTTTATAACAAATAAGCTATGGGTATTTCATTCTAAGTCACCCAATATATGGCATTTTATCATTGAATGTCTGACATTTTTATTTTACCGTCTCCTTTCTTATGGGATGGATATGGGATCGATGCTTTTGTTGATTAAAGTCATGCATATAAATAGTTATGTGGCCAAAGTCATCACGCAAATCATCGTTGTGATTGCTAATTATGTTTTCAGTAAATTATTTGTATTTAAGGAAACAGAAGTTATTGAAGAAGACTTTTCTGAAGAACAAAAATAAAAATAAATAGTAGGCATAACTTTTGAAGAATTCCTTTCTCTTTGTTACTCTTTGTAGTGTAAAGACTATGAACAAACACATTGAGGAGGAATTTTTTTATGACTTACACATTACCAGATTTACCTTATGCATTTGATGCGTTAGAACCTTATATTGATGAAGAAACGATGCATTTGCATCATGATAAGCACCATAATACTTATGTCACAAATTTAAATGCAGCGATTGAAAAATATCCAGAGCTAGGAGAAAAAACAGTAGAGGATTTGGTTTCTGATATGGATGCGATTCCTACAGATATCAAAACAGCTGTTCGTAATAATGGTGGAGGACATGCGAACCATTCTTTCTTTTGGAAAATTATGGCACCAAACGCAGGTGGAGAGCCAACTGGTGAAATTAAAGAAGCGATTGACGAAGTTTTTGGTGATTTTGCCACATTCAAAGAAGAGTTTAAAAAGGCCGCTGCTGGTCGCTTTGGATCAGGTTGGGCTTGGTTAGTCCTTGATGGAGAGAAATTAGCGATTACTTCCACAGCTAATCAAGACTCTCCATTAATGGAAGGCAAGACACCAATTTTGGGATTAGATGTTTGGGAACATGCTTATTACTTAAAATATAAAAATGTACGTCCTGAATACATTGAAGCATTTTGGAATGTAGTCAATTGGGATGAAGTAAATAAAGTATTTACTGCTGCAAAATAAGTGTTTCAAATCCTCCAAAAAAGATAAAAAAATAAATCTAGCAAAGCTTGCGAGCGTTTTCTAAATTCGGTATAATATCTATGCAAGGATTCTTGCAAGAACTTTTTTGGAGGCTATACATTTATGGAACATGGAACAGTAAAATGGTTCAACAATGAAAAAGGATTTGGATTTATTACAGTAGACGGTGGAGACGATGTTTTTGTACATTTTTCAGCAATTCAAGGAGATGGCTTCAAGAGCTTAGAAGAAGGTCAAGAAGTTGAATTTACAATTGTTGAAGGCGCACGTGGTCCTCAAGCTGCTGAAGTGACTAAATTATAATAATTTGTTGAAGAAAAAAGACCGCTTAGACGGTCTTTTTTATTTATAAAACTAGAAAAATAATTTTTTACAAACCGATTTAAAAAAAACAAAAACTACGTTCATTTCTTTACGTTTAACTACCAAAATTTTTTTCTAGCTTTTATCTTTTTCACTTCTCATCTGATGGAATAATTAGTTTTTTGATCTGTTGACTCAACGCATAAATTTTCTCACTAGACATTTCTGTTGGTACAATTAAACATGGAATGGTCTCTTCATAAGTCACAACCTTGAACGGCATATCTGTCGTTCGAATGATCAAATCTGGTTCAAATAAAAGATCATTCGTGAAAAGTACATTGATATACATACGTAACTGCTCTTGTAAACTACTCATATAGTTTAGCTCAATACTCAAAGGTAAGTCACTTTCAAATTTTATTTTTATTTCTTTGTCAAAATAGGTAGGAGAACTAACAATCATAAAAGCTTCGATTAAATGCCATGGACTGACCCAATCCAAATTTTGATATTGATTTTTGATCTGTTCAGTCAATTTGGTGATCTCTCGATTAAAAGTTGGATAACGTATTTCTACAATCGAGGTAAAATCTTGCTTGATTGTAGAAAATTGTGGGAATAAAATACCACTCATCCCATTGGCTAAGATTGTACTGTTCAACAATCTTTTCTTTAAGTTGATTTGTGAAGATTTAAATCCGATAGAATAAATATAGGTATAGAAACTATTTTGAAATTGTTTGATAGGAGTTCCATGATGTAAATGGATTTTTATCGCTTTATCTAAATGATTTTCTTTTAGATAAAATGCTGAACGTGTTTGCAACCAAAGAAATAAAAATTTCATTTCCTCTAGGTTTATTTCAGCTTTTTCGCTCATTCTCTGTAATTTCTTAGTAATATCCCCAAAATTTTCCCACAAATCCTCTGTAAATTCTGGTAAATCCGTTTTGTTAATCGAGTTATCTTGTTCTGATCGCAATAAGGTAATGGCGATAATGTAACACCACTCAATCATTTTTATTTTGTTTGGCTTTTGTCTAGTAAGCTGAAATGCATACTCAATTCCTGAAAATAGCTCTTGAAAATCAATCGTAGAAAAAGGCCAGATAACGCCTTGATAACTTTGCCATAAAATTAAATAAATAAGATAGCGTACGTGCAATTCATTGCCTTTGATATAAACGGCACCTTTTGAGGTTTTTAGTTGTAGGTGATACTTTTCAAGTAGTTGATTGACTCGAGTAATATGTCTTCTTAATGAGGGGACACTTACGTTGTTTTCATATGAAAATTCATGTAAATCAACTTTAGGTTGGAAACATACTTTTTTTATTAATTGGAAAATAGCAGAGCACTCTAAAATTTTTAATAGTAAAAGTTGATAATCAACGACCGTTCCTGTAAAGACATAACCTTTGTCTTCTTTTTTTACCTTATGTTTAGATAATTCTTTGATGTATTCACAATAATTTAAAATAGAACGTTTATCACTATTCGTTGATTGAGAAAGTTCTTCCAACGTACAACAGGTTTGTGCATACAAATTTTCTAAGATCATTAGTTGAACTTGAATATTCTTCTCTAGTACACTATAGTAATTCATATTTTTTTCCTCTTCCTACGAATGAACAATAATTCTTCCCTAAAATAAATTATTAAGGTTTGCTCTTTTTTTTTGCAAAAAATGAGAAAAAAATTTGTTATAATCATTGACTTTAGAAATTTAATAAAAAAATATATTTATATTTGCGTTATTTTAATATTTCGTTTTTAGAAAAAGGTGAATAGGTTTATTTTATGTACTTAATTATAGTTTATTCGGTTTTAAAAGCGAAATATTATGCTATATTCTAACAATTTTTTTCTAGTAAATTCAGAATACAAAGGTTATTTAAAAAACATTAGAACTTAATAATAGATTTTTAATTTTGCTCTTGCTAAAATCACAGTAACTTAAGTTAACTGAAGAAACAAAAAAGATATCTTTTTTTAAATAGTAGAGGGGTGTTGCTAGTAGGAATGAATTGGGAACAGTGGTTGGCTTGACGGGGATGGAAATAAATTAAATAAAGAGTAAGCATCTAAGACCTAAGGGGGAAAAAAATGAAAAAGGACTATAAAAAAAGTATGGATCAAAAGGCAAGAGCAAAACGCCGATCCAAAAAATACTTATTCGTTGGAACATCGATTGCTGCAGGCATGCTGCTGGGGACAGCACCTATTTCTATTGCCACTCCTTTGTTTACTGTAGGCTCACAACAAGTTTATGCTGACTTGATTAGTGGACAACTTTTTGACACCTTAAGTGCATCTAATACTAGTGGAACAACGGCTGCAGCTCCTTATCCTTTAGAAGGAGCGACACGTAATGTTGATTTCACCATTAATGCTGATAGTGGTATTGATTTAAGTGTAATAAATGGTTCAAGATATGCCGTTTTAGCCATTCCAGAAGAGATGCAAGGCTTAGTTAATCCAAATGGTAGTGGTACTTTCCAAACAGATATTTTATTACCTACAGACGAACTACAGCCTTTATTAACTATCGTTGATGGGGCAGTTACGACTTTAGTGTCTGCTGTAGAGGATATTGTAAACCTTAACCCATTGGCTTCTGTTAACTTAGATGAAGTGTATGCACAACTTGCTTTGTTGGAAAATTTAAGTACATTGACTTCAGCAGAAGTGCCTCTTGAACTTCAAATGCAAGGTGACGAATATATTTATGGTGAGTTAGATGGCTCTTTAGAAACCGTTATTCGTGAAGGTTTAACTGAAATTTTAACAGGAATCAATGATGCGGTGCAAGCTCTCGAAGCAACTCCTAATGATGGTAGCGGACTGTTGGGAACTACGGCGGCTGCTACAATCAACGGTACATTATCACTCACGATTAAACCAGCTTTTGATGTTACCTTTGCTACGGCAACAGCTTTAGTTGATGTAGGGGCTCCATTAGTTGGTACGTTAGCAGATGCTAGTCTTTTAGGTTCAACAACGGTTACTATCCCTACATTAATCCAGGACCCGAATTATAGTGATTTGGTTGCTGCTGGGGTAGATATGAGTGCGCCGTATGAAGCTGGATTTGTTGCAAATATTGTTAAAGCAGATGTATTATCGATTGCTATCGCTTCAACTGCTGATGGCTATACGCCAGTTTTTTATGAAGGAGAAGAAGTCACAGCACCTTATAATGTGGCAGTAACTGGTAGTTCAACAGATGGTTATGAAGTAACTGGTATGGCAGATCCAAATGCAACAGTTATTATTCGAGATCAAGATGGAAATATCATTGGACAAGGTCAAGCTGATGAAAATGGAAATTTCACTATTCCAGTTTCTTCTGACGATGTGGCACCACTGGATGAGATTCAATTGATTGCTTACGATGAAAATAATAATCCAAGTTTGCCAACAACTGCTATCATACCAGATGATGATGAAGCTGACGCCGATGCTGATGCTGATGCCGACGCTGATGCCGACGCTG
>NZ_BJWF01000002.1 GCF_007990225.1 Enterococcus villorum | reverse complement strand
AGATTACATTATAAATCATGGGTTATGTGTTTACTAGCTTTGTTTTTACATCAATGCTTTAACATTTTTTTCATTATAAAAATCAATACAAATTGTAAAATTTAATCATCAATTTGAGGGAGTTTTGAAATAAACTCCAAGAGATAGGTGAATGATTCCAATTTCATCTATCCATTCAGTTGCCGTAAAATACAATCAAACTTCACAAGTGTTAACAATCGAATTGTCTAATGAAATTTACACTTATACAGGTAGATCAAATTGTTTATGTTCAACAATTTGCATCCTCGTTAAAAAAACTAGCATCACAATTATATTAAAAAGTATCCATTTCGCTCAGACTACTAATTCTATTCAGGTCTTGGTTCTAAGTCAATCTCCATTTATTCATTTTTATCCTATAATTCATTCAATTTTAACCGGAGATGAGCGCTTTTTAATACTAACTTAGAAACTTTATCTTGCTCATTTCTTTATTCTTTTTTATTCGTTCTCTAAACAAATAATAAATTTTCAAAGTAAGTGATTTTTTAAATTAAATGTTTCCAAAATGGCTGATGCGTTATTTTTTGTTCTCCTTGTATATCTTTAATTTCTTTATATATTAAAAATAATTCTAATAATGCAAACAACGCCGTACCAAGCAAGCTAGGAATTAAAATCCACCAACTAATATTAATATAGTTCACCAAGTTCAACCATACAGTTAAAAGACAAACTAAAAATAGCAACTTTGTATCACCTCTCTTAAACAAGAGTATATAATTTCTTGGTTTTCAAGAGGATCAAAAAACGTATTTGTTAATGGATAAAATCGAATTTGTGTTTTAATAGAAAAATACATAACATATAATTTTAGTTAGTAACGAGTGATTTTCTAAAAAACTTCTCTTGTCACCTTTCATTTATTGTAAAAAAACAAAATCGTTTTTTCAGTTCTAAATTTTAGTTTCATGGAAACAGGTCACTTACTTTTCTTTCATCTATTCCCTCAAATAAAATAATTTAACAAACAATAGCTGATAGATAATAAAAAACTTTAGAAAATGAACTTATAGCCTTTTTCTTCCTATTTTTGTTACTACCTATCAAAATACATCTGTTACAGGAATCGGAAAACCCATTTTTTACTTCAGTACGGTTGTCTTCAAATTAATTTGCCATTCTCCGTCTGATTGAATTTCGATCAGATAATTGTCGCCATCCTTTGTAATCTGGATCACCTGTTCTCCTTTATAATTGGTTTGCTTTTTCTTAATAGTTCCCACCACTGTTCCATCATTGTCTAATAGGCGAATGACTATTTGCTTGCCATTCGTAAAATCAACTGAGAGAATCATGGCTCCCTTTTTTAAAGAAAGTTGGGAATAAACGATATCGCCAGTTCCAGTTTGACTCCATGTACTAGCAAGGTTATTCTTGTCTGAACTAGTCGTTGAAGACATCTTTTCCGTTCCTACGCCATAATTATCATCTCTTGCAGATTGTGGACTATTCACTTCGATACGGCAACCTACGAGTAACAGAATAACAAGAAGAAATAATAAATCTACGCTGATTTTTCTCATATTCTCACATCCTTACAATGACACATCCTGCTAAAATTACCACAAGTAAACTCAATATAGTAATTCTGATTAGTTTTTTCATTTTTTCCTTCCACCCCCTTTAGGTAATATACTTGGATAGATAATTCTGTATTTCATTTCCCTTCAATTAATATTAAAATCATGTAGTTTCTAGTAACTTTCCCTTTCCTGAATTTATTTTTATAATCACTTGAACATTGTTGGTTAATTTCTGCTTCTTATGACAACATAGAATGTGTAGCTACTACTCAGAATTTATATCATGAATGATTATTAGTAACGCATAATACTTTATCTAGCGCATACTTTATACACTGTGTTCAGATGTTACCTTTACTAAAAATTTTCACCGTTTTTCATTTAACAATCACCATTTTAATGATTATTTTATTGACACATTTATCTAGTCAAAATTCCAAAAGTTTCTATTTTAGAAACTTTTGATACAAAAATTTTTGTCACTGGCCTATCTAATACATTCACTATATGAGATCATCCTTCTCTCTTTTAATTAAACTCATCTATTTTCAACAATAATATTTTATTTTTAAATCCTATAGAATCCACTATTTCTAAAAATACCTTTTGTTTCACATAATTCTTTTGGCAGATAAAAAACACAGTTATTTCATCATTATCACCCCGTTAGTTTCTTTTTTAGCAACTTTACATATTCATAATACATTGCGTTTTTAGATACGTCAACAAATAAAGTTTCTTTTTTCGCACTTTTTTAATATCTTTTTTCGCAACTATGGTACAATAGTTGTGAAAAAAGCAACGTGGGGAGGCTTTTTAAGATTGAATAATAAAGAGTTGATCAATAGAATCATCAATTTAAGAGAATCCAAAGATTGGACTCAAGCAGAACTGGGCAGAAAAATTGGCTTAGAAAAATCTGCTATGAATAAAGTTGAAAGTGGTTCAAGAAAAATTACTACTGAAGAACTACAAAAACTTTCAAAAGTATTTAATGTAACAACTGACTATCTTTTAGGCATAAATCAAACACCTGATTGGGCTGATGATAAAGATTTAGTTGAACTAGATAAACTGTTAGAATCCAATGTAAACATGGCTTATGGCGGAGAAACTCTGACTCCTGAACAAATTCAACGTGTCAAAGACATTCTTACTGCAACTTTTTGGGATTTAAAAGAAGAAAACAAACGTAAAGAGAAGTGAGTTTTATATGGAAAGGGACGTTATTCATTTAGTGGGAAAAATTACGCGGAAATATCACTCCGCTAATCCTTTTATCATTTGTGAACAAATGGGCATTCTACTTAAATATGTTCCCTTTCTTGAAAATCCAAAAGGACAATTCCAAGAAATTCTTGGAAAACCTATAATTTTTATAAATGACTCACTACGGGATTCTGAGGAAAGATTTTACGTTTGTGCTCATGAGTTAGGTCACGCCTTATTTCACAGAGATTTGTCTAGTTATTACGTCTCAACAAGAACTTCACGTAATAAGTCAGAAAGCGAAGCAAATTGTTTTGCTGCTAATTTGTTAGTTTCTTTATATAAAGAAGAGCTGGACCACTATCCACGGCAAATTGAACTGCTTAGTAAATACTATGGACTTCCAGTAGAAGCATATCATTTTTTGACTTAATTCTGGATTTATTTTTTGAATATTTGAATAATAAAGTATGTTTTATGTCTTCTGGGGAGTTGGTCATAATGCCATACTTTTTATTATGGCGACTATCACTACCTGCCATTAAGTGGGAGTAAAACTTTATAAATAGGGATGATTTATTTAATGAGAGTATTTGACTTTTTTCAAGGTAATAAATTTAAAAAACAGGTTGAAGAATTAAAGCAGGAACTTAATACCCTTAAGGAAACAAGACTTTCAGTAGAACAAATGACTGTAATAGAACTTGATGAGACCATTCAAAAAAAACAGAAAGAAATAGAACTTCTTGAAGAGAAAATCTCCTCTTTAGTAGAAAATAAAGAAGAATATAATAATCAGATTGCAGATAGAAAAAGTGAGCTTAATGAACTAAAACAGAAACTTATTTCAACTGAAGATAGCATTGAGATGGAATCGTTCGGTTTATATAAACCGAAATATGACTTTGCAAGCTCTTTAGCATACAAAGAACAATTACAAGTAATCAGAGGGTCTCAAAAAGAAGAAATTAAGAATAAAACAGCTACATATTTTTCGACAAACTGGACTGTAAATGGAAGTATAGCTAAAGGTCGAAAAATGACAAATGATAATATCAAACAAATACTTAGATCCTTCAATAATGAATGTGAAGCTGCTATTAATAAAGTCAAATATAGTAATCTAGCCTCTATCGAGAAAAGAATACAAACTTCTTATACTCAACTAAATAAAATGAATGAATCAGTTTCGGTAGCTATTACTCCAAAATATTTAGACCTTAAACTTCAAGAGCTATATCTTGCTTTCGAATATGAACAAAAGAAACAAGAAGAAAAAGAATTATTGCGCGAACAAAGAGAAAAAGAACGAGAAGAAAAAGCTCTCCAAAAAGAATTGCAATCTAAGAAAAAAGTAATTGATAAAGATATCAATCACTATAAAAAAATGATCGATGAACTAAACGAAAAATTAAAATTAGTTTCTGAAGAAGGAAGACTTGATTTAGAACAAGAAATCCTTGATTTACAAACAAGTGTGCAAGAAAAAGAAGAAGAAAAACAAGAACTTGATTATAGAAGTGCACATGCTTCTGCTGGATATGTGTATATTATTAGTAACATTGGAGCTTTTGGTCAAGATGTGGTTAAGATTGGAGTTACTAGAAGGCTTGATCCTCTAGAGAGAATTGCAGAACTGAGTAGCGCTTCTGTACCATTTAAATTCGATGTTCATGCTTTAATTTTTAGCTACGAGGCTTACCAGCTAGAATCCGATTTACACAATTACTTTGATAAATATCGAATTAATAAAATCAATCACAGAAAAGAGTTTTTCAAAGTCCCTATAGATGAAATCGAAAGTAAACTAGAAGAATATAAGAATTTAACTATTGATTTCAATAGGAATCCTGATGCTGAAGAATACCATCAATCAATTGCTGTTATTAATAAAAATTTAAATTGATGTAAAGAAAATGGGAAAAGAATGCGCTGTTTGCAGTAATAAACTCGGACTTGTAAGATATACTTCCTCTGACAAATATAAAATATGTTGGAAATGTATAAGGAAAGCTGGTTACGGAATGAATGCATCATTTTTAACCATAAGAAAAATACCTTTAGAAGAAATTAAAACACGTTGCGAAAATTCAAACTTCGCTCTCCAAAATTTTGATTCGCAAACAATATATACTCAATTTGATGACTTACTACAAAAAGCTACTTTTAATGCAGCATTTAATCAAGAAATTGTAGTAGATTACAATGATATTATAGACTATTCAATCTATGAGGATGAAGATACCTTGACTAAAAGTGGCTTAGGAAAAGCGATTGCTGGTGGTATAATTGCTGGACCTGCTGGCGCAGTAGTTGGAGCTATCATAGGCAAAGGACAGCCAGGAAAACCTGTTGTCTCACGTTTGGGTATAATTTTAGAACTTGCTGATGGACGCACTATTACAGTTCCATTTATAAAAAAGTGACAAAAAAAATTCCTATGAAACTAGTTTAGTTTACTCTTACCTTTCAAAAACTATAAAAAAACTGCAAGAAATAGTACTTATGGATGATGTTGAAGAAGAAAATGAAGTTATAGAAGCTAAACAAGAAAATCCTAACTCAGTACAAGAAATTGATGTCCCAACGCAACTTCTTAAATACAAAGAATTACTAGATTTAGGGGTAATCACTCAGGATGAGTTTGAAGCTAAAAAAAAAGAGTTGTTGAATTTATGAAAATCATACAATAATCCAAAATCTATAATTTTATAATTTAAAGTGAGAAAGGATAAGTAATATGTTAGAAGTTACAGGTTTTATCAAAGATCAATATCCAAATATTCCTCACAAAAAATTATTATCACATACTACTTATGAAGATGGTTTTTACTTTAAGATTTTTGTTGATTATGATGATATTAGTGATCGCGCTATGGCAATTGAAACTTCTGGTTCGATTATAGTAAACGCTGTAAATAAGAAGTATAATACTGACTTTCGTAAATCTAATAGCTATACGTACTTAAACCAAATAAAAATAAAACCAATTTTAAAAGATTTTTCAGAATTGATGCATCTCGTAAATGATGAAATATTCAGTTATCAATTTATAGAAGCCAATGAAGTTTACGATCAAAATTTATTCTTAGCAGCTGGTTGTGTTTATGGGGTATGCGTTGAACGCCTATTATTTTTACTAGGACAACGTCATGAATTAGACATCGAAATAGACAACACTCAATTAGGAACATTAATCAATAAACTAATTAAAAATAAAATCATTGAAAAAATAGACGAAAATAGATTGAAAAATGCTGCCAGATTTAGAAATCAAACAGCCCATACAAATTCTTTTTCTTTAAAAATGGATTGTGATATTTTAAGAAGCTGTATAGACTATATTATAAAAAAATATTTTAAATAGATATCTCAAAATGATATCTATTAAGATTACTATATTCATCCTTGCCTGTGTCTAATTTGAAGAACATTTATATAAATACGAATACATACTTTTTTATTTTTAAACAGAATGCAATAAATAGATAAATTCTTACTATTTGAAAAAAGCTACGATAGGATTGATTTGTATGCGCGGAGGCGTTAGAAAATGCGGAAAACGTTGGTATTATTTTGAAGATATCAATGAAGATGGATCAAGAAAAAAAGTAGAAAAAGTCGGCGGAGATACTCGAGAAGAAGCTGAAGCTGCTTTACGTAAATTCTTGATAGATATTGATGAAACTGGACAGTATTTTTTGGGTACAGATACCCGAGTAAAACAATATCTTGATTTTTGGATGGAAGAATATGTCAAATTGAACTTAAAATACAATACTTACGTAAATTACCGTTATACTATCAAAAATCACATCAACAAGTATTTAGGAAAGAAAAAGCTAACTAGTCTCTCTCCTGCTCTACTTCAAAACTTTATTAATGATGAGTTTAAAAAAGGCTATTCAAAAAAGACAATGACCATTACACATTCTGTACTTAAAAATGCATTGAATATGGCTGTCTATCCGTGGGGATTAATTAAACAGAATCCTATGTTATATGTAAAAATACCCAAATACGAAGACCTTCCAACTACAAAAAAAGATTTAAAAATCATTTCTCTTCATGATTTTGATCGAATGCTTGAAATTACTCCAGAAGGACATCCTTTTTATATTCCTTTAAATATTGGATTTTAAACAGGCATGCGTGTGGGAGAAGTTTGTGGACTTACTTGGGATAATATAGATTTTTCTGCTGGCACAATTACTGTAGAAAAACAGATGGTAAAACAAGACAAAGAATGGGTATATGGTACACCAAAGACTAAGAGTTCAAATAGAACGATCTTCATTGGACAAACGTTACAATCTATACTTAAAAAACATAAAAAACAGCAATTAGAAAATAGAATGAAATATGGAAAATTTTACAGTAAGTCAAACGCAGTCTGTACGAAAGAAGATGGTGAGTTGGTTACACCAAGTGTTGTAAAATGGAATACTAGACGAATATCGAATGCCTTGACCCTCTCTTTTAATTTTCATTCGTTGAGACATACCCATGCTACACTCCTTCTTGAAAATGGAGCAAAGATGAAAGAAATTTCTGAGCGATTAGGACACAGTAGAATTTCAATTACTATGGATACCTACTCACACGTTACTAATAAAATGCGAAATGAAACAGTGGACATCATGGAAAATTTGAGACAGAACACTTAAGTTCTGCCACCGAAAAAAACCACCGGTGGCAATCCGGTGGCAAATCCATGTAAACATGGTCTATTTTTTACAACACTTTCAAACAAACCCTTCCTATTTCTTCGGTTCGTCCTCATCCATTTTCAGAACAGCCATGAAGGCTTCTTGTGGGACTTCAACAGAACCGATCTGTTTCATCCGCTTCTTCCCTTCTTTTTGTTTCTCTAATAATTTGCGTTTACGAGAAACGTCACCGCCATAACATTTTGCCAATACGTTTTTACGCAAGGCTTTGATGTCCGAACGTGCGACGATTTTTTGACCAATAGCTGCTTGGATTGGCACCTCAAATTGTTGACGTGGGATGAGTTTTTTTAGTTTTTCTACAATGGCTTTACCACGCTCATAAGCAAAGTCGCGGTGAACGATAAAGCTCAACGCGTCCACTTTTTCACCATTTAATAAAATATCCATTTTTACTAACTTGCTTTTTTGATAACCAGACATTTCGTAATCAAGAGAGGCATAACCTTTTGTGCTTGATTTTAACTTGTCAAAGAAATCAAAGACGATTTCTGAAAGTGGAATATTATAGACCACATTTACACGATAATCATCCAAGTAATCCATCGTAATAAACTCACCACGTTTTCTTTGAGAGAGTTCCATTACTGCGCCAACATAATCATTTGGTACCATGATTTGTGCTTTTACAAATGGTTCTTCCACATCTTGAATTGTTACTGGCTCTGGGAAGTCAGCTGGATTGTCTACAACTGTCATTGAACCATCTGTTTTGTTTACATGATAAATAACAGAAGGTGCTGTTGTTATTAATTCTAAGTTGAACTCACGCTCCAAGCGTTCTTGGACAACGTCCATATGCAACAATCCCAAGAATCCACAACGGAAACCAAATCCAAGTGCTTGTGAAGTTTCAGGCTCAAATTGCAATGCTGCATCGTTTAATTGCAATTTTTCTAATGCTTCACGTAAATCATTGTAACGAGAAGTATCAATTGGATACAACCCACAATAAACCATTGGATTCATTTTACGGTAGCCTGGTAAAGCTTCTTCTGCTGGGTTATCTGCTAATGTTACTGTATCCCCTACTCGTGTATCTTGAACTGTTTTAATACTTGCAGTAATGTATCCGACGTCACCGACCATTAAGAAGTCTCTAGCAACAGCTTTCGGTGAAAAAACACCTACTTCAGTCACATCAAAAGTTTTACCATTGCTCATTAACTTGATTTTATCACCTGGCTTGACCATGCCGTCTGTAATTCTGACATTTAAAACCACTCCTCGATAGCTATCATAAACCGAGTCAAAAATCAAAGCTTTTAAAGGTGCTTCGAGATCCCCTGATGGTGCTGGTACATATTCAACAATTTGTTCAAGAATGTCTTCAATGCCAATACCAGCTTTCGCACTTGCTAAAACAGCTTCGCTCGCATCAATTCCAATAACATCCTCGATTTCTTGACGCACACGTTCAGGGTCTGCTGCGGGAAGATCAATTTTATTGATCACTGGTAAAATTTCAAGATCGTTATCTAAAGCTAAATAAACATTGGCTAATGTCTGTGCTTCAATTCCTTGAGCTGCATCGACAACTAACACAGCTCCTTCACAAGCCGCAAGACTTCTTGATACTTCATAGGTAAAATCGACGTGCCCTGGAGTGTCGATCAAATGGAAAATATAGGTTTCGCCATTTTTAGCTGTATAGTTTAATTCAACGGCATTTAATTTAATCGTGATCCCACGTTCACGCTCTAGATCCATTGAGTCTAATAGCTGATCCTGCATTTCACGAGACGTCACTGTGTTCGTCTTTTCTAGAATACGATCGGCCAATGTTGATTTTCCATGGTCGATATGAGCGATAATCGAAAAATTTCGAATTTGCTCTTGGCGTTGCTTCATTTTTTTTATATCCATAGCGTCTCCTCTTTTCGTTTAATCAGCATCTCCCATTATATCAATGAAATGAGGGAATTTAAAGACTTTTTACGTAGTCAGCTTTAGAAGTTTTTTTTTGAAAACTTTGCTATACTAATAGCAAGTAACTAATTGGAGATGAAAGAATGGATCAAAAAGATTTCAGAGAAAATCTTGTGCTAAAACCTGTTACCGAAAAAGAAGTCGATCAATTTAATGAATTATTGTCTTACGTTTTTCAAGTAACAGAAGCAGATATTGAAGAAAGTGGTTTTGAAAATAAGCGGGCATTTATCCGCTCAAAGCGTCCTATTTTAGAATTATCCGAAGTTTTCGGATGGTTCCATGAAGATAAATTGATTTCTCAAATTGCCATTTACCCTTGTGAAGTGAATATTCATGGTACGCCTTATAAAATGGGCGGTGTGACTGGTGTCGGTACTTACCCAGAATATGCGAACCGTGGCTTGATGCAAGATTTGATTCTCGTTGCTTTAGACAACATGCGTAAAAAGAAACAATGGATATCTTATCTCTACCCTTACAGTGTACCTTACTACCGACGCAAGGGATGGGAAATCATGTCTGATAAATTGACTTTTAAAATTCGGGATACACAATTACCAAAACATGTTCCTGTAAAAGGCATGGTGGAACGTTTACCAGTTGATCATCCCGATGTCTATCGAGTCTATCAAAAATTTGCCACTCAGAACCATGGGGCTTTATTTCGTACTCATTTTCACTGGGAAGAATATTGGCGTTTTGAAAATAAAGAAGAACGAACTGCCGCAATCTATTATACGAATGACCATGAACCAATTGGTGTTTTATTTTATTGGGTGGCTGAAGAAATTTTCCATGTAAAAGAAATGTTTTATTTAAATCAGGAAGCACGAAACGGTTTATGGAATTTTATTTCTGCCCATTTTTCAATGGTTTATTGGGTTCATGGTGATATTTATAAAAATGAACCTCTTGCCTTTTTAATTGAAGACAGTCAAATCAAAGAACAAATCGAACCGTATTATATGGCAAGGATTGTTGATGTCAAAGAATTTCTCAAACAATTCCCGTTTGTTTCCACCGCTTGTCCTTTCCATTTTGTCGTGGAAGATCCTGTTGCTTCATGGAACAATGGTATTTTTGGTTTAGTTTGGGATCAAAATGGTCAATTGGATATTGTAAATGAACCTGTAGGAGAACCTGTTCAATTGTCCATCCAAACATTGACCTGCTTAATGATGAATTATCGTCGTGCGACTTATCTTGCTAGGATCGAACGGTTAAAAACAGATGATGAAACGCTTAAAACACTCGAATTGATTCTTCCAAATATGGAAGCTTATTTCAGTGATTATTTTTAAAAAGGATGTTGAGAAGATGAAAATTTATTTTGCTGCCCCACTTTTTGCCAAAAGTGATTTATTATATAATGCAATGCTTGTGAAAGAAATTAGAACACTGTCAGAGGATATAGACATATACTTGCCACAAGAAAACGAAGCAATCAATGATAAAACTGCTTATGCTGATAGTAAAATGATTGCTTTAGCTGACACGCAGAAAGTATGTGAAAGTGAGTTAATGATTGCTTTGTTAGATGGGGGAACAATTGATCCAGGCGTAGCCTCAGAAATTGGTGTGGCGTATGCAAAAGGAATCCCTATTATTGGTCTTTATACAGATAGTCGGCAACAAGGTGGTACTCATCCTAAAAAAATTGATGCTTTACAAGAAGTTGCAGAAAACCAATTTCATTATATCAATCTTTACACGATTGGTTTGATTAAATTAAATGGGATGATTGTTTCGAGTGAAAAAGCATTATTCCATAAAATAAAAACTTATTTAGATGGGGGCCTGTTCCGTGAATAAAACAATGAAAAAAATTCAGACGGCACTATTAATATTTGGTGCTTTCGTCGTTTGCTATAATATTTATGAATTTACCGTACAAAAATATTCAACTACTCAAGGGATCACCTTTATCATTGAATCACTAGCTGGAATTTTATTGATTTTTCTTCCCCAAATCGTGAGAAAAATAGCTAGAATATATGTGCCAGATGCCATTGTTCTATTTTATTGGTTTTTCTTATTTATTTCTGTATTTCTAGGAACTGGCATGCACTTAATTAGCATTATCTCTTTTTGGGATAAAATTTTACATGCGGTTAGTCCGATGGTTTTGACGGCATTAGGTTATGGTTTGATTGGCCTATTAATGAAAGATGCACCGATTTCTAAAACAAATCCTTGGCTATTTTTACTTTTCGGTTTTGCTTTTGCTGGCGTATGTGGCGTCTTTTGGGAATTTTGGGAATTTCTCTGTGATCAATTTTTAGGAATGAATCTTCAACGTTTTGCTGCTTCTGACGGCACGTTATTTGTAGGTCGTGCGGCTTTAATGGACACGATGGGTGATTTATTTACAAATACAATTGGTGCATTGATCATGGGCATTTTTGCTTGGGTTCAAGGAAGAAACAATAAAGAGTATTTTGAAAATTACCGACTAAAAATATTAAAGTGAATAGTTGATTCGATCAGTACAAAAAAAGAACCGAGATTATCCCTCGGTTCTTTTTGATTTATTCTGTTTCTTTTAGTTCTTCCGTTTTAAATTGAAGATTTCCATCTAGTAAGGTGATTGTCACTTTTGATTTTGGTAAAACATGTCCAGCTACAATTTCTTTAGCCAATGGTGTTTCAACTTCTTTAGTAAGGAAACGTTTCAATGGACGCGCACCATACGCAGGCTCATAGGCATTTTCTGCGATCCAAGTTTTCGCTTCGTCACTAATAGTCAAGATAATTTCTTGATGTTCAAGTCGTTTAGCTAGTTGAATAACCATCTTATCCACGATTCCCTTCACGTTTTCAAGGCTTAACGGTGTGAATAAGATTGTATCATCAATTCGATTTAAAAATTCTGGTTTAAAGTGACCACGAAGAATCGTTCTTACTTGTTCTTCCACATCCTCTGGAATTGTTCCATCAGCTGAAACACCTTCAAGTAATAATTGAGATCCAATATTGCTGGTCATAATCAGCACAGTATTTTTGAAATCAACAACACGGCCTTTAGAATCCGTCAAACGGCCATCATCTAAGACTTGTAATAGAATATTAAAGACATCTGGATGAGCTTTTTCAATTTCATCAAGTAAAACAATTGTATAAGGGTTGCGACGCACCGCTTCCGTCAATTGCCCGCCTTCTTCATAACCCACGTAACCAGGAGGCGCTCCAACTAAGCGAGACACCGCATGTTTTTCCATATATTCACTCATATCAATTCTGACCATATGATCTTCAGAGTCAAATAAGTTTTCCGCTAGAGCTTTGGCTAACTCTGTTTTCCCCACACCTGTTGGTCCTAAGAAAAGGAAAGATCCTAATGGGCGATTTGGATCTTGCAATCCTGCGCGCGAACGGATGACAGCATCACTGACAGCATCCACTGCTTCGTCTTGACCAATCACACGTTTATGCAAGGTTTCATTAAGCTTGATTAATTTTTCACGCTCACCTTCCACTAGTTTCGTCACTGGAATACCTGTCAGTCTTCCGACAACTTGTGCAATTTCATTTTCAGTGACTGACTCTTGCACCATTTTAATCTCGCTCTCTTTAGCTTTTGCTTCTAGTTCTTGAAGTTCTTTTTCTAATTGAGGAATCGTACCATGTCGCAACACAGCAGCTCTTTCTAGATCATAGTTATTTTCAGCATCCTCTAGTTCATGTTTGGCTTTATCAATTTCTGCACGTTTAGAAGAAACAGTATTTACTTCTTCTTTTTCTGTTTCCCATTGCATCTTCATAGCATTAACTTCTTCACGAAGGTCTGCTAGTTCTTCTTGTAAACTTCTTAAACGCTTTTTACTTGCATCATCAGATTCTTTTTTCAAAGCCGCTTCTTCAATTTCTAATTGCATCAACCGACGTGTCACTTGGTCTAATTCAGTTGGCATAGAATTCATTTCCACCCGTATCGTCGCACTTGCTTCATCAATTAAATCAATGGCTTTATCGGGTAAAAAGCGGTCGGTAATGTATCGATCAGACAATGTTGCAGCCGCAACTAATGCATTATCATGAATATTCACACCATGATGGATCTCAAAGCGCTCTTTTAGCCCACGCAAAATGCTGATTGTATCTTCAACAGTTGGTTCTTTCACTAGTACTTTTTGGAAACGACGTTCTAGTGCTTTGTCTTTTTCCATATATTGTCGATATTCATCCAGCGTCGTAGCTCCTATCAAATGCAATTCACCACGAGCAAGCATTGGTTTTAATAAGTTCCCTGCATCCATGCTACCCTCAGTTTTACCTGCGCCAACGATATTATGGATCTCATCAATAAATAAGATGATCCGTCCATCACTTTTTTTCACTTCTTTTAAAACAGCTTTCAACCGTTCTTCAAACTCTCCACGGAATTTTGCACCAGCGATTAATGCTCCCATATCTAAAGAAAAAATTGTTTTATCTTTTAAGTTTTCAGGAACATCTTTTCGTACGATTCGTTGAGCTAAGCCTTCAACAATCGCTGTTTTTCCTACACCAGGTTCCCCGATGAGTACTGGGTTATTTTTCGTTTTACGAGAAAGAATCCGAATCACATCTCGAATTTCTTCATCTCGTCCAATGATTGGATCCATTTTACCGCTTCTCACTTGCTGCACAAGATCGACGCCATATTTTTCTAGCGCTTTATATTGCTCTTCTTGATTTTTAGATGTCACTTTTTCTCCTCCCCTCATGTCTTCAATATTTTTACGTAATTCTTTTTCAGATAAACCATTTTTGGTTAAATAAACCGTTAATGGGTAATGTTTTAATTTCATCAACGCCAAGATCACAATTTCAGTAGAAAGAAATTCATCTTGGAAACTTTCCCGTAGTTGATCTGCTTCATTTAATAAGTTAAATAAATTTTGACTTAAGTTTTGACCATATTGAACATTGCCTCCTGATACAGATGGATATTCATCTAATACACGGTCGACTTCTTTTTCAAAAGCCTCTACATCTATTCCAGCATCAGTGTAAAGATTTCTTCCAAAATGATTTGGCTGTAAAAAAATCTTCCATAAATGGGCAATATCAATTTCTTGATGCTGTCTTGTCACAGCAATTTGTTGTGCTTCGGCAATCGCTTCTTGGAGCGTAGTTGTCATTTTTTCAATATTCATTTCATATACCTCCTAATTAGAGAATGCTTAGGTAAATATTCATTTCGACCCTTATTATAACTCTTTGGTCAGTTTTGGTCAAAAGATAACTTTCACTACTATAAAAAAACACCACAAAATGGATGAAATTGTAGTGACGCCCAAAAATTAGATTTTTGGTCTAACTTTTGGGGTCGCTTCAATCTCCAAAATTTGTCGTGTTTTTTCTTGTTTTATCTTGAATCATTGGTTGATCTTTTTTTCACGTCTCTGATCTCTTGTTTAATGACCTTTCTTCGATCAGCCAGTACATAAAAGAATCCATAAATAAAGGGCAAAATAAATGAACTGAATCGATAAAGCAATAAAGAGGAAACCGCATCTACCGTACCCACAAGTGGCTTAAATAATAATAGATAGACAAATTCAAATGAGCCGATTCCTGCTGGGGTTGGAATCACACCCGACAAAACCACAGCAAAACTGATAAAGGAAAAGGTCAATAAGAAATCAATTTTAGGATGATTCTCTACTAAAAAAAGGTAAGGCATAATATACCAAAATAGAAGTTTAAACATATTCCAAAAATAAATACGCCATAATGCGGTTCGATCTTTAAGAATTGTTTGAACAGTTTCTCTCAAAGAATAAATTTGCACATTGCATGTATCTACCCATTTTCTCAAACGTTCACTTTTAAATAATCGATTGGAAAGTCGAACAAATAAAATTTGTAAACGAAGACTCATTGAGATCGTCAATAAAAAGACAATAATCACACCAGTTAAAATAATTCCTGCAATAATGAACCAAATCATAGCTGGTCCTTTTGAATAAAATAATGAAAATTGGATGATTAATCCAATGACTGCATAAGTGATCACAGCTAATTTGTACATGATCATGTGTAAAGCAGTGACACCTGCTCCTTGAGAGTACTTCATTCCTTTTTTATTATAAAAATAGATTTCTGAAATTAACGTGCCCGTCCCAAAAGATACGATTCGATAAAATGCAACATAACTAGATGTCCAAAATCCATCAAAAGTTGAAAAATGTGGAGCAAAGGGGGTAACAATTTCTTTAATTGAACGTCCCTCTACTATTTGATAGATGGTTCCTAAAAGAAGGGCTATAAAAAGAACAATCAGACTCGTTGATAAAATTTCAGCAAAGATTTCAGCAAAAGATTGATTGATTAAATAATAAATAATAGCAAATATCCCAATTAATAAAATCAAATTCAACCCTATTTTTAATTTTGCTCCTTTTGTTGACATGGTTTACTCCTTAATGAAAAAAATAAATTAAAATCAAATCAACAACTACTCCTGCTGCAAATCCAATTGTAAATTTCTTTTTTCTCGTTTTATGACGAAAGACTTCACGTGAGATCAATCCACCAATCCCACCACCTAATAAGCTAACAAAGATCAAGTTACTTTCAGGTACACGCCACTTTCCTCTTTTTGCTTGATATTTGTCGTATCCCATTAAACAAAACAAATAGATATTTACCAAAACAAGATAAAACCATAAGGGATTGTGTATGAATACATCCATAGCTATTTCCTCCAAATTCCAGACATTTATTCTTTTTCTTGAGGTGCAAATACAGCTAGGCCTTTGGGAACTACAACTAATTCGATTGGTAAATCATCGGTCGCATCACCATCTGTACGTGTACCCACATTTTTTTCACGTGCTTGGATGTTTATTTGGCTGGCAGTCAAATAGTTAATCCCTGGTACGGAATAAATTTTTCCTTTAATGATTCGAGGAAGATAGAAAACAAAGCGAAAAATGTCTAAAGAAGGTATGATCGTTACATGAAACATGCCATCATCTGGAGAAGCAGAGTCATCAAAATTCGTATACCCGCCCACAGAATTTGACATCGTAACCGTTAATAATTGCGTTTTTCCTTTCCAATGTTCTTTCTCCGTTTTTATATCTAAATGATATTTTTTCTTTTTCAATAATAAATGCACAAATCGTTTAATAAAAATCCAAGAACCATATCTTTGCTTTTCTTTCTGACTAATCCAAACAGCTGTATCTGCTAATATTCCGATAGTTAACGTAGAAATAATTACTTCATCATTGACTTTTCCATAATCGATTTTACGTATTTGACCATCCAAGATGATTTTCGCTGCTTCTTCTTTATCTAAGGGAATGCCAAGTACACGTGCTAGATTATTCACTGTTCCTCCTGGTAACAATCCGACTTGGTAATGATCAAGTTTTTCTTGAAAGGCTTGAACAATATGGTGAATGGTGCCGTCTCCACCGATAATGATTAGAGTATCTACCTGATGTTCTTCCGCTTTTTTGACTAAAGTCGCATGTTTGACTGAAGGACCTGTTTTTGTCAGGTAAACTTTCAGTTCTGGTCGTTTCTTTTTGGTATAGTCTTGAAACCAGTTTGCTAATTTTTCACCTTCATCTTGTCCTGAACTTTCATTATAAAAAACTAGCAATTTTTCCATTCCTTTTCCTCCTCTTTCCTACAAAAACAAAGGGGGTTAAACGCTCCATTAACGGCTTCGTCTCCCCCCCATTTAGAAAAACAAATCACTCGAAACTTCGTGTGGCTCGATTCTTCTTTCTATTTGATTTTAAACGTTTGTATTCAATTCTGCAATTTTTACAATCACATCTGTTGCCTTTTCCATCACTTGAAGAGAAACAAACTCAAATCGTCCGTGCATATTTTCACCACCTGCAAATAAATTAGGTGTAGGAATACCTAGATAAGAAATTTTTGACCCATCTGTTCCGCCACGGACTGGTTCGATCACGGGTTCGATGTTCAAATCAATCATTGCTTGTTTTGCTAATTCGACAATACTCATATCTTTTTCGATAATCTCACGCATATTATAATATTGATCGTACATCTCTACTTTTACACGGATTTGATCGAAACGACTATTTAGTTTTTCTTGGATGTCTAGAATCTTCGCTTTACGTGCTTCAAATTTTTCACGATTGTGATCTCTTATGATATAACTCATTGTTGCTTCTTCGGTATTACCGTTCAATGCCATTAAATGGAAAAAGCCTTCATATCCTTCTGTTTTTTCTGGCACTTCATCTACTGGTAGCTCATTATGAAAATCAATGGCTAATTGCAAGGCATTAACCATTGTATCTTTGGCTGTTCCTGGATGAACGTTTTTACCTTGAATAGAAATATTTGCTTGGGCGGCGCTAAAGGTTTCGTATTGTAATTCTCCTAATGGTCCGCCATCAATGGTGTATGCAAAGTCCACATTAAATTGATCCACGTCAAATTTATCGGCTCCAACACCAATTTCTTCATCAGGACCAAAAGCTACTTTGATTTCTCCATGAGGGATGTTTGGATTTTTAATCAAAATTTCCATTGCTGTCATGATTTCGGCAATTCCAGCTTTGTCATCTGCACCTAGCAATGTACTTCCGTCTGTGGTAATCAGTGTATGACCACCATAATTTTTTAAATTAGGAAAATCTTTGGTGTTCAATGTATATTTTTCTTCACTATCCAAAACAATGGTTGATTCACCATCGTAGTTTTCAATGATTTGAGGATTCACATCCACAGCGTTAAAGTCCGCAGTATCCATATGAGCAATAAAACCAATTGAACGGACTTTTTTATCCGTATTACTTGGCAATGTTCCCATGACAAATCCATTTTCTTCATTGTAAAAAACATCAGATAGTCCTAATTCTTCTAACTCTTTTTTCAATACTTGTGCAAAAGCAACCTGTGTTTGAGTAGATGGGGTTGTTTTGCTCGTTCCATCAGAGCGTGTTTCTGTTTTAACATAACGTAAAAAACGTGGTAAAAGATTTTCGTACATAAGCAGCTCTCCTTTTTATTTAAATTGAAATGGGTTAGTATCCGTTTCAGAAACAAAGAAATCGATTGACCAATTTTCTTCTAACTTCCATTCCTCAAATTTTTCGACAAACTTTTCTTTACATAACGCTTCGATGTAATGTCCCGGATCAATGGCAGTTAATCCTGCACTTTGCATGTCTTGTGCTGTATGATAATAAATATCGCCAGTAATATAGACATCTGCATGTTGGGACAAGGCGTGTGGATAAAATTTTTCACCACTTCCCCCACAAATCGCTATTCGTTTCACCATAATATCATCAAAATTAGGACGGACCACTCGAAGTCCTTCTAACTGAAACGCTTCTTTTACACTTTCTATAAATGTTTCTAACGGAATTGCATCTGACAATTCGCCTATTCTACCAATTCCCCATGTTTCTACTGGTTCATTGATAGAAAACAAATCAAAAGCTACTTCTTCATAAGGATGCACGTGATACATCGCTTCCAATACGTCATTTTCAAGATTTTCTGGGAAGATGACTTCTACTTTTGCTTCCGTTACTTTTTCAAGTTGTCCCTTCTTTCCAATGCTAGGATCAGCTTCTTCATTCGGGCGGAAACGGCCTTCGCCAATCGTTGTAAAGCTTGTACGATCGTGGTTTCCTTGTTTACCGGCTCCAGCTTTGGCTAAAGCGTCACGTAGTTTTTCAGCATCTTGGACTGGTACATAGACAGCTAGTTTTTTATAATGACGTTCATGTGTTTTTAGCAAATAATTTTCTACTTTGATTCCCAATTTTTCACAAAACCAGTCATTTAAGCCATCTTCAATAATATCCATATTGGTATGGGCTGCATAGACCGCAATCTCATGCTTTAATAGGTCTGCATACATTTTTTCTTGTGGATTATCCGTTGTTAAACGTTTGACTGGTCGAAAGATTGGCGGATGTTTTGCAATCAGTAAGTCAATCTTTTTTTCAATAGCTTCTTGAACTACTTCCGGACGCACATCTAAGGTCATCATCACGCGTTGGATTGGTCTATTCAGTGTCCCAATATGTAACCCGACTGGATCATTCGCTTCTGCGAGCCATTGGGGACAATATTCTTCAAATTTTTGAATAAAAACTTTACCGTTTATTGCCACTCGTTCAACGCCTCCTCTATCCATTGGATCTCTTGTTTAATTATTTCCATTCTTTCCTGTTGATTTGTGGCTTTTGATAATTGGTTTACAATGCGCTTTCGTTGTTTCAATTCTCTTTGCCATTTGCTTTTAAAAATTTCTGTCTTTTCTTGTAATAAAATAGGACCAAACATGATCTCTTTCTCATTATACATACGCATTTTTTTCGTCTTTTCTGCGACAATAATTTCATATATTTTCTTATTTTCTTCTAAAATCTGCTCAGCAATGATTTCATACTGATTTTCTTGCAACCATATGCGTAGCGTTTGCTCCCCAATATTCGGTTGCAAAATCAAACGTTCATTTCCAGTTAAACGCTTGTTTTGAGTTCCTGCTTCTAAAATATCGCGAATCAACGAACCGCCCATCCCAGCAATTGTAATAGTCGTGATTTGATCCGTTGCTTCTATGGCATCTAAACCATTTGCTAGGCGAACAATAATACGTTCTTTCAACCCATTTTTTTGCACTTGTTTTTTCGCCGAATCATAAGGACCTTTCACCACTTCACCAGCTACTGCAAATTCAATTTTTCCTTTTAACATCAATGCAACTGGTAAATACGCATGATCAGAGCCAATATCTGCTAAAAAAGCACCTTTAGGAACAAATTCACCTACTGCTGCTAAACGTTTTGATAAGTCTAAGTGGTTCATACTGTCACTCCTTTTCACGTCATTATAGCATTTTCAGCATAAATTAAGGAGACTTGAAAAATAAAAACATCAAATCTCCTTGATTTTATTTCTATTTTATCTTTCTTTATTCAATCACTGAGATTTTAATAATTGAATGACCAGGAATTTGTGGTGGAATAGACATCGTCATCATTGGTTTTTCTGTTAAAATAAATTCAACTTGATCGCCTTTTTGAAAAGCTTCTTTTCCGCCTTCTAATTACTCATTAGAGGCGTTTAATGTCACTCCATCGTTTGAAAAGGAAGTGCCAATATTTTCTGGATCTTCTATTTCTTTTACATTCACTACTTTGATTTGAATTGTTGTTTCATCTGACTCAGTGATACTTTCAATATCACCTTGAAAAACGCTTTGCTCCTCTGTTGAAGAATGACTTATTTTTGCAGGCGTTTCCGCACTGATTGAATCAATTGATTCTAAACTTTCATCTTTACTACCACAGCCTGTCAGTAAAAACAGTAATCCCGTCGCAAGCAAACAAGAAAAAATCACTTTCATCCCTTTGTCCTCCAGATAATATTTATATTGATTCTATTGATGATCGGTTTTTTTCACCATTTACTAAATGGTTAACACCCCATCATTCTTTTTATAGTCAATCGATTTTTATCACTTTCGATAATTGATCATTGGAAATTTGCGGCGGCATTTTTTTTGTTGCTATGATGCGATCAGACGAAAAGATAAATTTTATTCGATCGCCTCTTTTTAATTTTTTTATCTTACCTTGAAATTTCTCTTTTGGTATTTTGATGGTAAAAATTGATGAAAAAGGGTGGTCCTTAGCTGTCGCTTGTACAATTCCAACATAACGACCTTCTTCTTCCAAGTCACTGATTGTTTCGATCGTTCCGATTACTACGAATGGTTGATGCACTAAGGTTTGTCCGATTTGTTCAGTCTGTTCAGTTGATTCTCTGCCTTCATGAGACAGATTATTGTTGCTGTACATAAAACAAAATAACAGAAACAACGGAAAGAACAAACTTAGTATCACAAGTTTCATAGTAATCTCCTTAAATAGTTTTCGACTTTTATCCGTTTCTTCGATTACGTCCGGTCATTTCAATCTCTTTGGTCAAATAACGGATTCGTTCCATGATTCGTTTGGCTTTTAATGGTTCTTCATCCCCACGTTGAGTTACAGATAAATGTTGTTCAAGTTCATTCATCGTAAAATTCGATGAGAAAAATGTCGGTAACTGTTCTTGCATTCGGTACTGTAATATGACACCGAAGACTTCATCTCTGATCCAACTGCTCATGGCATCCGCACCAATGTCATCCATCATTAAAATAGGTGAACGTTTCACTGCATCTAACTTTTCTGCTACTTGGTCTTTGCCGATCGCTTGTTTCATCTCCACAGCAAATGTGGGAAAGTGTACTAAAGTTGTCGTATAGCCTTTAACCGCTAATTCTCGTGCCGTTGCTCCTAAAAGGTAGGTTTTACCGATACCAAAGCTACCTACTAAATAAAGACCTTTGTGATAACCTTTTGGATCCGCACTGTACTGTTCAACAAAATTTAGTGCCTCAAAGCTTGCATAGCTACGTCCATCGCTTCGCTCAAAGTTCTCAAATGAAGCTTCTTGAATATCTTTTGGCATATCCACGGCTTTAATTCGATTTCGAATTTCTTCTTGCCTTTTCTTCGCTAACAAAGCTTCTGTAGGCACGTATGTGACATCTACATAATGAAAGTTCAATGTTAATTTGGGCTCATAGCCGGGAGCGATCATCGTCGGATCGTTTTGCTCAAATTTTCGTTTTTCTTGGACAAATTCATATAATTTTGCATAACTTTTCTCAATGTCTTCTTGTGTCAAGGCTTCTTTGTGAGCCGTTAAAAAAGCCTGTACATCCGAATCATTTAAGACTTCTTCAATCATTTCAGCAAATTTTTGTTGATAATTTCGTTTGCTGATGATTCGCTTTAATTCTTTTCCGACATCTTCCATTAGCTATCTCCCTCCTTTTTAGCGAAATATTCTTTGAAACGTCTTTCAATCTCTTCTTTTTTCTCACTACTGATCTTTTTCTCTTCTTTTGGTTGATTGACCCAATCTGGCAGTTTTTCTCGGCGAACGTTACGGCGATTAGTAGCATACGTTTGTTTTGGTTTATTAGCTGTTTGAGTTGCTTTACTGCTGATTTTACGTATATGTTCCACGGCCTCTTCTGGTGTTGATACTTTCTTTTGAGCCCATTCATTGGCAATCGTATTTACATAATTGGCTGTCAAACTTGAGTGACCTTTGATGACAAGAACATAGTTAATCAAGACATTGATCACGCTATTTGAAAGACCTGATCGTGAAACCAACTCTTGGAGTAACCAAGTCTCTTGTTTCGAAACATAACCACCTTTTTCTTGTTTTAGTGCCTCTAAATATTTCATAGGTGGAATACTCTTGGCTTCTGTTATTAATTGTAGAGCTGCATTTGTCAAAGTTGGTACAGGCGCTTTTGTTTCGCTCTTAACCGTGGTTGCTACATTTTCTGGCTGACTAGTTTTCTTATACTGTTGTTTGGTTAAAATCAAACGTTGAAGTTCTTTTAAGGAGACTTCTTGAGCAGAAAAGTCATAAGCCTGAACAACCCATTCCCCTAGAGTTAATTCATCAAAACCATAAAGAAGATGATACATGGTTAATTGTTCTTTCAATGCAGGATCTATCGTTGGAATATGTTTTTTTGTGAGCCAATCAGTTAAAAAGTGCCAATCTAAAGAAGCTTGTTCCTCTTTATTTAGGACTGACTTCACGCTTGGTTGAGTAAACGAATCCTGCATTTGTTCAATTTTTTCTTGATCAGCCGCATATGTCTCTTCACTAAAGCGATAAACATCCAAAAACTTTTTAGTCATTTTTTGATAACCATTTGTTGAAAACTGTTTGGGTTGAAATAATTGGATCAACTGATCAAATCTTCTTTGCCCTACTTTTTCCAATAACAAAAAAGCAAGCACATGATCTTTGAAAAAAGCAAAAGGTTCCATAGGCTCTAATAGTTCATAGATAAAACAAGAACCTAAGCTAGGGTCTTCTTTGTAAAAAACATCTAATAGCCCGATTCCTTCTAATTTTTTACGTGCTTCATAAAATTGTGGCAATCCGCAATTCAAGCTACTTAAAAGATCAGCATGTAATCCTTCCGTTCCTTCTCCATGTTGTAAAGGAATTTCTGATAGAAGAGTAAAATACAGGCTTAAGGCTTCGCTACCGATTAAAGGTTGGTATAGGTACAGTAAAGACGTTTTCCCATCTTCCTTAAGAGGATAGCTTTTTCTTCCTTGGTAGATATTCTTAGGTTGAAGCTCTTTCCATGCATTGTCCAAGGAAATTGGCCTCCTTTTACTTCATTTTGTTTTTTTTAATTTATTCTTTATTATTTTCTTTGGCTTTATCCACAATATCTTGCAATTCTTTTAAGAAAACAGACATATCTTTAAATTGACGGTAAACACTAGCAAAACGAATGTAGGCAATTTCATCCAGGTTGACTAAATCCTCCATGACGTATTCCCCAATCAAAGTCGTCGATACTTCGTTTTCGCCAAGACTTCTCACCCGATTTTCGACATGGTTAACGATTTGTTCCATTTGTTCCATAGCAACCGGTCTTTTTTCCGCAGAACGAATCAATCCCCTTAAAATTTTGTCGCGATTAAATTCTTCTCGCTCTCCATTTTTTTTGATGACTAGTAAAGGCGTTGCTTCAATTCTTTCAAATGTAGTAAAGCGAAAAGAGCAGTTCTCACATTCTCTTCTTCTTCTTATCGCCCGTCCATCATCGGCTTGACGACTATCGATTACACGAGAATTATTGTGTTGACATCTCGGACATCTCATTTTTTTCACCTCTTCATAGGAGTAATTTACTTCTTAAAATCAAATATTTGTTACATATCTTAAATAAACTCAATAGTTATTTATTCTATTCAATTTTTATTGATAAATGATATACACTAATAGTTACGCAAAAGGTATTCTTTTCTCATTGTCGCTTATTTTCATAAAAAATATTTCCATCTGCAACTAGTTGTATTATAACATGAAACAATTCCTTCATGCGACTCTGCTATGTAAAATTCCCCTGTAGAAAAACATTTTTTTCTATATGTTTACCTAATTTGTCTTAAATATCAAAAAATAGCGCTTGACTTTTTAAACATGAGGTAAGAAATGAGAACAAAAAATGTAATAATTGACAAACAAAGAAAAAGTAACCGTAAGAAACCAGCTAAATGTCTAGTTTCTTACGGTTACTTCGTGCCACTTTTAAAGCATTAGATTGCTTAAAGTTTTTCTTCGATTCCTGTATAATGCTTCATCCGTTGCTCATCAATTTTTTGTTGTTCAGGAATATGATCTGCTTCTGGAAGTGGCGTTTTTTTATGCGTAGGATCTTCTTTGTGGCGTTCTTGCGTCAGGTCTTGTTCTTTGGCTTCTTTTTCTGCCTGTTGGTCTTCTAGTTCATTGATTCTTGCTTGGTAGCGTTCATCATTTTCTTTTGCAACTTCTGATTGTGCACGTCCTTCATCAATCAATTCATCTTTATTCAACATTTCACCAATTTTTTCTTTTGCTGAACCTACGATTTTATCTTTTTGATTTTTAAAAGTCCCCATAACAATTCCCCTCTTTTCTTTATATTCAGCATAGCAAAATATCTGAATATACTCAAAGAAATCGTTTAATGAACGTTCCCAATTCATTCGCTTTATTATCCATATGAGGTGAGTGCTTTCACTTACAAACGAAAATCTGCTAACCAATTTTCGATTTGCTGCGTCAGTTCTTCTTTACTTCCACGATTATCAAAAATGATATCTGCCCGTTCTTTTTTCTCTTCAATTGATAACTGACTTTGGATTCTTTGGGTAGCTTCTTCGTAGGACAACTGGTTTCTTTTCATTAACCGTTGTAATTGGAGGTCTTCAGGAAGATAGACAACTGCTACAGCGTCCACTTCCTCTTCATAATGTCCTTCAAATAGCAAAGGGATGTCTACAACGACTAATGGATAGTTTGCTTTTTTCTCCCTAATTTGCTCTTTGATCGCATGACGGATAAATGGGTCTAGTAGTTGGTCAAGTTTTTTTCGCCGTCTATCTGAATAAAAAACAATCTTCGCTAACGCACCTCGGTCAAGTGTCCCATCTTTTTTAAGGATCGCTTCCCCAAACTCTTGAACTAAGCTTCTTAGTCCTTGCGTATTGGGTTCAACTACCTCTCTTGCAATAATATCTCCATCAATCACTGGTATGCCATGCTTAAGAAATACGGCAGCTGCGGTACTTTTCCCAGTTGCAATTCCTCCGGTTAAACCTAGCACATAACCTACTTTTTGATTCTTAGTTTTTGGCAATTTGGACAATAGTGCGTCCCCCTTTGCGCTACTTTGGTTTTAACGATTGGCGTATGACAACGAATACATGGTTTTCCTGTTTGTCCATAAACATGTAAAGCCACTTGAAAGTTCCCTGATTCACCTAATGCATTCAAGTAACTTCTGATAGTTGTTCCTCCTGCTTCGATTGCTCGTGATAAGACATCAATAATTGATTTTCTTAACAACTCAATTTCTTTTGATTTTAGCGTATTCGCAGGTTGTTCAGGGTGAATTTTGGCTTCCCACAAAGCTTCATCTACATAGATATTTCCTAAACCCGTGACTAATTTTTGTTCCAACAGCAATGGTTTGATTGCTTTATGTGACTTTTGTAATCCTAGACTAAATCCGTCTAATAAAAATTGATCCGGTAATGGTTCTGGTCCTAATTTCATGATTCCTTTATAAGTAGCACTTGCCCCTTTTTCAACCAAGGTCATGCGACCAAATTTTCGTACATCATGATAGCGAAGCTGGCTTCCATCTTCAAAGAAAAAAATGATATGAGTATGTTTATCAATGAGCTCATTTTTTTCAACAAACTGATATTTTCCTTCCATTCTCAAATGGGATATCAGCTCATAATGGCTTAAGTGAAAGATTAAAAATTTCCCTCTGCGGTCAATGGATTCAATTTCTTCTCCTATTAATGAAGCTTCAAAAATCGGGGCTTCTGGTTGCTCCACAATTTTTGGCCATAAGACTTGCATTTTTTTGATTTTTTTTCCTGTCACTAAACGTGTTAGTCCTTTACGAACTGTTTCGACTTCTGGTAGTTCTGGCATTTTTTCACCTTCGTTTTATTTGTTCTGATTCACTAACTGTGCTGTTTTATTATTTTGCTTCATACCATGTTTTTCCCCAACTGCTATCAGTAATCAATGGTACATGTAAGGAAACTGCATTTTCCATGACTTCACTGACTAACTTATCCAATGTTTCTAACTCTTTTTCAGGCACTTCAAAGACTAACTCATCGTGTACTTGTAAGAGCATCGTCGCTTCAAGCTTTTCTTCTTTTAAACGTTTATTTAATTCAATCATCGCAATCTTGAGAATGTCTGCTGCACTTCCTTGAATTGGTGTATTGATGGCTGTTCTTTCTGCAAACGAACGGATATTATAGTTTCTAGAATTGATATCTGGTAAGTAACGACGACGATGATAAAGAGTTTCAACAAATCCTTGATCTTTAGCTTGCCGAACAATTCGCTCCATATATTCCTTTACACCTGGATATTTTTCAAAATAGGTATCAATATATTGTTGAGCTGCTTTTCTTGTGATTCCTAGATTTTGTGACAAGCCGTAATCAGAGATACCATAAACAATTCCAAAATTAACAGCTTTCGCTTGGCGACGCATATTTGGTGTCACATCTTCCGCCTTCTCAATACCAAAAACTCGCATGGCCGTACTTGCATGGATGTCTTGCCCTTCAAGAAAGGCGGCTTTTAGATGCTCATCATTCGAAATATGAGCAAGTACACGTAATTCAATTTGAGAGTAGTCAGAAGAATAAATGAGCCAATCTTTTTCTCTTGGAACAAACGCTTGGCGGATTTTTCGCCCTTCGTCCAATCGAATCGGAATGTTTTGTAAGTTTGGGTCAACGGAACTTAAGCGTCCAGTTTGTGTTAAGGTTTGAATATATCTCGTATGGACTTTCCCATCTGATTGAATCACTTTCAGCAATCCTTCAACATATGTCGACTGAATTTTCGCAATTTGACGATAAGTGAGAATATCATCCACAATGGGTGCTTGTTCTCTTAGCTGTTCTAAGACATCCACGGCAGTTGAATACCCCGTTTTTGTTTTTTTAATTACTGGTAGACCCATTTTTTCGAATAAAATGACCCCTAGCTGTTTTGGTGAATTTAAATTAAAGGTTTCTCCTGCTTCTTTATAAATAATTTGCTCGATTTCTTTTAGACGTTCAGAAAATTCAATTTTCATTTCTTGTAAACGTGAAGCATCGACTTTGATTCCGGTGATTTCCATTTCAGCAAGGATGATGGAAAGTGGTAATTCCATTTGCCGGAAAAGTTCCATTTGATTTTTTTCTTCTAACTCTTTGCTTAATTGTGGGGTCAAAACATTAATAGCGGCTACTTTTCTCGCAAGATGAGCAAAGAAAGCTTCTTCGTCTGCCGGCAAACCTTTTTTCGCACCTTTTCCATAAACCACTTCATCTGAATGGACTTCATGATAGCCGTAATGCGCAGCAATTCCTTCAATATCTGTGCTTTTCTCATTTGTATCCAGTAAGTATGCGCCAAGTAATACATCAAAGTCGATTCCTTTGGTTTTTGTCGTATAACGGTTCAATGCAACATAGGTCCGTTTCGCATCATACACTTTTTTTAATCGATTAGGGTCAGCTAACCAAGAGTAAAATGCATCATTTTCAAAAATCCCTAAATCATTTGTCACATAAATTTTCTTGTTTGTGCCCCAAGCGACACCAACGATATCTTCTGTGTGATAATTATCCCCCATCATTTCCACGTATAAAGCCATATCCGTGGTAAACATGTCCTCATGAAATTCATGGACAACTTCAAATAAGATATCTTCCATTTTTACTTCTTCTTCAACAACATCCAATTTTGAAAGAAATTGTTTGAAGTCCATTTCTTTATAGAAAGTGATTAATTTTTCTAGATTTTTTCCTTCATACTTCAACCCTTCAATGGAAACTTCCACCGGAGCATCTGTATTGATCGTAGCTAATTTTTTAGATAAGAATGCTTGCTCTTTATCATTGATTAAATTTTCTTTCATTTTGCTTTGCTTCATTTCATCAATGTGTTCATAAATTCCTTCAACAGACCCATACTCTTTTAATAATTTGATGGCGGTTTTTTCACCGATTTTCGTTACGCCTGGAATATTATCTGATGCATCTCCTGCGAGTCCTTTTATGTCGATAATCTGCTTGGGTTCTAATCCATCATATTTTTCAGCGACATGTTCAGGGGTGTAACTTTCGATGTCACTGACACCTTTGACAGTAATGTCGACTTTGACTTCTTTACTTGCCAATTGAGTCAAATCGCGATCGCCTGATAAAACAACCACATCAAATTCTTCTTTATTAACTTTTTCAGCTAATGTCCCAATGATGTCATCGGCTTCATAGTTTGGTAGTTCGTAATATTTTACACCTAAGCCTGTTAATAATTCACGAATATAAGGCATCTGCTCTTTAAACTCTCCAGGTGTTTTGGAACGTCCTCCCTTGTATTGGGCATACATTTCTGTTCGAAAAGTCGTTTTTCCTGCATCAAATGCAACAAGCACATGCGTGGGTTGTTCTTTTTGCATGACATTTTCAAACATCGTGTTAAACGCATAGATAGCATTTGTATGCAATCCATTTCGATTTTTAAATCGCTCTAATGAATTGTGTAAAGCAAAAAATGCACGAAAGGCCACACTATTTCCATCTACAAGTAATAATTTATTTTTTGTCATTTGCTTAACTCCTTACTGTAAAGTTCTTATCCATTCTAACAAAGAATACGGAGGAAAGCGAAAAGAAAAACACGCAAAACAATATTTATGAAACAAAAAAAGAGTGAAAAGCATTTGAACTTTTCACTCTTTAAACGTTGCTTCGATTATACATATTATGCGACTTAATTGTTTCTACCAAAAATTCTTAAGAACGCTAAGAATAAGTTGATGAAATCAAGATAAAGTTGTAACGCCAAGAAAACGGCAATTCCGCTATGAGCGGATCCATTTGATTGCAGATAAACTGTGCGGATTTTTTGGTTATCATAGGCGGTGATACCAGCAAAGATTACCACAAGAAGAAGTGAAATAAATAATTCTACCGCACTACTTCTTAAGATAAACACATTCAGGATCATTGCGATAATCACACCGATCAACGCAGCCATCCCTGCACGACCTACGCCACTCAAGTCTTTTTTAGTGAATACACCCACTAATGACATTCCTAAGAACATGCCAGTTGCTGTGATAAAGGCTTTTGTAATACTACCAATGTCGTACCAAGCAAGAGTAACGGCTAATGTTAAACCATTTAAGATAGAGTAAGCAATAAATCCACCGATTGCTAAACTTGGGTTCTTTGCTGCTTTGACTCCAAGAACAACAACTAAGATCAATTCGATGAGCCAAAGTCCTGTAAATCCTAATGGAAAGTTGCGGATAAATGTAAAGACTTGTTGCGGATAAACTTGCAACGCCAGATAAGAAATCACCGCACTTATCGCCAATCCCCCACCTAAAAAGCCATAAACCTTTGCATAAAATTGATTGATTCCTGATGTAACTGTTCCTTGATTATTCATATGATTCACCTTCACTTTCAAGTACGCTTTCTGTTTTTAGTTCTAACGGCGGTTGAACCAGAACTACTGCATCTAAGACTCTTCTTTCTTCGCCATTTGATGCTTCAACAGAAATTGTCACTACGTTTTTCATTTTGTCTACTTTGATGACCTCAAACTGAAAAGTCAATGTTTCGTAATGGAAAACTGGTTCAATAAAATTCACGGAAAAATTAACGACATGGGAGCCAGGACCAGGTAAGTGTTTGGAAATGGCACTTGTTATAATCCCCATCAACATGACTGAAGGAACGATTGGTTGATGATATTCCGTATTTTTTGCAAAATCATGTTGGATATATAATGGGTTGGCATCATTCGTTAGCCCTAAATACAATAGCAATTGATTATCTTCAATTGATTCTGTTAGAGATAACGAGTCACCTTCTTCTAGTTCATTGATTGTTTTTCCAAGTTTACGTGGTTTACTTATGTTCAAATTAGTAACCCTCCAGTTTATATATTAATCACTATTTATTGTACCAAAACACCTTAAAAAGGCAAGTTCCATTCCCTCAATTGAAAAAAGTTTAAGGAATACAAAATAAACATACCAAATTTTATTTTGTTATTTTATCCTTTTTTTATAAAAATAGATATTTTTATTGAAAAAATATTTATTTATGTATAAAAATGATCTCTATCTGCTAATTTTTTACTTTAACAAAATAGAGATCACTTGATTTATTTGCGCTCAAAAACATTTTGCTAAACGGATAAAACGTTTATAGAACATTTTTGGTTGTGTTACTTAATAATTTTTCATATGCATGTTCGAATTTTTGAACATCTCCTGCACCCATAAAAATAATGACTGCTTCATGGTAATCAAGCAACGGTGAAACATTTTCTTCACTGATGACTTGTCCACCTTTTTTAATTTTGTTTCCAAGGTCTTCGATTTTGACATCGCCTTGTTCTTCACGTGCAGAACTAAAGATATCACATAAATAAACTTTGTCTGCTAAATCAAGAGCTTCAGCAAACTCATCCATCAAAGCAATGGTACGTGTAAAGGTATGTGGTTGGAAGACTGCAATAATTTCTTTATCAGGATATTTTTGACGAGCACCATCAATCGTTGCTTTGATTTCAGCTGGGTGATGAGCATAATCATCAACAACCGTCATATCAGCAACAATTTTTTCACTAAATCGGCGTTTGACACCAGGGAAAGTTAACATTTCTTTTGCCACTTCTTCAAGGTCTAAATGTTCAAAATAAGCAACAGCAATCACACCTAATGAATTTAAAATATTGTGTTTGCCAAATGCTGGAACGGTGAAATGACCAACAAATTGATCTTTGTGGTATACGTCAAAAGCAGACCCAGTTGTTGTACGTTCAATATTTCGCGCTTGAATATCATCATCTGGCGATAATCCGTAATAATAAATCGGCACATCCGCTTGTAACTTTCTTAAATAAGCATCATCCCCATAAGCAAAAATGGCTTTTTTGACTTGGTGTGCCATTGTTTGAAAGGCAGTAAACACATCATCAATACTTGTATAGTAGTCAGGATGGTCAAAATCAATATTTGTCATAATGACATAATCAGGGGAATACGCTAAAAAGTGACGACGATATTCGCATGCTTCAAAAGCAAAAAATTCCGCTTGAGGATCGCCATGTCCAGTACCGTCACCAATCAAATAACTTGTTGGACGGATACCTGTCAACATATGTGAAAGTAAACCTGTCGTACTTGTTTTACCATGGGATCCTGTGACAGCAATACTTGTATAGTTTTGAATAAAATCGCCAATAAAATCATGGTAACGAACAACTTCTAAGCCCAATTCTTTTGCTCTTTGAATTTCTTCGTGCGTATCTGGAAAAGCATTTCCAGCAATCACTGTCATCCCTGGTTGCACATTTTCTGCGTTAAAAGGCAAGATTTTAATATTTGCTTTTTCTAAATCTCTTTGTGTAAAAAAATATTTTTCAATGTCTGATCCTTGTACTTTTAATCCTTGTTCATGTAAAACAAGTGCCAAGGAACTCATACCTGATCCTTTGATACCAACAAAATGATACAATTTGCTTTGATTTTCCATTTGAATCCTCTTCTCTTAAATATCATCCATTATTTATTTACTATTACAACACGTTCCCCATTATCGTATAAACGATGAAAAATTTCAACCAAATATGTTTGAGTTAGCTGATGCTTGTCATCGTTTCAAGTAATGAAAAAACAACAGATCTTTTTTTATTTCTACTGATTCTTTTTTTTACTTATTTTATGTGCGTAGGAAACTTCCATTTGTCGTGGAAGAAATCCGTTGATAAGCATCCCAGACGTTAGATGGTATATCGACATGATTCATGTAATTCTTTCCTTTTGGTCCATAGCCGTGTTCGTCATCATTCAAGCGAATCATTTCCCCTAAAACTAATGAGTAAAAATATTCCTTTGGCCATTGTTCATTTAGTGCTGAGGGGACAAAACGCAAACAAGGATTTAATTCAATGATTTTTGGAATAACTGGCACATAATTGATCCAATTCACCTTTTCTTTTTGCCAGACCTTTTCAAAAGTTGCCTTTGTTCGTCGTTGCAAGGTTGGGTCATTCATCAATAAAATTGATTCGGGTATTTTGCCTTTTGAACGAAGAATTTCTAAAGAATTTTGTGCGTTTTCCCCAGAGTTCGTCGAGTTTGTTTCTAAAATAAATACTTCATCAAGTATATGGTATTTATTTGTCAGATAGTGGAAATACATCTCACTTTCACTTTGTTCTTCATTGAATAAAATGCCTTGATTGGCGAAATTTTTTCGAAGAAATTTGGTCGCATGACCAATACCGCCTACTAAAAAAATTTTCTCGACTTGTCCATTTAAATAAAGCGCCGCTGCTTTATCAGCTAGAATTGGCAAGCAATTCCCTGCTAGAATCACTAATGGTGCCGATATTCTTGTCTCGTTCGGTTCAGCTAAAAAGGATAGTAAACAATTCCAATCCTTTAATTGATCCTCTTGATTCTTCATTGCATCCTCTCCTTTTTAGGTTTTTGTTTTTTCGATTCTTTTGATCACTCATTTATCCTATTTGGACTTTTTACAGTTTTTTGCCAACTCAATTTACCACGGCATTTTCCGCAAACATATCGTTTCGTGTCAATTTTACGTTTACGATAAATATTGGTTTCACACTCCTGGCATTGATACCATTCGATTTTGCTTATTTTTTGAGAAGAAACTGCTGGGGCATAGCGAAGCCCCCCAGTTTTTTTTAAAAGAGCTTTAAAATCTGCATCTTGGTGTCGGTACCCTTTCTTCAATAGGTGTAAATGGTAGTGGCACAATTCATGCTTGATAATGCCCACTCTGGTTGCTTCATCTACTTCTTGAAACATTTTAAAATTGAAGTCTAAATGATGATCGGTCAAATGATAGCGCCCTCCAGTGGAGCGTAAACGCTTATTGAAGACTGCTTGGTGTTTAAATGGCATTGAAAAACAAGTTAAGGAAATTTCTTCAACAAGTTGTTGCAATTCTTCTTGTGTCACTTTTAATCCTCATAAGGAGACAGCATAGTCAAACTGATTCTGCCTTTGTTAGAATCGACTTCTTCAATCCATACTGTCACGACATCGCCAACAGAAACAACGTCAGTGGGATGTTTGACAAATTTTTTGCTTAATTTAGAAATATGCACTAATCCATCTTGTTTTACACCAATATCTACAAAAGCACCAAAGTCAATCACATTGCGTACCGTTCCTTTCAATTCCATTCCTGGTTTTAGATCCTCCATGCTCAATACGTCAGAACGCAAAAGTGGTGCAGGCATTTCATCTCGCATATCTCTTCCCGGTCTTGTTAATCCTTCTAAAATATCAGCTAACGTTTCTTCGCCAACTGCCATTTCCTTTGCTAAATGCGTTGCGGATAAATGATTCAGTGTTTCTACTGCTTCTTTTTGTCCTAACTCTTTTTCAGATAAACCATGCGTTTTCAAAATTTCTTTAGCGATACTGTAGCTTTCGGGATGAATGCCTGTATTATCTAGAATGTTTTTCCCCTCTGGCACACGCAAAAATCCGATGGCTTGCTCATAAGCTTTTGGGCCCAAGCGAGGCACTTTCTTCAATTGTGCACGAGTCTCAAAGGCGCCATTTTCTTCTCGGTAGGTGACAATATTTTGAGCGGTTGTTTTATTTAATCCAGCAATATGCTGCAACAATTGAGGACTGGCTGTGTTGACATCCACTCCTACCTGATTGACGACCGTTTCTACTACAAAATCCAATTGAGCGGCTAAACGCTTTTGCGAAACATCATGCTGATACTGACCCACGCCTACCGCTTTTGGATCAATCTTAACTAATTCAGCTAATGGATCTTGTAATCGTCTGGCAATTGAAATCGCACTTCTTTCTTCGACTTGTAAAGTTGGAAATTCTGTTCGAGCGATATCACTCGCTGAATAAACAGATGCACCTGCTTCATTGACAATTGCATAATAGGTTTTGTGATCTGCTGATTTTAGCTGTTCCGCAACAAATTGCTCGGATTCACGACTGGCTGTTCCATTGCCAATTGCAACCATGTCTACTTGGTATTGATTAATCAATTGAACAAAAGTAGATCCTGCTGCTTCACGTTTTGCTTGTGGAGCTGGTTTATGTGGGTAAATCACTTCAATAGCTAAAACTTTTCCTGTTGCATCAACGACTGCCAGCTTACATCCTGTTCGATAAGCTGGATCAAATCCCAAAACAACTTTTCCTTTCAAAGGAGGTTGCAACAAGAGATTACGCAAGTTTTCTCCAAAGATGGCAATGGCTTGTTCATCAGCCTTTTCTGTCAATTCATTGCGAATTTCTCGTTCGATGGCAGGTTGAATAAAACGTTTATAACTATCCTGGTAAGCCGTTCTCACAAATATAGCTGCTGGTGACGTTTCACTTGTGATTAATTGCCGTTCCAAATAAGTAAAAATAGCTTCTTCTTCTACTTGGAGAGCCACTTTTAACACGCCTTCTTTTTCGCCACGGTTGGTTGCTAAAATTCGGTGAGACACGATTTTGTGAATCGGTTCGGAAAAATCATAATACATTTCGTATACCTCTTTTTCATCTAGTTCTTTCTTTTTCACTACGCTGACATATGAACCTTTGTTATACGTGTAAGAACGTATCCAAGTTCGATATTTTGCACTGTCGCTGACTTCTTCTGCAATAATTTCATGTGCTCCTTGTAAAACTTCTTCAACGGTGTGCACTTCTTTTTCTTCATTGATATATTTTTTTGCTTCTTCTTGCACATCGCCATTAGGCAATTGGCGTAACCATTGGGCAAATGGTGCTAATCCTTTTTCTTTGGCAATGGTTGCTTTCGTTCGACGTTTTTGTTTGTAGGGACGATATAAATCTTCCAGTTGTTGCATTTTTACAGCGCCAATAATGTCTTTTTCTAGTTCCGGTGTTAGTTTTCCTTGTTCATCGATCAAACGAAGAACTTCTTGCTTTCTCTTTTCTAAATTCTCAAGATAAGCATAACGTTCTTCAATCTCTCTAATTTGTACTTCATCTAAACTATTCGTCATTTCTTTTCGATAACGTGCAATAAATGGCACCGTATTGCCTTCATTCAATAAGTTCAATACAGTCACAATTTGTTTGGAATGATATTCAGTTAGCTCTTTTTGAACCAATTGAATAATCGTTTGATTTACATTTTCTACCATCAAGATGCTCCTTTTCCACTAAAAAATCATTCTTACCAATTTATGTTTCAATTGAAAAGAATGATCATTTCTCTTGTACTTGTCTATTTTAACATACTTTGTAGCAACGAATAACCAAACAAATAAGACAGAACAAAATCCTCTAAAAAATAAACAAAACTTGGCTTTTTTGCCTCATCTGCAAAGATTGATTCTCTTACGTTATACTTTTTACTAAATGCCTTGCCAAGGACCTTCATTGTTTTGGTATTCAATGTCTTGAACAATTCCTTTTTCATTGAAGATAACGCCGTGCATGGATCCGCCAAATACTGCGCCTCCGTCGATCCCAATTTTCTGATCTTTCTTCCATAAATCTGTTGTTTCCATGTCTCCATGTAGCATAGGTGTAATTGTATGGCCAAATACAATGGTTTTTCCTGTCTGGTTCTCGCCTTCATGGAATGCCTCTCGAATCCAAATGAAATCATGAGGACTTGTTTGATGCCAATCTTTTTTCGACAAATCTACCCCAGCATGAACAAATATGTAATTTTTCCATTCATAATAAAGTGGACGTTCGCATAAAAAATCAATTAATTCACTGTATCTCGAGCGAATCATCATCGCTATTTCAGTAGGTGAATATTCTTCAGTTGCTCCTGTGTGTAACAAACTTTCAATTGTTTCTTTCCCCCCATTACGCAAGTAAGGTTCGTACCAATCTTCTGGCTCTTTGAGAAAATCTAAAAAATATTCTTCATGATTTCCACGAAGATAAATAGCACCTGTTTCTTTGACCAATCCCATTCCCAATAAAAAGCATTCCTTAGTTTTTGACCCACGATCATTCAGATCGCCAATCAACACTAATTGATGAAGCAATGGATCATATTCTTTTACTAGTTTTTCAAACAGATCATATTTCCCATGGACGTCACCGATAGCATAAATAAATGGTTTCATTGCTTTTTCTCCTTTTCTCTTTAAGTAACAACAAATGTAAATCAACTTAGAAAAAGTTTGAATATTATCTAAAATTTTAACTTGTTATTTGGTAAATAACAAATAAATACGCAAAAAAAGCCTAATCCAGAAAAAAATCGTAGAAAGCTGTTCAAAATGATCACAGAATCGATTTTGACCTTCCATTATTCTACCATTCATGACTGTTTCGGCTTATTTTAGTTTTTATCTATTCATCCAAAAGAAGCTAATTTTGCTTCAATTTCTTCGTTTGATAATTGATGCTCTTTGAGATAGCGATTTTGAGGGTGTTTCGCACATTCTATGCAACAAGAGCCTAAATGTTGCTCTTCATTTTCGACAGAAGTTAAAAACTGTCGATTACATTCAGGATTGCCACAGTTGATGTATCGTTCACAAGGCGTACCATCGAACCAATCTTTTCCTACAATCTGTTTATCCACATGGTTGATGTCAACTGCAATACGTTCATCAAAAACATACATTTTTCCATCCCATAATTCGCCTTGGACTTCAGGGTCTTTTCCATAAGTCGCAATGCCTCCATGCAATTGTCCCACATCTTTGAATCCTTCTCGTACTAACCATCCAGAAAATTTTTCACAACGAATCCCACCTGTGCAGTAAGTGACTACTCGTTTGTCCATAAATTCTTCTTTATGGTCTCTTATCCATTGTGGCAATTCTCTAAAACTACGGATTTCCGGACGCACGGCGCCACGAAAATGACCAAGATCGTACTCATAATCATTTCTTGCGTCAATCACCACAGTCTCTTCATCTAAAATTGCTTCTTTAAATTCCTTCGGTGATAAATAATTACCTGTCAATTCTTTGGGATTGATGTCCTCTTCTAGTTTCAATGAAACAAGCTCAGGTCGGGCACGGACAAACATTTTTTTAAATGCATGCCCATCGCTAGGATCAATTTTAAAAAAAGTATCAGCAAAGCGAGCATCGTTATGCATCTCTTCTATATATTTCTCAGTTTCTTCGATTGTTCCAGATAAGGTACCATTAATCCCCTCAGTGGCTACTAATATTCTGCCTTTTAAATTTAACGATTGGCAAAAAGCAAGGTGTTCTTTTGCGAATTGTTCAGGGTCGTCAATTGTTGTGTAATTATAATAAAGTAATACTTGATAATCCATCGTTTCTTTCCTTTCTTCTTTTCCTTCGAAAATAGTATAGATAAGAAAAACAGGTTTGACGATATTTTTGCTTGTGTAATGATGTTCAAGCAACTATGTTTACATAATATAATTATAGTTATGTATAATCAACTTAGCTGATTCTCTTCAAAACATTCATTCAATAACTATAGGCCATCAGCTTACAATTAAGATTTCAGCTGATAGCCTATGAAATTTATAAAATCAATTTTTTTCAAATAAGCCGAACAAATCCATTAACGTACAAATAAATTTATAGCTCTTCATTCACTAACTTTGTTTTGTTATTTTCCATCACTTTGAAAAAAGGATAATAGATGATCGCACTAATGAATATCAATATCAGACAAAAAACAATATTTCGCCAATCCATGCTTGAAAGATAGGCTTGCGCAAAAAACGGAGTGAATGAAGGATCAACGATAAAACCAATACCAATTAAGCCAATTTTTTGAGCAAAATAAGTTAGCAATAAAGAAATGACGGGCGTAATCAAAAATGGAATAGCTAGAATTGGATTAAACACAATCGGAAGTCCGAAAATGATTGGTTCATTAATGGAACAAATCCCTGGAATAATAGATAATTTTCCAATCGTACGATATTCTGAAACTTTGCTACGCATCATCAGAATAACTAGCCCAAGTGTCCCCCCTGCACCACCTAAAACAGAAATACGAAACATTTGTAAATTCATGAGGTGGGTCATCTCTTCCCCGTTAGCCATTTGCTCTGCATTCAGACCAGTTTGAGCCATTCCTAAGGTAAATACAATGGGAAAAATAATCGATGATCCATTAATCCCAAACAACCATAAGATATTTCCTAAAGTTACGATTAACAAGAACCCACCAAGACTTCCAGCAATGTTAGTCGCAGGTGTTAAGATGTTCATGATTGTTTCTGGAAACATATTGTTAGTCATACTCAAAAAAATGAGATTCGTTCCATAAAAAAGGAGAATATTTATTAACAGTGGAACTAGTGTATTGATAAAAGTCGCTACCATTGGCGGTACGGTATCTGGTAGCTTTAGTTTAATATTTTTCACTTCAAAAATCCGATTAACTTCCACGACTAACAGTCCAATGATAATTGCCACAAACAAGCCATTGGTTCCTAAATAGTGTAAATTTATGGTTCCATCTTTTACTGGTGTACATACCATTAGAAAAATAACGGATGCGACCATTCCATTCATTGATGGATTGATTTTGTATTCACTTGCAAGAGAAAAAGCAATACCAAATACACTAATTAGTCCGATAATTCCCATAGTTAAATCATAAGGAGCGGTAATTAAATCGTAATTAGCCACGGCAAAATCTTTCCATCCCGCCAAAAATTTCATAAATAGGTTGGCTGTTTCTGGATGGTATTGATTTAAGTCAATGGGTGGATTAGCAAAAATTAGAAAAAAAGAACCGATGACAATAAACGGCAGGCTAAACATCATACCACTAGAGATTGCTTTAAGATGACGCTGATTCCCGATTTTTGCAGCGATAGGACTAAGCATATCATTAAGTTTTGTAATGATAGTAGAATTTTCCATGAAGATGCCTCCTTTACACTTGCCAAGGGTTAAAAACGAAGGTACTTGTAACGACATGATTTGGGTCATATTTTTTTAGAATTTCTTCATATTGTTCTTTATAGTTGTTGTCTATTTTTGCTTGAGGAATCACTTTGCTGGCTTCATGTAAAAAATGTTCTGAACCTCTTCCCATTTCTTGCCCACGAATCGTATGCTTATCTAGCGCAATATCTGGAATTTCAGGAACATATCCCATAGCAAAATTCTTTATAACAATATTTTTAAGTAAATCAGAAGAGCGGTCTTTTTCAGATCCACATAAATAACGAATTGCATGAAAGAAAAACATAGCCCGATCAGATTCATTGTATTGAAATTCCTTGCGCATTATATTCAAATTATTGATCATAATTGCTGCCATAGGATTCCCCATGCCAATATCCTCTACGCTGATAGCCAATAATCGTCGCCATAATTTCTCTTCAAATTGTGGCGAAGTAATATACATTTCATAGGCAATTTCACAGGCTTCTTTTTCTTTTCCTCGACGAATTAATTTTTGTAATGCCGAAATCACTTCGTCGCCTCGCAGACCATTTCTAGTAAGCATTTTTGCCCAAGGGTCTTGAATAAAATTTTTTTCTGTCATATCATAATACTCCTAACTAAAGAATCGAATTTGAGGTGAATCTTATGAATACTGAAACGCTAATTGAAAAATATCAGTTAAATGATTCAGAAGCTGCTGTTCTACGATTTATGGATAACAACCGCAAAGAACTAAAAAATTTAGGTATTCGTGACGTGGCAAAAGAAACCTATGTTTCAACTGCAACAATCATCAATATGGCGAAAAAAATTGGATATTCTGGTTATAGTGAGCTAGTATTCGCCTATCAAAACAGACAAGCAACAAGCAATTTTTCTCAGTCTTTCTCAACACTTGAGAAAGAGAAATTCATCCACTTACTATCCATCTATCGTGAAAAAAGAATAATGATCCTAGGGTCAGGCTTCTCTCAAAATATAGCCAATCATTTTTCTGAAACATTAAACCTTTATGGATTTCGTGCAACAGCAAACAGCCATTTAGAATTTCTTCGAAAAAATGTTGAAAAAGACGTTTTAATCATTATTGTTTCAAATTCTGGTGATACGTTTCGCTTAACTGAACTTGCAGAAATGTCAAAAAAGCATCATATCGATTTAATTGCTTTTGTTGGGGAAAAGAACTCTAAAATTGGCCAACTAGCAACTTTAACCATCAGTACACAGACTTATACACCACAAGTTTTATCCACACATCAACCTAATTTTTTCTTTGGAACAGCGTTAAATCAATTTGAACAGTTACTAAGTGAAGCACTAAAGTTTATCTTTGATTAGAAGAATAAGGTGGCCACTGTTTCTTCATTTTTTAATATAAATGTTGAACCAATCATTTTAAGTAATTTCTGAAATTTAAAAACATGTTTTTAAATTTACAAAATTGTTTAATAAAATTTTTAAATTATAAAGTAACACTTGCCTTGTCATAAAATATAGGAGAGAAATGTAGCCATTAGTTATTTATTATTTTCCCAAACCAACATAACCATACAGCTAAGCAAGGCTTACTAGAGATAGAACAAAAATTTTATTTTAGTATAAAAAATCACTATTTTCAGTCTCTAGCTGATTCTTCTCTATTCAAAGAAGATTTATAGATTCTTCCGTTTAAAATAAGGATCTAATCTTAAGTAAACAGCATTTGAATTTTAGAAAATATTCGTTACAAGAAAGTTTTCCATAACAGTATCAAGGCAACAAAAATTAGGTAGCATTAGCTAACCATGATTGGTTAAATAATGCTACCTAATTTTCGTTGAACATTTTTATGTTTTGTTATCTTTTCTCTTTGCTATTCTCTTATTCTTGGTTACTCTACAATTTCATTTAGCTCTACTTTTTACTATGTCTTTTTTATTCCATAAAATAGGAGACTAGAACTATTAGGAATCATCTTTTTGACGTTTAATAGCTGATGCCTTTCAATCTCTTATCCTATTTATTCTTTACCTGTAACTGCAAAATAATTGCCATCAGGATCAGCAAAATTAAAGACGTATTCTTCTCCTAATTGTACTAGATCACCTAATGTCGTTCCTTGTTCTTGCATTTTTTTATAAAGTTCAAACACATTTTCACTATAAAACATTAAGGAAGGTGAACTTCCAGCAACTTCTGGTGAGTGTTGTTCAATAAATTCGCGATCATATAATACCAGCGAAGCAGTAGCTGTTTCAGATTGAGCGATTTCGACAATTAATGTTCCATCCATTTCTTGGCGATCGATTTCTTTGAAACCAATTGCACGCCAAAAAGCTACGTTTTTTTCAACTCCATCCACGTAGAGCATGATTTTCATTTCGTTCGTAAACATCTTTCATTCCTCCCATATTTCTCCTCATTAGAAGCCATAATCTTTACTAGTTTAGCATACAGATACTAGAAAATCTATGTTTCTCACGTTACGTGTCGGAAAGTAGATTATTTGATTGAATAAATTTAGTGATTAGTCGTTACTATTTTTTCACTTTTCGGAATAAAAAATACTTTTTATTTATTCGCATGAAAAAACAGCCTCATTAAAAATGAAGGCTGTCTTTTTTTATTTATTGTTAAATAACTATGCATTAACATCAATTACTTTTGAGTCGTCTTTAATTGCTTCTCGATCCAAATCCTTAATTCTTGCACTTGTCACGATACCAGCTACCATGCTACCACTAACATTAGTTGCCGTACGAGCCATATCAATCAATGGCTCAACTGAGATCACTAACCCAACGATGGCGACTGGTAAATTCATTGCGCCTAAAACGATCAAGGAAGCAAACGTTGCGCCTCCTCCCACACCGGCTACACCAAATGAACTGATCGTTACAATGGCAATCAGCATGAGGATAAATCCAGGGCTAAAGACATTAATACCTGCTGCTGGTGCCACAATGGTTGCTAACATTGCAGGATAAACACCAGCACAGCCGTTTTGACCAATCGATAAGCCAAAACTTGCAGAAAAGTTTGCTGTTGCTTCATCTACTCCTAGAGCTTTTGTCTGTGTTTCAATATTTAATGGCAATGCGCCAGCACTTGATCGAGAAGTGAAAGCAAAACTCAATACTGGAAAGGCCTTTTTAAAGTAATCGATTGGATTTACTTTCACAGACATCAAGATCAGTGAATGAACAATTAACACAGCAAACAATGCAAGATAAGAAGCAAGCACAAATTTCCCTAAATTGACGATGGCGACAAAATCACTAGTAGCCATGACGTTCGTCATTAAGGCAAACACTCCATAAGGTGTTAAACGTAAAACTAAAGTAACAATTCGCATCACTATCTTGTATAAACTATCAATCAAATTGGAAAAGAATTCTGCTTCTTTCGGTGCTTTTCTTTTGATTCCTAAGTAGGCAATTCCTACAAAAGCAGCAAAAATCACGACCCCGATCGTACTCGTAGCACGTGAACCCGCTAAATCAGCAAATACATTTTTAGGGATAAAAGATAAGATTTGTTGTGGGATGGTCATCCCTTCGATTGTTTCTTGTCTTGTTGCTAATTCTGAGATACGAGCTGTTTCAGCTGCTCCTTCTGTGAATTTCGCTCCTTGAAGGCCAAATAATATGGTTGTACCAATACCAATCAATGCTGCAATCGCTGTTGTCGCAAGTAAAGAAGTTAAAACCGTCGCACTGATTTTACCTAGCTTTTCAGAAACTTTCATTTTTGTAAAAGCACCAACGATCGAAACAAAGACGAGTGGCATAATCAGCATTTGTAAGAAACCAACATACCCTTCTCCTACGATATTGATCCATTCCATGGACTGGCTAATCACTTCATTATTGACGCCAAAAATTAGTTGCAATAACCCACCGAAAACGATTCCGATAGCTAATGCTGTATAAACACGTGTTGAAAATTTTGCATGGCGCTTTTGCATACGGTAAAACACATATAATAATGCCGCAAAAACTAGAACCACTAAAACTGTGATGAGTGTTGTCATTTTTTTCCTCCTCTAATTTTTTAATGACAAGTCCATCTAAGGAAGTAAAGGTTCCCGAAAATGATTCTTCAATCATTTTCCTGAAAAAGTATTTTTTTCAGTGACTCACTCATTTTAGACTATTTAGGGAGAAAATACATTCGTTTTGCTTACAATTAGTAATAGAAAAAAACAATTGGTGATAGCTATAAACTATCACCAATTGTTTTTATGCTTCATTTTCTGCTTTTTCTGATTGAAAATTCAATTTCACACCTGGTTGATCCAAAGCAATCTCTGTTACTTCATACGCCATACGTTTGACGATATCAAATAACGGAGCAACTAATTCGTCCACTTCTTCTTGTGTTACATCGTTTTGTCCTTCAATTTTCCGGTTAAGAATATGATTGATTTGGCTAACACTTCCGGATAAAACATATGTATCAAATACTAAACGAAATTCTAGTCGTGCTCCTACAATACTGTGTTCTTTAGGATAATTTTCAATCGTTTCTTTCAATGGCGAAAACCCTACTTTTAAATCTGTCTCGACTTCTTGATCAGGCATTCTTAAATCGTAGTGAAATGCCTCTACTACTTCTTTTTGTCTTTTGATTTCCATCTAATCACTCCTTAATAAAATTATAACACATCCAACTTTGAAAGGGGATACTAATTTGTTATTTTTCTGTCATATCAAGGATTTTAATTAGCTGGTCAACGATATAATCGGCAGAAATATCATCTAAAACGTGATCGTTATCAAACAAACAAGTAGCGACACCAGCATTTTTGCCGGCTTCTATATCCAAACGTCGATCGCCAATCATAATTGTCTCAGATTTTCTTAGCTGATGTCTTTTGATTAAATCATTTAATGAGTCAGGCGCTGGTTTACGCGGAAAATTCCGATCAATTCCTACTACTTCATTGATGTACTCCGACAATTGGAACTTATCCAGTAATTCCCATGTAGATTCTGTCAAGCGATGTGTGAGGATAAAGTGCGATGCTCCCTGTTTTTTTAACGTTTTTAATACTTCTTTTGTCCCTTCAAATGGCTGAGATAATTTGGGACTTTGCGATTCATAATAGTGAAACAAAGGGGTAAACTCTGTTTCATTTAGTTGATAATCTTTTACAAGCTGACGAGTAGAATGCTTTTTCATGATAGGATAAATCTCTTCTTTTTGTACATTAATGCCTAGTTCTTTCATTGCCTTAATTGCACCATTAACCATCGCTGGATAAGTATCAAACAATGTTCCGTCAAAATCCCAAATATAATTTTTTTTATTCATTTACTTCGTTCCTTCAGCTAAAAATATTCACGATTCATTACTTTTATTCGGATTTTTTCTTTTTTAGAGCAATATTTTATCAAAAATTTCTAAATTCGTATTTAATGTATATTCAATTGGCTGAGCATTAGGAATATCAATGGTATCCATTTTATTTTCTGGCACATTTTCTAAATACTTCGTTAAGGCACGTAAACTATTTCCATGTCCTACTACCAATAAATTTTGCTCATCCATTAAACGAGGAGCAAGCTGATCTTCCCATAATGGCATAATCCGCTTAACGGTCATTTCCAAACTTTCACCATGAGAAATTAAGCGTGGATCTAAAAAATCGTAACGACGGTCAAAATGATTTTCTAATGCCAAGGGAGGAACTTCTTTGTATCCTCTGCGCCATTTCTTTACTTGATCTTTCCCATATTCTTTTTTCATCTCTTCTTTATTTTTCCCAACCAGTGCCCCATAATGACGTTCGTTTAGCCGCCAAGTTTTTTCAATTGGCAAATACAACTGCCCCATTTCTTCTAATGCAAGTTGGGAGGTTTTAATGGCTCTTTTTAACACGGATGTATAAACTTTATCAAAAAATAATGCTCTTTCTCTCATTTTCTTTCCTGCGTCAATAGCTTGAATCATTCCTCTTTCTGTTAATGCCACATCCAACCAACCTGTCCAATAATTTTCAAAGTTTGCCTCACTTTCGCCATGACGGAGTAAAACTAATTTCATTTTTCTCACCTAAACTTTCGTTTCAAATTGTGTCCCACATTTTTTACAAGTCACTCGAATTTTTCCCTTTCCTTGAGGCGCTCGTTGATTTTGTTGGCATGTTGGACACGAAAAGAAAGTATAACGCATCACCTTTTCATTCGCTCGTTTCTTGTTTATTAAACGAAACAAAGTTTTTTTCCAATGATCAGTTTTATGGAGAAATGTTTGATTTTCATTCAATCTGGGATATATTTTTTTTGAAAGATAACGATAAGACAGCAATACAAAGAAAACCATTGCTAGAATATACCCCATTGAAAATGGTAACCAAAAACGAAACAAAATAAAAAACAAGGCTAGAATAAGCAATGTGCGATTAAGAGCATCAAATTTTGCATATCTTCCTCGCATCAATTGCTTATATTTTCTTCTACCTTCTATTAGGCGCTGTAGCCAAATTTGTGTCATAATAAAACTCCTCCTATTATTAGGTCTATTATGTCAAAAAAAGACAAAAAGAAAAAGCTTTAATTTGCTTTTTCCATGGTTAATTGATGGAGTACATTGCGATTTTTAGTAAAATCAATGACAATGACTTTCTTCTCATGTTCTCTTTTTACGACTCGGAACGTATCATCTAACGGCAGAATTAGTTTTTTTGATGATCTTTCCTTCAATCGAATAAATCGCCGTATCAACGATAAAAGCTGTGTGAATTGTATAGAGGTATGCAACAAATTTGGATGCCTTTTCAATAATTGTGCAATTTTGAATAGATGGCGCTTTTTCCCAATTTCATTTAAAAAACTTTTCAGAATCCTTTGTTGTCTTTGAAAAATCGAAAAAGAATTTTTCTCATCTATTTTGTAACGCATCTGTTCCTGTAAATCTTTGGTAGACAGATGAAGTAATTGTTCATTCTCTTTAATTTTTAATCCATTAGGAAATAGTTCTGTCATGACTTTATCCCAGCTTGTTAAGGAAAGTTCTAGGTATTCTTTTACCGGTAATTCTAATTCTTTATTGAAAAAAAGTAAAAGCTTAGCCAAACCTTCTCTTTGATAAATTTCCCCCAAGGTTTGTCCTTCTAAATGAAACTCTGGCGAAAAATGCAGTAAAGTTTTCCCCTCATTTAATTGAACATAAAGAAATGTCGAACGATCCATCACTTTGTCCTTTAAAACAACTAAAACATTCATTTTTCTCCCCCTTATCATTTTAAAAATAGCATATTTTTGTAAAGTTGTCTGTTAATAATAAAGGGCTTCATAAAAATTTAGAAAATCACTCAATTGTTGTTTGTTCAAAAAGAATAATTTGTTATTTTTCCTTTTCTTCCGGTCTACCTTTAGCTTCATCTCTTATCTATATTGGTGATATTCCGTCATTCTTACTATTTGTTTAAGCAAATAAACAAAAGAAGGTCGAACATGGAAAAAACAATAAATAATCCCCTATTTCCTCAATCAAAACAAGCCGAAGAGACGTGAAAATATTGGATTTTTCCGTCTTCTTCCGCTTGTTTTACCCACAATTACTCGTCGTGGTTTATTCTTGGAATTTACTCCTAACACTTTCTTTGTTGTTTAGCTTTAGATACTCGCTTTTTCTTTGGTTTTGGCATCTATCTTTGAAAGAAGCAAATCAACCAGTTGTGTTCTAAATTCTTCGTAAAAGATGTTTTCTTGATTAAATAATAATGGATTACTTGTATGGCTATCACTCATCCATTCTCTTGGCTCATCACTACCTAAAAAGTCATGAATCAATTGTTGTGTTTTGGCTTCATTATACTTTTCCGCCTGTTTAATCAAATAAAAATCTTCTATTCCTCGTTGCAACTGTTTATACCGTAAAGATAGCAATAGATGACCAGAATAGCTTGGATAAATCAGACAGGTATCACCGATTGGTAAAGAACTTGTATTATAGCGAATATCTTCTCGTACATTTTCAGGCCAGCAATTATATGCCCAGCGAAGCATGCCATTTGTTTTGAAACAATGAGCTAGAACGCCTTGAATCCTAGTTTCTAATAATGGACTATGCAAAAATGTATTTGGTCGATTAGGATAATTACAAATATAATATTGCGTTTTTCCAGAATGACTTTGTGATAACTGCTGATAATTGTTGCAGGTACAGTAAAAGGAAGTCACAGGATAATCAATATCCGGCAATAATTGTTCTAATACATTTTCTTTATCAAAAGCTACTTTAATTTGTACATTTTTATCAACTGATTTTAGTTCAGATAACGAAGCTTTAAAGGTTGTCACTTCATGAATCTTTGGTTCATCAGAAAGAATCCTTACTTTATCCCATACGCCAATTTCTTTGAAATGTTCAAATAATAATTTGAAATATGTTTTTAATTCGGTTTTGCTTTCGATAAATGACATCTTTTGACAAGCTTCATCAAAATAACGAACCACGATTTTCTCTGGATAGTCCAATTTTTTGATCAATGGGAAAAATGGTGGTTGCCAAACACCCAATAACCCAAAAACATCAATTTCTTGGTCAATACCTGCTTTGGACATACACTTTAAATATCGATCTAAAATAGAGAAATCACAAACCAATTCCCCATTTTGATCTTTTCTTACTTTAATCATTGAATATTCATATAAGTTCGCTGGATAATCTTTAACGATATAATTGAACCAGCCTTTCCAAGGGATTTCTCCAGCAATCACGGTCACCGCCTTTTGTCCAATTTTAGCTAAGCTTTCTGCCATCTCCTGAATCAAATCAAAATGGGCATCACTCCATAAAGGTACTTGAAAGCTACGAGCCAAATTAGAAGGTTGCTGCCAAATATCCAAGTTAAACTCTTGTGTCACATTTTCTGGAAAACAATAATTAGACACTTCCATTTTTAATTTTTTTGTCAATACAACTTCATCACTTGCTGTAAGATGCGAACGATAAAGAGTGATTTCTAAAGAGTAAGTCCCTGCTTTTATTTCAGAATCTAAAGGAAATTCAAGATAAATCGGCGCATAGCGATCTCCTGAATAAGTTTTACTTGTTTGTTCTAGTAATTTATCTGCATATAAAATGTCTTGATTGCCCAAATAGTAATCAATAAATTGTGCTTTTACCGGCAAGTCAGACCGAATAGCGACACGATAAATCGGTACCTCGATGGCATCTGGTATAGAAAATTCTTGTGTCAAAACAAAATGATTTTTCATCCCATCATGTAAGAGCAATTGACAAGCATTGTTACTGTTTTTATATAGAGTTAATTGTTCTATTTCTTTTGGTTTTTCAGCTATTAAACGATTGGACGCTTTATAACTTTCATGGACAAGATAAGCCTTCATTTCTTTCCCCTCCTTGGGTTGTTTCAATTCCGTCAGTCATTGTATAAATCGAAAAGGCATTGTTTTTTTCATTTACTGTTGTACCCACTATAGTAAAATCTCTCACGACTAAAATCACGAATATTCTTGATTAATTGATAAGGTCATTCTGATTGTTTTATAAAAATCATTGCGTATTAGTTAAGTGCCTTCTCATATATAAATAAATTTCCTTCTATCAGAAATCGCTTCTAAAAATTATTTGCAAAAAAAGGATCTCCCGTGGGATCCTTTTTTACTTTAACCCATTTGACAAAAATCATTTAAATCCTAAAGTAATATTTTTGCTTGTCTTCAAACATATTTCCTGTGAATGGAATATAGTATCTATTTCCTCTTACAAGAAAAAGTTATCTTTTGCTCAGTCACTAATCTTCCAAACCATTTTTTGCGATCACCTTTTGATACCAGTAAAAGCTATCTTTTTTATAACGAGCTAGGTCAAATAATTCTTCATCTGTGCGATTAACATAAATAAAACCATAACGTTTCTTTATCCCTTCGTGAGTGCTGATTAAATCAATGGCACTCCACGGACAATAGCCTAGCATTTCTACCCCATCTTCAATTGCTAGTTCCATTTGTTGGATATGTTTTTGTAAGTAATCTATGCGGTAATCGTCATGTACTTTGCCATCTTCCAATTGTTCGGATGCACCGATTCCATTTTCAGTCACCAGTAATGGTAAACGATAACGTGAATAAATTTCATTTAATGTAAAACGGAAGCCTTCTGGATCAATGGGCCAGCCAAATTCTGTCATTGGCAAATTGGTGTTTTCTACCGTTTGGAAAAAACCAGGAATACCAAAACCAGATTGTTGGTCTATTTTTTGTTCTTTGTCAAAGTAGCTAGAAACGGTCATCGTATTATAATAATTAAAAGCAATATAATCACAGGTTCCTTCAGCTAAAATCTGTTGATCACCCTCATTAAAGGTTGGTGCTGCTCCGATTTTTTCTAACAGATGCCAAGCATTATGATTATATTTACCAAAAACTGCAACATCTAAAAATAACCAATTTCTAAGCGCGCTCATATATAAAGCTGCCATTTGGTCTTCTGGTTTATCAGATGCAGGATAGACACTGGCAATATTAGGTGCCGGTCCAATTTTACCACCATAGTTTCCGTTATGGTAGTTCTTAGTGACTAGCGCTTGCGCCACTAACATATGATGATTTTCTTGAAATTTCTCTTTCATGCTTTTGTTACTTGTCCCAATGATCGAACCTGCTAATGCCATTACATTTTGTTCGTTAATTGTTTGCCACAAAGGAACATCTTGACCAAAGTTGTCAAATAATACTTGGCAATAATCAGCAAAAGCCTTAATTGTTTCTCGATTTTCCCAACCCCCTTTTTCTGCAATATAAACGGGCAAATCAAAATGAAAAACAGTGGCAATTGGCTGGATATCATTTTCAATTAATAAACCGATCAAGCGTTTATAAAAATTGATTCCTTCTTGATTGATTACCCCATCCGGCATCACTCGACTCCATGAAATGGAGAAACGGTAAGCTTTTAATCCTAGTTCTTTAAACAAACGAACATCTTCTTCGTAACGATGGTAGTGATCAGCCGCCACTTTAAAATCCGTCGTGCCTTCTGGAATATCTTTGACATCTTGAACAGAAGGACCTTTCCCATCTTCATTCCAAGCCCCTTCTACTTGATACGCACTGGTAGAAGCCCCCCATAAAAAATCATTTGGAAATATTTTTTTCATTCTTTCAGCTCTCCTTTATGGATGCGCCAATTAAATTAGCATCCGCTTGAAATTTTGCCGCTTCAATCGTCATGGGTTTAAGTGTTTTTTTAATAATAGGCGCTATTTCAAATAACGATTGATATGCTTTTTGAATGGTTTGAATCAAATAGTGTTGTTGACTGATCCCACCACCAATCACAATTTTTTCTACATCTAAAATTGTTTGTAGATTAAAACAAAGGACTGCTACATCTTTACAATAACGATTAAATAATTCTTTAGCAGCTTCATTTTCACTATTTTTTAGCGTGAGAAAAACTATTTCTCCATCATTTTCTACAATCAACAATTTTGCTAGCTTATTGATGAGAAAAACGGCTGAAAGACCCATGCCCACAAATGAATCGGCACCTGTCATTTGTCGATCACGGATCAAAAAACTAATTTCTCCCGCCTGATAATGGGTTCCTTTATAAAGTTGACCATTGATACAAATGCCCATACCGACGCCCGTACCTAAAATAATGGCAGCCCCGTTTGGAACATCTTTCAAGTTGCCATACTTCATTTCACAAGCAGTAGCGGCTTTTGCATCGTTTTCTACTGTGATTTCGACGTTTTCCAACTTCAAGCAAGATTTCAAATCAATTTGATCAAGATAAGGAACAGCCCCCCCGAAGAAGACTGTTCCTGACTTATCCACTGATCCAGGTACCGAAAACGCAATTTTGCGAATCGATTGGATCTGCTTGTATTTATCTATAATTTCAATGATTAATTGTTGAAATTCTTCTTTTTTCTTTGGGGTTGGAAAACGTTTTTTATAAGAAATTCCGGTTTGATGGATCAACGCAGTTTTAATCATCGTTCCACCAATATCAATTCCTAAAACACTCATTTTCTTTCCTCCATTACGCTTGAATTTCTTCTGTAATGACTCCGTCCATTGATTCTTTTTCTTTTTTTATTTTCGCTTCTGCTGCTAATTCCAATTCGTATTCTTTCTTATCTGCGATTTTAATAAATGGATACCACATAAGGATCCCAATTCCCATACAGATAACCATTAAGATTGTGTAATTCAATCCACCAGAAAATGGCATTTTAATAAATGTTGGTGTTGTCCAAGGCAATAAACTCATCGTAGGATTTAGAGAAATTGGTAAAATCGTTGTTGCTAATCCCCACGTCACAAATCCAGCAATTAATTGTGCAAATACTTGCGGGATAAAGAATAAAGGATTCAAGATAATTGGCATTCCAAACATAACTGGCTCAGTAATGTTAAAGATTGATGGAATAAATGATAGTTTACCTAATTGTTTCATCTTAGCAGATTTACTACGGATCATTGTGAAAGTAACGAATCCCATGAAGCCAGCGGCATACATTCCCATATAAATAACCGAAGGAATCAAATATGGTAATTCTTGACCTTGTTGGTAAGCACCAATATTTGATACGATCATCGTCATACTGATTGCGCCAAGAGGTCCTTGCAACACGGCATTATGAATACCGAAGAACCAAAGTATTGCTAGTAATTCCATGATGATAATGATAGATAATGGACTAGCAACAAGTGAATTAAGAGGTGCATTAATCACATCAATAAAGAATTGGAAAATAGAACCAGAGCCTGTAAGTCCAAACAATACACGTACGATAAAGACACAAACAAAAATAATTGTTACTACAAATACTGGTGCTAAGGATTGCGTAACCATTGGTGGCACACTCTCCGGTAATTTAAGGACAATGTTTTGTTTTGCTAGAAAAGCATAAAAATGAGTAACAACTAATGCGACGATCATTCCAATAAATAATCCTTGACCGCCTAAGAAGTCTAAGCGTAAAGCCGCAATTGATGAATCAACTGCTTTCCCATCTTGCATGACTAACGTTGCTACTGTTTGTGGCATTAACATGATAAAACTAGCTAAAGAAATAATTGCTGCATTTCGTTCATTTGTGCCAAGTTGTTTGGCGTATGAAAAAGCTAAACTATACACTACATAAAGTGAAAAAACACCAGTTGCACCATTGGTAATGGCTTCCACATGTTCATATACATGAATTGAAGTTAAATAATCGGTCCAACCAGGAATAGGAAAGTTCCCTACAATTGTAATCAAAGCAATCCCAAGAGTGATTGGACTTGTTCGAATAAATCCTTCCATTAATGCAGCTAATACTTTATTTTGTTGCAATTTTTGTGATAATGGCAATAACTTACTACTTAAAAACCCTTCTAATTTTTCCATTATATTCCCCTCCAGTTTTTATAATTCCAAATGTGATACTTTTTCTACCCCTGCAATATCTAAATAGAAATGATACGTCCCTTTTTCCAACCACTCCTTACCATTATTATCGATAACCGTTAAGTCCGAAATAGGAATTTTTATTTTTAGTTGTTTTTCTTCTTGTCTATTTAAGTAGACTCGCTGACTGCCGACCAATCGTTTATTTGGTCGAACAATTGCAGATGATTCTTGATGCAAATAGATATGTGCCACTGTTTCAGCTGCAAAAGAAGAAATATTTTTAACAAGATAATCCAATTCAATCTGTTGATCTACTTTTTTACTTACTAATAAATTGCTTTCAAATTCTGCGTAACTTTTTCCTGTACCGAATTTAAACAATGGCTCATTTGATTCATCAAGATATTTTGAGATAAAGCGATCAGAATGTGTGCCGCTCTCTAGTGGTCTTCCTGTTGAATACTGTGCAAAATAGATCGGAACCTGCCCTTCACTTCTTGGGAAAGTCATAGCTAAACGCCCAGAAGGACTGGTTTTTCCTGCCAATAAATTCGCAATGCCCACGCCTCCCATTGTTCCAGGGAACCAAGTAAGTAATAAACTATCAAAGTACTGTTCCACTTCCGTCAAGACTAACGGACGACCTGTATACAGTATACCTACAATAGGTTTGTTTAATTCACGTAATTTTTTTATTAAACGCTGTTGCTTCAAAGGTATTCTTAGATGTGCTTTTGAAGCACCTTCGCCACTTTCAATGAATTGCTCACCAAAAGTTAATAAAATGACATCTGAATCTTTTGCAACCACTAACGCTTCATCAATTAATTTTTCTGCTTCTTCAATTGGTCCATTTAACATTTCCATCCCTTTTTTCAAAGGCCCGAACCCTTCATAGGAATCAAATAAATTATAGCCTTTGGCAAATGCTAGCTGATTGGATTCAAAATGTTGGCTTAATCCTTCTTCTAAGGTAACTGTATCTTGTGGTTTCCCACTAACAGAAGCCCAAAAACCTAATGTTAATCGGCTCTTTCCATATGGTCCAATTACCGCAATTTTTTTATCTTTTTTTAGTGGTAGAGTGCCATCATTTTTTAAAAGAACGCAACTTTTTTCTACAAGTTCAATGGCTGTCTTTTTGGCTTGATCTGTTAATATTTCGCCAGTATTTTCTTCTTCTAAGCCACGAAATGGGTGTTCAAACAAACCAAGTTTATTTTTTAATGTTAAGATTCGCCACACCGCTTCATCAAGTAGCATCATAAAATGAGGATCTTCTACTAATTCCGATAAGTGATTCGCATAAATGGACGTCATCATGTCCAAATCGACCCCTGCTAATAACGCTTTTCTTGCTGCATCTCTTTTGTCTTTCGCATATCCATGTGGAATTAATTCTTTAATGGCCGCGTAATCGGAAACTAATAAGCCTTCAAACCCAAAACGCCCTCGTAAGATATCCCGATTCAACCATTCGTTGCCAGTAGCAGGCACACCATTTAATAAGTTAAATGCGGTCATAACTAATTCACAATTTGCCTCAATGGCTGCTTGGTAAGGCTGAAGATATTCATTAAACAATCGTTGATTAGACATATCTACTGTATTATATTCGCGTCCTGCCTCTGGAGCACCATAAGCCGCAAAATGCTTCAAGCAAGCTGCTACATGGTTTTTAGGCACCTGCGTCCCACTTTCTCCTTGATAGCCTTCCACTATATTTTTGGCAAACTCTTTGGCTGTATAAACATCTTCTCCTGGAGATTCCATCACTCTTCCCCAGCGAGGATCACGTGATAGATCTAACATCGGTGAAAATAAGACATGTAAGCCGCTTAAGTAACTTTCCTTTGCTGTTAATTCCGCTGCTTTTTTAATCAGATCGAAATCATATGAACCAACTTGTGCAAGTGGCATTGGAAAAATTGTCCGAAACCCATAGATGACATCTGACATAAACAACATAGGAATTTTATGTTTACTGTTTTCCAAGACTTTTACTTGCAACTCTTTTAGTTTTTGAGGATCATTTACATTGTAAATCGATCCAAGCTCATAGACATTTAGGTCCTTAGGCAATCCAAGTTCTTCCATTGGACCCGTGTTCATTACGTCATTTTCGATGATGACACTGCCGTTCAATTGGATCGTTTGTGCAATTTTATCTTGGACGGTTAAATTTTTAAATAATGTTTGTAACTCAGATGTTTTCATTAGAACCTCCTTTTTGTAACCGCTTTACGAGATTGATTATAGAGGATAAAAAACACATTTTATATAAAAAATCACTGATTTATATCAAAAAATTAATGCGATAGAAAAATAATTAATGTAAGATAAACAAAGAATCATTTTTAACATAAGGGGGAGTCTTTTGTAATGAACATTGAGAGTGTTAAATTGACTATGGATCTTTTGTATCAAAAATTTCTTATTCCGATGATCCTATTTGATGAAGAAGGAAAATTGATTTATCCAGAAGGGTCGGAAGAATTAGAAGATTCTGTAAAAAAACACATCACCTTTAAAAAATCTGAACGAATTCAACTGTATAATATGAAAACCTATCTATATGGTCATTTCTCGTTTCAAGCTGAACAAAAAAAATTCCATATGATTGTTGGGCCTTGTGGCGTGATCGGCTCTAAAGAAACTTCTTGCTTTTTTATGGGGCATGAATATCATTACGACATTCACTATTCAAAAGAAGACAAGTATTCATTTGAAGAATACATTCAACTTTTATACACAATCCTGACACAAAAAGCTACAACAAAAGAGGATTTTCTTTGGTCTTTCCAACAATCAGAAGATAAGAAAAGTCTACATACTGATCATAGTTTTGAAAATAATATTTATGACCGACGAGTGCATAAGGAAACATTTGACTCCTATCATTTTGAATTGCGCTATTTAGATTATATTAAACGCAATGAACCTGAAAAAGTAATTTGGATTTTCAATAAAATGAAAGAAACTTATAAAGTAGCTTTATCTCCTTTTGAATTAGAAGGACTAAAGTTGAAATTCGCTGCTTTTGTCGCTATCGTTACTCGAATGAGCATCGAAGAAGGCGTCCCAATCAATCAAGCGTTTGGTCTCTCTGATTCTTTAATACAAGGTCTGGTTCACATCCATTCAGCCAATGAATGCTTGCAATACATGAAAGAAGCAACTTACCGCTTTATGGAATTACTTCACAGCTATCCGTTAGCAGAAAAATCACTCTTAGTAAAAACAATTGTCAATCATATTGACAACCATTTATATGAGCGTGTTACAATCGATGAACTCGCAGCAATTACTGAAAAACATAAAAATCATTTATGCAGTCATTTTAAAAAGGAAATGGGAACCACTGTCCATCGCTACATTCAAGAGAAAAAAATTAGTGAAGCGAAACATTTACTGCTATTTACTGATCACTCCTATGATGAAGTCGGCAATCTCCTTGCATTTTCTAGTCAAAGTCATTTTATTCAATCATTTAAAAAAATAACTGGTTATACACCAAAAGAATACAAAAGCCTCCACTATGCTCATTCATTAGTTTAAAAAGTTGCTTTTCTTATTATACGGTTATTTAACAAAAAGAACATTCAGAATTTAAAAAATTCTGAATGTTCTTTTAATAAAGACGTCTAAGTGTATTTATTTATTGAAAAAACGATGTCTTTTATTCCAAAATTCATTTTTATCTAAATAAAATACCATATTTTGTCATATAGGTCTCTCGATTTTCTATGTGTTGAATGGCTGCGTACAGCTGTTTTTTCAACGTCGATTTTTCCAATGGTATTGGATAATATCTTTCTTGCGCGATCAGTTCCTTACCCAAGACATCAATTTTTTCCGTAATTTTTTTATCCAGGTCGTTCATTACCACTTGATTTTGCAAACCTAAATCTGTCAACACCCAGCGATTTATATTTTGCGTGCGATCAATCATTTCTTCAGAAGAAGTTAATCGATTCTTCGTTTCTGCGTGATAGATTTCAATCACATCTCCTTTTTGTAAGGAAATGTTCACTTCCTCTACTTTAGCGTTCGTTCCTTCTACATTTTTTGTATATTTTAAATTTCCCTCTCTATCTTTTATAGAGACGGTTAAATAAGTTTCTCCTACAAAATAAACATGAGGTGATTCGCGTGTAATTGACACACTCACTTCTTGGTCGTTTAAATTTGTGGTCAGTGAACCAAAATAGGTATCTCCAAGACCAAGAAAATCAATTTGTTGATTAGCTAAACTGCTAATTTTTATTTTCTTCATGTCAATGGTTTCATGATTTTGTGTTTCTTTAACATATACATACACATTTTGTGGAATAAATTCTTTCATTTTTGCGCCGCTAAATTCCAAATGATAAATGCCGTTAGGAATATTTTTGAAAGTCATTTGCTTGCCTTGGATGGTTTGGCTAGCAATCTCTTTGGCGCCATCTTTTAATCTTACTTTTATGCCAGATAAGTCACTGATATTCTCCGTTTCTAATTGAACCGTCAGATCACCTGCTAGGTTTAATGCTGCAATTTCATCATTTCTTACCATCTCAAAATTTGAATTAATTAAATAAGAAGGATCCACCAACGCACGTGCGCGTGTTAGTTGACTTTCAGGAACAACATCTGCTAAAGAAGCCACTGCTGGATAGCCAGAAAAACGATTTTTTTCTGCTTGATTTTTTTCAAGCGAGATTCCCCATCTTTCTAAAACTGGTGTAAAATCTTGTTTTGAATTGTCACTATAAATGCGATTCATTAATTCGGGTAATGGGTAATCCTCCCGTTTAAAGTTTGGTTGTTTAACCAATTGTCGATATTCTTGATACATTTTAGTAAAAGAATCATCTCCTGCTTTTTGTTTCAACAAAGACAGTAAAATAAGTTTTTGTCGGTGACTTGCGACAGCATAAGTTCCATCTTGTTTCATCATTAAATCGTATAACTCTTTTTCAACTTGTTCCTTCTTACCATAATCAAATAACCAACCATTTTGATCTGCCGCTTTGCCATATTTACTATATTGATACTGCGTTCCAAATAAATTATTGGAGACTTCACCAGTGTACATACCTACACCATCAAATCCTGCTTGGTAACCATGAGCAATTTCATGTAAACTTCCCCAACTATTTTTAGTTAACCACATGTCAACGGTATCTTCACTATTCGCTGTCCATCTACTTCCATAATACGCTCCCCCTGGGCCGGATTTGTCTGCTTTCAAAAAGTAACGGTTCTCTCCATTTTGATTTTCTTTTGTCGAACCATCAAAACCAGCTATTTGATTGTATAAAGAAAATATATCAGTATAATAGTCAATCACTTCATCTAACGAATGAAAATCTTTTAAATTCCGAGTAATTTCTTTGTCTTTTTTAGGAATAAACAATTGAAAATCTGGTCCTTTAACTAAAGCAAATTCACTATCATATTGATCCCACGTACCAAAAAAACTTTGTTCACTTTTATTGTATTCGTAAATAGGTAGTGGTTTTTGTGTTTTCGAATCAACCACTTCATATTCAATTTGTGCGGATACGCTTTCATAAGGTGTATCGATAAAAGGAACTAATGGAATATCAGCACTAATGCTTACCCACTGCGAACCTACATCCATACTTTTTTCAACTGAATTATCATTTCCTAATAATCTAAGTTTTAAGTTCGCTTTAAAATTCGTGTTTGTTTGTCTTACCTTTAAAACGGTGTTTTCTCTAAGTATAAAGCCTAAATCCTGACGATCGTGTTCTTTTCCTTTACTCATCCCTGCATCAAATATCCATGTAGGTTCTGAGATACTAAAGATTTCCTTTTTGACAATCTCTTGTGCATGAACATTTACCGAAAAGAAACAACCAAAAAACAACAAATAAAATAAATTAAAAAAACACTTCTTCATAAAAAAATCCCCTGTCTAGTTATTTTAAATAACATAATAAATAAATACATTATAATATTATGTATGATTTCATTATAATGCAAATTTATTTTTAAGCAATAAAATACCAAAAATAAACAACATTATTTAATGTAAATCAAAAAGAAGGCATTTTCCTCCCCATCAAAATCACACATAAAAAAACGATAGTTAGTAATAAAATAAAAAAACATATAACGAATAAAGAAAATAAAAATACAAATATAAATTAAAAAAATATCCTATTTCTTAATTATTTTTTCCATAATTTTAACCAATAAAAAAAACTTAAACACTTATCTCCGTGCTTAAGTTTTTTTCAATTGATTTCTCTTCTTTGATTACTTCACTGAGCCAAGCATCCCTTGAACAAACTGCTTTTGTAAAACAAAAAACACAATTGCCGTTGGTAAAGTAGCAATTACTAGACCTGCCATAATCATACCGTAATCAGGTGTATAGGATGCGCCCATCGCTGATAAAACCAATGGAACAGTTCGTTTATCTGGTGATTGTAGCGCAACTAATGGCCATAAATAATTATTCCAACTACTCATAAAAGTAATGATTGCTGCAGCCGCATAAGTATTTTTAGCAGTTGGCAAGTATACGCGAAAGAAAATACTCAGTTCTTTTAATCCATCTAATCGAGCAGCCTCTACCAAGTCTTTAGGGAAAGCTTTGGCATTTTGTCGAAAAAAGAAAATCAGAAAAGCGGTACTAACGGATGGCAAAATAACTACTAAAAAACTATTTATTCCTAAGATTGTCCCATTTAATTTTGAAAACATACGGTATAAAGGAATCATCAGTGCTGCAAAGGGAACCATCATTGATAAAAGTAAAATATTAAAAATTCTTTCTTTTCTTTTACTTTTATAAATTTCAAATCCATACCCTGCCATGGAAGAAATCAAAAGCGCCAGTACCGTGGTCACTAGTGCAATCAGTGCAGAATTACCTAAAGATCGAGCAAAATTTAGGTCGTTTGAAAAGAGTTTTTGAAAGTTAAGAACGATTTCATTTCCAATTTTTAATTTTCCTGTTGTAATATCAATCGACGCATTTGTCATTCCCAAAATCATCCAAATAAAAGGAAAAATTGAAACAAACGAAGCAATGCTTAATGAAATATATTTCAACATGTTCAACCACTTAAAAGCTTTTGTTTTCCCTTGTGTTCTTTCTGCTATTTCGTTACGTTGGATCATCGCTTTCATTTATTTTCACCTCCAATTTTTGATTGAATCATTGATAAAAGTACAATAAACACAACAATCACAAACGATACTGCAGCTGCATAGCCGAAATTAGGAGTGAATTTATAACTTAAATTATAAATATATTGTGAAAGGGTCGTCGTAGCATTAGCTGGTCCTCCATCTGTAATGTTTTTTACTTCATCAAAAAGTTGCAATGTACCGATCGTCGAAGTAATGGAGGTAAACAAAATGATTGGTTTCAAATTAGGGATGGTGACCTTTATTAATTGTTGCCACTTAGAAGCACCATCGATATCTGCTGCTTCGTAAATCTCTGGATCAATGTTTTGCATGCCTGATAAAAAGAAAATCATATTATAGCCTGTCCAACGCCATGTAATTGAAATGATGATCAATACCTTTGCCCATGTTGGATGAGTTAACCAAGCAATAGGATGTTCAAGTAAGCCGATTGTCAATAAAAAGTTGTTGACTAAACCCGTTTGAGAAAACAAACTTTTCATAATAAGAGAATAGCTTACCATTGAAGTAATACAGGGCAGAAAAATCGCTGTTCGAAATAAACCTTTCATCTTTAAGTTTTTGTCGTTTAATAAATTAGAGATAAATAACGCTAAAAACAACATGATCGGCACTTGAACAATTAAATATAAAAATGTATTAAAAAAAGCCTTTTTAAATGTTGTGTCATTCAGCATCCTTTGATAATTACCTAGACCATTGAAAGTCATATTCATAGCAGGACCTGTTTGAAAAGAGGTAATTAATGCTAAGATCATTGGGATAAATACCATGATGGAAATCATTAGTACGGGTAGAATAAGAAAAGCATTCCCATTTTTAAATAAGTCTTTTTGCTTCATCTTTTTACTCACTTTCATTGCATCATTCTTTTGTTTCATTATCAAAATCAATATAGATAACGGTATCTACGCTAGAAATCACTTTATTCAACTAATCAAATTTTATTAACTTCTTACAGGATCTAAAAATAATTGCTTTTATTGCTATCCTAATAAAGGATATAAGTTTTTCAAAAGACATTAAGTTTGTACGAACGTCTCTTTTGTCCCTACAAACTTAATGCATTTAATGAATGTTTTAATCAGACTAATTTGCCAATTGCGCTTCTACTTGTTTTTGCGTATCTGCCAACACTTTATCCGTGTCTTCACCATTAATAATACGATGCAGAGATTCGGCCACAACGGCTTCAATCGCATATGTTTCTTGTCCGTAATTCACTTGAGGGATAGCCGCTGTCCATTTTGAAAAATCTTCGAATACCTTTTGTCCGCTATAAAAATCTGATGCTTCTTGATAGACTTGTTGGTCTTTTGCACTTAACATTGTAGAAACCAAACCAATTTCTTTTGCCAATGTTCCCATCAAATCTTCATTCGTTGCAAAAGTTGCTTTTAGAAAATCTTTTGCGTTTTCCTCACCTGACACACCTTTGATCAGATACCAACCAGCGCCACCTAAATTAGAAGCTTGTGCTTTTTGCATACTTTCTGGTAAAGAAGGGATTGGCGCAATAGCCCATTTGCCTGATTGATCTTGTGCCCCTTGAATCGTAGAGGAATACCAAGCGCCAGTTGGACTTGAGGCAACAGAACCTGATTGTATCGCTGTCACCCCAGCATTCCAATCAGACGTTTGCTCTACCAAGTCTTCTTTTAACAATGTGGCGAATAAGTTCAGTCCGTATTTTAATGATGCATTATTTTCAATCGTTACCGTTTTTCCATCTTCTGAGGTGTACCATTCACCCGCTTCTTGCATGATCATACGGACACGCCCTAGATCAGATGGATTGACTTCTGCCATCTTTTTACCAGTTTTTTCTTTTACATCTCGTGCTACTTGGATATAGTCATCCCAGCTTAGGTTTTGCATATCTTCTTGACTATACCCAGCTTCTTTTAATAAATCAGTTCGATAAAAATTCGCTGTAACTCCTGAGTCAAAAGGCACCCCATAAATCTTATCGTCTATTTTATTAACGGCAAATTTATAAGAAGCAAAATTTGATTCATCAACAATATCCGTTAATTCAGAGAAAGCATCCGGATAAGAATTCAAGTAACCTTGTATCCGGTAATCTTCGATCAGTACAATGTTTGGTAAACCATCCGTATTTCCACTTGCTAAAGCCGTGTTCAATTTCTGAACAATATCATCTTGTGACATTGTCACTACTTCCACTTCAACATCTTTATTTTCATATACCTTTTTTGCTTCATTGACTGCTTTGATATTAAATGTCTCATCCCAAGCCCAAACACTAATTTTGTTTTCATTGTTCGTCGATGAATTTGATGCATTTGCACATCCAGCAAACAAAGCAGTTGCCGCTGCTAAAAAAGTTGCACTTATGAATAATTTTTTTAGTTTCATATCTAACCCACCCTTTTTATTTTTGTTAGGTACAAGGAGAATAATAGCAGATAATGTAATCGTTTTCTTTATTTTTCAAAGACTTCAAAAAAATCTCCTAAAATAAGAAAAAAATACAAATGTGCACACAAATTTTTTTGAGATTTTTATCAATTCACCTTGCATTTCAATGAAATAGAACGTATTTTAAAAATAGAAATAGTTTAAAGGAGGGAAACAATTGATCAATCTAATGCTGATTGACGACGAAAAAACAATTCTTCACGGTATATTAAACTTGCTTGATTGGTCCAGTCATGGTTATCAAATAAAAGGAGCTTTTTCAAATCCCTTAGAAGCACTTGATTTTTTTTCGAATCATCCAATCGACATCGTTGTTACTGATCTGGTTATGCCTGAACTAAATGGAATCGTCTTATCTCGCCTCCTCAAAGAAAAAAATCCAGACGTCCAAATTCTGGTATTATCTAGCCATGATGATTTTCAATTGGTGAAAGATTCTTTTAAGGAAGGTATCTCTGATTATTTACTGAAGCCGAAATTAAATCCAGAAAATTTACTTTCTGCATTAAATCATTTAGTGAAAAAGAAAAGAAATAGCGCTTCTTCAAGAATGTCATTAAATAGCGCACTAACACAGTATTTTTCGGGACAAGATACCGCACTAACGAGCAACTATTTTCACCATTCAACCTTTTTTTTGATTTATGGTGAAAACGAAGATTTATCTCATCTTCGTTTACTAAATAAAAATAAAGTTGCTTTTCATTCTTCTGTTGAGTTTTTTCCTTTTGTTACCATTGATCATGAATATGGTTGTTTAGTGAATGTTTCTTCCATTGATCGTATAGAAAAAATCAAAAACCTTTTAGAAGAAACAGCCAAAGAAAAAGATCATTTACTAATTATTTCGACATTTTTTAATTTTGCTGAATTGTTTGATGGGTTCAAAAATTTAAAAAAAATCGGAAAAGGACAACGATTTTACCAAAAAAATGCTGGCGTCATTTCCCAAGAACATTTACTTCCACTTATCCCACATTATGAACAAAGTACAAAAAGTTATTTAACTAAAATTGTTAATAAAGATTATGTATCCGCTATCAGAGAGATAAAATCAACCATTGACACACTAATAGCTTTAAAAATCAGTCCTTTGTATTTAAAACACGAAACGATTAATCGATTATACGTCCTCATCAACGCAATGGAAGATGAACAAGAAAATAATACCGAGTTGACTCATTTAAAAATTACTTTACCAACATTTATTACGAACCAGTCAACAATTGAAGCTTTCTCAAAATCATTTACTAAAACTATCAATCAATTAATGGACTGGATCGCTCCACAGCCAAAAGAAAACTCAGCAATCCTGACAGCGATCTATGAATATGTACAGGAAAATTATCAGCAAGATTTGACACTTCAAATGATTGCGGAAAAATTTCACTTTTCTTATAGTTATTTATCCACTATTTTTACAGAAAAATATGGAATTAGTTTTACAAAGTATTTAAAAAAAGTGCGCATTCAACATGCAAAACGCTTGTTAATTGATTCAAAAGATACACTTTCAGAAATCTCTTACAAAGTTGGGTTTGCTGATCTAGGTTATTTTTCAAGAGTATTTAAAGAAGAAACAGGAATTAGCCCTTCCCACTATCGAAAAGGAAAATTAAACAATGAAGAAAAAGTTCAAAGAATATGAATTATTTACAAAACTTCTCATTATTTTATTTATCGCTCTTTTTACTCAAGCGATGATTATTTCTTTTTTTATTTATGATCGTTCAAAAAATGCTTATATTAATTTATTTGATAAATCAAATGAATTAGCATTAGGAAAAATTCAACGTGATTTCGCTATACTAAATGACAATATTGAAAATACTTTGACTGTGATTGCAGATAATCCAGCAGTCGAAAATTACTTTTCTAAAAAGAATCAAACTTCTCTTATGAATTTTAATCAGTTAAAAGAGATACAGCAAATGAATCGGTCTTTTACCATTATCTCACCCTATATCAACTATGATCTGATGATTTTTGGCGAAAATGGACGAACTTTTATTGGCAATGATATGATAGCCAAGCTGAATGCTTCTACCTTTTTTCAGTCACAAGTCATTAAAAAAGTAAGTGCCAATCAAGCAGCCACACAGATGATTTTTGTTGATTTTGGTTTAACGACTCGTGATCAAGCAGCGCATAGTATTCTTTTTATCAAAAAGTTAACAACTGCATTCAATCACATTTATGGTTATGCCGTTATTGCCATTACTTCCGATGAATTTGCTAACCTCTTTAACGATACCATCCATTCAGAAATATCTAAGATTTATCTGGTCAATGATTCAAATGAAATTATTGCTTCAAATGAAACTAGTCTAATCGGAAACAAAACCGACCTTTTGAAAGATTTAACCAGTAATGAAACAAAAACAATCGGACATAATCGTTTGACACGTGTTCCTTTATATCGGCAAAATTCCGCTTTGATCAGTAAAATTGATATTCATTCCTTGACCAATCAAATGGGGGTGGTATTTCCAATTATCTTATTTAATTTTATAACGGTAATCATTGTAGGCTCCGTTGTCTTTAGCTCCATGAATCATCAAACAAAATCGATTTATGCCTTGATTCATTCTTTAAAACATATCAAAAATATTCCAAATAGGACGCAAATAAACGTTCAAGGCACCTACGAAACAAAAATACTAGGAACAACAATCAATCAGCTCTTAACAACAATTGATGAAAATTACATGATTTCCATTGAGAATGAAAAGAAAAAACGAAAATTAGAGATACAGACAATGCAAGCACAAATCCATCCTCATTTTATCTATAACACATTGACTAGTCTAAAATTTTTGATTTGGCAAAAAGAAAATCAAAAAGCGATTAATGGTATCGATAACTTTATTGATTTACTGAGAAGTACGATTGGTAAAAAAGACGAACTCATTACGGTCAAAGAAGAATTAAAAAGCGTGAAAAGTTATGTCAATATTTTGACTCTAAGATATGGAGAGGATATCTCTACTCGTTTTATGATTCCTGATGAATTACTTTTTTATAAAGTACCAAATATGATGATTCAGCCCATTATTGAAAATGCTTACATGTATGCTTTTCAAAACAAAAAAGTTGGTTTCATTACCTTATTTGGAAAAATGAATAAAAATCAATTATTTTTTGAAATCGTTGATAACGGGGACGGCTTTGATACAAACAAAAAGGAAAACGGAAAGGACTATTTTTCTGGGATTGGTATTAAAAATGTCAACGAGCGTATTCAATTGCTTTATGGACAAGACTATGGCGTTCACATCCATTCGATTATTGGTTCAGGTACAACTGTCACAATCGTTTTGCCATTGCTTGAATAAACAAAAGTCAAGCGCTAAAAAACTTCTAAGCGGTTAGTGTTTCATTCACCGCTTAGAAGTTTATTTCATTATTTCACTATAAAGCTAAATTCATGATTTTTTTCTGCACTGATACGATAAGCTTCTTCCACATCTGCTCCCCAACTGTTAATTCCACCCACACCTCTTACTTTACCTAATATAACTAAAACGGTTCTTCTTGCTGGTGGTAACTCTTCTATGTGAGTGGCATTTTCAAGTTCTTCTGCTTTATAAGGCAAAGCAGAAAAAGCAAAATCACCCGTTACTTGTTCAAACCTTAAAGAAAATTCTTCTCTTTTTTTGTCTGCATTATTCAACGTAGCATCCCTAGTGATTTCTAACCACTTTGTTTTCATATGAACCCCACAGTCTTGCGGTACAAGATAAGGAGTAACAGGTAACCCCTCCACCCTGTACACGCCTTCTTTTCCCCCAGCCATTCGATCTGGATAGGTTTCGCCAGAAAGACCTTCGTATTCAAAATACTTTGCTGGGGTAGGCATAATAAAACGAAGACCTAACAACGGCAGATCAGGTAAGCCTTTTTGCCCGTAATAAGTCACAGTAATTTTCATCTCCCCATTCTTTTGAACAATATAACTTACATTAACGGTTGTTTCTGGTACAGTATGAATCGCTAATGTAAAAATAATTTCTGCTGACTGTGCGTATTCATGATTAGAATAGCGGTTATTGATTGGGGCAATTGGTCGTTTTATCTCTTTTTGATCGACTCGCACTTGAACGTCTTTTACTTTTGGATACATCCCTGCACCTAGCCACATGGATGAACGTTGACCAAAACCACTCCCCCGATCATTATCTGTTAATGCACGCCAAAAAGTCGGCAATGTTTCTCGGTATAACCATTCTTTTCCGTATTTATTTAATGATTCCAACCCACCTCTTGTATAAGAAAATAGATAATGAAACCCATTTCCTTTTAACGCAAAGGTACAATCCCCATAGATGATTCTCATCTTAGTTGCTGTATTTTCCATAATAATACCTTACCTCCTGCAATGCTGGTTTTTCTTGTCCATCGGCAAAAACGATTCCATTACCAGAAAATTCATAATCACTTGGCTTATCATCAAAATCGCCACCATATCTCATGACTTTTTGTTGGGTGATTGGATCTGTCACTTGAATGGCTTGATCTTTGAAATCCCAAATATAACCACCTTGATACATAGGATATTTTTTTAATAACTCCATATAAGAACCAAGTCCTCCTAAGGAATTACCCATATCATGCATAAATTCACATAAAATAAATGGCTTTTGCGCTTCATTTTCCAAATAGTTAATAATTTCCGTGGGTGAAGCATACATGCAGCTTTTCACATCAGAAATGGATTCTTCGAAAGCTGGATTAGGAAAGTTTCCTTCATAATGAACCAGTCGATCTGGGTCTTTTTCTTTGAAGTAATCATTCATTAAACGAATATTTTCCTCTGCATATGATTCATTGCCTAAAGACCAAAATAAAATACTCGTGTGATTTTTGAACGTCTCAAAATTTGACTTTGCTCTATCAAGTACAATTTCGCGCCATTGCAATATATTCCCGGGAACGTTATATGATGGTTCAAAAGCACCCATTTTTTGCCAAGAGCCATGAGATTCTAAGTTTGTTTCTGCCATAAGATGGACACCTGCTTTATCACAAAGATAATACCAAGGAATTTGGTTCGGATAGTGGGAGGTTCTAACCCCATTGATATTTGCTTTTTTTATCGTTTCTAAATCTTTCTTCATGTCTTCGATGGTAATTACCCGTCCTGTTTCAGGATGCCATTCGTGACGATTGACCCCATTAATGATCATTCGCCGACCATTTAAATAAATCACTTTATCCTTGATTTCAATTTTACGAAACCCAAAAGGATAGGAACTGTATTCCGTTATCCCAGTTTCGTCGAATGTTTCAAATTCAGCAGTATATAAATTGGGCTGAAAATGATCCCATAATTTGATGTTTTCGATTGGGATATGAATCGAAAGTTCATCTTTAAGCACTACTTTCTTTTGAAAAATTTCGTATCCTGTACCATCAAGAATACGAACACCTAATTGTCCTTTGGTTGTTTTATTTTCAATTGCTAAGTGGATATCGACCCACCCATTTTGAAAAGAATTATCGACTTGCGGTTTAATCCACATATCTTTTAGATGATTACACCCTCTAGCAACTAACTTCACATCTCTAAAGATACCAAAGAAACGGAAAAAATCTTGATCTTCAAGAAAAGCGGCTGTACTTCTTTTGTGTACTTCTACGGCCAATTGATTTTCTTCTTCTAGGTAGGGAGTCAAATCAAATTCTGATGGTGTAAAGGAATCCTCTGCATAACCGATAAAATGACCATTTAACCAAACATACATCGCCTGCTCCACCCCTTCAAAAAAGACAGAAATCGAATGCCCTTTCATTTCTTCCTTCAAACGAAAGGTGGTGAGATATGAACCGACTGGATTATACTCTGCTTGAGAAAACATTCCAGCTGTTTCTTCTTGACTAGCCGTTGTAAATGGAGGACGTCTAAATTCATGACCTTCCCATGGATACATCGTATTAATATAATGGATTTTGTCATATCCCGCTAATTCAATATGTCCTGGCACGTTGATCTGATCAAAACCAGATGAATCAAACTCTTTTTCAAAAAAATTCACTGGACGTTCTAGCGCATTTTTTGAATAGTGAAATTTCCAACGGCCATTTAATGATTGGATACGTGAACTCCCTTTTTGAACTTCCTCCCGGTTTGCGTAAAACAGATGGTCGCTATGGGCATTCATTTGATTCATGCGATATACTTGTGGATCGTCTAACCATTCAATCATTGCTTTCATTTACTTCTTCTCCTTTATCTATACTTATAAAATGGATCAATTCGGTTTGAAAATCACCATAAAAATCTGGAAAATAAATACCGACAGTCATGAGCTCCGAACCCGAATAAATATCACCAGTCTTTTGATTTTTGTAAAGCTTTTCTGGGACTAAGCCAACTAAGCAAACCTCATGAAAATCCGGTTGTGCGTTTGCCAGTCTTCGACTTAAAAATAAAAGAACTTCATTTTGGTCTTTGGACACAAATTCCCAAGAAGCGATGTTTTGTTCAAAAGGATTTTTCAATCGATAAAAATCACCATATTGAACTGTCTGTCTAATTTGCTTATAAAAATCAACTTGTGTTTTTACAGCCACTTTTTCATCTGCAGATAATTTGGTTAAATCTAATTCATAACCAAACACCCCACCCATTGCCACGTCACTTCGTGTTTTTAAACGAGTGATTCTACCGGTTTGATGATTAGGAACTGCAGAAACGTGAGCTGTCATGGCAGAAATTGGGTACCCTAGGCTTGTGCCATACTGAATATTAATCCGTTCCACTGCATCTGTATTGTCGCTTGTCCAAGATTGTGGCATATAATGAAGTATTCCCGCATCAAATCGTCCACCACCACCAGAACATCCCTCCCATAGAATATGAGGATAAGCTTTCGTTAGATTTCCCATCATCTCATAAAGCCCTAGAACATACCGATGCATCACTTCTCCTTGATTTTGCTTTCCTAACGAAGCGGAATAAACATCTGATAACGACCGATTCATATCCCATTTAATGTAATCGATCTCAATACTATCTAGCAATTGGCGAAGCTGTTTTTCAATAGCCATTCGCACTTCTTTTTGAGTAAAATCAAGGACATGCTGTGAACGTGATGCGGCTGGTACTCGATTGGGTTCTTGCATCATAAATTCAGGGTGTGTTCGATATAATTTTGAATCTATTGAGATCATTTCAGGCTCGATCCACAAACCAAATTTCAATCCTTTTTGATGGACATAATCTGCTATTCCTTTTAATCCACGTGTTAATTTCTCTTGATATTCAAACCAATCCCCTAAGGAAGATTGATCAGAATCTCTTTTACCAAACCAGCCATCATCTAAAACAAACATCTCAATTCCTAGTGTTTTTGCTTCATCCACAATCGCTTCAATTTTTTTACTTGTAAAATCAAAATAAGTGGCTTCCCAGTTGTTTACAAGAATCGGGCGTTGTTGGTATTGATGAGTTCCTCGGGCGACCCTTTCTTGCAACAATTGATGCGTGACTTGACTCATACCATTCAATCCTTGATCCGAATAAGTCAAGATTACTTCTGGTGTCTGAAAATGATCACTTGGTTGTAATTCCCAAGAAAAATTATAAGCGTTAATCCCACCAACTAAGCGAACCTGATTGATTTGATCTTTTTCAATTTCAAACGAATGATTTCCTGAATAAACTAGATGGATCCCTATGGCCTCGCCTACAAATTCAGTCGTATATTTATTGGTTAAAACAATAAATGAATTCATTTGATGGCTACTTGTTCCACGTCGACTTTCAAAGGACTTGATTCCATCTGAGATTGTTTGTCGTGAAAGTTGTCTTTCTTTGACATGAGCACCAGGTAAAGCAATCACTTCATCAAATCGTCCTGAATTGGTAAAATCAATCTGAAACGAAGCCGCTTTTTCAAGCATAATTGAACTTTCTGATTCGTTTCGGACTTTCACTGAACGAGTAATGATAGCTCGATCTCTATAAATGGTATAAGCTAAATCAACATAAATATCTTCTTGGCGATCTTTTAAAGTAACGATCAGCGTTTCTGCCTCGTTTTCTTCTTTCACATATGCTTGGGGCAAGCCATCTAGTGTTAATTTCCCTTTTTGAATCTGATGTTTTTCATATCGTAAATCAAGTAAATTGGAGCCATTCTCTCGACGGATCATAATAGAAGGAAGGCGATAGTCCATTCCCCCATGACCTGAATATTCTTGTGGTAAGGTATCCTTAGAATAACTACGATCGTCATTTAATGGCACATTACCAGAAAATCCACGATCTCTTCTGGGATATTTTTTATGATGATGGTATTTTTGTATTTTCTTGCCAAAATAAATATGAGCAAGAATGTCACTTTCTTCCACTTGAAAAAGATAGGAAATTTTTTGATTGGTCAAGTGAAAGACTTTTTCATTAGTATCAAATGTTATCAATGTTGCTCGTCGTTCCTCATTCACTGGTCTCATTTTTTCACCTCTATATGTTGTCGTAACCGTTTACTTTTCTTACATTTCCTGTATACTGTTTACTAAACATAATTGTCAATAAAATTTTTTATTTTTTAGAGGTGAAGAAAAATGGTTGGAATTAGAGATGTCGCAAGAAAAGCAAATGTTTCTCCCGCTACGGTATCTAGGGTCTTAAATGAAGATAAAACCATTAGTGTATCAGTATCAACCCGACAACGCATTTTTGAAGCTGCTGCTACTTTGAATTACGATATCAACAAGCGAAAATATGTAAAAAAAAGGCTCCCTTCTATTGGAGTGATTTCAGCAATTAGTAAAGCAAGTGAAGAAAAAGACATCTATTATAAAGATTTACGTGCGGGATTAGAAGAAGAAGCTAGTCGCTTACATATTGGAATGAATCGCATGTATAACGTATCCGACAATCCAAGGAAATGGAAAGATTTAAATCAGTTAGGGGCCTTAATCGTCGTGGGCACCATTGCTAAACCAGCTATTGCTGACCTCTTGGCGCAAAATCAGCATTTAATAGTGGTTGATAATCCAGACATCCAACAAGAAGTGGATATGGTCTATGCTGATTTAGAACGAATGACCAAAGCTGTCTTAGAACTTTTCATAGAGCAAGGTCACACTAATATAGCCTATATCGGTGGTTATCAAATTGATATTAATGAATTGGGTGAAAAATCAACAACTGAAAATGAAAAAAGACTTCGTGCTTACCTTCACTTTATGCGAGATAACCATTTAGAAAAACAAATCAATTATTATTTAGGCGAATGGACGGAAGAATCCGGCGAACGACTAACAAAAAAACTATTGAACAAACAAAAACAAGATTTACCTACAGCAATTCTTATCGGTAGTGATCCTTTAGCATTAGGTGTCTATAAAGCATTACAAAAAGAAAATATCATCATCGGTAAAGACATCGTTCTAGTTAGTTTCGATAACATCGAAGCCATTGCTCATTTATCTCCAGGATTAACTAGTGTAGCAATCAATGCAAAAGCAATTGGTCAATCAGCCGTAAGACTAGCAGTTGAACGAATTGATCATCTAAGAGATGATCCAATCATCTTGACCTATCCGACCAAACTTGTCGTGAGAGAAAGTTTTATACCCAATAAATGAAAACGATAAATGCACACTACGTTTCAAAAGTACTTAAAATTTGTAAGATATGAAAAGGTCAGAAAAGTAGTGATTAAATCCGAGCAAATAAGCGCTGAATTGTTAAAATAGCTTTTCCTATTTTAACAATTCAGCGCTTAATGTTGAGATGTTACTACTTAAATGACATGGATCAGTCTTCTTTTTTATAATAAATGAATGTCTCAGCTTCACTTCAATTTTTTAAGTGTTTTTTCTTAGAAAAGAATGGTTGAACCTTCTCTTTTTTCTCAGTTAATCATCTTTTCATCCTCGTTTTTTCTTTTTGATTTCTGAATCCCCTAACCAGTAAACATGAAAACTACTCTTTATTTGAAGTTTCTATCCAAGCCTGATAATATTCATAATCTTTTCCTTCTTTTGTCCGATTCGTCAATAAATACTGACCAATTACATTTCCTGTCTCATATCCTTGACTTGTTAACTGTTTTTTTACTTCCTCAATATTATTGTTTTCCGTATGATTCACTTCGACTTGCAATAAGAAACGATGATAGTTTTTATCTGGATCATTCTGCCAAACAACTTTAGAAAGCTGAATATTCTGTGATTCTTTCTCTGTACAAAAACCATAAATCATTTCTTTCCCCTCAGAAAAGTCAAAATAGCCACCGAAACTGGCATAGTTTTCAAGATATGCTTTTGAATCTAAAATATCCTCTGACTCAACAATTACAATCGCTTCAAAAGGGATTTTTTCAACGGATAGTTCTTTATTTTTTTGATCAATCATTAATTTCAGTTGCTTTTTTCGAGCCAATATTTCTTCATGTTTTTTTTGTAAATTGTTTTTTTCTCGCATAATGCGTTGTTCTGTTTCCGCAATCGTTTCATAAAGTTCTTCCATCGTTTTTCCATATAAATCCTTCATTTGTTTGATTGGAACATCTAATTTCCGATAAAAATTGATGTCATAAATTTGAAAAATGTCTTCAATGCTAAACATTCGATAATTATTTTCTTCCTGACGTAAAGAATGAATCAACCCTTGTTCATCCCAAAAACGAATCGTTGATCTGGGCACATTCAACAGTTCTGAAACTTCACCTATTGTATAAAGTTTTTGCATACTTTCACCTCAACTAAATTTTATCGTTTTTTTTATTGACCTTCAAGTAACTTTAAGGTGTAGAATTCATTATTGTCAGGCAAAAGGAGGAAACAAAATGAAATTATTAAAAGAATTTTTATGGAAAAATAAAAACATTGTTTTATTGACATGTTTATTTATCTGTTTTCAAATCATTGGTATCCTTGGGGTTCCCAAATTAGTGGCAACTTTAATTGACGAAGGAATCGCTAGTGGTCAAACAAATAAAATTTACACTATCGGATTACAAATGTTGATGGTTGCATTATTTGGAACAATTTCAGCTATCGCTTCAAGTTACTTTTCTGCTTTAGTTTCTGCAAAATTTGGCTATCAAACAAGAGAAAGATATTTTGACAAGTTTCAACAATTATCGATCAAAGATATTGAAACATTTGGCAATGCTTCTTTGCTTACACGAATGACAAATGATGTGGATAATGTTCAGCAGATGATCGTATTGTTTTGCCAACTGATCTTACCAGCACCAGTGATTACAATATTTACGTTAGTGATGATGCAACAATACTCAAATATATTGGCTTTTCTTACATTCGTAGCCGTCTTTATTTATGCTGTCGTCATTTTTATTTTAATGAAAAAAGGAACACCACTTTCTCTTAAAATTCAACCTAGAATGGATCGTATTACCATTACGTTAAGGGAATTTTTTACTGGTGTAAACATGATACGCGCATTTAATAATCAAAACTATGAAGAAAAGCGCACCAATCAAACTTTTGATCATTATGCCACGCAAATGATTCGGGTAAATCGGATTTTTGCATGGGTTACACCCATTGCTTTTTTACTTATGGGTATCGTTTATGGAGCGATTTTGTGGTTCGGGGGCTCTCTTGTTAGTGAAGGTACGTTACAAATCGGTATGGTTACAGCAAGCGTTGAGTATGCAATACTGACCTTAGCTTATTTAATGATTGCTGCAATGGTACTAGTAGTTATTCCCAAATCAATATCATCCCTCAAAAGAATTGAAGAAGTCTTGAATCACTCTGTTGAAATCAGCGATCCGAAAAATTCACACTCAGAAAGTCTCACGATAGATAGCGAAACAGCATTAGCCTTTGATCACGTTTCTTTTAGTTATGCAAAAAATTCAGAGCCGGTATTAAAAGACATTCATTTTTCTGTTCCAAAAGGTAAAACGACTGCCATTGTTGGTGGGACTGGTTCAGGAAAAAGTACCATTGCAAAATTAATTCTTCGATTAAACGAAGCGACAAGTGGACAGATCACTTTAAATGGTCAACCCATCAAGCAACTAAAACAAGAAACGCTTCGTTTAGCTATCAGCTATGTTCCTCAAAAAGCTTTCTTATTTAGCGGCACGATTCTTTCAAATTTACAAATGGGAAATGCTAATGCTACAGAGGATGACTTGGCACGTGCCGTTCGTATTGCTCAATTAGAGGAAGTTTTAGATAAATTACCAGATAAATTAACAAGCTACGTATCTCAAGGTGGAGATAATTATTCAGGAGGACAAAAACAGCGAATATGTATTGCAAGGGCATTAATTAAGCCGGCTGATATTTATCTTTTTGATGACAGTTTTTCTGCTTTAGATTATAAGACAGATGCAAAGTTAAGAGGCGCTTTGCAAGAAGAAATGTCAGATAAGACCTTAATTATCGTGGCACAAAGGTTACGTACGATCATGCATGCCGATCAGATTATTGTCTTAGATAATGGTCGTATTGTCGGTCAAGGAACCCACGAGTCCCTTTTGGCTAATTGTCGCTCTTATCAAGAGTTTGCGAAATCACAAGGAATTTTGAAAGAAGGTTTTTTATGAAAATAAGTGAAGTAACCATCAAAAAACAAAGTTTTAGCCGTTTTTGGAAAATGATACAAACAGAACATCCCCTTTTTTACGGATTGCTTTTTTGTAGTATTATCGGAAATTTAATGGTCGTTGCAATGCCTATGATCATGGGGATTGGAATTGATCATCTCTTGCGTCGTATTCATGACGTTGGGATTGGTCATATGACTATGACGGATGTCAGTGAAACCCTCCTGTTACCAGTTATTTTATTAGTTGTTTTTTCTTTTCTTAGTAGTATCGCTTCCTTTATTCAAGAATACACAATGGCTTCATTGAGTGAAAAAATTACCGTAAAAGTACGAAAAGAAATAACCAAAAAATTTAAGACACTACCAATGTCTTTTTATGATCATCATCAAGTAGGAGATATTATCAGTCGCACAACTACTGGATTAAATCAATTGTCACAAGTTTTACTCACAGGCATCAATCAATTTTTCTCCTCAATTGTAACGATCGTATTTGCTTTATTGATGCTTTTTTATATTGATGTCAAATTGACTCTATTCGTCTTCTTGTTAATTTTTGGAAGTGCATGGGTAACTCAAAAATTTGCCAATAAAAACAAAGTGAAATCTGATGAAAACCAAACAGCACTTGGTTCTTTGAACAATAAAATGGAAGAATATTTGACTGGTAACTTAATCATCAAATCATTTAATCAACAAAATGATGCAGCTAAATCCATTCGTAAAGCCAATCAATCACAATATGAAGCATTTAAGAAAGCACAGTTTATGAACTTTGCCATTTATCCAGTGATTCGCTTGGTCAACCAGTTAGCATTTATCGCAAGTGCCATCTTCGGAAGCTTTTTAGTTTTTTCTGGTAGTATCACTCTTGGTCTTTTACAAGCCTATTTACAGTATATCAACCAAATTTCTGAGCCTATTTCGTCCGCTTCTTACGTCATTAATTCTATTCAATCTGCGATGGCTGCGATTGATCGTACTTTTGAGATCATGGATGAACCGAATGAATTACCTGACTTTACAAATAGTCCATTGATTCATACACCAAAAGGGGCCATTGCTTTTAAAAATGTCCAATTTGGCTATACACCTGATAAAATTTTGATGGAAAATGTTAGTTTCTCTGCTAAACCAAAACAAACAATTGCTATCGTTGGACCTACTGGAGCTGTTAAAACCACTTTAGTTAATTTATTGATGCGTTTTTATGAATTAAACAATGGTATGATCACCTTTGATGGGATCGATATAACTGAATTTTCCAGAAGTGAACTACGAAAACAATTTGGCATGGTTTTACAAAATACTTGGCTTTTTGAAGGAACCGTCGCTGAAAATATTGCCTATGGTAATCGTCTAGCATCAAGAGAAGAGATCATTGCTGCAGCAAGAATCGCACAATGTGATCACTTTATTCGTACACTTCCAAAAGGCTATGATACGATCATTTCAAGTGAGAATGGCGCTCTTTCTCAAGGACAACAACAACTTTTAACGATTGCTCGCGTCTTATTAGCTGATCCCGCTGTCGTTATTTTAGATGAAGCCACTTCTAGTGTGGATACACGTACAGAAGTAATGATTCAAAAAGCCATGAACGCCGTAACAGACAACCGTACAAGTTTTGTTATCGCCCATCGATTGTCTACTATTGAAAATGCCGATTTGATTTTAGTAATGAAAAACGGCAACATTGTTGAACAAGGAACACATGATACCTTATTAAGTAAACCCACACTTTATGCAAGTTTGTATAATAGCCAATTTCAAGCAACCTAATAAAAAAGATGTCTCTTTGAAAAATCAAGGAGGTACTCTTAAGCATCGTCTCATCCTACTTTTTGTATTTTCAAGCATGAATCAAGAAATAGACTGCGACGAGTAACCACAAGAGAAAAAGTCAAAGAATTTGAAATAGCTTTTCCTATTTTCCAAATTCTTTGACTTATTTTTCGTAAAAGTTGTTTCTAGAACATCATCCAAAAACAAGCGATACCAACACCTATTAACACCCCCCCTACTCCAATCGCTAATTGTTTAAACTGACGATTGACCCTTTGTTTGGCTTTGATCTTGCTGAGCTGTTAAGTAATCTCAGGAAAATCTTTTTTCACTGTTCTTTGTATTTAACTAGACACACCTTTTATGTTGTTTGCATGTTTTCAATCTAATTCTTTTTATTTCTCCAGATGAAAAAACTTCCCTGCAACGCTTGACACTGCCACTGAGAAATTGGCACACTTCTACCTTGCTATAACTGACTTTCGTTTTCTCGCTGAACGGTTCCTTAATACATTTTGTTTATTATTTGTAGCGATACTTTCTAGCTTTTTTGAAAGTCTTTGTTTTTCTTTATTATCTGTAGCTGTATTTGCTAGTTTTTCTGAAAAGCTTTGTTCCAATGATAGGTCTCTTTTCTTTCTTTTATTATCACTTTCAATGTCAATATAATATCTTGGCAATTCAAACTTATCCATGAGTTTATTGTACTCACTCCTATACTTTTCTGCTTCTACTGCGCTCATTTTTCCTGTTTTCAAAAGTGATTCGATAGCATTTTTCTCATTCATTATTTGAGATTGAACAAAATCTCTTCTATACTCTAAACTTGGAAGTAAGTCATATCTTATCTCATCACGTTGTGCTCTTAAGACTTCGATACTATTAGGAAGGCTTAATTCAGGAACCTGCTCCTTAAAAAACAACATATCGTCTATATCATTAGTTTTATTATTTAAATAAGTTATTTCTTGGATGACCATGTCTAACTTTAATTCAAGTATCTTATTTCTCCTTTGAATATATGTTTCTGGAGTAGAAATAGTAGGAGTAGTAGGAATCTCCGTTGTAGTTGTCATAGCTCTCTTCGTGGTGGATGTATTGTTATCCATGTTAACGCCGTAAAGAGGCTGTTTAGATTTATCAATAAGTTCATTGTACTTATTAATATACTCTCTTGCTTCCACAGCGCTCATTTTCCCTGATTTTACAAGCGCCTCAATAGACTTTTTCTCATCCATTAGGGCAGATTGAATAAACGTTCTTTGTTTCTCTATGGGTAATAAGCCTGCTCTTATATTTTCACGTTCTTCTCTTAATTTTTCAATACTTAAAAGGTTGTATTCAGGATTCTTCTTCTTTTCAAGTAACAACTCCTCAATGTCATGAACTTGACTACGTAATGACGTTATTGCTCCTATCACATCGTTGAAACTTGATTCAACTTCTTTAATTCTTTTTCGAGCCTCCGATTCTGATGTAAAAATAGTAGGGCTCGCTGGTGTAGTTGTCGCAATTCTCTCTGTCGTAATTGTATGATTAATCATGTTAATATCAGGAATTGGCTCTTTAAGTCTATCAATGAGTTCATTGTACAGATTAATATACTCTGTTGCTTTCACAGCACTCATTTTTCCTTTTTTTACAAGCGGTTCTATAGAATTTTTCTCATTCATTAGGACAGATTGAATACCCGTTCTTTCATTCTCTAAAGATAGTAGGCGCGCGTTCAAAAATTCAAGCTGTTCTCTTGATTCTTCAATACCAGGAATCCTATCATCATCAGGATTCTTCTTCTTCGCGAGTATCATATCCTTTGCATATTTAGCTTGTCCACGTATTCCCGACACGCTTATCCTCATCGCTTCGTAACGTGATACACGTTCCATAATTCTTTTTTGAATATCTAATTCTTGCGGAGAAATAGTAGGTCTCGCTGTTGTAGATACGTCTATAGTTGGTGTAGGTCTTTCTGTTGTAGGCGCGTATTTTGTTAAATAGCTTTGTTTCACTAAACTGTCTATTCTCTCTTTTGCGTTATCGAGGTTAATGTCAGGAATTGGCGGTTCAAATTTATTAATCGTAATGAGTTCATTATACTTACTAATAAACTCTTTTGCTTCCACAGCGCTCATTTTTCCTGCTTTTATAAGCGAATTTATATAATGTTTCTCATTTATTATTTGATCTTGAATAAGCCCCCTTTCATAGTCTAATTTCGGAAGTTGGTTATTCTTTATCTCATCACGTCGTGCTATTAAATCTTCAATCCTATTATCAATTTTAGGATTTTGCTTCTCCGCATACAAAGCGAACTCTATGTCAGTAAGATGCCTATAAATCTCCGTTGTTCGTTTTTTTACCTCATAGAAATTTTTTTCAATCATTTTATTTCTTATTTGAATATACGTTTCTGGTGTAGAAATAGGAGGTCTCTCTATTGTAGTTTTGTTATTTTCAGCTATCGCCGAAGTGTATTTTGAAAGGCTTTGTTTCACTAAACTGTCTATTCTCTCTCTTGCGTTATCAATGTTAAAGTCATGAATGGGCTTTTCAAGTTGATTAAGGAGTTTCTCATACTTATTCATACACTCCGCTGCTACCGAAAAGTTTATTTTTCCTTCTTTTATAAGCGAACTTATATAATCTTTTTCATTTATTATTTGAGATTGAACCAAATCTCTTTCATACTCTACTTTTGGAAGTTGGTTATTCCTTACATCATCAAGTTTTTCATTTAAGTATTCATCGCTATAAATAGGTGTATATCCACCAGGGTTCTGCTTCCTCTCGAGTAAGTTAAATTTTAAGTTACTACTAGTTGCCCAATCAACTGTATCACGTAAATACTTTATTTCTTTCATCACCCTGCTTAAATCTGATTCAAGCATTTTATTTCTTCTTTGAATATATGTTTCTGATGTAAAAATAGTAGGGCTTTCGGTTGTAAATGTATTATTTACAGCTGTTGTAGGAGTAAAATTTGGAAAAAGTTGATTCATTCTTCTGCTATCAATATCAAACTCTTTACTTGGCTTTTCAAATTGATGAATGAGTTTATCATACTCATTAATATATTCTTTTGCAAATGAGGGGCTCAATTTTCTGTTTTTTACATGCTCCTCTAGACATTTTCTCTCATGAATTATTTCAGATTCAATCTCCTTTCTATCAAACTTTAGTTTGGGAAGTTTCTCATTCTCCATAGTATTAATGGCTACTTTTATCTCCTGAATATCATATGGAGTAAGATTCTTATAAGTGTGCAACCGTGAATCTAAATTATTAATTTGTGAACACAAATCATTGATTTTTTGAGTTAAATCGTTGTACTTTTCTGAAAGATCTGAAAATCTTAATACCGTATATCCCTCTAGTTCAGAAAGAGGAGGTATCGTTGTTTTAGGAGTGCTCTCCACATGGATTCCCTTTGGTTTTGTAGACTCTTCTAAAGAAAAGCTATAAATTGGCCCATCAGAATTACTAATGAGATCATCATACATCTTAATAAACTCTGCTGCTTTATCAGAGTTAATTTTTCCTTCTTTTACAAGCGACTCTATATTTTTTTTCTCATCAGTTATTTTATCTTTAACTAAATTTCTTTCCTTCTCTAATTTTGGAATTAGATTTTTATTTATATTCTCAATATCTGTTTTTATGTTATTAATATTATGAAGAGGTTTAGCTTGAGGAGACTGCTTATTCTCGAATAATTGTATTACTAACTTCTTAGCTTTTTCACTTAATTTATTTATTTCATGAGTTAAGTCGGTGTACTGTTTTGAAAGATCTAAAGCGCTTATTAGAATCTGTCCACCTTCTCGAGAAATAATAGGTTTCGCTGTTGTAGTTGTTGTAGAAGTATTCCCCAAACGGGTTTCCTTTGCCTTTGATTTTATAGACTTTTGTAATTCTTTTATCATTTCTTCACAATCGGATATAAGGTTATTAATAGTTTCTTCATCTATTTTTGATTTATTTATTTTAAAATCATACTTTTTAACATATTTTAAAGCATTCTCTTTATCAACGATTTTACCATATTCTAAAAATATATTAATAGTCCTCTGTTGGTCTATCATCATAGTTTGATTAATTAATAACCTATCTTTCAGGTCATGAAATTCTTTGTAGAATTTTTGAGTGTGCCGAAGAGTAAAACTTTTACTGTGACTTTCTTTTTTTAATTCGTAAAATTCTGTCCTTTTATTTTTGATAAGTTCTTTTATTTTTTGTTGTTCAATTTGACTCTGTTTAAAATCTTTCTTATAAGGTATAGGTAGCTTTTCTTTAGGACTATGAGCAGAATATGGATGCCTGTGATAACTATCTGCCATTTTTGAGGATTGTTGAGAATCCATCTCATTTCTATGTTTTGTATGTCTTTTTTCGCGTAGATGCGTTTCATCTGATAAAAAGCTAATTTCAAAACTGTTTTCTAAATCTGATATTTCTCCTAATTCCTTTCCTTGGTTTTGATTCTCTGAGTGAAGTGTTCCATTTAAAATGTTCGCTGTTTGAAGCGCCATAGTTACTATTTGGTCTAGTTTCATATCCTATCAATCTCCTTTTCATTTTATACTTTTCACTTATCCTACAAAAAATAAAAAGTTAGACAAAAAAAAATCGCAACAACTTATAAAAACTATTATATAAATGGAAAACGCTCTCTGAATTTGTTTCATATAGCGTACCATAAAAACGCTTTCATATCTATAAGAAGTTTCAAGAATTCTGATCATAATTTTTCTGGATTCATTCGCAAATGCTGAAGCAGTTGAAGAATTTGCAGAAAGTGCCAAAGAAAATGAGAGAAGTTATCGTGAAGTAGACGTAGGTATTCTAGGAAAGATGTACTCCCTTGAAGACCATGATTTAGACAGGAATACTTTACTGTATGGATAAAAATGAATGGTTAGTCTTCCAACAAATCGTTTTGACACTAGTTTATCCAATCAGCGATTAATTTTTTCTTCGATCATAAAAAAGAACCAATACAAAATCATAGATTTTGTTGTTGGTTCTTTTCAAGCAAACATCAGTTGCTTTTTTGACTATTGTCATTTACTTATTATAAATTTTTGGTCCTTTACGCATATGACGACGATCATTTTTTGGTTCGGCCATTTTTTTTGAACGGCCTCCCCCTTGTTTCTTTTTAATTAGTTCAAGCATTTTTTCTTTTGAATCCATAATATCTCCCCTTTTTTTCACAAAATAGCATCTATTCATTTTAGTACTTGTCTCAATCAACCACTAATAATCATGCTTTAGGTGTAATCAACGCAACAAGTTCTACATGATGAATTTGTGGAAATAGATCAACCGGCTGTACTTTCCTTACTTCATATCCTGAATCAGCAAATAACTTCGCATCTCTTGCAAAAGTTGCTGGGTTGCAAGAAATATAAATTATTTTTTCTGGAGACATACCAACTGTTGATTCAATAAAATGACTGTCCAATCCTTTTCGTGGTGGATCAACAACGATGACTGATGGTTTGATTCCTTTTTCTTGCCACTTTTTCATCACTATTTCTGCTTTGCCGACTTCATAATGCGCATTCTCAATTTTATTGGTTAATGCGTTAAATTGTGCATCTTCAATTGCTTCTGGAATCAATTCCATGCCATATACTTGTTTCACTTGAGCCGCTAAAGATAAACCAATTGTCCCAATTCCAGAATAGGCATCAATCACCACATCTTCTTTCTTTAAATCAGCAAATTCAATAGCCGTTTGATATAGTTTTTCAGTTTGTTCGGCGTTCACTTGATAAAATGATTTAGAAGAAATACGATAAGTATTGCCTAATAATTGATCCTCAATGTAACTTCTGCCAAATAACACTTTTTCCTTATCACCTAAAATCACATTCGTTTTCTCTTCATTAATATTTTGTATCACAGAAACGACTTCTGGTATTTCTTCATGGATAACAGCAGCAATTTCTTTTCCTTTAAAGAACTTTTCTTTACGTGTCACTAAAACAACCATCATTTCATGAGAATAATGCCCTCTTCGAATGATAATATGACGAATTTGCCCTTCATTTTTGGCTTCATTGTAACCACGTACTTGGAAACGTTGTAAAATTTCTCTGACACATTGAATCGCTTCGTCAATTGCTGGATCTTGAATATAATAATCTTCAATTTCAACAAGATCATGACTATTTTTTTTGTAAAAGCCTGTCGCTAAGCGCCCATCAATTCGTCTGACTGGAATCTGTGCTTTATTACGATAGCCAACTGGATTTTCCATACCAATCGTAGGTAAAATTTCCACATCCGGCATTTTAGCAATTTTGTTCATGACATTCTCCACTTGTTTTTGTTTAAATTCAAGTTGTTTCTCATAGATTAAATGAGCAAGCGGAGCAATACCTGTCCGAAGCAAACGATTATCTTTCAAAGGCTGGCGATCAGGTGACTCAGTTAGCCATTTTTCAACCTTTGCGTAACCAAACTTATTTCCAGCCTTTAAAACAAGAACCTCCACTCGTTCACCTGGTAAGGCATTTTCGATAAATAACGGATAACCATCAACTTTAGCCACCCCCATTCCTTCATAACTTAAATCAATAATATCCAATGTATATCGTTCATTTTTTTTAACAAACTGTTTCTCTTTCATAAATATCTCCTTTATTTGAGGTTGCGAAAAGAGCTTTTTGACCTAAGTAATAGTAAAAAATTGAAAAAAAGCTTCTTACATTTTACAATTTTCTTCACTATTTCTGAAGTTCGGCTCTTTGAATACCTTTTTCAAAGCTGTATCAGAAGCATTCAGCTCCCAGAAAGTAAGAGATGATTTTCTAAAATAGCTTTTCATATTTTTAATTTTTTGGACTTATTTCCGTAGAAGCAATACTTTAAACACCGTGAATAGATCGTGACAGAAGCATCTAGCTCTGAGTGAGAAGGGTAACGAAAGAAAAAAAGACTCTTTTTTCTGGTTTTCTGAGTTTTAATTACTACCAAAGTGGTAGCTCCGAAATATCCACTACCTTTAATCTTAATAAACTAAAATACTTTTTCTTCTTTTTCGACTGTCACAGATTTTTTCTTTGCATCTTTTGTTCATAAGTAACACAAGATTACCTGACTCCTAGTTAATCAGAACTTTTACTTTTTATCATACGAAAGGGTGGAACGATCATTTGTCCCACCCTTTCCTCATTTTTCTTTATCTGCAATTTTGCCATCACCATCGATGTCTTCATCGGTCAAACGTTCAACTTCCTTCACAAATTCTTTGCTTACTTCTTCTAGTTCTTCTTCTTCTGAAGCAGTTATCGCTTCATCAGGTATTTGATCCGTATTGGCAAAAAATTCGATATGTTGATGCAAGTTTTGGAAATTCATTGGTGCATTACCACCATATTCGCCATCTAAATTGATCATGACAGGACGATTGATATCATCTTCTGTTTCTACAAATAAATGACTTGTTTTGGTATAGATGACACGAGAATCATCAACGTGTCGTCCACCATTTAACATCAATGCTGCAATATGCAAAATTTCAAAAATATTTGCTGTTTTAACAATGATCAATGAAAATTTTCCATCATCTAATTTCGCATCAGGCGCAATTTTTTCAAAACCACCGACTGAATTAGTCAGACCTAGGAAAAACATGGAGGCATTGCCAATATATTCTCCTTCATCATACTTCAAGCGCATTTTTATGGGCTTGACCCTCGGTAACATTTCTGCTCCTTTAGCTAAATAAGCTAAATAACCAAAAATACTTTTTAACTCAGAAGGGACTTCATAGGTTAGCTCAGTTAAATAACCGCCAGCGGCAATATTAATAAAATAACTATTATCGGTCTGACCGATATCCATTTTTACTGTCTGATTTTTTTTAATGACTTCAGCAGCGGCTTTAATATTGTCTCGAGGAATTTTTAATGCACGTGCATAGTCATTCGTCGTACCAGCTGGAATAATCGCCATCTTTGGACGTTGTTCAAGAGGAGCAATGCCGTTGACAACCTCATTGATTGTACCATCACCACCAGCAGCCACTACTAAATCAAAGCCCAATTTTGCTACGCGTTTTGCTTCATTTCTGGCAGAATTTTTTTCTGGTGTAGTAGCATATGCACTTGCTTCATAGCCAGAATCCTCCAAAGCTTGGAGGATATCTGCTAGATTCTTTTTCAATAATTCTTTACCAGAAGTTGGATTATAAATAACACGAGCTTTTTTCATGATTTACTCCTAGCGTTTCGCTAATTCATCTTGAAGCAATTTGTTGACAATTCCTGGATTTGCCTGTCCTTTGGTTGCCTTCATGATTTGTCCTACTAAGAAACCAACAGCACGGTCTTTACCATTTTTAAAATCATCAACAGATTGTTGGTTGTTGTCTAAAATTTCATTGATTATTGGTAAAAGTTTGCTTGGATCAGAAAGCTGTACCCAACCATTTTTTTCTACGACTTCTTGGGCATGCCCACCGTTAGTAATTAATTCACGGAACACTTTTTTCGCAATTTTAGAACTAATAGTTCCATCAGCGATCAATCGAATCATACCTGCTAGGTTTTCAGGTGTTAAGTTCGTTTGAGCTAACTCTAATTTTTCACTGTTTAAATAAGCAGAAACTTCTCCCATTAACCAATTTGATGCTTGTTTAGCATCAGCACCATTGGTTAATGTTTCTTCGAAGAAATCAGACATCTCTTTTGTTAATGTCAACACCATAGCATCGTACTCTGGCAAACCTAATTCTTGGATATAACGTTGACGTCGTGAAGCAGGCATTTCAGGTAAGCTTGCTTTTACTCTTTGAATCCACTCATCATCGATCACAAATTTTGGAATATCAGGTTCTGGGAAATAACGATAATCACTAGAACCTTCTTTGACACGCATCAAGGTTGTTTTATTTGTCGTTTCATCAAAACGTCGTGTTTCTTGTTGAATTTCTCCGCCTGAAAGCAATACTTTTGCTTGGCGTTTTTCTTCAAAAGCTAGACCTTTTTTTACAAATGAAAGTGAATTTAGATTTTTTAATTCTGCTTTGGTTCCAAATTCTTCTTGACCATAAGGACGTAAAGAAATATTTGCATCACAACGCATTGAACCTTCTTCCATCTTCACATCACTAACTTCAGTAAATTGAATGATTGAACGTAATGCTTCTAAGTAAGCATAAGCTTCTTCTGGAGAACGCATATCCGCTTCAGAAACGATCTCAATTAGTGGTGTTCCTTGACGGTTTAAATCCACATAAGAATAGCCACCAATTCCGTGCATGTTTTTACCAGCATCTTCTTCTAAATGAACGCGTTCAATACGAATTTTCTTTTTCTGCCCTTCCACTTCGATTTCAATCCAGCCATCATGTCCAATGGGTTGATCAAATTGTGAAATTTGGTAAGCTTTTGGATTGTCTGGATAAAAGTAATTTTTACGGTCAAAATGAGTATCTTTAGAAATTTCGCAGTTCAAAGCAAGTGCTGCTCGCATCCCAAATTCTAAAGCTGCTTTATTCATTACTGGTAAAACACCAGGATAACCCCAGTCGATGACATTTGTGTTGCTGTTTGGTTCAGCACCAAAATGAGCAGGCGCTGGAGAGAAAATTTTTGAGTTTGTCTTTAGCTCCACATGGACTTCAAGCCCAATGACTGTTTCAAAATTCATTCTTATTTCCCTCCTAAAATTTCTGGTTTTTGTTTATTAAATTCTGTTGCTTGTTCAAAAGCATAAGCTGCTTGATACATTGTTTTTTCGTCAAAGTAATTCCCGATAATTTGTAGACCAACTGGCATATTTTCTGATAAACCAGCAGGAACGGACATGCCTGGTAATCCAGCTAGGTTAACAGGAATCGTTAAGATATCGCTCATATACATGGTGATTGGATCGTTGATATTTTCACCGATCCCAAAAGCAACTGTTGGAGAAGATGGACCAATGATCAAGTCATAATCTGCAAAAACTTTTTCAAAATCTCGTTTGATCAAAGTTCTTACTTGTCCCGCTTTTTTGAAATAAGCATCATAATAGCCGGCACTCAAAGAGAAAGTTCCCAGCATAATCCGGCGTTTGACTTCTTCACCAAATCCTTCCGTACGTGAATTTACGTAGACATCTTCTAAGTTTTTCACGTTCTCAGAACGGTAGCCGTAACGGATACCATCAAATCGTTGTAAGTTTGAGCTTGCTTCTGATGAGGCAATGATATAGTACACTGCCACGCCATATTTTGAATGCGGTAAACTAACTTCTTCTACGGTTGCGCCTAATGAACGGAATGTATCAGCTGCTTTTAAGATTGTTTCTTTCACACCAGGAGCTACTCCTTCTCCTAAGTATTCTTTTGGCAAAGCAATTTTCATTCCCTTAATTTCGCCAGTTAAACCTTCTGCAAAATTAGGCACAGAAACACCAGATGAAGTTCCGTCTTTTTCATCATACCCGCTGATCGCTGTCAATGCTAATGCATTATCTTTTACTGTACGAGTCATTGGTCCAATTTGGTCAAGAGATGAGGCAAATGCAATTAAACCAAAACGTGATACCCGTCCGTACGTAGGTTTCATCCCTACGATACCATTAAATGACGCTGGTTGACGGATACTTCCTCCAGTATCACTACCTAAAGAAACTGGAATTTGTCCGGCAGCAACTGCTGCTGCAGACCCACCAGAAGAACCACCAGGTACTTTTGAATGATCCCAGGCATTCTTAGTTTTCTTAAAGTACGAGGTTTCTGTACTTCCGCCCATCGCAAATTCATCCATGTTTAATTTACCAACCGGAATCATGTCCGCTTGATACACTTTATCCATTACAGTTGCATCATAAATTGGATCGAAATTATATAAAATTTTTGATGCAGCTGTTGTCAATAAGTCTTTAGTCACAATATTGTCTTTGATCCCAATCGGAATCCCAGCTAATACATTGCTTTCGTCAATACCTTTTTCATCCAAAGCTTTTGCCTGTGCTAATGCCTTTTCTTCATTCAATGTAATGAATGCTTCAATTTCTGGTTCCGTTTCTCTGATACGATCAAAAGTGGCTCTTGTTAAATCTTGTACAGTAATCTCTTTGGATACCAACATCGCATGTAGTTCTTCTAGAGAAAGATCATATAATTTTGTCATTATGCGCCAGCCTCCCCATTATCCATAATAGCTGGCACTTTAATAAAGCCATCTTCTGTTTCTGGTACATTTCTCAATAATTCATCGCGATTCCAACCTGCACTTGCTCGATCTTGTCGCATGACATTCACTGTTTCAACCACATTTGATGTAAATGGAACACCTTCAGTATCTACTTCTTCTAGCATTTCCACCATATCAATAATTTTTCCTAATTGATCAGTAAAGCTTGCTAGGTCTTCATCTGCAAACGCAAGCTTTGCTAATTTGGCAACGTGTTTTACTTGTTCTTCACTGATCGCCATACTACCCCTTCTTTCTTAAACGAGTTAAAAACTTTGCTCTCTATTTTAACACAAGAGTTTCCTAACTGAAATTGTTTATTGAAATTTGTCTGAAAAAAGTCAACGATTGGTTAGACAGAATGACTTTCGGCTAATGCTTTTGCCATTTTTTCTTCCGTCCATATTTCAATTCCTAACTCTTGCGCTTTTGTTAATTTACTGCCGGCGTCTTCTCCTGCCACGACGATATCCGTTTTTTTCGATACACTTCCTGTTACTTTCCCTCCAAGATTTTCGATTGTTTCTCTAGCTTCTTCACGAGTAAATTGGGTTAATTTACCTGTCAAGACAACAGTTTTCTCTTTGAAAGGAGACTCAATTGTTTCGATTTGTGCTGTTCGGATACCTTTGTAGTCAAAATTCACGCCTGCTTGTTTTAATTCAGTCATTAGATCATGTACTTCTTCGTTACTAAAATAAGTCACCACACTGTCAGCAATCGTATCGCCAATAGTATCTAAAGCAACGATTGATTCAAAATCGCTTTTACTTAATGTTTCTAAATCACCAAAATGTTCAGCTAATATTTTGGCTGCTTTTGCTCCCACGTGACGTATTCCTAATCCAAAAATTAAACGTTCGACTGAATTTTCTTTGCTATCATGAATAGCCGACAAAATATTATTGGCTGATTTTTCTTTGATTTTATCTAATGTTAACAACTCTTCTTCTGTTAGTTTATAAAGGTCAGCGACGTCTGCAACTAAATGTTTATCATACATTTGAGCTAAGACTTTAGGTCCTAAGCCATCAATATTCATGGCATTACGAGAAACAAAATGATTTAAGCCTTCTTTGATTTGTGCCGGACATTTAGGATTGATACAGCGCAATGCCACTTCCTCATCTAGATGGACTAGTTCACTATGACAAATAGGACAATGAGTTGGTAACACATATGGCTCACTGTCTTGAGGACGTTTCTCCATCACTACCTGTGCCACTTCTGGAATAATATCCCCTGCTTTATAGATTCGAACGAAATCATGTAAGCGAATATCTTTCATTTTGATGTAATCACCATTATGAAGACTGGCACGACTAACGGTTGTACCAGCAACTCTTACTGGAGTCATGATCGCTGTAGGTGTTACTACCCCAGTACGACCAACAGTCCATTCAATTTCTTGGATTGTTGTTTCTACTTCTTCAGGTGGAAATTTGTATGCTGTTGCCCAACGAGGTGCTTTTACTGTAAAACCTAATTGGTCTTGTAACGTAAATTCATTTACTTTAATCACGATACCATCAATCTCATAAGGCAGATCTATTCGTTTGTCGTGGTATTCTTCAATAAATGCCCAAACTTCTTCGATCGAATGGCACAAACGTTTTTCATGATTCGTGTGAAAACCAATTTTATCTAATTCTTCTAATGCTTCATATTGCGTCTGTGCTTTCATCGGCCCAAAATCAGCCACAGTGTAAAGAAATGTATCTAAATTTCTTTTCGCAGTTATCTTGGAATCAAGTTGTCTTAATGATCCTGCTGCAGCATTTCTCGGATTTGCAAAAATGTCTTGACCTTGTGCTTCTCTTACTTGATTCAACTGAACAAATGATTTTTTGGGCATAAAACATTCACCACGAACTTCGATACTAATATTGTCTTTTAGCTTCAATGGCACTGATCGGACTGTTTTTAAATTCTCAGTAATATTTTCTCCTACTGTGCCGTCTCCTCTTGTTGCGCCCCGAACAAATTCGCCGTTTTCATAGCGCAAAGAAACAGATAAGCCATCGATTTTTAATTCACAACAATAATCAACTGGTCGACCAATCACTTTTTGAACACGTTGGTCAAATGCAAATAGTTCTTCTTTATCAAACACGTCATTTAAACTATATAGCGGAATATCATGGGTCACTTTTTCAAAACCAGTAAGGACTTTTCCACCTACTCGTTGTGTAGGTGAATCAGAAGTGATTAAATCAGGATATTGTTCTTCAATTGCCACTAATTCTGCATATTCTTTATCGTAAACATAATCTTCAACAGTTGGTTTATCTTTTACGTAATATTCTTTGGACCAACGATTTAACCGAGTTCGTAATTCTTGTGCTCTTTTAGCAGCCTCGTCAATTGTCATTTCATGTTCCATCGTTTATCCCCCCACTAATTTTACACTTTTTCAATCGGCGCAAATGCAGCTAATAATCGCTTGACTCCCTGACTAGGAAAAGCAACATCTAATTCCAAGTCTTTGGCATCACCATTTACTCGAACAACAGTACCAGTTCCCCATTTTTTATGATTGACTTTATCGCCAGCTTTCCAATTGTTACTTTCACCACCTGTTGCAGCTTTCGTCGAGACTCTAGTTGTTGCAGGTTGTTTATAGGTTTGATTGGCCGTTCTAGCTGTAAATGGGCTCGTTTGTTTTGGTGTTGGACGCATTCCTTGGATTTCTAATAAGTCTTGATCGATTTCTTCTACAAAACGAGAAGGACGATTGTATTGAGTGCGTCCATAGAGTGTACGAGAAAATGCGTTGGTCAAATATAAGGACTCTTCTGCTCTAGTAATTCCTACATAAGCGAGTCTTCTTTCTTCTTCTAACTCTTGTTCTTCCATCAAAGCTCTGGACAGAGGAAAAACGCCTTCTTCTAAACCAATCAAGAAGACCACCGGAAATTCAAGGCCTTTAGCTGCATGTAAAGTCATCAAAGTCACTTGTGTTGTTTCTTCTTCTAAATTGTCAATATCAGAAACTAGCGCTAAGTCATTTAAAAAGACGATTAATTTTTCTTCTGGTTCCTCAATATTTTCTTCCATCTGTTTTTCAAATTGTTTATCAAATTCTTGGGTAACCGTCAAAAACTCTTCCAAGTTTTCTAATCTTGCTTGTGACTCTAATGTATTCTGAATTTTTAAGTCTTCCAAATAACCACTGCGTTCTAACACTTCTTTTGTTAATTCTGTCACGGTCATGTAAGGAACCATCTGAGTGACTTCATTGATCATTTCTCCAAAAGACCCCAGTTGTTGTCCAGCTTTTCCACCAATATTTGTTAAATCAACGTTTTGTGCTGCTTCAAGTAATGGCCATTGATGAATATTGGCAAAGTTTCTTAGTTTCTCAATTGACCCAGGTCCGATTCCGCGTTTTGGTGAATTGACGATGCGTTCAAAACTGATTGAGTCTTGTGGATTAGCAATCACATTTAAATACGCCAAAATATCCTTGATTTCTTTTCGATCATAGAACTTATGACCACCCACCATTTTGTAAGGGATATTGGCTTTTAATAAAGTTTCTTCCATCACACGAGACTGCGCATTCGTGCGATACAAAATAGCAAAATCTCCATAATTACGATGATGTTCTCGTATTTCTTCTTGCATGCGATCGACGATAAAACGCGTTTCATCGCGTTCATTGTCAGCGCGATAGTAAGTGATTTTATTTCCTTCACGATTTTCTGTCCAAAGATTCTTTGGTTTACGATTGTTATTGTTTTCAATCACTTGGTTTGCAGCACTTAAAATATTTTTCGTTGAACGATAATTTTGTTCTAATAAAATGACTGTAGCATCTGGATAGTCTTTCTCAAAATCCAAAATGTTTTGCATGTCAGCTCCACGCCAACCATAAATACTTTGGTCCGCATCACCCACGACGCATAAATTTTTAAAGCGTTCCGCTAATAAATTGACCAACGTATATTGTGCGTGGTTGGTATCTTGATACTCATCTACATGAATATAATGGAATTTATTTTGATAATAGGTCAAAGAATCTGGATGTTCTTCAAATAAACGAATTGTGTTCATAATCAAATCATCAAAATCCATACATTGGTTATACTGTAATTCTTTTTGATAGGCTGCATAACATTTTGCTGCGATTTCTTCATAGTAACTTCCTTGCAATTTGGCAAATTCTTCTGGGTTTTGTAAATTGTTTTTTGCCTGTGAAATCGTACCAAGTAGGCTTCTGGGATCATATTTTTTAGGATCAATGTTTAATTCTTTTAAAATACGTTTCATGAGCGACAATTGTTCAGAAGAATCAATAATTGTAAAATTACGATTATAGCCAATAAAATCGACATCTCTTCTTAATATGCGTACACACATTGAGTGGAACGTGGAGACCCAAACGTCTTCTCCCCCATATTCCAAAATTGCGTTGACCCGTTCTTTCATTTCTTTTGCTGCTTTATTGGTAAAAGTAATCGCTAGGATGTTCCATGGATTCACATCTTTTTCTTCAATTAAATAAGCAATTCGATGGGTCAAGACTCTCGTTTTCCCACTTCCTGCACCGGCCATCAATAATAGTGGTCCTTCCGTATGAAGAACCGCTTCTTTTTGGCGAGGATTCATTCCGTTCAATAATTCCAACCTGGATGACATTTACAACATCCTTTCTTTTATCAATCCTGTTAATTATAGCATTTCCCCAGCTTTCATTAAAGAAAATATTCACCTATAACTTGTGTGCATGGATGAATAAGAAGAAAGAAATGAAAATTCATTTGAAATGAATTGAATTTGAAATGAAAATTTTTTTCTTTTCATTTCCTCTTGTAAAAATGATCAATTCACGCTAAATTAAATTGAAGCGAGGGATTTGATATGAATGAAAAAGTGTTTAAACATGTAGATAAAACACAATTGTATTACATTTTAAAGGGAGTGCTAGTTGGTTTACTAACAGGGATTGTTGTCAGTATTTTCCGCTTGGCAATTGAAAAATTTGGTGATTTCACACAAAAATTTTATCTAACGAGCCAAAAACAACCAATGATTTTGTGGCTTATTTTAGCAATTTCGGTGATCATTGCGATCTTCGTTGGCTTACTGATAAAAAGTGACCCAGATATTAAAGGAAGCGGTATTCCCCAAGTTGAAGGTCAATTACAAGGAGAATTGACTGTCTCATGGTTTTCTGTTTTATGGAAAAAATTTGTTGGCGGGGTGCTGTCTGTTGGATCTGGCCTCTTTTTGGGTCGTGAAGGCCCTTCTATTCAATTAGGAGCAGTGGTTGGAGAAGGAACGAGTCATTTGTTGAATAGCACTTCCGCAGAAAAGAAAATTCTTATTTCCAGTGGGGCTAGTGCGGGTTTGGCAGCTGCCTTTAATGCGCCAATTGCTGGATTATTATTTGTTTTAGAGGAGATTCATCATTCTTTTTCACCTTTAGTTTGGTTGACTTCCTTTACGTCTGCCATTACCGCTAATTTTGTTTCGCTTTATTTTTTTGGATTAAAACCTGTTCTGTCATTAGGGAAAATCCCTTCTTTGCCGTTAAAATATTATGGATTTTTAATTCTTTTAGGCATTATTCTAGGCGTGTTAGGATTTATCTATCAACAGGTTCTGCTGAGTTTACCAAAATTTTATGAAAAATTACCAATTCCTGCTCACTTTCATGGTATACTCCCATTTTTAATGATTCTACCGATTGGTTATTTTTGGCCAGGAACATTAGGTGGTGGAAATCAAATTATTATTACTTCAGGTCATGTTTTCTATCCTTTGTCCATTATTTTTGGTCTTTTCATTTTACGTTTTTTCTTTTCCATGGTTTCGTATGGTGCTTCGTTACCTGGAGGAATATTTTTGCCGATCTTGACATTAGGTGCTTTAATTGGTTGTTTCTATGGTACGTTGCTCGTGCACCTAACTGGAATGAATCCAATATACGTAAAAGATTTTATTGTAATTGCCATGGCTGGTTATTTCACAGCTATAGGAAAAGCGCCTCTAACAGCCATTATTTTAGTGACTGAAATGGTAGGATCATTGAATCATTTAATGCCATTAGGAGTTGCTTCGCTGTTTGCTTATATCGTGAACGATTTATTAGGTGGCAATCCAATCTATGAATCCTTATTAGAACGATTGATTCAACAACAAAAACAGCCAATATTAATTGGTAAAACGACTTTTGAGTTTCCAATAACAGCCGATAGTTCTTTAGACGGCCGAATGGTCAGAGATTTTAACTGGCCAAAACACATGCTTTTGGTTTCCATCATCCGTGGGAATAAAGAGATTTTGACACATGGTGATACGATTATGAATATTGGAGATATTCTAGTTATTTTAACCGATGAGCAACATCTTTCTGACGTTAGAAAAACGATCCGTGAACGTTCCTCGATCATGACAACCAAGCAAGCATTTTAAAGAATAAGGAATGGCTTTTACTATTCATCTAACTGAGTAGTAAAAGCCATTAAAATTAAACAGATTGATTTTATAATCGACTATTTCACTAAAAAACGAAAAAAACGGTTTCTACATTTTCCATATTTTTATTTATTTGATCCAACAAAGTCTTCATCTAGATAAACCATTCATCCAATTTACTCTTATCTAACTCCTGATTTCATCAATTTTTTAATTTCCTCAAAGTAGACGTTTTTCAAAAAAATTATCTGTCTATGATATCCCAAATAAAAAATAATTGTCGCTATGATAATTTGTTCAACAAAATAACCTCCTTATGAAGTTCATTCCTAAACTTTCATAAGAAGGTTACCTTATAACTATTAATAAAGATTATGCTGTGGTCACTTCTGGTGCTTTTCTTAATAATCCATAGATCACACCTGAAACGACTGCACCGATCGCAATAAATACTAAATACATGATTGGATGACTTAATAAGAAGACCACAAAAATCCCACCATGAGGAGCTAGTAATTTAATACCAAATGCGCCAACTAATCCACCTGTTAATGCTGAGCCAATAATAAAACTTGGAATTGCACGAATTGGGTCAGCTGCGGCAAATGGGATAGAACCTTCCGTTACAAAAGATAATCCCATGATAATATTTGTTAAACCTGCATCTTGATCCGTTTTACTAAATTTATTTTTAAATAAGCGAGTAGCTACAAAGATTGCTAAAGGAGGTACCATTCCACCGGCCATAACAGATGCCATCACAACACTTCCTCCGGTTGCTACGGTTGTCGCTAAAGTAGCCGTACCAAAAACATAAGCAGCTTTATTAATTGGTCCACCTAAATCAGCAGCCATCATTCCTGCAAGTAAAGCACCAAGTAAGGCCGCATTCGAGCCACTCATACTTGTTAAGAAGCTATTCAGCGCATCATTGATTGCTTTCATCGGAACATTGACTAAGAGCATTAAAAATCCTGTAATTAATAACCCAAACACCGGATAAAATAAAATCGTTTTAATCCCATCCAATGATTTTGGTAAGTTTTTAAATAGTTTACGTAAAAATACGATGACATAACCTGCTAAGAAACCGCCAATTAGTGCTCCTAAAAATCCTGCTCCCCCGGCATTAGCTAAAGCACCAGCTGCAAACCCTACGATCAATCCAGGACGATCGCCAATACTAGATGCAATGAAACCTGCAAGAACCGGTAACATAAAACCAAAAGCCGCTTGACCAATTTGATTAAACCAGCTAGCTAATTGATTATAGTTTCCTAAATTAGCTAGTTGATCTTGGGGAACTCCCATAAATTGATCGACCATAAAGGAAAGAGCAATGGCAATCCCGCCACCGATAACAAACGGTAACATATGTGAAACACCATTCATCAAATCTTTGTAGATTCTTTGACCAATTGTTCCATCTGCATTTCCTTCATCAGAGGCACTTTCTTTTCCTCCACCATGATAAACTGGCGCAGTTCCACTTAACGCAAGGTTAATTAGCTCTTCTGGTTTACGTATGCCATCACTGACAGGACGATTAACTAATTCTTTTCCATCAAATCGATCCATAGCAACTTTTTTATCCGCTGCTACAATCACACCGTCTGCTCGGGCAATATCTTCTGCTGTCAGACGATTTTTGATTCCTTCTGAACCGTTTGTTTCAACTTTAATTTCAACACCCATTTCTTTCGCTTTTTTCTTCAAAGCATCTTCTGCCATATAGGTATGGGCTATTCCTGTAGGGCATGCAGTTACCGCAATCACAAATTTGCTTGTTGGATTTGTCGTTGATTTTTCAGCTTGCATTTCTTGCTCTGCTTTTTCCTCAGCTGCTTTTTGGTCTTCAGCCGTTTGAAATAATTCTTGTACAGCTTCCGGTGAGTTTGCTTCTTTTAATTTTCCAACGAAATTGGGGTCAATCAATAATCGAGACAAAGCAGCTAAGGCTTGTAAATGCGTATCATTTGCGCCTTCTGGAGCGGCAATCATAAAGAATAAATAAGTTGGTTGCCCATCTAAGGCTTCATAATCAACGCCTTTTTTACTTTTAGCAAATAAAACAGTTGCTTCTTTCACCGCTTCATTTTTCGCATGCGGCATCGCAATTCCATCACCTAAACCAGTAGAAGTTTGTGCTTCTCGTGCTAAAATTCCTTTTTTATAGGTTTCGATTTCAGAAATTCTGCCTGCATCAAACATTTTTTGGACCATTTCATCAATTGCCCCTTTTTTATCAGTGGCTTGTAGATCCATGATCATGGCCTCTTTGATCATTAAGTCTTTAATATTCATGGTAACCCTCCTGAAAATTAATCTATTTTTGTAATTTCAACTTCTGGTAATAATTCATCAATCAATGCTCTGGAAGCTAAATCATCAGAAAATGCTGTGGCACTTCCACAAGCTACGCCCCATTTAAAGGCTTCAATTGGGTCCTGTTTTTTACTGTAAGAGCCAATAAATCCAGCAATCATCGAATCCCCAGCACCAACGGAATTTTTCAACGGACGAACTAACACATTGGATTGATAAGCCCCTTCTTTAGTAAACAGTAGCGCACCATCTCCCGCCATTGAAATCAAGACATTTTGTGCTCCTTCAGCTAACAATTTTTCCCCATAAGGAAGAATGTCTTCTACATCATGAAATTGTGTTTGGTATAATTCTGCCAGTTCATGATTATTCGGTTTAATCAATAATGGATTTTTCTCAAGGGCATTCTTAAGATCCTCACCTGTGGTATCAATAACAAAATCTGCGTCTTTTTCACGAATAATGTCAATTAACTCTTGGTAAAATCCTTTTCTTAAACTAGCTGGTGCACTACCAGATAAAACAACGATGTCGCCTTTTTCAACAACACTTAGCGCACGTTTTAATTCATCGATTTCTTCTTCTGAAATCAGTGGGCCTAATCCATTAATTTCAGTTTCAGTATCTGATTTTAATTTGATATTTATTCTAGTGTCTGATTGTACCGTTGTAAAAGAGGTAGAGATCGCTTCATTTTTTAGCCAATCGGAAATAAAGTTCCCTGTAAATCCTCCTAAAAAACCAAGTGCAGTTGAATTTGAATCAATTCTTTTTAAAATCCGAGAAACGTTAATGCCTTTTCCACCTGGTAATTTAAAATCTTCCTTCATTCGGTTCAAATGACCGATTTTTAACCCATCAACTCGTACGATAAAGTCAATCGATGGGTTTAACGTGATAGTATAAATCATTGTATTGCCTCCTTAATTGTTGTCCGCTCACGATAGTCTGCGACAAATTCCATTGGACAACGTTCGGTTACGATCGTAGCTGCTGATAAAGGAGCAACAGAGGTAAAGCTCAACTGATTAAACTTTGAATGATCAATTAACACAAAACTTTCTTCTGCGTTTGCCATTGCCAATCTTTTTATAGCTGCTTCTTCAGGATCAGGTGTGGTAAATCCATGATTTAAATCCGCCCCGTTCATTCCCATAAACGCCTTATTAAAATGGAAATTTTTTAATTGATCTATCGTATTTGAGCCCAGAACAGCATTTGTAGATATTTTTACTTGACCACCTAAAATAATGGTAGGAAGTTGTAAATCAACCAATTTTGCAGCATGTTTCACTGAATTAGTGACGATAGTGACCTTTTTATCTTGTAAAAAGGGAATCATCTCCAATGTTGTGGAACCAGCATCTAAGTAAATAACTTCATCTTCGTTGATTAGCATCGCAGCTAGTTGAGCGATAGTTTGTTTTTCTTGAACGTTTTTGATCGTTTTTTCAGACATATTTGGTTCAAAGCCTAATAATTGTCCTTTTTTAGCCCCGCCATGAATTCTTTCTAATAGGCCTTCATTTTCTAATTCCTGTAAATCTCTTCTAATCGTTGATTCAGAAGCATTTAATTGGGTGACTAAATCTTGGGATTTCACAATTTTTTGTTGGTCTAATAAATGCAATATTTTTTCTCTGCGTTCTTCTGTAAGCATTTCCACGATCACCTCACACCGAATGTTAGCATATTATTTTTAATTTAGCAACAAAAATCATTCATTTTCAGTCAATTACATTCTAAAACAGTCAAAAAAAGTCTTTGCTATGAAAAAGCAAAGACGTCAGCTCATTTTTTGTTTATTTCTTATAAAGTAAATAACCATATCTTCCTAAACCAATAAAGATAATTAAAAATCCAAAGATAGAACGTAATGGTAGATTAGGAATAAAGAACATCAGAAAAGCGACGATCGCAGTTGGCATCATGACACGATAATATAAGTGTTTATCCATTTTATCACCTCATACTTTTTGTAATGTTGCAAATTTATTCAATTTCGGATAATCATAAATTTCTACTCTCAGGTGATTATCCCCTTTTTTTACGTCAAAACTAATCCGCCCGCGTCTTTTTCTAAATCGTTTAAATTTGATATCTGGTAATTGATCTCTAATTTCATTTATTGGTAATTGCGTTAAATTTTCGGTTGGTACGTAAAGACGTAAAGTGACTAGATATTCTTGGTATTTTTCGTCTTCAACTGCTACCTCTAAATATTCTCTTATATAGTAACAATAGGCTTTAATACCATTATCTAAAGATACTCTCGGATCAATCACTTTGTAAAACATCATTTGCGCTCTCTGTTCATCTACCCAAGGAAAATAAGCTTGTGTATTCAATTTGCCACTTACCCTTTTTTCTCGATACTCATCTTTGACAAAATTATAACTACGAGTAACAAAAAAAGTAGCATTTTTCTTTTGTGTCGGTTGCATTTGCTTATTTTGGTATTGAACCGATTGAATGCTTTGATCTGTATATGCATATTCAATAAACGGTGCTTTTAAAATTCCTATACCATTATCCCAGGCAAGATGATCAAAACCTAGCTGATCTCGATAATAGGATTGAAATTGAAGATTGACTTCTTCTCGCCATTTAAAGGGGTTTCGATAGATTTGAATACCAATGATTCCATTCTCATATTCTTTTACATATTCAACTTGTTGAACATCTAAAAAAACTTGCTTAGGAATCATTCGGTAATAATATGGACTGTAATACATTTCCCAACAAGAGGTAAAGCACAATCCTTCATGAGACAAATCATAGCCAGGAAATTGATTACAATCTACCACTATCTCTCCTGATTTTTCTTTCATCTTTGGTAAATGTTCAATTTGCTCTTTTGTTTCAAACGTTAACCGTTCATTGATTTGTTTTGTATTGTGATAAATGTATTCATTGTAAGATCTCAAATAAGCAAATACCCCATGATGAACCATTTTCATTTGAATGTAATCTCTAATTATGGTCTCATTCTGCCAAAAATTTTCCTTCTTCAAAATATTTTTTATAATTAGTTGTTGACCATCAAAATGAAAACTACATTTATTCTGATCATCACCAATAATTAACCAACCAAATGGAAATTGATTTTCTTGCAATGATAAAAATGTATCTTTTTTCAAATCAAACATCTTCATCTCTTGATGAGAAGATTGGAAGAATGATGGTTTAAATATCATTCGAATAAAGAACAACCAATCCCTTATTTCACGTTCTCTTTGAATTTTACTTAAATTCGTGAGTTGCATTGTTATAAACAATTTGTCCTCTCCCATTCTTCTCTCACCACTTTCAAATTATTTTATAATTAAATTATAACTGAATATAAAAAAAACTAAAATTTAACGACTTCACCGATTTTTTTTCTATTCCGTGTTAAAATAAGAAATAAATAACCTAAAGAGGTGAACACTATGGGACTTAAATTTGAACGTACAGATAATCTTGATAAATTATTTGAATCCTTTGCCGTTGATCCAGAAAAAACAGTAGCTTCTAAAGAAGAAATTGATCGTTTCTTAAATCCAAAAAAAGAGCAAAAAAAAGAACAAACGAAAAAATAAAAAACTTGTAGTCATACAACGTTTTCCTTCATTGGAAAACGTGTATGACTACAAGTTTTTTTATTCGGCAATCGCTGTTTCAATCGCCTGCCAAGCTTCTTCTTTTCCTTGTTTAGTTACGGAAGAAAACAAAATAAATTGATCATTATTGTCAAAGTTTAAAGCTTTTTTTATGACACTTTCATGTTTGTTCCATTTACCTCTCGGAATTTTATCTGCTTTGGTCGCCACCACGATAACAGGAATATCATAGTATTTCAAAAATTCATACATTTGGATATCTTCTTGGGAGGGTTCATGTCTCAGATCAACTAATGAGACTACGGCACGTAATTGTTCTCTGGTAGTAATATAGGTTTCAATCATTTTCCCCCATTTTGCTCGTTCCGTTTTCGATACTTTGGCGTATCCATAACCTGGAACATCGACAAAATGTAAAGCATTTTCAATCAAATAAAAATTTAATGTTTGAGTTTTACCAGGTTTACCCGAAATACGAGCCAAATTTTTGCGATCAATTAATGTGTTAATAAATGAGGACTTCCCTACATTCGAACGCCCAGCTAAGGCAATCTCAGGCAAATTAGATTCAGGATATTGCTTAGGTGCAACCGCACTAATAACGATTTCTGCATGATGTACTTTCATAAAATCTCTCCTAAAAAAGGTTGTGAGAAGAGCGGTTTGCCCCGATCAGTAAGGCAAAATCTTTCGAAACAGCTTTTCATGTTTTGTAAGATTTGGACTTAGTGCTGAGGGGTAGCTCTTCGAACACCGTCTATCAAAAAGGGGTTAAGAACTGTTTCCTTTGGGTATTAACGACCAATAAACAAAAGGTGTTTGGCTTTTCATTTATTCGAACTTAATATTGAGGAGTTAGCTCGTCCGTTTTGTTTACAAAAAATGCTGATCAGTGAAACTAACAAACAAAAGCTGACGCAAAAGCAATAGCTAACTTTCACGACAGCTTTCTAGTCTCTATCCAGCTTTTTTCTCAGAATCTTTATAAACAATCGTTGGCTTACCAGTAAGCTCAGCCGCTTCTTTCGTGATGATTACTTTTTCAATTTTTTCATCTGAAGGAATATCAAACATGACATCCATCATGATCTCTTCAATAATTGAACGTAACCCACGCGCTCCAGTATTTCGATCAATTGCTTTTTCCGCAATCGCTGTTAAGGCATCTGGTTCAAATTCTAATTCTGTATTGTCCAAAGAAAGTAGCTTTTTGTATTGTTTCACTAATGCATTCTTCGGTTCAGTCAAAATACGAACAAGATCTTCTGCCGTTAATTTTTCTAAAGCAGCCATCACTGGTAAGCGTCCAATAAATTCTGGGATTAATCCAAACTTCAACAAATCTTCTGGAATGATTTGTTGCATCACACTTTCACCATCTGCTAATTTTTGATTTTGTGTACCAAAACCAATAGTCTTTTCGCCCAAACGATTTTTCACAATGGTTTCAATTCCATCAAATGCCCCACCAACAATGAATAATACATTCGTGGTATCGATTTGTATAAATTCTTGATGCGGATGTTTCCGTCCACCTTGTGGCGGTACACTAGCTATTGTTCCTTCTAAAATTTTCAGTAGCGCTTGTTGCACACCTTCGCCTGATACATCACGGGTAATAGAAACATTCTCGCTTTTACGTGCGATTTTATCGATTTCATCAATATAAATGATCCCTTTTTCTGCTCGCTCTACATTGTAATCAGCAGACTGTAATAGTTTCAATAAAATATTTTCAACATCTTCTCCTACGTAACCCGCTTCTGTCAAACTCGTTGCATCTGCAATTGCAAATGGCACATTTAATGTTTTAGCTAAAGTTTGTGCTAGAAATGTCTTACCTGATCCCGTTGGACCAATTAAACAGATATTACTTTTTTGTAATTCAACCTCATCCGTGTCTTCTTGTGCTTGTTGATTCACCCGCTTGTAGTGATTATACACAGCTACAGCTAATGAGCGCTTCGCACGATCTTGTCCAATGACATAATCGTTCAAGACTTCCAAAATCTCTAAAGGTTTTGGTACTTCTGTAAATTCACGTACCGTTTCTTCATAAAATTCTTCATCAATGATTTCTTTGCATAGGTCAATACATTCATTACAGATGTAGACCCCCGGACCAGCTACAATTTTTTTTACTTCCTCTTGCGTTTTCCCACAAAAAGAACAACGTACGGTCTCATTGCCGCTTGGATTATCATACATGGTCTTCACCCCTTAACTTGCATGGTTACTGCAAGAAACTATCACAGACTTTACAGTCTTTCACTATCATACCATAATTCAAAAAAAAGAAAAAGCACAAAACAAAAGAGGAAACAAAAAACCGAGAACGCAACTACTTTCTGATACAACATAAAAAGAGCAACTCCAATTATTGCTTTGATTTGACATCTGATGAAAGAAGAATCGTTCCTTTTTGTTAAAATTTTTTAACTTCCCCCAAAAAAAAGAGGTTATTTTCTACAAGACCAATTATTCCGAGATTAAAACATGAAACATTAAACTAGACAAAAAGTTAAGAAAAAGTGTAGTGGAATTATGCTATAGCGGGCACTAGGAGAGAAATTTGTTACAAAATGTCAATCATTCATGCAAGAAGATGAACAACAAGCTATTTTGCATGTAAAATGAATTGAGTTGCAAACTGGCTTAAAAAATTCTAAGTCTTCCTGAAAGAAAAGGAAGACTTCGGTAATTTTTTGTTTATAAAAGAATATCTTAGAAAACTATTTATTTTAGAAGACTTGTCACTTATCTAAACTATCATCCAGTCTGTAGATTATTTAGAAAATGACTACGACTAAAAAAAGCACATTCTAGTTTGGGATTCAAACGCTAAATAGAGTTTTTACTTTCATAAAAGTAATCTATCTTTTTATCCATAAAGATTTTATTATTCTACTTGAAAAATATTGCCTCAATTTTTTTATGATTGATTTTTTTCATTTCTAAAAATATTTATTGAAATTAAATGTCTTCATAACCTCCATTCTGCCAATTCATGACATAATTCAGCTGTCTTTTGGTAAGTTTTCCGATAGGTTTGATAGACTGTTTGATATTTTTTTACATTTTCTGGTTCTGGGGTAATTTCTTTATTATAAATGACAAAGGTTTCTGCACAGCTTTTCGCATCTTTAAACAATTCGGCTCCAATTGCTGCTAACATCGCTGCGCCCATCCCAGGTCCTTGTTCTGTAGAAAGTGTAACAACCATTGTATCAAAAACATCTGCCTGTATTTGAAGCCAATCTGGATTTTTCGCCCCACCACCAACAGAAATGATTTTTTTAAAGGAGCGACCTGTTGTTTTTTCCATGATTACTTGAGAGTCTTTTAAAGAAAACGTAATTCCTTCTAAAACAGCTCGAATGAAATGCTTCTGCTGATGGCTTGTATCAATCCCAATAAAACTCCCACGAATCTGACTGTCTGTATGGGGCGTCCGCTCACCGACGATATATGGCGTAAACAGCAGTCCATTAGCTCCTGGAGCAACTTCATGAATATCTTCCAGCAATTCGGAAAAACTGCTTTCTGATGCAAAGGTGTCTTTAAACCAGTTTAGAGAATTTCCTGCTGCTAAAGTTACTCCCATAGAATAATAGCTATCCTTCAATGTATGATTGAACAAATGCAGCTCGCCTGCATATTCCGTTTTTGCAGATGGCTCAAAGGATAAGAATACACCACTCGTACCAATCGAAAGCATCCCGATTCCTTCTTTGATGATTCCAGCCCCTAATGCTGCACAAGCATTATCTGCCCCGCCGGCAAACACCGGGATCTCCTTTTCAAAGCCGAAAGTCTCTTGCAACAAAGGACAAAGAACACCTATTTTATCTGTAGATTCAAAAATAGGTGGCAAAAGATCTTCAGAAATTTGAAATTCATCAAGAATCTCTTTCGCCCATTTCTTCTGAGAGACATCTAATAACAGGGTTCCCGCTGCATCAGAATAATCAGTTGAATAATTTCCCGTCATCCAAAAAGCAAGATAGTCTTTTGGCAACATTATTTTCTTTGTTTTCTCCCAATTTTCTGGTTCATTTTCCTGTATCCAGAGGATTTTGGGTAGCGTGAAGCCTTCTAGCGCTTTGTTTTTCGTTTGAGCTAGTATTTTTTCACCTAAAGTAGCCATAATTTTTTGACACTGCTTTGTCGTTCGAACATCGTTCCATAAAATCGCTGGGCGAATCACTTCATCTTTTTCATCAAGCAAGATCAGACTGTGCATTTGCCCTGAAAAACTAATACCAACTAAATCTTTTTTCAAATCCGAAAGTTTCTCAATCAATTTCGTCAAAACGATTTCCGTCGCTTTCAACCAATCATTTGGCTCTTGCTCACTATACCCCGCTTTCGGTGCTGCCAGTGGATAATTTTCACTTACTTCAGCAACTAGTACACCATCTTCTTTAAAAACAAGTCCTTTCAATGAGCTCGTTCCTAAATCAATTCCTAATACGTATGCCAATAGTTTCACGACCTTTCTATCGGTGTCTTCTTCGACATTAACTCAAAAAAATACAAAAAGCTATTTTGTATTTTTCTCCATTATTGTACAAAGTTGAGTAGTTCTTGGTAGGCAGTACTCAAAGGCTTGCATCTGCGGCAATAAGCCCATACAGAGGAAAAATATGAAAAGCTATTTTTCTCTGTCCGTTCTTATTGCTTGATGCAGACCAGCCTTTTCACGACCTCTCTTTATAAATAAAATAATCAAAGTCTGCTGGTTGTCGGTAGCCAGAATAATCAATATTGCTAATCCCACAAATGCTCCGGTGAAGAATCCTCCCATGGTTTGATTCACATAATCGTCTGATAAAATCGCAGCATCTAGTTTAAAGGGGAGTTCTTCCCATTTTTTGCCGTCAAAGGAATAGGCATAGGTATAAGTCGATTTTCTGACAATTGTTTTAAAATAGACAGCCTCCACATCTTCAGGTACTGGAATTGCCCTTTCCTTCAAAAAGCTTTTGAAATTCCCACTATTATTTTCTGTGACTTCAATGACGCGACCGTTTTCCTCGTTCCAGGTGATTTGGATCATTGACCAATGTTGGGTATTATAATAATTCGTCAACCCTGCCATTTGCTGGAAGGTTGTTGGCTGATAGTTTACTTTTGTTGATGCTTCAAATTCAAACGCTTGCCAGCGCCTAGCGACAAGAGAAACGTCATGTTCGTTTGTTAAAGAACCTTGTCCAAATAATCTTAAGTGACCAGGTTTTTCCGTCAAACTACCCATTTTTTTAGTAAATGGCACTCGTAATGTCTGAAAATGCAGATTCAGCTGTTTTTCGTCAAAGTCTTCTATCATCTGAACATTTCTTTCATAAAGATACTCTTTTGTATCTTTCGGTGCTTCAACAAAGATGCTACCTTGTTTTCCACCAATAATATGCGGCCATTTTTCTTCATCCCAAACAACTTTTTGGATCGCTGTCTCACGCCCTAGTGTACACCATCCTCTCGGATCGTGACTTGATTCTTGCGGATGATGCCAAGGACGCCCTGTTAAATGTGCAAAATACCATTCACCGTCAGGAGTTTCTACCAATGAGCCATGACCACACTTTTGCAAAGGATTGTCTGGAGAATCAAATGCTGTCAAAAAAACTTCTGGCTGCTTCTCATATGGTCCAAAAAGTTTATCCGAACGAGCAACCACTTCTTGGTGAGAATAAGTTGTTCCTCCTTCTGCACAGAATAAGTAGTAACTTCCAAAAAGCTTATAGATATGTGGACCTTCCGTTAATTTGACTTCTGTTCCTCGGTAGATGATCTTTGACGTTTCTGGCAACAAGCATTGTTTTTCCATAGAGTATTCTGTCAGCTTGATTCCATTGAATGGATGATGGTATTCTCGGTGATCCCACTCCATTTGCACCAAATATTTTCGCCCATCATCATCATGGAATAAACTAGCATCAAATCCAACACCGTTTAAACGAATCGGTTCAGACCAAGGTCCTCGAATATCCTCTGCAATTGTCAGATAATTCGTACAATCTTTAAATGCCCCCTCTGTTACTTTTACATCAGTATAAACCAACCAAAATTTGCCATCAGCATAAGACAAATCCGGGGCCCAAATACCGGCTGAATCTCGATTACCTTTCATATTTAAAAGGCTGACTCTATTTAAAGGATGCGTGATGAGTTGCCAGTTGATCAGATCCTTAGATTCATGGATCTGCACGCCTGGAAACCATTCGAATGTAGAAGTAGCAATATTGTATGTATCTCTTACACATATAATAGAAGGATCGGCATTAAATCCTTTCAATATCGGGTTTTCTATCTTCATATTTTACCTCGCCTCTTATTATTCTGCTTTTTCCGACATTTGTACTTGTTTGTTTTCACCGTATTCCACGAGATCTTTTGCTTGTACGTAGTTTACAGAAATCGGAATCGTAGAATCAATAGTTTCTCCTTCAACAGCTTTCACAAGATTTTCGATCACTTGGACACCTATCGTATAAGCATCTTGATCGACAATAGCTGTAATGCGCCCGTCTTCGATTCCTTTTTTCCATGTATCTGTATAATCAAAACCATAGTGAAGGATGTCTCCAGCTTTATTTTGAGATTCAATTGCTTCCATCACACCTACATTTGGGCCCTCAGAACCAAGAGAAAAAACCGTTACGAGGTCACTATTTGCTGTAATTTGACCTTCTAACTGAGATTTTGAAACAGCGGCTTGGTCATTATCTTGGATGGTTTCCAACCATATAAAGTTCGCTGCATCTGCCCCCATTACATCTTCAAATCCTTCTTTTAGCCCTTTTTCCCGAGCAATCATCGTTGGTTGAGATTTGTCGACACAAACAATTGACAGAGATCCTGAAGTGATGCCTTTTTCTTTCATTTCTTTTGCTGCATTCTCACCTAATTTCCGGCCTGCCTCTACATTGTCCGTTCCAACATATGCTGCACGATCTGCTTCATTTTCTAAATCCGCATCAAAGGTGATAACTGGGATACCTGCATCTTTGGCTTCCACGATTGATGGTTGAAACATGTTTTGTTCAATAGGTGCGATTGCGATACCCGTAGCATTATTGGAAATTGCTTCTCGGATGAAGCCAATATGTTTTTCATTTTTTTGGGCCTCTGCCGGCGGTGAAGTTTTTACAATCAAATCATACCCAAGCTTTTTGGCAGTCTCTTCCGCCCCACTTCTCATTGGGCTCCAGTAAGCACCTGTGTCAACGATTGGAATAAAGTAAAGAGTTTTATTTACTCCATCTGAACTTTTTTCTGATGATGAGCTACAACCAGCCATAAAAAATAGTAAAGTAGCGACCCCTAATAAATAACGCATTTTTTTCTTCATTTTTCCCTTCCTTTCTCTTATCCTATCATTTATTTTTTTCTGTTCTTCTTCTTAAATAGTCGATGATAATGGCGAAAATAATAACCGCCCCTGTCACAGCTTGTTGCATAAATGCATTCACACCCATGATCGCCAAACCGTTTGTGAAAATCTGTAATGTAAAGATACCAACGATTGCACCACCGATGGTTCCAACGCCACCGCTAAATTGTGTACCACCCATGATTGCTGCTGCCATTGCTAAAAGATCCAAACCTTGTCCCTCATTTGGTCCGCCGACATTCAAATTTGACATCAATAAGATTCCGGCAATTGCTGCCAGTATGCCTTCAATAATGAAAATCTTGATCACATGTTTATCTGTTTTGATCCCCGATAATCTTGCGGATTCTGGATTGGATCCAATCGCATAACAGTATTTCCCTAAACGAGTGTATTTCATAATGAATGAAAAAATGATGATCAAGAGAATAAAAATTAATGTATTGCTGAAAAGCACATTTCCTATAATCTTAGTAGTCGCGATTTTTCTAAACCAAGGTGGTGCGCCGGTCACAAAAATCCCATTTGTGACAAACATGATGATGCCACGAATTATGTAGTTAGTGCCCAGTGTCAATATAAAAGAAGGCAAATCCAATTTTTTAATTAAGAACCCATTGATTGCTCCAAATGTGCCACCGATGATTAATGAGATCAAGATGACAAGGATAGGACTAATGTCAACCGATGCAAGATAAGCCGCTGTCGTTCCAGAAAATGCTGCGATTGAAGCAATTGATAAATCAACATATCCTGTAATCAAAATCAGCGTATATCCAATCGTCAAAATCCCAACTGGCGGTATCTGACGGAAAAAGTTTCCGACATTTCCCTGACTCAAAAACATTGGACTAGAAAACGAAAAATACAAAAATAAGATGATCAGTACAATATAAACTGAATATTTTAAAAACAGCGTTTGCATATTGAAGCGTCGCTTTTTATGTACGGGTTCCTCTAAGATCGTGCTTTTTTCCTCTGCCATTTTTTCCTCCTATTATGTTTTATATTGTCGCTTGTGGTGTAGCATAAGCCATGATTTTTTCTTGCGTCGCTTCATCTGTCTTCAGTTCCCTTGTTACCCTCCCTTCACTCAGTACATAGATCCGATCACATATACCTAATAATTCTGGTATTTCCGAAGAGACAATCAGCACCGTTTTTCCTTCCTTGGCTAATTGATTGATAATTCCATAAATTTCGGATTTCGCACCGACATCGATTCCTTTTGTTGGTTCATCAAAAATATAGATTTGATTTTCTGTATTCAGCCATTTTGCTAAGACGACTTTTTGTTGATTCCCACCTGACAGGCTAGATACGGGATTATTATCATCATTTGTTTTTATTCGAAGCGTTTTCACAAAGTATTTTGAGGTTTCACTCATTTTTTTATTATTGATCAATGTTTTATTCAATGAACTAATATTGATGTTGTCCTTGATCGACAAAGTTAAGGCTAATCCTTGTTGTTTTCGATCTTCTGTTAGGAGGCAAATCCCATTTTTGATTGCATCTATAGGGGAGTTGATTTTTACTTCTCTGCCTTGGATACTAATTTTGCCAGATGCTGAACGATCTGCGCCAAAAATCATTCGCATCGTTTCTGTACGACCACTGCCAACAAGCCCTGCAAAACCCACAACTTCTCCTTTGCGTGCATAAAAATTGATATTTTTCAGATAACCTTTTTTATCCGAAAGTCCTTCTACTTTCAAATAAATATCGCCAATACTTACTTCTTCTTTAGGATAAAGATTATTTAAAGAACGTCCTACCAACTTGTGGATGATTTCATCATTTGTCAGTTCCTCAACTGGGTTTGTACTGATATATTTGCCATCCCTCATAATAGTGATGCGGTCGCAAAGTTCATATATCTCTTTCATCCGATGCGAGATATACACACTAGAGATCCCTTTTTCTTTCAAAGCTCGAATCACAATGAATAATACTTCTACATCTTGTTCCGACAAAGATGTAGTTGGCTCATCAAAAATAATGACTTTAGCATTCAAACTGATGGCTTTTGCGATTTCGACTAATTGCTTGTTTGCTGTAGAAAGATGTTCCACAATATCTGTTGGTTTAAATTTTGCACCTAAAATATTCAAAATATTTTGGGTTTGTTGGTAAAGTGCTTTGAAGTCAATGATCCCTAATATTTTATTTTTACAAGGCAGTCGATTCATGAAGACATTTTCTGCTACACTGATTGATTCTGCCAAATTTAATTCTTGATGGACAAAGCCAATACCAAGCCGTTCTGCGATTTCAGGTGTTGCTTCTTTGATTTCTTTTCCTTCAAATTCGATCGTGCCGCTGTCTTTTTTTAGTGCACCGCTCAAAATATTCATCAAAGTGGATTTTCCTGCACCATTTTCCCCCATCAGTGCATGAATCTCCCCTTTATTCACTGTGAATTGGACATTTTTCAGTACTTGAACTTTACCAAAACGTTTATTGATGTTTTTCATAGAAAATAGATTTTCCATATGATTCTCCTTGAATTATAAACTGACTAGACCAACAAATAGCTCATGACTGAATAGTGAAAATCAATCGTCATTTTGGCGAAAGACCAAGTCTGAAAAACACAAAAAAGAAGTAATTGTTTTCGACTTTTTCAGACTTGACACGTTGGACAGTCTGTTTCTAATTTACTAAATTATTCTTAGGAAGATTTTTGGTTATTCAATCAGACCAAGTAATCATTCAACAGATTTTTAATATATTCGATATGGCTGGATGTCATTGTTGGTTCATCGTGGGACAATGCATATTCTGTTAGACTTTCCAGATTTTCTTGATTTTCGACTATTTTTTTACCGATTCCTTTTTCAAATGAGGCATAACGTTCTTCTTTCAAGCGATCAAAGAAACCATCTTCTTTTAATTTTGCTGCTGATTTCAGTCCTCTTGCAAAAGTGTCCATTCCAGCAATATGTGCAAGCAAAAGATCATCTACTTCAAAGGAAGAACGACGGACTTTTGAGTCAAAGTTGATCCCACCCGGTGCGATTCCACCATTTTCGAGTACTTCATACATAGCAAGTGTGACATCGTAAATGTTTGTTGGAAATTCATCTGTGTCCCAGCCGAGCAATACGTCGCCTTGGTTTGCATCTAACGAGCCCAACGCATCGTAACTGCGTGCAACAGCAATTTCGTGTTCAAATGTGTGTCCAGCTAGTGTCGCATGGTTTGCTTCTAAGTTTAATTTGAGATCTCCTTCTAAACCGTATTTTTGAATGAAGGCCATTGTTGTTGCTGCGTCAAAATCATATTGATGTTTCGCTGGTTCTTTTGGTTTAGGTTCAATTAGAAATTGTGGCTTATGACTAATTTTCTCCCCATAGGCCACTGCCATTTTAAAAAGACGAGCGATATTTTCTTGTTCAAAACTCATATTCGTATTTAATAATGTTTCATATCCTTCACGACCACCCCAGAAAACATAATTTTGTCCACCTAATTTTTTTGAAATATCTAATCCTTTTTTGACTTGCGCAGCGGCAATTGCATAGACCTCTGCGTTATTTGTGGAAGCAGCACCATTGACAAAGCGAGCATTTGAGAACATGTTAGCCGTATTCCAAAGCAGTTTCACCCCTGTTTGATCCATTTTTTCTTTGATCAAATCAGTGATCTCATCAAGATTTGCAAAAAATTCTGCTAAGGATTCTCCTTCAGGTGCAATATCTACATCATGAAAACAAAAGTATTCAGCACCCAATTTTTCACAGATTTCGAAAAATGCCTCCACACGGTTTCTCGCAGTTTCCATCGGTGTTTTACCAAACCAAGGTCGCTGATTGATCGGATTACCGAAAGGATCAGATCCATCTTGGGTCATCGTATGCCAATAAGCAATCGCAAAACGCAGATGTTCTTTCATCGGTTTCCCTAAAACAATCTCCTCCGAATTATAATGTCGAAAGGCGAACTGGTTCGTTGTATTGCTCCCTTCATACTTAATCTTTTCTACATTTGGAAAATAGGTCATGTTTTTCTCCTCCATCATATGAATAATACTTGATTTAAGTTTGTTCGTATACTAAACTAACTTACATAACTTATAATAGACATCAACAAAATGATTGTCAAGCGCTTTCAAAAATTTTATAATAAGTTCTGCAATAAGATTGGAGTTTTTTAATATGGTCATATCGAAATATACGATTAGAGAACAAAATGAGGCAATGCTTTTAAATGCCATCATTCAGAAAAAAGAAATTTCCCGTGCCGATTTATCCAGCTTAACTGGTTTAACTAAAGCTTCTGTTTCTGCTATTACAAAAAAATTGATGGACGATTCACTTATTATTGAAGAACGTGTAGGTAATGCTTCTACTCTTGGTGGAAGAAAGCCAATCATGTTAACTTTCAACCGATATGCTGGTTTAGTGATCTCTATAGATATCGGATATAACTATCTAGAAGCAATGCTTGCCTATATCGATGGAACATTAATCAAACACTTGTCCATGAAGCAAGTGTCAATCGACAAAAACAACGTATTGGAAAATATCCAAACTGTTTTCAAAGAATTTTCAAAAGCAAGACCAGTTGTTCCTCACGATATTATTGGCATGACGATCGCCATTCACGGGATAGTTTATGAGAATCAAATCACATTTACTCCCTACTATAATTTAGATGATTTTCCACTTTATGAAGAATTACAAAAAATCTATCCATTTCCTGTTACTCTTTATAACGAAGCGAACTTAGCTGCCTTGGGAGAGTATACTTTTTCTTCATTATCAAAAAATCTGATCAGCATCAGTATCCATAGTGGTGTCGGTGCCGGTATCGTTCATGACGGCGTAATAGAAATCGGCAAGCACGGTCAAGCTGGTGAAATTGGTCATTCTATCTTATTTCCGCAAGGTAAGCCTTGTCCATGTGGGAATCATGGTTGCTTAGAACAATATACATCCAGCAAAATAATCTATAACGAATTTGGTTCTTTGAAAAAAATAGAATCTGTAAATTCTAATATTTTGGCCTATTATATCCAAAAAAAAGACCCTGACGCATTGGCAATCGCCAAAAAAAATGCGGAATTACTAAGCATTGGTATCAATAATCTGATCATGCTCTATGATCCCGATGTTATTGTGATAAACAGTTCACTTTATCGTTTCGTTCCTGAAATGGTCGATTGGGTCAAAGAACACTTAGCAAGTAGCTTTTCCAAAGATGTGATCATTCGTAATACATTTTTGCAGAATATGGCTATTCTTTATGGTGGCTTGGCAGTAAGTACACAAAAATTTTTGAATATCCAAGAATTGAAATTAGTGTAAAGTAGTTGTTGATAGCTCTGGCTGCTTCAAACTTACTTCTGAAAAAGTAATGCTGTGAATACCAGTTATGCAGAAGCCTTTAGGTAACATAATTAAATACAGAATGACTAAATTAACTAAATTGATTCTACGGCAGTAAATTTCTGGCTGATCATCCTATAGTTTTTTCAAACTCACTTAGTTAAATCCTGACTATTTATTAATAGCTTGATCATCTCATTACACCATTCACTGCCCAATGATCGATTCGAAAATTTAGAATGATTGAATGACTAAATTCTACTGAATCTTTCATTCCTTAGAAGAATCGTATTATTTTGCCAAAAAGAGCACCCAAATTTATTTTACTAAATTTGAGGTGCTCTTTTTTTTGTTCATCTTATTCTATTATGGTAATCGTTCCAAATAGTGGTTTTCCTACTTTTTTACAACGATTATTTTGCTTCAGTCGCTGTGCCAGTAATCAAATCAATTGCTTTTTTCATTGTTACATCATGTTCTAACATATCATCTGTTAAGACACGTTTGATTTGTTCAATTGGCATGTTGTAAGATTCTGCTAATTCTTGAATTTCAGCATTGATTTCTTCTTCTGTTGCTTCTAATTTTTCAGCTTTCGCGATCGCTTCAATTACAAGGTTTGTTTTTGTGCGCATTTCTGCTTCGCCTTCAAATTGTTTGTGTAAGTCTTCTTCTGTAGAACCAGTTAATTGGTAATACATTTCAGGAGAAATACCTTGACGTTGCATGTTATTTAAAAACTCATCCATTGAACGGTGCACTTCATCGTGAACCATTACATGTGGAAGGTCAACGATCTCTGCATTTTCAACTGCTAAGCGAATCGCCGCTTCGTCTTTTGCGTCATCTGCAGCTTTTTCTTTTGCTTCAGTTAATTCTTTCAAATATTTTTCTTTTAATTCAGCTAATGTAGATACTTCATCATCCACATCTTTGGCAAATTCGTCATCCAATTCAGGAACTTCTTTTGCTTTTACTTCATGAACAGTGACTTTGAAGACTGCTTCTTTACCAGCAAGATCTTCTGCTTGATAGTCTTCAGGGAATGTAACAGTTACATCTAAGCTTTCGCCTGATTTTTTACCGATCAACTGATCTTCAAATCCTGGGATAAATGAGCCAGAGCCTAATTCAAGTGAATAGTTTTCGCCTTTACCGCCTTCAAATGCTTCTCCGTCAACAAAACCTTCAAAATCGATGACTACAGTATCGCCATTTTCAGCCTCAGCATCTTCTTTAATTACTAGTTCTGCTTGAGCATCTTGTTCACGTTTGATACGTTCTTCGACATCTGCTTCCGTTACTTCACGGTCTTGTTTTTCAACAACTAAGTCTTTGTATTGACCTAATTTAACTTCAGGTTTTACTGTGACTTCTGCTGTGATTACCCAATCTTGACCCTTTTCCATGCTTTCCACATCAATTTTAGGTTGTGACACAGGTTCAATCCCAGCTTCTTTAACTGCTGCTTCATAACTTTCTGGTAATACAGCGTTTAAAGCATCTTCGTAAAGAGCTTCTTCACCATACATGCGATTAAAAACTTGACGAGAAACTTTTCCTTTGCGGAATCCTGGTACGTTCAAGTTTCCTTTTACTTTATTAAACGCAGTTGTTAATCCTTTTTGGATCTCATCTTGCGCAATCGTAAATTTTAAAACACCATCATTTGTGCCTTTTTTTTCGAATGTTGCAGTCATTTAATTCCCTCCGAGTTTAGAAATTCATTTTATACATCAACAACGTTTCATGCATACCACTAAATAGTACACTAACCCTTTCAAATTGTAAACATATTGAATGGTTAGAATCCACGTTTTTCACGACTTTTTTATCTTAACTCCATCAAAAACTCTCTTGAAAGAGACGTATTTGATTGAAAATATTTTTTCTTTTTTCCATAAACATTCTGTTCTCTTCAGTAATTTGCTTTTTCTCATCAGTTTGTGCGTAGAAACGAAGCGTATCAGCAAACCATTTTTTTGAATCAATGATATATCTATCATAAATCGGATAAAGAAGTGCGCATTGCATCGCAAATTCCTCTTTTAACAACGCACTAAGTTGGGTATTCTGATCCTCATATTTTTCAGCTAACGCCATTAATTGTTGATACGCTAACTGTTTATCTGGTCTTGGTAGAGTTTCAGGAACAACTTCGATTAATTGATCTTCTATGGTTAAGTAAGAAATTGGTTGATTGTATTTTACTTTGACTAAAGATTCTAACATTTTCGCTCTTACAAACAAATGATTTTTGGGCATAATGATCAATTTTTTGATTGTTTCAACCAAATCATGATAAGGGAGTTCTTCCATCTGTTGAATCATCACTAATTGTTCCATAGGAGACATGCTTAGCAATCTCGCCACGTCTTGGTGAATAGCACGTATTTTTTGGCGTTCATTTTGACTCATAAAATTCTCTGCTTGTTGTATTTTTTTTAATAAACTTTGCTCGAACGAATCCGAATATTTAGAACTAGCAATTAATTTTCGAGCATATAAATAGTCGTTTGTTTGTATTAGCAAGTCAAAATAAAATAGAGCAGCTTTTTCTTCGGCTAAGTAATCCTTCTCGTGGGGAAGTGCTTGGTTCAATGCTTCTTTTTTTTCATCCATTTCAAATAAGCAAATCACCAGTAAACGATTCGCTTCGAACGTAGCATTTAATTCATACGCACGTTGAAGTAAATCTTTGGCTTGAAAATATTCTTGATCGACTATTTTTTTTTGCGCTAAACGTATGAGGTTTTCATACTTATCAGGAAATTTGATTCGATCCATTTAAATTCCTCCCTTCACTTTTATTATTTACGATGAACTATTGACACTCCCACAACTTAAGTCGCAAGTCTCATTTCTACGGAATTGAGGTGGGATTCTTTGGTACCAGATTGTACGCTGTTCATTTCTGTTTTGTACTAACCCAAAGCTAAGGGTAAAAAACAATAAGCCAATAGTAGCAAATAAAAAAAAGCATGACAATCCTTTTTAGATTGCCATGCTATAAATAGCTCAATTTAAGCATTCACTTCTTGATTAAAGGCTTTAATCAAATTAAGTGTTACTACACTTGTATTTGAAAAATAATCACCTACATGCTGCTTTTTTTGACTAAACATCGCAGGTAGATACCCTACAAATAGCAGAGGAAATTTTAAGATAAAACGGCAAGCACCTTCTCTAACAAAGACTGTTGACCAGCTTAATTCTGATTCGTTAAAGCAAATGACTCGGATGCCAAAAATCATTTTCCCAATCGTTTGCCCATGATTTAATTTTGTTAATAAAATAAAGTAGCCAAGGTAAACGAACAAAGCAGTCAATCCATAAAAACTCAAATAAGAATCTGAAAATGTCAGCCAACCAAAATTAACAGCCAATCCCAATGTTAAACGAATAATCGAACCGATACAAATTAGATCCACTAAGAAAGCAGCGAACCGAATCCAAAATCCTGCATAAAAATAATTAGGAAAATCATTGACTGAACTTTTTTCTTCGGAGTAAGCTGTGTACTTCTTCCATTCCTGTTGCTTTGTTTTTATTTCATTTTCAGTCAATGGTTTTTCTTTGAAAGATTGCAGTACTTTTTGTGAAAAACTAGGATCTGGTCCAACATTGGGACGATCATTTATTTTCTTTGTTGTTTGTTCTTTTTGGTTCTCCGACATACTTACTCACCTCCGTAATAATACATGGCTTTTGGTGATTCTGCTGTGCCTTGATTTTCTAGAAAGGTCAAAATTTGATTTGTTTCAGTTGCCTGTAACCCTTGTAACTGAGCTAATTTTGATCCTAACCACGTATTAGCAAATCCAGTGGAAGTTGTTGTATACTCAACTAATTGAGCATTTTCTAATTTTTGTTCTTTTCTCATAGCCCGTAATGCATCTTGGGGATAGCCGATTTCATCCACTAATCCTACTTCTTTTGCCTGTTCACCATCGTAAATCCGGCCATCAGCTATTTTTTTCACTTCTTCTTCTGATTGATGTCTGCCTTCACTTACGACCTTAACAAATCGATTATAGGCATTATCAATATAAGCTTGTAAAACAGATTGATCCGCTTGTGTTTGGGGTCTGGTACTAGATCCAATGTCTTTTAACGCACCACTTTTCACAGTTGTATCTTCTATGCCTAACTTTTTTAATAGTCCAGAATAATTTAATCCAGACATGATCACACCAATAGAGCCAGTAACAGTTTCTTCCGTTACATAGATTTTATCTGCTTGTGCAGAAATATAATAGCCCCCACTAGCTGCTGTATTTTTCATGCTAACATACATCGACATGTGACGATCCTTTCGTATATCACTGAGTGTCTTAGCAATTTCAGCACTTTCGTAGACGCCACCACCGGGAGAATTGACTTCTAAAAAGATACCTTTGATACTTTTATCTTCTTTAATTGCATTTAATTGCTCCATAAATTTTTCATGGTTATAGCCTTCTGTCGCAAAAAGTCCCGTTGATCCACCACTTGTAATCGTGCCATCTACTGACAATTTGACAATTTTATCTGTGCTATTTCCTTCTTCTAGAATTTTTTGAGAAAGTTCATCTTTCCCATACAATAAGCTGTTCAGCCCACTTACTTGTTTTTCCTCTTGCAAATTTGATGTCAAACCAGCAGATAGTAATGAAATGATAAAAAGACCAGCCGCAATCAACACCGCAATCCAACGTTTTTTATTCATATAATCCCTTTCCTAATACAGATTTTTAATCACAATCACTTTTTCTTTTGGTCCTTCAGCTTTCATTTTTTCAGCTTTTTCTTTTAAAGCATATCCATTGAATTTTTCTTTTGTCCATTCATCTTCTACAACGAATTGTTGCGCTTCACTAACCGTCAAGGCATCTGGTGCAATTTCTTGAATACTATCCCAACCAGTATCTAAAAATATTTTTGTCTCATCCGTGACAGAACCTGAATGTTCCAGTTCAGCAAGTTGCGCCTTTAACATCCCTAACGTTAGAACCTCTATTTTTGATTCCATTTTTTATCCTCCTTTTTTCTTCTTACCTCATTATTGTACCGAACTCTTTGAAAAGATGATAGTCAAAAACAATGCTTCTTTCACCCCATTAATATATATACCAATTCTTGTATATAACTTTTTTATTGACAAATTACATACAAAAACATTATTATTTAAAGTGTTTCCAGAAAATATATAAAAGGAGGATAGATATACCATTAACCATTTAAGGAATAGCGCCTGATCTGTAAAAACAGATGACGAGGATAGGTTTTATCGAAATATTCGGCGGATGGCCCTAGGGACTGCACTCTACAGAATAAAAAAAACTATCTGTGAAGGTAGAACAAATAATATTCATGCAGCTGGAAACTTTCATATGATTTTAATATAGAAAGTAGGATTTTTTTATGTGTGGAATTGTTGGAATGATTGGGTTAGAAAATGTCACCCCTGGATTAATTAACGGATTAGAAAAATTGGAATATCGTGGTTATGATTCCGCTGGTCTTTTTGTGGCAAATCAAGAAAATTATTTTCTTATCAAAGCTCAAGGAAGAATACAAAATTTAAAAGATAAGCTATCAAATGAAGTGTTCGGCAACATCGGGATCGGTCATACGCGTTGGGCTACCCATGGTGAACCTTCTAAAAATAATGCACATCCTCACACTTCACAAAGTGGTCGTTTTGTACTTGTTCATAACGGTGTGATTGAAAATTTTGAAGAACTAAAAAATGAATATTTAGAAAATGATCAATTCTTAGGTGAAACAGATACCGAAATTATTGTACATTTAATTGAATTTTTTTCAAACAATGGCATGGATACCAAATCTGCTTTTGTAAATGCCTTGCGTTTAATTAAAGGATCTTACGCTTTTGCTTTAATTGACCGCACTTCCCCCGATAAAATTTTTGTTGCTAAAAATAAAAGCCCACTTTTAGTAGGTTTGGGAGATGGCTTTAACGTTATTGCAAGTGATGCTATGGCGATGCTTTCTTATACAAAAGAATTTGTTGAAATCGAAGATGGTGAACTTGTGATTGTTACTAAAGAAAATACATCGATTGAAACAATCTCAGGCATTCCAATTGAACGTGAACCATTTGAAGCCCAAATTGATGCAGCTGATATTGAAAAAGGAACTTACCCTTACTATATGCTTAAAGAAATAGATGAACAACCGATTGTTGTGCGAAAAATTGCTCAAACATATACTCAACACGATCAAGTCACAATCGATGCTCAACTTTTAGAAACTGCACAACAGAGTGATCGTATTTATATTATTGCTTGTGGTACGAGCTATCATGCCGGTTTAGCAGGAAAGCCAATTTTAGAACAACTGGCTCAAATTCCTGTGGAAGTTCATCTTGCTAGTGAATTTGGCTATCATGTGCCTATTCTTTCAGAAAAACCATTTTTCATTTTCTTAAGTCAAAGTGGTGAAACGGCTGATAGTCGCCAAGTATTAGTAAAAATCAATGCGCTCCATCATCCTTCTTTAACAATCACAAATGTACCAGGCTCTACATTATCAAGAGAGGCTACTTTTACACTACTTTTGCATGCTGGTCCTGAAATTGCAGTCGCTTCGACAAAAGCCTATACTGCACAAATTGCCGTTTTAACAGTACTGGCTAAAGGTGTTGGTAACAAAAAAGGAATACAAGCTGCTCTTGCTTTTGATGCTTATCATGAGTTTGGTCTTGTAGCAAATGCAATGGAAGAAGTTATTGCCCAAAAAGATTACTTGCAAGAACTGACAGACATCTATCTAACCGATACACCAAACGCCTTTTACATTGGTCGTGGTGCCGATTATGCCGTTTCTTTAGAAGCTGCATTAAAATTAAAAGAAATCAGTTATATCCAAGCAGAAGGTTTTGCAGCAGGAGAATTAAAACACGGAACTATAGCTTTAATTGAAACTAACACACCAGTTATTGGGATGATCAGCGAGCAAACGACAGGTGCTCACACTAGGGGAAATCTCAAAGAAGTAGAAAGCCGTGGAGCAAAGACTCTGATCATTGCGACACAAGGATTGGACAAAAAAGACGATCAGCTTGTTTTGCCTATTGTTCATCCATTGTTGACCTCATTAGTTATGGTTATTCCTACTCAATTGATTGCTTATTATGCGACTTTATTAAGAGGTCTTGATGTTGATAAACCAAGGAATTTGGCCAAATCAGTAACCGTCGAATAACTAAACAGCGCCCATCATTCATTCTTTAAAAAGCGTAAGAACGACGAGAAATCAATGATTTTCGTTGTCCTTACGCTTTTAGTAATTAAAAATAATTAGATTCAATTCTTTTTACGATTCTTCAAAGTTCTCAAAATTATCCATCCTACGAATCCTACGATAATTATTCCTAACATTTGAATGATTGGAGAAACTTTACTTCCAGTTAATGGTAATGTGGTAGTCATTTTTTTATTTGTATTGTCCGTAGCTGAATTGGATGTTTTTTCATTTTTGGGTTTTAGATTATTCGTCGTTTGATCTTTTGTATTATCTGAACTAGCGCTAGTTGTTTGTTCTTTTGACGAGGATGTTTCTATTTTTTTACTCGTTAGAACTTCTATAGAATTACTGTCTTTAGAGAGATTTCCTATCGTGTTTTTTGCTTTTACTGTGTAACAATATTTCGTATTTTCTGTTAACCCTGTATCTGTGTAAGTAAATGTTTCTCCCTTCACCTCTCCTACAGGAAGACCATTTCGATAAATTTGGTACGTACTGATTTCCAATGGATCAGAAGGTGCATCCCACATCAAAACAACTTTATCTTCCATCACTTTTGCTGCTCTTAATGCAGTCGGTGGCATAGGCACAGTAAGTTCTTTATCGACACTTGTCCTAGCCTTTACTGCATTACTCGCTTCGGATTTGTTTCCTGCTTGGTCGATCGCTCGAACTTCGTAAGTATACTCTGTATCGGCTGTTAAGCCTTCGTTTATGTATGTCAGGGTGTCGCCATCCACTTGCCCCACTTCTTCTTGGTCTCGATAAATCAAGTAGCCTGTCACTCCTACATTATCTGTCGATGGTTCCCAAGATAAACTCACACTGTCCGTTGTCACACTCTCAACTTTTAAGTGTAGCGGGACGGTAGGAGCTTCAAGGTCTAGCGACGTTGCTTGAATATTATCAAAATAGGCTGTACCATTTCCACTTGAAGCAAATCGAATAGCATAAGTATTCTCTTCTTCTGGTGTCACAAATGTAAACTCGTGTTGTTTCCACGTCTCCTCCTCATGTTTTTCTTCTTTCAGCGATTTAAATCCTTCATCATGATTTAATGTACCAAATTCTACAACTGCTGGAAAACCAGGAGTGCCAATGACATAATAAGTAAACTTATAAGTCATATTAGGTTTTAATTGAACATATTGGAGTATGCTTTCTCCATTACTTGCTTTTACATAATTATTCCCATTTTCATCTGTTACAAGACTTGGGTTGTTCGCATCTGGATTAGAAACCACCCAATCATTCAATCCATCATTAAATTCACCGTTTTTGATAATGACATCTTCTGCTTTTTCAGCTAACGAAACAAAAGATTGATCAACCGCTATTGCCATTACAGGTTTAAAAAAAAGAAACCCAATGACCAGTAATTTGATAAGCTTACTACATACTTTCATTATTAAACTCCCTTCAGTTTAATTGTTATTATTTCGAAGATAGTTTAATACATAATAAGATCAACAAAATACTTTTTTTTTGATAACTAGAAAATAAAGTTTTAACATAACATTTATTCACTTGTTCACCTAGGAAAAATCAAGGATTTAATAGGATAAATATATGAAAGAAATCGAAATGAAACATTTCGGTCTTGCAAAAAAATTAACGAAAAAACCGTTATTCACTTTTTTTGCGAATAACGGTTTTTTCTCTTACATGCTGAGCTGACTTATTTCGTCTTACACTCGTTTTCTGGCTTCATAAAAGGAACTTCTTTTTATTCAAGTCCAATTTCTTCTCTTACTACGGCAGCAATTTTCTCCACATAATAAGCGACTTTCTCATCAGTTGGTGCTTCTGCCATCACACGTAATAACGGCTCTGTACCAGAAGGACGTACTAAAATTCTTCCTTCGCCAGCCATTTCAGCTTCTGTTTCTTCAATCACTTTTTTGATTGCAGGAACTTCCATCGCACCATTCTTATTACTTACACGAATGTTTACTAATTTTTGAGGGTAAATTGTGACTTCAGCAGCTAATTCAGACAATTTTTTCCCAGTTTGCTTCATGATGTTTAGCAATTGAATGCCCGATAACATACCATCACCGGTAGTATTGAAATCAAGAAAAATCATATGTCCAGATTGTTCTCCACCAAAGTTATAGTCATTCTTACGCATTTCTTCTACGACATAGCGGTCACCCACTTGAGTAACCACATCTTTTAGACCAATTCCTTCTACTGCTTTATGGAAGCCAAGGTTACTCATGACGGTTGTCACGATGGTGTCCTTTTTCAAACGATTTTTTTCTGAAAGGTATTTTGCGCAGATGAACATGATCTTATCACCATCCACAATATTACCTAATTCATCTACTGCAATCACTCGGTCTCCATCACCATCAAAAGCTAAACCAGCATCCGCACCTTTTTCAACGACCATTTCAGCTAATTTTTCAGGATGCGTTGAACCGACACCGTCATTAATATTTAACCCATTAGGACTTGTTCCCATTGTATAGAAGTCCGTTTCTAAGTCAGCAAATAAACGATTGACAGATGTCGCTGTCGCACCATTTGCAGCATCCACACAAACCGTTAATCCCGATAAATCGCCATTGATTGTTTGTACTAAAAATTGAGAATATTTCAATAGTCCTTCAGGAAATTCCTCCACTGTTCCTAACCCTTCAGCAGAAGGACGAGGCAACTCATCCACTTCGGCATCTAGCAACGCTTCAATCTCCAATTCTTGGTCATCGACTAACTTAAATCCATCTGCGCCAAAAAACTTAATCCCGTTATCTTGTGCTGGATTGTGAGAAGCAGAAATCATGATACCTGCGCTTGCTTTTTGCAATCTTGTTAAATAAGCAACTCCTGGAGTGGAGATTACACCTAATTGAAAGACTTCAATACCAACTGATAATAAACCAGAAACCAAAGCCTCTTCCAACATTTGTCCTGAAATTCTTGTGTCACGACCAACTAAAACACGAGGTCGTTTCTCTTGTGTCTCATGTTGACTTAAGACGTACCCACCACATCTACCTAGCTTAAATGCTAATTCTGGTGTCAGTTCTTTATTGGCTTCGCCACGGACACCATCTGTTCCAAAATATTTACCCATAATTGTAAATTTGCTCCTTTAACTTAATTTTCCGAGGAATTCGTTTGCTTTTCTTGCGTGCTTACTGTTGTAGATTCGCTCGAATCTACACTGTCAGACGATTGTTTTTTTTCTGACTGTGTAGTTGAAAGTGGAGTTGTCGAACTTGATGTCGAAAAACTCGTGCTTGTTTCATTGCTATTGTTTGAATTTTGATTTGTACTAGTTGAAGAACTAGTTGTTGATGTTTCTAAAACTGGTGTGATTTCCACTCTGATTGAGTTTGGTGAAATACTCATCCCTTCTTCAACAGGAATTTCAATCGTCCTTGTCGTTCGATGGGTAATTCCTGATATATCAATTGGTACAGGGAAACTATCACCAATTTGTGCGAGTTGGTCTTTTGAACCAGTTATTTCAGCATCCAATTCTGAAAATTTAAAGTCATAACTCTTGATCCCATTACTTGGCATTCCTTGCTGCGTTCCATATAATCGAACAGATTTGGTCGGTTTAATTGCATCAGCAGAGATATTTACGTGAACAGGATCAGAAACGATGCTTAAAGCTTCTCCTGCTTGATTTAATGCTTGAACAGCAACATTACTATTGATGCCATCATCTGTCACCATTGAAGGCGTTACTTTCGCCACTACTTGGTGAATTTCTGCCAACGTCTTATCACCGGTAGTAATCGTTACTTTACTTGGATTTGCTGCTGTTTCAGTCAAACTATAACCTGCCGGGGTGGTTTCTGATGGCAGAACCACTTTTACATCAAAGTCTTTCGTCACTTTCTTTTCAATTGTAACCGTGATCGTTTCTGGTTGCAACTTTGCGGTGACTGCACTACTTAGATTTTTTATTTTCAATGGAACTTCATGTGTTCCTTCTCCAAGATCCGTTAGATCAGCGGTTACCTTAAAGGTACGCGTATCTCCATTTACTTCACTAATCAACTGAATACGATTAGCACTAGACAACTTTACAGTGGCTTTGTTCTCGTAACCATGAATATAGTATTTGTCAGTGTCGTACAAAAGTTGGATCGGAACATCGGAAGCGGTTTGCGTATACGACTCATTTCCAGATAGAGTATTTTGTACGGATTGACCATTGGCATTGAAATAAAGGACGATACTAAATAGTAACGCAACAAACCCGTACAAGATACTCGTACGTTTTTCTTTTGAGATCACTTCCGATCCCCTCCCTTAGTCATCGCCTCCAAGAAAGATTGAAGTCCATTCTTTTTATTTTTCGTTTTTTCTTCTATGATGAGTTGTTCTTGTAAAATTGATAAATATTCTTCTTGAGATAGTCCCGGTATCAACTGATTATCTAATGTGATACTAACATCTCCTGTTTCTTCTGAGACAACAATCGTGATTGCATCGCTGACCTCGCTAATACCGACAGCTGCTCGGTGACGAGTTCCAAATTCTTTGGGAATTAACATACTTTCTGATAACGGAAGATACGCACTTGCTACTGCAATTTTTCCATTTTTTACAATCACTGCTCCATCATGAAGTGGTGTATTAGGAATGAAAATATTGATTAGCAACTCACCTGTGATATCCGCATCAAGCGCAATTCCTGTTTCAATATATTCATCTAAACCAGTGTGCCGTTCAATGGTGATCAATGCACCAATTTTACGTTTAGACATATATTGAATGGCTTTATCAAAGGACAAAATCATCTTCTCATCTTCTTGTTGCTCACTTTTCGTCTGTTTAAAAAGCGAACTTCTGCCTAGATGTTCAAGACCGCGTCTTATCTCTGGTTGAAAAATGACAATAGCCGCAATCACTCCATAAGTGATGACCTGATTCATCAACCAAGATAATGTGTGTAGTCCGATCAACTCAGCTACAATACGAATAACAATGAAGATGGCAACCCCTTTAAGCAACTGGATTGCTTTCGTCCCCCTTAGTAGTTGTATTAGCTTGTAAACCAAATACCATACTACTAAAATATCCAGTATGTTTACCAAAAAATTCAGAGAAAATAAGTCACCGGAAAACATTTGCTGCCAATACTCTAAATTAAAAAGTTCCCCGATTTGAAATGACATAAAAAGCCTCTCTTCTCTTTTGAGATTTCCTTTTTAAGTATATCATATGTTTGGAAATATGAGGCCATTCAACCTACCTTTTTTCATATAAATACTAGTTTTTTTCAGAAAAATTACACAAATTTCAAAATTTATATTTCTTGATTCTTTTTGTCATCCGTAAGCGATTGTGCGGTATGTTAAAATTCTAACAACATCAGTTTCTTAGTTAGACGTTTCTTTGCGTTTGGCTCGTCGGGCTGCTCTGCGTGACACAGCTTCCTCATCCACCTTTCGCTCTTTTCTTACTTTTATTAGTTCTTCCTTAACCGTTTGAGGTTCTAACTTAGCTTTAATTTTATCCAGTTGTCCAGCTAATGAAGCATAATTGTAAAAGCGAGTTTTCGCATCATGCACTGTTTTTTCAAATAATTTTTCTGCTAACTGTGGATTTGCATTTTCTAAGGACGAAAAGCGTACCTGTTTACGCATAAAATCGGGCATCGTAGAGAAGTCTGGTTTTTTATAATCTAATAACATTGGTGTCTTATTCTTTTCAACTAAACTTGGATTATAACGATAAAGCGACCAATAACCAGAAGAAACTGCTTCTTTTGCTTCTTTAATTGATTCTTTCATTCCACCGAACAATCCATGTGTGATACAAGGAGTATAGGCAATAATTAATGACGGTCCCGGGTATTTTTCTGCTTCTTCAAACGCCTTGATCGTTTGCATTTGATTAGCACCAGAAGCAATTTGAGCGACATAAACATTGCCGTAAGTCATCGCCATCATGCCTAAATCCTTTTTCGAAGCATATTTACCACTTGCAGAAAATTTTGCAATGGCTGAAGCTGGAGTCGCTTTAGACATTTGACCACCAGTGTTCGAATATACTTCGTTATCCAATACAAGAATATTGACATCTGCGCCACTCGCTAACACATGGTCAATTCCACCAAAGCCAATATCATAAGCCCAACCATCTCCTCCAATAATCCACTGACTGTTTTTAACAAACATATCTTTTTCTTTAAGAATATCTATTAATGCTGGTACCTGATCAATTTCTGCTTCGATAGCAGACTGGAGTTTAGCCGCTCGTTGTTGGGTACCTTCGCTATCAAATAAGTGGATTAACCAATCGTCCATTAACTCTCGTAAATTGTTGGAAACAACTGACATAATTTTTCGAACCGCATTTGCCAAAGCTTCACGGCGAGTCTGCGCAGCTAATAACATCCCATAGCCAAATTCAGCATTGTCTTCTAACAAGGAATTAGACCAAGCTGGGCCTTGGCCACAAGCATTAGTAGTAAATGGTGATGCGGGAGATGCCCCTCCCCAAATGGAAGAACAACCTGTTGCATTAGCAATCATCATGCGATCACCAAACATTTGTGTCAGCAATTTCACATATGGGGTTTCCCCACAACCAGAACAAGCACCAGAAAACTCAAGTAATGGTTGATTGAACTGAGTTGATAACACCGTATTTTTCCCTTTTAGCGGATTTTCTTTTTGTTTTAACGTCATGGCAAACGCCCAATTAATAGCTTGTTCTTTTTGTTCTTCATATGGCTTCATCACTAGTGCTTTCTCTTTTGCTGGACAAGCTTCTACACATAAGCCACAGCCAGTACAATCTTCAACGGAAACTTGAATACGATATTTTAATCCATCTGGTCCTCTCATCTCTCGAACAATAAATCCTTCGGGCGCCTCTGTCATTTCTTCTTCATCTGCTAAAAACGGACGGATGGCGGCATGTGGGCAAACAAAAGCACATTCATTACACATGGTGCAACGATCACTGATCCATTCTGGCACTTCTAAAGCTATCCCACGTTTTTCAAAAGAAGATGTACCCAAAGGCATTTCTCCAGTGGTCATCTGGTTTGCGACCAAAGTTCCTACCGATAAATGATTGCCTTCTTGCGCATTTATGGGTGCTAAAATTTCTTCAACATAACTAGATTGTGCCTTTTCTTCTCTTTTTGGTACTTCTAATGCCCGCCAATGTTCTGGTACGTCAACTTTATGAAGCAATTCAATTGTCCGATCAATCGCTAGGCAATTTTTTTCCACAACCTTCATTGATTTATGACCATAACTTTTTACTGCTTCTTCCTTTAAAAGGGGGACGACTTCTTCAAAAGGCATGATATTTGCTAATTTGAAAAAGGCTGTTTGCATCGCTGTGTTGATGCGTCGTCCTAGCCCGACTTCTTGAGCTAATTTCATCGCATTGATCGTATAAAATTGGATATTATTTTCTGCTAAATATTTTTTTAAACGTATAGGTAAATGTGTTTCCAGTTGCTCATCTGTCCACAAGGTATTTAATAAAAAGGTCCCACCTTTTTTCAATCCTTTTACCAAGTCATAACTGTGTAAATAAGCAGGCTTATGACAGGCAACAAAGTCCGCATGTTCAACTAAATAAGTCGAACGAATCGGCGTATCACCAAAGCGAAGATGAGAGATGGTTAACCCACCAGATTTTTTCGAGTCATAATAAAAATAACCTTGCGCATATTTTTCTGTGTGATTGCCAATGATTTTGATCGCTGATTTGTTTGCTCCAACAGTTCCATCCGAACCAAATCCCCAGAACTTTGCTTGATAAGTATCGGCACTAGTTAAATCTAATATTGGGCGCGCTTCAAGGGACTGATGAGTGACATCATCTATGATCCCTATCGTAAATCGTTTTTTCATTATATGTTCTTCTTTTTTCAATTCGTCAAAGACAGAAACGATTTGATCTGGTGTAACATCTTTTGAACCTAATCCATAACGCCCACCAATTACTTTTGGTCGAATGCCAGCATCATATAGAGCATTTTGAACGTCTAAAAGCAGAGGTTCGCCACCGGCTCCCGGTTCTTTACTTCGATCCAGCACAGCAATTGATTTCGTTGTTAAAGGTAATTGGCGAAGCAGGGTTTCTACAGGAAAAGGCCGATAGAGATGGATATTCAAAAAACCAACTTTCTGTCCATTTGCATTTAAATAATCCACTGTTTGTTCAATCGTTTGAGCGACTGATCCCATCGACACAATAACTTCTGTGGCATCTGGTGCACCATGATACGTGACAAGATCATAAGACGTTCCACGTAACTCGTTAATTTTTGCCATGTATTTTTGGACGATTTTAGGCAGGCGCTCATAGTATGAATTAATCGTCTCTCTTTGTTGAAAGTGGATATCAGGATTTTGATTGGTGCCACTAACCGTTGGATGATTTGGGTTCATTCCTCGTTTTCTAAAAACTGCTAATTTTTCTTGATTAATAAGAGGAGCTAATTCCTCGTATGCCAATACTTCAATTTTTTGAATTTCGTGGCTTGTTCGAAATCCATCAAAAAAATTTAAAAAAGGAATCTCTGCCTCAATCGAAGCTAGATGTGCCACAGGTGCTAAATCCATCACCTCTTGGACACTGCTTTCTGATAGCATCGCAAAACCGGTTTGTCTGGTTGCCATTACATCCCCATGGTCACCAAAAATGTTTAAGGCATTGGTTGTGACTGCTCTACTAGCCACATGAAAAACACTCGGTAGTAATTCCCCAGCGATTTTATACATATTAGGGATCATCAAAAGTAACCCTTGTGAAGCTGTATAAGTCGTTGTCAATGCCCCTGTTTTTAAAGAACCGTGTACTACACCAGCAGCTCCAGCTTCCGATTGCATTTCTACGACTTTTACGGGCTCACCAAAGAGATTTTTCTTTCCACTGGCTGACCACTGATCCACCAATTCTGCCATCGTTGAGCTGGGTGTAATGGGATAGATGGCAGCGAGTTCCGTAAACGCATAAGAAATATAAGCTGCTGCTGTGTTTCCATCCATTGTTTTCATTTTTCTCATTTATCATCATCCTTGTTCAAACTCTCTCAAACATCTTTCCTATTATAACGTAAAAATAGTAGAAAACCCACATATTTTACAAATCACTTCACAGGACTCCATAAAGAAATTACTCACTCTAATAAACAAAAAGCTAGGATTTTCTAAAAAAAATGATTACAATAACAATAAATGAAAGAGGTGTTTAAGAATGGATATAACAATCATTAACGCAGAAAAAACAAATACAAAAAACGGAATATTGTACGGAGATCCCGATGCTCCTAAAAAAATGGCTGAATTTATCAATTTAGCGTGCCCTTATTGTCGCCAATGGTTTAATGAATCTTACGAATTACTAGAAGAAGCAGTAAAAGCAGGTCAAGTACAGCGAGTAATCAAACTTTTTGATAAAGAAAAAGAAAGTTTGCAACGAGGAAATGTTATGCACCATCATATTTCTGTATCAGCCCCAGAAAAAGCACTCATAGAAATAAAAAAAGTTTTCGATTGTCAAGATGAATGGAAAAATCTGTCCTTAACAGAAGTCGCAGATTATGCCAAAAATAAATTGGGGTTAACTTTCCAAAAGGACGCACAACTTTCACAAATCATTATAGATGAAGCCAAAGAAGCAAATATCCGTTTCGTCCCAACTGTCATTTTAGATGGCCATATTTTCGATGAGTCCATTCAAGAAACAACTTTATCTTCCTATATCAAGGAATAATACAGAAAAAAATTGACGTTTCTCGGCGTATGAGAAGCGTCAATTTTTTACTTTTTCCTTTGATCACTCTTTCTAAGATTTAAAAAAACTTCTTCCGACATCGCTATTTTCATCTTTCATTTTCCGTCATTCTTTTGAAATAAAAGTATTCTCCCCTGTTAATTTTTGCAGCGATTGGCATCTTTCTTTCAAAGCAAGCATAATGCTGTCTTGGCTTCTCTGTTGCGCTTTTTCAGTGATTGCTTCTAAACGTCCCTTTTTTGATATAGGTTGTAAAGGACAATATTCACTTACTATGACTGAAGGTCTCTTTTGTCTTTCTACATGCTGAAAGATACTCATAGTTGAAGTACCTGCTTCTTTATTAGGAGGATTAATGTCTTTTTTTATTGTTTCGTCGTATACAAATTTACCTTGTTCATTCACAGCAAAATCAAATTCTTTAGCAATGAGAGTCAGTTGTTTTCCCTTTTTCCTTTCTCTTTCTATGTAATTAAACAACAGTACTCTCAATTCTTCTATAGACACACCAAATTTTTTTAAAATGAACTTTTCATTTTTATTGTTTAGCGAAATTTCACTTGGGTTATCTTTTTGTAAATATAAATGAGCTTGATTATGATTTTTTTTAAGCTCATAGATGATACAAGCATCACGAAATCCAGGAGCACTTTCCAGATCCTGTTGAAGTTCTGTATGTATCCTTAAAATAGGGAAGCCTCTTTCTATTTTTTTTTTCGCATAATTTTTTCTAATTTTGACAATTTTATCTTCCTCCATCTGAAGCACCTTGGATATTTCATGAATACTTTTCTCTTCTTTTAATGCACCGACAATATAGCTTTCCAAAATGTCTGATTTTTTGCATCTCATAAGTTTAGTCGTTTCACGAATAAATTCAGGAATCATAGTTTTATATTTAAGTGTTTTCTTGATATAATCATAACAAGCGTTCTCAATTTCTTTCACTTTCACTTTCAGCTGATCGGTCAATTCATATTCAGACACCCCATTGAATAGTTGACGCGCGATATATAATTTCCTTTTTTTTAAAACCAATCTGTAAGATATATCGTTGTCACGTGCGATAAGATATGCCGGTATACCTTTCTGGATTTGTTTAATAAGATATTGGTCTTTTATTTTTTCCAATTCATGGCTCCTCAGCCTTAAATAGTTTTTGACAATTTTCCAATCATTATGCTTATCATACATTTCTATGGCTTTATCATAATCTACTCTTTCTTTTGGCACTTTTTTCATCCTTTCTATTTTAAAAGACATCTTCCTAGTTATTTAATTTTAATCATATCTTTTGATCCTATAAGAACTTTTTTTTAGAAAAAAAGAAAAAAGAAGAGAGAGCCTATTCATTTACTAAAAATAGTTAACTTATATTTTCTCAATAACAAAGAGCATGTCGATTGAAAAGATTATAAAAAAGAACTTATGGTAACTATAAATAAAAAAATAGGATTCATTATTGCACCAAATAATGACACTCTAGTTATCAAGTGTTTTCACTTTATTCTGCATCAAATGTAACAAGATACGAAAGCAAGAAAATCTAAATTTATAGAAAAATTTCAAAGTATTCCAAAAAATTTTTGATATAACTAAAGGGATAAAATCAATGACGATTGATTTTATCCCTTTCTTTCCTTATATGTATTATTTAAAAGTAGTATAATCTCTACGTTTTTTATTTCATTCCTTTTTTCTAACAAATAAAAAATAACACTACTTGACAACCTCTGTTAAAGAAACGTCATCAACATCCAGTGACATCCCATGATAACTGATGAAAGTTAAATCAGCCGATTTAACTTCAGGTGTTATGTCGAATGTTTGATTAAAATTTTTTTCAATCTACTCTTTTCACATAGAAGATAATACTACTATTCGGAAAGTACCTCGACACTTAATTTATAAGGTCAAAAAAACAGTTACTCTTTGAACACGTTTAAAGAGTAGCTGTTTTCTATGTTCTATAATCAATGGGAATGGAGATTTAAGTTCCTCTTGCCTTTAAAGTCAACGAGAAAACTAAACGAATCAGACCGCCTCTTCTCGTATTTTTTCGGCAAATTCATTGATTTTTCTAATTCGATGATTGATTCCTGATTTTGAAATAGCTCCAGATGGAATCATTTCTCCCAATTCTTTCAGACTGACTTCAGGATGTTGCAAACGTAATTCGGCAATTTCTTGCAATTTCTCAGGCAAAGCATTTAGTCCAACTCGGCTTTCAATTAACTCAATATTTTCAATTTGTTTAGATGCTGCATCAATCGTTTTATTCAAATTAGCTGTTTCACAATTTACCAATCGATTCACTGAATTTCGCATATCTCGCACAATCCGCACATCTTCAAAACGTAGCATCGAATTTGTTGCTCCGATCAAAGTCAAAAAATCAGCAATTTTTTCTGCGCCTTTCAAATAAGAGATATAACCATTTCGTCGTTCTAATGTTCTGGCATGTAACCCATAATAATTTAACATATCACAAATATCTTGATTGTGTTGTTCATAGATTGAGAATATTTCTAGATGGTAACGGCTGGTTTCAGGATTGTTCACAGAACCAGATGCCATAAATGCACCTCTTAAATAAGAACGCATTTTTTGAGAATTGCCCATAATTTCATCAGAAACATGTCCATTAAACATCAAGACATCCATGATATCCAAATCCATCAATACGTTTTTCGTTCCTTGTTTTAAACGAACGATGTAGACGTTATTCTTTTTTAATTTCATTTTTTTTCGAACGAGTAACTCGCTTCGAACATTGTAATGATCTTTTAAAAGAGAATAGATACGTCTAGCGATAGCTGCATTTTCTGTTTGTACATTCAAGATAAATTGTTGATTAACAATTCCTAAAGAACCATTCATCCGCAAAAGTGCAGCTAATTCTGCTTTGGCATGTTCACGGTGAACTTCAAGTCCAGTCAGTTCTTTTTTAACATCTGCCGCAAAGGACATTCTATTCTCCTCCTTTCTTTTCGTGACATTCGATTTAATATTTTGATCCAAAAACTAAGCGGAATAACTCTTCCACTACTTTTTCCCCATCATGAAATACGCCACCATTTTTTAACTCTAAAAAATCAGTTGAAATAACACGACAACCTTCTTTTCGTAATCCATTAAAATCATGTGTCACTTGGACAAGATATTCATCATAAATATCTGGGTCCATATATCCTTCAGGTACCTTTTCTGTATTAACAAGTACAGTATCGATAAACGGTTGCTTTAAATGTTCATGTAATACTCGTATGTGATCAGCATCAGTAAAATGTTCGGTTTCACCTTTTTGAGTCATAATATTACAAATATAGACAACTTCAGCATCTGTTTTCGCTACTGCTTCGCCGATTTCTGGAATGACCAAATTAGGTAGAATACTTGTAAATAAACTTCCAGGACCTAACACGACCATATCAGCTTCCAAAATAGCAGCAATAACTTTTCGTGCAGGTTTTGCTTCGCTATCATCCGATGTATTTCTTACATACACATGATCAATCGTTTTACGATCAATTGCAATTTTTGACTCACCAACAGCTGTTGTTCCATCTTTAAAAACAGCATGTAAAGTTAAAGGAGTTTCAGATGAAGGGTAGATATGACCATCAACATGCATCATTTTAGATAAAAGTTGTACAGCATCATAGGTACTTCCTCTCATTTCTGCCACAGCAGCAATGATCAAATTACCAATTGTATGATTTGCTAAAAATTGATCTTCTTTTTTAAAGCGATACTGAAAAATATCTTCGTAGAATTGCGGCATATCAGACAAGGAAACAAGTACATTTCTTAAATCACCTGGTGGGGCCATGGCAATCATTTCTCTAATTTCTCCACTACTACCACCGTCATCTGCTACAGTCACGATTGCTGTAATATCTGCCCCTTGATTACGCAAACTTTTTAAGATAACTGGCAAACCTGTTCCACCGCCAATTACTACGATTTTAGGTTTTCTTATGCGATATGTTTTCATTTTCACGAACGATTCACCGTCTCTTTCCGTTTGTCTTTATCACGGTGAGTTACATTGACTTTATATTTTTCACTTAGTGACTTAGCTAAACGTTCGGTTAATGCAACTGAACGATGTTGTCCACCCGTACAGCCAATAGCCACCGTCAAACTGCTTTTACCTTCTTTAATGTATCCTGGTAAAACGGTCTGTAATAAGTCCAAAAACTTATTATAAAATAATTCCGTTTCATCAAAAGACATCACATAATCATATACAGGTTGATCTTTACCTGTTAACGGTCTTAATTCAGGAATATAGTGCGGATTCGGTAAAAAACGAACATCCATGACAATATCTGAGTCAATAGGCAAGCCATATTTAAATCCAAAAGAAACAAATTCGATACGAAATCCTTGATCTCCCTTTGATTTAAAGGTCTGATTGATTTTTTCTCTTAATTGACGTGGCGTCAAAGTTGTCGTATCAATGATCACAGATGCTTGTGTCTTTAAATCATTTAATATGGCACGCTCTTTGCGAATCCCTTCTGTTACTAATCCATTCATCGCCATTGGGTGTGTGCGTCTTGTTTCCTTATAACGTGCTACCAACTCTTCATCAGAAGCATCTAGAAATAAAATAGACGTGTCAATAAAATTGGTGTTTTCAATTTCGACTAACATATTTTGGATTTCTTCAAAAAAAGAACGAGAACGTAAATCTACTACTAGGGCCATTTTCGTTACTTTCCCTGACTCTTTGATTAATTCCCAAAACTTTGGAATAAGATTAGGCGGCATATTATCAATACAAAAATACCCCATATCTTCAAAACTTTGGATTGCTACCGTTTTCCCAGCCCCACTCATTCCAGTAATAATTACCAATTGTAAATTATCAGCCATCTTCAAATGGCCTCCTCTCATCGTTCTTTTTAAAATTATATCATTCCGGGCGTATCCTTACTAGTTAAAATATTCTTAAGTGAATTTCCTACAGATAAAAAGAGGGACAAATACCTTAGAGGATATTCGTCCCTACTAAATCATTTCAATTAATTATAAAATATTGTTTCGCGATTTTGTAATGCTCGTTCGATTGTTCGATCAGCCAAAATTGATTGAGCATCAATAACTGGATAATTATTTTCTGGTGCGTATTCTTGCATTAATGACAATTCTGTACATCCGAGAATCACCTTTTCACAATCAAAACGCTCGATCGCTTCTTCTAAAATAGCGTAGTATAACTCTTTGTTTAAAAAATCAGATTCTTTGATATCATGATAAATCAAGTGATTGATCTTCGCTTGTAACTGATGATCAGGTATCACTACATCAAACCCTAACTTTTTGACTTCTTTTTCATAAATACCGGCTTTCATGCTACCTTCTGTCCCTAGAATAGCTACTTTACCTGAAGTATTTTGACGAATTAATTCATTCGCTGCTTCTCTTGGCATATGAAGAATTGGAATATCTGTCATCGCTTGTAATTCATCAAAAAAGTAATGAGCCGTATTACACGTTAAAACAATAAAGTTAGGCTTTAATAAATTTTGTTTTTCAATATCATCTAATAAATAAGGAATTGGGTTTTCTTTTTTATTATCCAAAATATAAGCCGTGCGATCAGGAACAGTCGCATGGTTGAACAACACATAATTTAAATATTCCTGATCTTTGGTCGCTTTTGTTCGATGATTGATTAAACGGATAAAACTTTCCGTTGCCATCGTACCCATTCCGCCCAAAACGCTAAAAAAGTTTTCCATGAATCAGCCCTCTTTCACATGAAAGTATTTTTTAAATCGTGGAATGTAGTTTCTGAACATATACTTCATCAACAACCAACGTTTGATGGACTGATCTTTCTCATAAAAAACAGTCGTTCCAAAACGATTTTCTTTAATCATTTTTTCCGCAATTTTTTTATCGTCATTTTCTTTTGCATAAGCCAAAAAGATTTTTTTAGGTACACCCATCCATAATTTTGCTGTATTGGATTGACTTGTTCCATAAGTCGTTTCTGTAAATGGTTTTTCAAACACGCGATCTTCTGTCACAAATTTTGCTAAGTTTAAACCATTTAGTGTTACAAAGAAACTACTTCTTCCTTGTCGAAGATTGATTTCAAATAGTTTATATTCTCCATCTCTAGGGTCGTATTTCATATCAAAGTTAGCAAAACCCGTGTACTCAACGTCTTCTAAAAATTTCTTGATGGTTTGATAAATTTTTTCATTATAATCTGGCATAATAACCACGTAATTACCAATCGAAGCAGGAGTCGGGTCTTCTAATAAAGGATGCCCTAAGCACATCATTCTTACTTGATGATTTTCATCCACATAAGCATTTAACACACGCATATTACTATCATCACCAGGAATAAAATCTTGGACAATCATTTCGCTTTTATACCCAGCTTCATAAATTCGTTTTAAAATCAAATCAAATTCTTCCCGATTATCAATGATAAACGCTTTTTTTCGCCCTTCAAATTGAACAGACAAGTATTCCACACTATTTGCAGGTTTTAGCGCAACTGGAAATCCAAAAGGTAATTCTCGCTTCAATCTTCCCTCAACCAACATTTCTTCTCGAACAATCAATGTTTTTGGATAAGGCAATTTGTATTCTTCACATACTTCATAAAAACTTACTTTGTTGATCAAGCGTTCAAATAACGAATAATCAATGTAAGGACAAATAAAATAATTTGAAAGCTCTTCTTTGTGTTGAGAAATCAACTCTGCATAAACATCACCACAAGCAATCAATAAATATTTTTTCGTTTTATCTGAATATCTTTCTTTTGCTAAACGTCGCATTGATTCCATAAATATTGGATCTTTGTCAAAGCCAGGGATTACTTCTACTTTGACAATTTTACTATAGCGAGTAGGCGCTAATTGATTGGAAGCATAAGCTTGACATACTTTGCCATAGGCTTCATGAAATGAGCGCGCCATTCCATATACGTTCATATCACTGCCTAATAAAATAGGAATAAATTCTTCATTTACATTACTGTTCATTATTATCTCTCACTTACCTTACCCATAATCTCTAGTTTTTCTTTACTAACTACACAAGGAATATAATACCATAAAGAAAAAAGCAATCAAAGGAATCTCCTCCGATTGCTCAATTCTTTTTTGAACGGATTGAACTTATAGGAAGTTTTTATCTATACTAATTTAGTGTAGAAAGAACAACCATATCCGTATTTTAGTGAATACTAGTTAATAAAACAAGATCAGACATTAGTTTTTAATTTTTTTTTAACTATCCAATTTGTTTTTTTTCATTATTTTTTTCAAATATTGCCCTGTGTAGCTGTCTTTCACTTTGATGATCTCTTCTGGTGTCCCTATGGCTAAAATTGTCCCACCGCCTTCGCCACCTTCTGGTCCAAGATCAATGATATGATCCGCTGTTTTAATTACATCAAGGTTATGTTCAATCACTAATACCGTATTTCCTGCATCGACTAAACGTTGTAACACATCAAGTAACCGTGCAATATCATCCGTATGAAGTCCAGTTGTTGGTTCATCTAAAATATAAAAGTTTTTACCATTTGAAATTTTGTGTAGTTCACTGGCTAGCTTCATCCGTTGTGCTTCACCACCTGATAAAGTTGTAGCTGGTTGTCCCATCGTTACATACCCTAATCCGACATCAACAATCGTTTGTAATTTCCGATGAATCTTAGGAATAGGTTGAAAAAATTCCACAGCATCTTCTACCGTCATTTCTAAAACATCCGCAATATTTTTTCCTTTATAATGAACTTCTAACGTTTCAGAATTATAACGTTTTCCATGGCATACTTCACATGGAACGTAAACATCCGGCAAGAAATGCATCTCGATTTTAATAATTCCATCACCTCTGCATGCTTCACAACGACCACCTTTGACGTTAAAGCTAAAGCGACCTTTTTTATATCCACGCATCTTCGCTTCATTAGTTTGAGCAAACAAATCTCTGATATCATCAAATACGCTTGTATAAGTAGCTGGATTGCTTCGAGGAGTTCTACCAATTGGACTTTGGTCAATATCGATGATTTTTTCAATACTTTCATAGCCAGTAATTGTTTTGTATTTTCCTGGTTTAGCAGAATTATGATTGATTTTTTGAGCAAGCGCACGTTTAAGAATACTATTGACCAATGTACTCTTACCAGAACCAGACACACCAGTTACAGCTACAAATTCACCTAAAGGAAATTCAACCGAAACATTTTTCAGATTATTTTCTGTCGCTCCAGTGATTTTTATTGCTTTGCCATTTCCTTTGCGACGATCAGTAGGAATTGGTATACGTTTCTTCCCTGATAAATACTGACCAGTTAAAGAATGCTGATCAGCAGCTACTTCCTCAGGCGTACCAGCAGAAACAATTTCTCCACCTTGATGACCAGCACCAGGTCCGACATCAATCAAATAATCGGCTGCACGCATGGTGTCTTCATCGTGCTCTACGACTACTAAAGTATTACCCAGATCACGCATTTTCTTCAGAGAGCCAATCAAACGATCGTTGTCTCTTTGGTGAAGTCCGATGGAAGGTTCATCTAAGATATAAAGAACTCCTGATAAATTAGAACCAATTTGGGTCGCTAACCGAATGCGTTGCGCTTCACCACCCGATAAAGTACCCGAAGCACGACTCAATGTTAAATAATTTAAACCAACATTTTCTAAAAAAGACAAGCGATCATTCACTTCTTTTAAAATCGGACGTGCAATGATTTTTTCTTGTTCTGAAAGTGTCAGATTAGCAAAGAAATGAACTGCTTTTTGAATGGATAATTCATTGGTTTGACCAATATTTGTACCATTTATCTGAACAGATAACGCTTGTGGATTTAAACGATAACCGTGACATGTTTGACAAGTCAGTTCAGTCATATATTGTCTCATTTGCTCTCTTGTAAAATCACTGTTTGTCTCATGATAACGGCGTTTGATGTTCTTTAATACGCCTTCAAACGTTGTCTCTACGTCTCGGACACCACCAAAATCATTTTCATAATGAAAATGAAATACTTCGTCTGTCCCGTTCATTACGATTTCTTGGTGCTCCGTTGGTAATTCTTCAAAAGGCGTATCTAAGTCAATTCCATAACTTTCACAAGCTTGTGCTAGCATTTGTGGATAATATTGAGAGCTGATCGGATTCCAAGGAACAATAGCTCCTTGACTTAACGATTTGGTACGATCAGGAACCACTAAATCTTGGTCAACTTCTAATTTCACACCCAATCCATCACAATCAGGACACGCACCAAATGGAGCATTAAAAGAAAATAGTCTTGGTTCAAGTTCTCCAACAGTAAAACCACAATACGGACAAGCGTAATGTTCACTAAAGAGCATTTCTTCTTCACCGATTACATCAATTAGTACATATCCTTCCGCTAAACGCAGCGCTGCTTCAATGGAATCAAATAAGCGTGACCGAATTCCCTCTTTTAGAATAACACGGTCGATAACAATAGCTATATCATGCTTTTTGTTTTTTTCCAGCTCTGGCACTTCACTCAAATCATAAATTTCACCATCTACACGAACACGGACATATCCTTCTTTTTGGATACGTTCAAATACTTTTTTATGTTGCCCTTTTTTCTTCACAATAATTGGCGCAAGAATTTGAATTTTTGTTCGTTCCGGTAATTCCAACACTTTGTCTGCCATTTGATCAATTGACTGACTTGTAATCTCAATATGGTCGTTTGGACAGATTGGATGACCGACACGAGCAAACAACAATCGAAGATAATCATTAATCTCAGTGACCGTTCCCACGGTTGACCGTGGATTTTTACTAGTTGTTTTTTGATCAATTGAAATTGCAGGACTTAATCCATCTATACTATCAACGTCTGGTTTGTCCATTTGCCCTAAGAATTGTCGGGCATAAGCAGATAGACTTTCTACATATCTTCTTTGTCCTTCTGCATACAACGTATCAAATGCCAACGAACTTTTACCAGAACCCGACAAACCTGTCACAACGACAAATTTGTCTCTAGGAATCGTCACATTTATATTTTTTAAATTGTGTGCTCTTGCACCATGAATAATAATTTTATCGTTCGCCATGTAATCCCCCTACTCTGAAGCCTTTAATTCAAGAATCATGTCTCGTACATTTGCGGCTGTCTCGAAATCTAACGCTTTAGCAGCATCTTTCATTTCTTTTTCTAATTTCATTAATAAGGTTGCTTTTTCTTCTCTAGACATTTCTTCATACGATACTTGAACGGTTTCTTTGGCCTCATCCTCTGATTCTTTCGTAATTGAGATTAAATCACGAATCTCTTTAATGATCGTTTTTGGCACAATGCCATGTTCTTGATTGTATCGTTCTTGAATACTTCGTCGTCTGGCTGTTTCGTCAATCGCTTTTTGCATCGAGTCGGTCACTTTATCCGCGTACATAATCACTTTCCCTTCAGCATTTCGCGCAGCCCGACCAATTGTTTGCACTAAAGAACGTTCGCTACGTAAAAAACCTTCTTTATCGGCATCTAAAATAGCGACAAGAGATACTTCTGGTACGTCAAGTCCTTCACGCAATAAATTAATTCCGACAAGTACGTCAAATTCACCTAAACGAAGGTCACGAATAATTTCAGTCCGCTCTAACGTTTTGATGTCACTATGAAGATATCTAACTTTAATTCCTAATTCTTTGAAATAGTCGGTCAAATCTTCTGACATTTTCTTGGTTAAAGTTGTAACAAATACACGCTGATCTTTTTCTACACGTTCATTGATTTCTCCTACAAGATCATCGATTTGCCCCATGATTGGACGTACTTCAATTAACGGATCTAACAGACCAGTTGGACGAATGATTTGTTGAATAACCGTATCTGTTTGTTCATATTCATAAGGCCCTGGTGTAGCAGAAACGTAAACGATTTGGTTCACATGCTTTTCAAATTCCTCTAGTCGCAATGGACGATTATCTAAAGCGGATGGTAATCGAAAACCGTAATCTACTAACATTTGTTTTCTTGCTCGGTCACCATTGTACATGCCACGGATCTGCGGCATCGTCACATGTGATTCATCAATAACAATCAACGAATCCTCAGGAAAGAAATCAAGCAATGTATAAGGGGGTTCCCCTTCTTTACGGCCATCCATATGGCGTGAGTAATTTTCAATTCCAGAAGTATAGCCCATCTCTAACATCATTTCGATATCATAATTTGTTCGTTGCTCCAACCGTTGGGCTTCAAGTAATTTATTTTCATTTCGTAGAACCATTAAACGTTGTTCCAACTCTGTTTTAATATTCCCGACAGCTTGCTCCATATGTTCATCATCCGTCACGAAGTGGGTGGCCGGAAAGATGGCTACGTGTTCTGTCTCCCCTAATACTTCGCCTGTCAACGCATTCACTTCGCGGATTCTTTCGACTTCATCTCCAAAAAATTCAACACGTAGCGCACGTTCATCACGAGAGGCCGGAAAGATTTCCACGACATCACCACGCACTCGAAAACGACCGCGCTGAAAATCAATATCATTTCGTTCAAACTGGATACTAACAAGCTCACGAATCAATTGATTACGATCAATTTCAGCTCCCTTTCTAATGGAAACAACTTGTTTTTGGTACTCAAAAGGTGACCCTAACCCAAAAATACAAGAAACAGAAGCAATGACGATCACATCATTTCGCTCCAGTAATGAACTAGTCGCCGAATGTCGTAATTTATCAATTTCGTCATTTACGCTAGAATCTTTTTCAATATAAGTATCACTAGAAGGAACATAAGCTTCCGGTTGATAGTAATCATAATAAGAAACAAAGTATTCAACGGCATTGTTAGGAAAAAATTCTTTAAATTCTCCATACAGTTGTCCAGCGAGTGTTTTGTTATGAGCAATAATCAGTGTTGGCTTATTTACTTTTTCGATTAGATTCGAAACAGTATAAGTTTTCCCAGTTCCCGTTGCTCCTAGAAGTATCTGTGCTTTTTTCCCTTCAATGACACCATCCACTAATTGGTTGATCGCCTCAGGTTGATCGCCTGCTGGTTGATATTTTGACACCAATTCAAAGTGTCGGGAGGTATCTCTTTCTATCATTTTTCATCCTCCTTTTCGTTCTTTCCTCTTCATTTTACGACCACAAAAAAGAAAAGGAAAGCAAAGGCATTCCTTATTTGACTATTATACCACACCGAACATACTTTCGCCAACGTTGTGTTCTCTTGTTAAAAGCAAAACAACAACCATCGTATGTTATATTTTATCACATAGATTGTAACAAACAGATGATTATTTTTATGTTTTCAATGTCCTCAACTTGTAACAATTATTACTTTTCACTTATAATAAAAAAATATGAAAAATTATTTATTTTTAGGAGGCTGATTATGAAAAAAAAGCATTTGTTTCATCCCATTATTTTCATAATGATAGGACTTATTACATTTGTACTTAGCACCTCTGTGCATGCAGATGATAAAAATATAGAAGAGTCAAGTACAAGCGAAACAATGAAAAAAATAGAACCCAAAAAAGAGACTTATGTGATTGCTAGCGATTCTGCTTTCGCTCCCTTTGAGTTTCAGAACGCTGAAGGCAAATACGAAGGCATCGATGTTCGCTTAATGGAAGAAATTGCTAAGCTACAAGGTTTCACCGTACGCATGGATTATCGCGGTTTTTCTGCCGCTTTACAAGCACTAGATTCAGGACAAGCTGACGGAGTAATCTCAGGCATGACCGTTACTGACGAGCGTAAGAGAAGCTACGATTTCTCAGACCCTTACTTTGATAGTGGCATCCAAATCGCTGTAAAAAAAGGCGACAAATCAATTAATTCTTACAAGGATCTAAAAGGAAAAAAAGTTGGCGCCAAAGTGGGAACTGAAAGTGCTGATTTTTTAAGTGCCCATGAAAATCAATATGGCTATACGATCAAATACTTTGATGCTGCTGATCAACTATACGATGGTCTAAAAGTCGGAGCCATTGATGCCATGATGGATGATTATCCTGTCATTGGATACGCCATTAAAAACGGGCAAGAATTAGCAACTCCCATCGCCAAAGAATCTGGCGGTCAATATGCTTTTGCTGTCAAAAAAGGGCAAAATCCTGAACTTTTACAAATGTTCAATGAAGGTCTAAAAGAATTAAAACGGACAGGTAAATACGATAAAATTCTTGACAAATACATTTCAACTGATACTAATACCACCGCTAATCAAAAAAACGAATCAACGTTAATAAGTGTATTACAAAACAACTATAAATCTTTACTTAAAGGATTATGGAAAACTATTTTACTGACATTGATTTCATTTGCTTTAGCTTTAATTGTCGGAGTCATTTTTGGTTTATTTAGCGTCGCACCGATTAAGGCGTTACGAACGATCGCTACGATTTATGTTGATATTATCCGTGGTATTCCAATGATGGTTCTTGCATTCTTTATTTTCTTTGGCTTACCAGGTATTGTTGGCTTTACTATCCCAGACTTTATTGCTGGAGTCATCACACTTACCTTGAATGCAAGTGCTTATATTGCCGAAATCGTTCGTGGTGGAATTAAGGCTGTGCCAGTTGGGCAAATGGAAGCCTCTCGCAGTTTAGGACTTTCTTACAATCGGACAATGCAAAAGATTATTCTCCCACAAGCAATTAAAATTATGTTGCCTTCTTTCGTCAATCAGTTTGTTATTTCTTTAAAAGATACAACGATTATTTCAGCGATTGGCGTAGTAGAACTGTTACAAACCGGAAAAATAATCGTGGCACGCACGACACAGAGTACGTATGTTTACCTCATCATCGCTATCATGTATTTGATCTTAATTACGATTCTAACAAAATTAGCGAAAGTTTTAGAAAAGAAGGTGAAATAAGATGGCAGAAAAAATTTTAGTGGAACATCTTGTAAAAAAATATGGAGACAATACTGTTTTAAACGATATCAACGTTTCGATCAACGAAGGAGAGGTTGTCTGCATTATTGGTCCTTCGGGTTCAGGAAAAAGTACATTTTTACGATGTTTGAATCGATTGGAAGAACCAACAGACGGCGAAATTATCATCGATGGCGCACATTTAATGGATAAGAATACCGATATCAATTTAATCAGACAACATATTGGTATGGTCTTTCAACATTTCAATCTTTTTCCTCATTTATCCGTGCTAGAAAACATTACTTTAGCTCCAATGGATTTGAAGAAAGAGTCAAAAGAAGAAGCAGAAAAAAAAGCAGTTAAACTATTACAAACTGTCGGTCTCGAAGATAAAAAAGACATGTACCCAGAAATGCTTTCCGGGGGACAAAAACAACGAGTTGCGATTGCACGAGCTTTAGCAATGAATCCCGATATCATGCTCTTTGATGAACCGACTTCTGCGCTGGATCCCGAAATGGTTGGCGACGTACTAAACGTTATGAAAAAATTAGCTAAACAAGGGATGACCATGGTCATCGTTACACACGAAATGGGTTTTGCCAAAGAAGTTGCCAACCGCGTCATGTTTATTGATGGTGGTAATTTCCTTGAAGATGGCACGCCTCAACAAATTTTTGAACACCCACAAAACGTACGAACAAAAGATTTCTTAGATAAAGTATTAGATATTTAACTTACAAAAAGAAAAAAGAGGAAAAATTTAGCTTTACCTCTTAAAAGCAAGAATTAAAAAGAGCAAATCGACAAGTATACTTACTCATCGATTTGCTCTTTTTATTTTCTTTTCTTACCGCCAAAAGCATCTTTGACTTTATCAAAGAAACCATCTTCTTGTTGCTCTTCTACTTTCATTCCTCCAGCAGCTGCAAATGCACGTAGCGCTTCACGTTGCTGTTCATTTAAGTTTTTAGGTGTGATTAATTTTACTTTCACATGCTGGTCGCCAGTTGCTCCACCACGAAGTTTAGGCGCTCCCTTACCTCTTAAACGGAAGTTCGTACCGGTTTGCGTTCCAGCAGGAATTTTTAATTTCACATCCCCATGAACCGTTGGAACCTGTACTTCATCCCCTAACGCTGCTTGAACAAAGCTTAATGGCAATTCATAATAAATTTCAGAGCCATCACGATCAAAAATATCACTTTCTTCTACACGGAATACCACATATAAATCCCCAAATGGCCCTCCGTTTTCTCCTGCTTCACCTTGTCCTGCCAAACGCATTTGTTGGCCTTCTTCCACACCGGCTGGTACATTCACTTTTACAGAATGTGCTTTCTTTTCATGACCAGAGCCATGACAAGTTGGACAAGGTTCTTTTATCTCTTTCCCTGTGCCATGACAAACATCACAAGTTTGACGACTCATCACACGTCCAAGAGGTGTTTGACGTTCAACATTAATTGTTCCTGATCCATGACACTTATGACAAGTGGTTGGTTGCGTTCCTGGTTTTGCTCCATTACCATGACACGTATGGCAGGTTTCTTCACGGTTGTACTTAATTTCTTTTTCCACGCCAAAAATAGCTTCTTCAAAAGATAAATCTACTGTATATTGTAAATCGGCTCCTTGTCTAGGTGCATTGGGGTCCACTGTACGACCGCCACCGCCAAAGAATGAATCAAAGATATCTTCAAAACCACCGAAGCCACCACTAGAAAATCCACCAAAACCGCCAAAGCCACCACCGGCTCCACCAGCTCCATAATTTGGATCTGTGCCAGCATGTCCATATTGGTCATATGCTGCACGCTTTTGTGGGTCACTCAAAATTTCATAAGCTTCCGATACTTCTTTAAATTTTTCTTCTGCATCAGATTCTTTGTTAATATCTGGATGATACTTTTTTGATAGCTTGCGATAAGCTTTTTTAATTTCGTCTTCAGAAGCTCCTTTTGAGAGTCCTAAGACTTCGTAATAATCACGTTTTGTTGCCATAGGCTTTCCTCCTATTGGTTCTCATCATTTCCACGTCGCTTGTTATCATATCATATTTTTACTAAAACCAAAACTGCAACTTTGTAGTATTTTCAAAAGAAAAAGCCAAAGTAGCAACTTTGGCTTTAAACATGAGTAGTTCTAAAAATACAGATCGATAAAAACAATAATTTTAAATCCCCTCTTTATAGACCCAGCTATTCTTAGCAACCACTGCCTAATGAAGCGTTCAAAGACCTTCATTTTCTATTAACAAGTCTAGATAAAGAGTCACCCTTACCCTTTACCCGAAACTTGTCATTGATCAAAAGATAGTCTAATTGCGTCTACTTTGATGAGTGAATTATTTTTTATCGTCTCCATCGACTTCTTCAAAGTCAGCATCTACTACATCATCTGCGCCACCTTGAGCTGCTTCTGGATTTTCTTGTGCTTGTTGTTGCGCAGCTTGTTCGTATAATTTCACTGTAAGATTTTGAACGATTTCATTCAAGGCATCACGTTTTGTTTTCATTTCTTCGATATTATTTGCTTCTACAGCTGCTTTCAATTCATCGCGAGCTGTTTCTGCTTTCTTCACTTCTTCTTCGTCCACTTTACCTTCTAATTCTTTTAGTGTTTTGTCAACAGAGAATAGTAAGGCATCTACGTCATTACGCAAATCAACTTCTTCTTTACGAGCTTTGTCCGCTTCAGCGTTTGCTTCAGCATCTTTCACCATACGTTCGATTTCATCATCCGTTAAACCTGAAGACGATTTGATAGTGATTTTTTGTTCTTTTTGGGTTCCTAAATCTTTTGCTGAAACATTAACGATACCGTTTTTGTCAATATCAAAAGTTACTTCGATTTGTGGGATACCACGTGGTGCTGCCGGAATATCTGTCAATTGGAATCTTCCTAATGTTTTGTTGTCAGCAGCCATTGGACGTTCCCCTTGTAAAACATGAATGTCTACAGCAGGTTGATTATCTGCAGCTGTTGAGAACACTTGTGATTTACTTGTAGGGATTGTTGTATTACGGTCAATTAATTTAGTAAAGACACCACCCATTGTTTCAATACCTAATGATAATGGTGTAACGTCAAGCAAGACAACGTCTTTTACGTCCCCAGTGATCACTCCACCTTGGATTGCAGCTCCCATCGCTACTACTTCATCGGGATTCACTGATTTATTTGGTTCTTTACCAGTTTCTTTTCTTACAGCTTCAACAACTGCTGGAATACGTGTGGAACCACCAACCAAAATCACTTCATCAATTTCAGATTGTGACAACCCAGCATCTTTTAACGCTTGGCGAACAGGAATTTTTGTACGTTCTACTAAATCAGCTGTCAATTCATCAAATTTAGCACGAGTCAATGTCATTTCTAAATGCAATGGTCCAGCATCACCTGCAGTGATAAATGGCAAGCTAATTTGTGTACTTGAGACACCAGATAAATCTTTTTTCGCTTTTTCAGCTGCATCTTTCAAACGTTGTAAAGCCATTTTATCTTGCGAAAGATCAATGCTGTTTTCTTTTTTAAATTCAGCTACCATATAATCAATGATTTTGTTATCAAAATCATCCCCACCTAGATGGTTATCACCAGCAGTAGACAACACATCAAACACACCATCACCTAATTCAAGGATTGATACGTCAAATGTACCACCACCAAGGTCAAATACTAAGATTTTTTCATCACGATCAGTTTTATCTAAACCGTAAGCAAGCGCTGCTGCAGTTGGTTCGTTAACGATACGTTCTACTTCTAACCCAGCAATTTTACCCGCATCTTTTGTTGCTTGACGTTGCGCATCATTGAAATAAGCAGGAACAGTGATCACCGCTTTTTCAACTTTTTCACCTAAATAATCTTCAGCAAATCCTTTGATATATTGCAGAATCATAGCAGAAATTTCTTGAGGTGTATATGATTTTCCTTCTACTTCTACTTTGTATCCAGCTTCACCAATGTGGCGTTTGATGGAAGAAATTGTATTTGGATTTGTTACTGCTTGACGTTTTGCAACTTCTCCTACTTGGATTTCACCATTTTTAAATGAGACAACAGAAGGAGTTGTACGATTACCTTCTGGATTTGCGATGATTTTTGCTTCATTTCCTTCTAAAACAGCAACAGCTGAGTTTGTTGTACCTAAGTCAATACCGATAATTTTACTCATAATTAACGTCTCCTTATTTCAATTATTATTCTATCTATATTATGACTTTATTGTGCGACAATTACCATCGTTGGTCTTAATACACGGTCATGTAGTTTGTATCCTTCTTGCAATACTTCGACAATTGTATCAGCCGAAAGTTCCTCGGTTGCAGGCACTGTTTGAACTGCTTGATGAAGATTCGGATCAAAAGCCTCACCTTTTGCAGGAATTTTTTCGATTCCTTCTTCTTTAAGTGCTTGTTTAAGACTTTCTAATACCATTTCGACACCTTTTTTTAAACTTGCTCCATGGTCGTCTGATACATCAGTTGCCAAAGCACGTTCCAAGTTATCAATGGAAGGTAATAATTTTTTTGCTAAATCTTGTGAACGATATTTTTGTAATTGTTCCCGTTCATTTTTCCCACGATTTGCCATGTTAGCAATCTCTGCACGGGCACGCAAGAACTTATCTTCCATTTCTTCAAGTTCCGCTTTTAAATTTATCAGCTCGAATTCTTCTGCTTCGACATCAGAAACCCCTGAGTCCTCTGTAGCTTCCGTATCGATTTCGATATCTTCTTGCACATCCGTTACTTCTTTATCTAACTCTTCTTGGTTTTCTTTCACGATACACTCTCCCTTTCGTTATTCAGTCAGTTATTTGTTTCATACATTATGAACCAGACAAATCAAGTGATCGATAATAATCAGCAAGTTTCATTGCTAATTCTTGACGATAAACATCCACCAAACCCAACATTTTAGAATAAGGCATATTTGTTGGTCCTAGCAATGCTATTGTACCTCGACCGTGCCCAGTAATCTCATAACTTGCTTGAATCATACTCATATTTTGCAAAAGATCATTTCCTAATTCAGAGCCAATTTTAATATGAATGTTACTGTCTGTTGGAACAATCATTTGTGTTAATTCATAAGTGTCTGTCATAAACGAAAACATTGATTTGAATTGATCAAGATCTTGATGGGGTTCATAATCTAACAGATTCATTTGCCCACTTACATAAATTTTGTCTTCAAACGCATGCCCGAGTACCGTGTCAAAAAGATTAGATATCCCTTCAGTAGTCTGAAAGTACTTATGCAAGATCATTGGTATTTCCGTTCGCAATTTATGGTAAACCGTCATTAATGGTTCGCCTACTAAACGATCATTAACAATACGAACAATTTTTTCTAAATCTTGACTTCCTAAGTATTCAGGAAGCGTAAAAACTTGGCTTTCTACATTTCCTTTATCTGTTACCACAATAGCAATTACTTGACGACTATTTAAAGGAACAATGCGAAATCCAGTCAAGCGGCGGTCTTTGATTTCTGGTCCTAACGAGAAGGTTGTGTAACTAGTCAGCTCGGATAAAATCTCAGCAGATTGTTTAATGATCTCGTTAATTTCATGAAATTCTTTACTTAAAGACTGCCGAATCTGCTGCAAATCATCATTTGTTACACGAGCAGGTTTAAGCAAATGATCCACATAATGACGATAACCTAACGCAGAAGGAATCCTTCCTGAGGATGAATGGGTTTTAAGTAATAGACCTTCATCTTCTAAAGCTTTCATGTCATTACGAATCGTTGCTGAACTCGCCTCGACTCCTTCTTCCATTAATGTTTTGGAACCAACGGGCACGCCACTACTCGTATAGCTTTGGATGATTAGACGTAAAATATCACTTTGTCTTTGTGTTAACATCTTCCTCACCTCTCATTAGCACTCATAGTTTCTAAGTGCTAACCCACTTACTAATATAGCAAGAAGCGAATAGTGTGTCAAGAAAAATAGCTCTCTTTTTAGCACTCTAGTTATGCGAGTGCTAAAAAGAGAGCATTCTCTCAAAAAGGGTATTAAATCAAGTTTTTCTATCGTTTGAACTACTACATTTTTTATTATTTCCTTGAATCAATACACAAACTTAAACATTTCTTAGTTTTTTCAACTATTTTTCTAGCAAAAATCGTTCAAATACATTATTCCCTAAGAAAGTACCCTTAGGCGTTAAATATATCCGTTTTTCTTCATTCACAAGTAAACCTTCATAAACTAAATCATTCAATACTTCTGAATAAAGAGATTCAATCGTCTGATGGTAACGGTCATAAAAATGCTTCTTTAAAATACCAGTTTTCTTTCTCAAACCAAGAAACATTTCTTCTTCTATTTGATTTTTCATTGAAAGTTCTTCGATCTCTAAAACTGGTAATTTTTCTTCTCTTAACGGACGTAAATAATGTTGGATCGGTCCTTTATTTCGGTAACGTTTATTTTCAAGATAACCACTTGCCCCTGCACCAAATCCAAAATAATGCTCATTATTCCAATACATCAAATTATGCTGTGATTCATAGCCAGTCATGCCAAAATTACTGATTTCATATTGATGGCGGTTCTGTTTTTCCATTGCTTCTATCGTTTCTTCAAACATGCGTGTTTCAGTTTCTTGATCAGGAAACTGTAGTCTACCTTGTCGCACCCAATTCATAAACATTGTTTTATTTTCCAAAATCAAGGAATACAATGAATAATGCGGCAAATCTAATGCCAAAGCTTGATGAAGTGTTTCTCTATATCCAGCTAATGTTTGTCCAGGCAAGGCATAGATCAAATCAATACTCACATTTCTAAAATTTTCTTCTTCTAAAAAACGCATGGTTTGGTAAACATCTTCTGCGGTATGTTTACGACCAATTTTTTTTAATAATTGATTATCAAACGTTTGAACGCCCATAGATAAACGATTTACACCATAATTTTTCATTACTCGAAGTTTTTCTTGAGTTAAGTCCCCAGGATTTGCCTCAACAGTAAACTCTTTCCCATCTTCAAAAGGCAAAATATCTCTTGCTCCAGACAATAGACGATCTAATTGCTTGGCAGATAAAGATGTCGGCGTTCCCCCACCTACGTAAAGGGTCTCCAATTTCTTTACCGGATATTTTTCTATCATAATTTTCATTTCTTTTAAAAGCATCTCCACATACTCATCCACTGGTTGACCTTCCAAAAAAACTTTATTAAAGTCACAGTAATAACAAATATGCTCACAAAAAGGGATATGGATATACGCAGAAACCTTACGCTCTATGGAATTAATTGTTTCATTCATGAATATAACTTCTCCTTACGTCGAAAAGTCGTACTGATTTTCGACCACTCTTATATACGCATACTAAACGTATTTTCCAAACAAATCCACTAAAAAATCCAAGAATCGACTTCTTGGATCACTTTTTCTTTCGTAGCGCTGGTGACTTGGTTATAAATTTCAAGTGTGGTTTTCATATCGGAATGCCCGACACGATCCATAATCGCTTTGATTGGCACACCTGCTTCTGCTAAAAGTGAAATATGCGTGTAACGAAAGGTATGTGTCGTGACGTGTTTTTGAAACGCAGGATATTTTTCTCTTAAGATATCTTTCACGCATTTCACTGGCTTTTTATTATTTCCACGTCCATTCATAAACTCATTAAAGGAATGATAAACGACTGGTGTGCCATTTTGTGTCTGGAAAATCGTGGGCGAAAAAAGAAAGTTTGCGGAAGCCTTCACCTTTTTATGATAGGCAGTTTGGTTTTTTCTTTGATATGTCTTTATAAAAGTTCCTTTTTCTCGTTGTTTCATCTCTTTTTGTCGCTCTTCGTTCACTTGGATACGATTTTGAATGATCGTAAGAGAACGATCGTCTAAATTAATTTCTCGAATGGAGGAAATAGTTTTTGGTGGATTGCGTATGTATTGCTCAATCGTTCGCCCAGCTGCCACTACACCTTCATTGATTAACAATTTTTTGGCAGAGAAATTCACTTTTTCAATAGTCAATGCACTGAGTTCACCAATCCTCAAGCCATTTCGAATTAGAAATTCTGTTACATCCAAGTAAAGTTTGCCCATCTTATTGATTTCATGATTACTTTCATATTTCTCATCGATTGCTTGTAAAAGTATACGGATTTCCTCTTTTTCTAAAAATTTCTTTTTCCTACGCTGAATCGCTGGAATTTTTCGATCATTGGGGATTTTTAAGATAATCTTATTCAAATCGAATAGGACTAAATCATGTCGGTAGCCATAAGCGAGAATTTGTTTAAGTAAGGAACGAATCTTTTCTAACGTGGCTTTTTCTAGAAACGTTTTGGTTTGTTTGGAGCGGATCAACAAGATATCTGCCCAAGCTCCTTCCACGAACAAAGGAGTCAGTTGTTGCAGTCGCAGATTATCGGCAAAATGGGGTTGAAGGTATCGACGAAGTATTTCTTTTTGATACTGGACAGTTGTTTGACGTACTGTTGGCGACCAAGCTTTTAACCAAAGAATCGTCAATTCACCAAACGTTTCACAATGGTTCTCTTCAGCAAACATTGGATACTTTCTGAACTCTTTTTCAATCTGTTCCTTCAGATAACGCAACGCTTGTTTTTCGCTTTTGAAACCTTTTGCTTTCCAATTGACACTTTTCTTTTTCGTCTTCTCTTTTACTGGATCATAATAGGTTTGAAAGGTTCGTAAATAACTCTTTTTATCAATGGTTGTGTAGGAACTTCGTAAATACTGTTTCCATTCTGATAACTGCAACCACTCCCCCTCTTTTCTTTTACAAACTTTTCTTTTTGTAAGTCGTTAGAATTTTCTGAGTTAAACCTCTTTCTAAGACAATTTATTGATTGTTAAAATAAAAAAGCCATCCTTATAAAAGGACGGCTCAATAAATATAATAAAATTTAATAAAGTAAAACCAACATGACAATAAAGTTATAAGCAAAATGTACAGTTATTGAGTACCAAATATTTTTTGTTTTAATATAGATGTATCCCAAACACAATCCTAAGATTATATATGACCAGAACATGTAAAAATTCGAGGATAAAACGGTCTGGTGTCCAATTGAAAATAAAACAGAAGATAAAAATAATGTTACATATTTTATAATAGCTGAATGATTTAAACATATCAGGCAAAATCGATTAACTATTTCTTCAATGAAAGGTGCGAAAATCAAAGCATTCACAATTGAAAACCAAGTAAAGGAAACATCATTTATTTCAATTCCTTGATTGAACAAAAGATAGGATAACATGTAAAAAAATAAAAAAATTAAAATTAAGGAAATAATCACTAACTTAATACATTTTAAAAAATTGATTTTTTTTAAATCATTTAACAATACTTTACGAAAAAAAATACTTCCCAATAAAAGAAAACAAGCACCCAATAGAAATTGATCGTTATCGTAAAAGATTAACCAACGTGTACCAAAAATTAAAACTATATAGTAAAAATAAGTAAATGATATAACATAAATTACTTTTTTACACCCATATAAGCATCACTCCTGTTTTACTACTGTGCAATATCTTCGTACCAAGTTAAATTATTTGTATATGTTACAGTACCAATTTTTTTATTAGCGTATCGATCATACTTATCGTATCTGGAAGTCACCTTCCCAGTAACTTTATATCTTTTTGCTTTCATTGAAGTAGATATCTCACGTCCTAATTCTAAAGATAATTTTGCAGGACCTATCACTCCTTCTATTTTACCTTTAATCCATGTTTTTGTCCCCTTGTTTATTGTTCCTACGAATGTTCTACCTGTTTGCTGATAACTTATAATTTTACCATTTTTGTACAAATAACCACTTGTTGAGCGAGATAATAACTCTGAAGGGCTTTCCCCTATTACCACACTTTGTTCCGCATTTACTACTGAAGGAAAAGATAATACTACTACAAAAAAAGAACAGACAAAACTATATACCCATATTTTTTTCATTTTCCTTTCTAAAATAAGATACTTTATTTTAGAATGAAAGCGAATTCCCAAGTGAACTATTTTTTCGAAAAAAATAAAAAATAGTTCATTCAGTCTATCAATACTCCTGTTTCAACGTATTATAAGTCATCTCCGCAATTTTTCCATCTTCCACTTTTGCCAATAACAAGATACGGATGGGAGAACCATTTTGAATACAGTCCAATAAAACGGCATATTCTTCTTGATCATTTTGATAAATGGAAGTCACTTTTCCTTCACTTCCTAAAGCATTCCCGGTTTTGACATCAATGCCATTCATTTTGATACATTCTTCCGTCATGAGATCTTTTAGTTTCTCGTTGCGGTGATTGAGGTCTCTGAAATTGGCATAAGCTTCTCCGTATTTTTGTAATAAGACGGTGTTGTCTTCTTTTTCTTTGGTTTGTTCTGTTGATTGCTTTTCTTCTGTTTTTTCTTTCTGATCAGTTGATTCGACTGTCTTTGTATTTACTTTAGTTGTTTTTGTGGTATCTGTTTCAATAGACCTCATGATTGGTCTGCTTTCTTCAGTCGTTATTGTTTCCTGTCTTGTTTCTTGTTGCCCACATGCTCCTACAAAAAATGTTAAACAAAGAAAACCAACGAAAAGAAACACTTTTTTCTTCATTGATTTACCTGCTTTCGTTGATTAATTGGTACTCTGACCATTGCTTTGGCATAAACAATCTGTGAGCGTCTACCTGTTGAAAATTTTATTTTATACTCTTTATTTTTAACTGTAACTAAATAGCCATCTTCAAACCGACCTACCGAAAATTCATTTTTATGGCATTGAAATTTTTCACAAATTTGGTTGATCTGTCTTCTTGTTAATCCTGAATGTGTAAAGAACATTTTGATTCTCCTTTTATTTTTTTCTGACGATACTTGCGACTTTTGTAAATTCTCTTCCCCATTGCCTAGAATATTTCGCACAAATTTGTCCTTGTTCGGCATTTTGTTCATAGGTGATCAACCGTTGTTTACTTTCGACACTCGCCACAATCCCAGTATGTCCATAGACTCCTGGTGAAAGATTTTGCCCAGCGTACCAATTGATCACGTCACCTTCTTTTATCTCTGACGGCTTGGGATCAAAGATCACTTTCCATCCATGCTTATCCCAATCATAATCACTACCAATAGTTTCCGCATATACAAATCCTGAACCCATCATTTGCGGTCCACCTTGATTTTGGACATAATAGGCGGTTAAACCATAACATTGCCCCCCATTGATTATTTGTCCCATCACAGCTTCCAAAATGTCAATTTTACCACCTCCGATATTGGCAGAACCTCCACCAAGCGAACCTTCAAAAAGACGTTTGTACCAGTTGTTGGCACTGTTTTTTCGTTTTAATTGTTCGACAGGATCCTCTTTTGTACCTGCACGTTCCCAATATTTTAAGATATCTACTGCTAAAGCATCCACACTTGTTCCTTCTGACATTTTCTTTAATAGCTCGCTATCTGAACCATCATGATTCCAAGCAAAATCCATCTGAAAAGCAACATTTCGCCAATCTTTCCCTTGTTCTTTTGCCTGATTTAATAAATTCACTCTCCTACTTAAATCCCATTGGGCTAACCCTAACGCATAACCACCAATTTTAGGGTTATACGCCCAAATGTCATGAAATGGTAAATCACCCTGGATACGTGAAGGAATTAAACCACTCTCATGTTCCATATTTCCAATCCAAGCTGCCGCAAATTCTTTTGTTCCACCATGTTCTTGAACAAAGTGGGCAATCTCTAAGGCAACTTGTTCTTGAGGTGTTGACGGTTCAAATTCTGAAGCATCACCATTTTGATTCGCAGAAAAGACCACTAGAAATAATAAGAAAGGCAACAAAATTAGAAAAGGAGCAGCTATAACTACATACGCAATTTTTTTCATTTTTCACCACTTTCTTTAAAAATAAAAAAGAAGACTGACAAAATTACCAGACTTCTCCTTGTTCATCAATTGATCTTTCTTGCCAAGCATCAAAAAAAGTATCTTCTCCTTCTAAATTTTTAATTGTCAGTGCTTCTTGATTCCTTTCATTCATTGGTGGTTCATAATTCACTAGCAACTCCTGATCCTCTTTATGATCAAAATAAGCTTTTTCTTCTTGTTCAAATGTCAATTCGTCAAAATTATCAACAGTCACATTGAGATTGTCCATCATTTCAGGACTATGTGGCTCGTTTGTTTCTTCTTTTTCATTGTTCCCCTCTTCTTCGTTCCTTTCGATAGTAGCTAATGTGTCAGTGTCAACGGCCAATTCTGGTTCTGGGGGAATTTCTTGTTCTAATGCTTCAAAATTCAAATGATCTGTTTCATCTAATGAACGTTCTACTTCTGAATTGTGCGCATCCATTTCGGTGAACACATCTTCCATTGCTTTATCGTTCAATGGTTCTTCACTGATTATTTCCTTATTTTCCAAAGGCTCTATTGTGTCCTTTAATTGATTTTCTTGGAAAGTAGAAGGTGCTACTTCTTCATTTTCTCCTTTTTTAAATAAAGATTGAACACCCTGTTTCACTCCAGCAAATTGACCATTTTCATCCACAAAGTGTTCTCTGCCTAAATTTAAGGCTTTGTCTGGCAAAAGAGTTGTTGCTCCATTTAATGCCATCCCTAAATTTCCGGTATAAGCACCAGCTGCTACTTGCGCAGTACCTACGCCGATTTCACCTATTCTCGTTGCCCCTTCTTTGACTTTTTCATTGACTTGTTTTTCAAAGATTGGCTGTTGGATTTGACCATCTGAGAAAAAGCGCAACAAACGGTAGCGATTTTTCCAGACTGTTTTTATCATAATTATTTTAACAACAATCATAATGATTCTTGTACCCAATAAAACAATTCCGCCTGAAAGTACATTTAATAAACTTTGGTTAACCGTGTCGGCGACGTTTAGAAACACTTGATCGACTAATTGATTCATCCAATACAAAACGGATAAAAACACACTATAAACGACAGGCATAAATAAGATTCCTAATAATCCTTTAAAAAACTTAAACATGACCATTTGGCATTTTGGGAAGAACGAAGCAAAAGCAATGATTGGAAAAATCAGGATTAATAAATTGACTGCCATTTGCATAATGGTCAATAAGATGTTGATATAAAGGGGCGGTATTGCCAAGACGACTAAATTAATCACACCGATCCAAATGGCAAAACTTTTTTCCATTGTTTTTGAACCATCTTGCACAAAATAAGGATTTTCTTTTTCTAAAGTATCAATATATTGCTCTCTTTCTTTTTTAAACTTAGCCTTTTCACTTTCTGACAATCCTGGTACTTGTAATAATTTACTTTCTTCTAATTTTTCTCCATTTGCCATTGTGCCATCTAAAGAGCCACTGTTCACATAGTTAAATGTTTGTTTGACGGTCACATCAAACATGGTACTTTGACTTTCTTTTGAAGTATCATTGCCAGCGATAAATTGTTGTTGAATCGTTTTGGTTACTGCATGAACGGATTGAATAAAAAATGTTGGCACATTATAGGTACCTTGATTGGTCTGAATCTGTCCAAACCATCCGAAAAATAATAAAACAACCACAATATAATGAAGCAAAGCTTTCGAAAAATTACGTTTATTTGAAAAGAAATTTGCTAAGAGATAATAAGCACTAAACATGACTGCTAGACCCATTAACGTACCAGAACCAAAACTCGTGCCACCAAAGTTTTTTAAAATTTTTACAGACATTTCATAAGTTTCAGTTTGTTTACCAATAAAAAAATCCGATTGATTCAGCACGCTTTCACAAAAAAGGAAGAAGGAAACACATAGCTTCAGTATGAAGAAAGGAACACCGACAAAAAACCAGTTTACCGCTTGCCATCCTTTATCAAGCAAGCCACCACCAGTCATGTAAGCATCATAACTATCAATTAAATACTTCATTTTCCTACCTCCTTTCTACAACGCAAAACGATTTTCCATGATCGAAGCCTCTGAATCATCAACCGTTTTAAAAAGCTCTAACCATTCTTCAAACAGGACATGGACAACTACACGATTGACTTGATTGAACATGTCTTTTAAAAGACATTGTCCCTGAACCATATTGGATACCCATTTCATGTTCTGCTCATTATTTGGCAAATTCAAATAGCTTAAAATTCCTTCTCGATTTTGGACTTCATCAAAACAAATCACGGTACCAAAGCCTGTGCCATCTTCTTTATCATCCAAATCATTCACCGATTGCGTGATCAGTACCAAGAAATTATTAAACGAACGTCCAATCCGTTTCATGGATTTTAAAATGGCTTTTCCTTCTGGAGACGATTGGAAAATCCAACTTTCATCAAAAAAAGTGACCGTTTCTTGTTTAGGATTACGTGAACCAAATTTTGAACAAAAAGTACCTAATGCAAACATTAGCGTGACAGATAGACGTTTATTCTCATCCATATGTTCATTTTTATCGGTTGGTAGGTCTAAATCTTCTATTTCTAAAATCGTAACTTTCTTTTCAAAAGAGAGCCCTGGGGTTTCTCCATGAGAAAAAGCAAGTTCTAAAATAGATTCTTTAATGGTTGAAAGTAAAAAACGCCCCATATCCTCTACATCAGGAATGGAACTTTTAGCTAAGCGCTCGATTACGTGCCAGAAACCAACTTTTTTACCAGATTTTCGCTCCTTCACTACTGCAGCAATTGTTTCATTAATTTCTGTTTTTTGCTTCAAATTCCAAATCCCTTCGTAAATATTTGTAAGCATTGCTTTTGCAGTCGCAATCGCTTCGGTTTCATCAAATAAAACAATTGGATCCAATACACCTCTATTTTTCTTGTCCCGAACATCTAAAGTCACAAAATTAAAAGAGCGGACAAAGTCTGTATCTAAAGGATATTTTTTCTGATAGACAGGGTCATTAATTGTTCGCATAAATTGCCGACGCATTTCTTTTTTGGGATCAATATACAATACTCGATCTTTGAGCGTAGCACATTCCATAAATAACTTTTTAGCAGTGACAGATTTCCCATTACCAGTATCGCCAGTCAATGCCCAATGTGGGTTATTGGTTTTCTTACCAATTACATCTTGTTTATTGGCTAGGAACATGTTCATATAAATCAGATTTTTTGAATTTAGCAGGATACTTTGCCGATCTTCTTTTTCTTCCAATGTGGTATCAATTCGACCAAAGTAATAACCTAGGTTGGTCCCTGCTTTTAAGGAAGTAAAGAAATTTAATTCTGCAAAACTTTCTAATGTACAGGTATGTTGCCATCGTTTCTCCTTAAAACGCATAAAATTGCCAAATAGAGTGGATTGAAATAAATAAGGATCATCGAAAGTAGCTTTAATTAATGGAATGCCTAAACTATCAAAACGATTGATTAAATATTTTTTACGAGCTTGCAGTTGTTTCTTCGAACTTCCACAAACAATCAAAACAGCCGTCCAGTCAATGATATCAACGCCATCATCAATTTTTTGATCTAGGTCATCTAATGCTAATTGTCCCTCCACAATCTTTCGTTTTTGTTTTGATCCTGCCAAATGAGCTTCTTGCATAATATTTTTGGTTCGAGTACGTGCACGACTGGAACGCCCAGAAAGCGCCAATTGCCCTTTGCTTTCAGCAAAATTGACTTGTAACTTTACTTCAACAGGAAACGGCATTTTTTGAACGATTTCTAGTAAATGGTTACCATCAAGAAATACGCCAATATCTCCAACTGGCAAATAGGAAACATAGCTTTCTCCGTAGTCACAATTGAAATGTAAGCCCCCTTGAAAATTAGGTTTGATCTTGGTCGCCATCAGATTATCTAAATTTTGACTGGCTAACACCTCTTGTTTTTCGTGAGGAATATTTTTTAAAAACTGATACGCTTGATAGTAATACAGCTCCTCTGCTGTTAAACGCTCCACCAGCAATTCCGATAAATTTTGATAAACTTCCATTTCTTGATCTTGGAATTCTTGGTACCAAGCCTCATTTAATTCAATCGCAAACCCTAAACCAGTAACGATCTTTTCAGTTGCATGGTTGATTGCTTTAGAAATATTTTCTTTGATATCAACGGCAATTTCTTTTTTAACTAAGGGAATACCTATCATCCAAGCATATTCATAGACCATTCCCATTTCATTTTCTAGAGATACTGCAGTTTTCATTAATTTGTCTACCGCTACCGCATAATTTTCAGGATCAACCAATGAGCGCATGGCACCCATTTTCCCTCTGATATCGGCATTAACAGGTAACAAATTAATTTCAAATCCTTCACTATTTTTTAGTCGTTTTAAAACTCGAGCCACTTTTTTCTTGGTTTTTTGTTTCTTTTCCTTATCCGTCAACATTACTGTTTCTGAACGAATCCGATAATAAGCAATCGCTTGTTTTTCTTGTGTTAAAATCATATTTTTATGCGTATATTCTAACAATGGGTATTCTAATTGCATGTCATTTTCCTTTCTATTTGTTATCGTCTAAATGAAAATTCTGTTGTTTCCTGGATTCGCTCAAACCCAATCATTGGGCGTTGATCCATCACATAGTTTTTGAGGTAAAGAAGCATATCTTTTAAATAAACATTGGCTGTTTTACCATCTAATTCCGTTTCTGCATACCAACGAGCTATTTTATTGGGAAAATAAAGCAGGAGCAAAAAATTAAAATTAATATTAAAAAATGTTGGCAAGGGCATTTTTTGCCAAAGAACGCCAAAGATCACTAATCCTAAAATCAGTGTGAGCAGATAAGAAAGACTTAACGGTTGCGCAAATACCCATAGTGTTTTACCTTTTGGCGAGCGAATGATTTGAATGGAATAGGGCGCTTTTAATCCACGTGCATAATCATAATGATTCATTTTCATCCCTCACATCTTAATGCCAAACAAATTAAGGAACCATTTGATCACCGTAAAAATATTGTTTCCTTGATTAGTGGCAAAATCATTCAAAATGAGTGCAATTAAAATAACCGAGCCAATTTTCAACCATTCTGCGCCTCGCCAATGCTTAAAAATCAACACAATCACAGCAAAACTTAACAACGTAATAAATCCTGATTTCATAAAATTATCTAAATTAGAGACATTCATAAATTAATTTCCTTCCTTTTCCGTAAAATAATGTTTTAATGTATTCACAAAATATGAATTTTCTGTTTTTGACAACCATAGAGAAAAATCTTCAGTATGCGCAATTCCAGTGATTTTATCAATAAATACCACCGATACTTGCACCCCTTGTACGTCTTTTTGATTCGTTTTAAAATATTTCACTTCGTTTTTATTGAATTCTAAAAACGCCATATGATCGGTGGTGTCGATTGGTTCTTTCATCAACAACAGCAATTCTTGTTTCTTAGCTGTGGCATACTTTTCAAAAAACAGCTTCAAAAATTTTTCCATTTTGGCTTTTTCATCCGTTGACACTTCTGCTTGTTCGTCGACTGGTTCTAGGGCTTTTGTTTTCCCTTGGGGTAAAGTAGTCGCTAGAAAATAAGGCCGACTAACAATAGAGAAAAGTTGATCTTTTGCTTGAATCGGTAACACCATTTCTTTGCTTATCGTTTCTACTTTGTCCTTTTGTTTCACTTCATAAGTCGTATAGACATAAACCAAGAGGCACTCCTCTTCTTCTATTACTTTAGTGACTGAAGCTTCTTTAAACTGGCGCACAATCTCCAACTGTTGATTGGTTGATTCGTCCACCGCCTCCACATCTATGGATAGATAGTTAGATAATCGTTCCAAACGCTCATTCTTTTTGTTTTCGTCTGCTGTAGTATCCATATTCAAATACTCTTTTGCAAAACTGGTAGCGTAAAAAGAAAGTGCCACAATATCATAAGTGCTTTCTGTTTCCAAAGGTTCGTCGGACGATTCAGATAAATTGCGTACTTGACTATCTAATTGATCAAAGTTACTAGCCACCATGTTTGCTCGAATAACACCTACTGCTGAAGCAACACTAAGCAAACAGATTCCTGTAAAAACAATTTTGTTGGCTTTTTTCTGAGAAAGTTTTCTTATTTGTGGTCGTTTTACTCTTTTCTCCTTTTTCTTGATCTTTTTTAAATTCATGGTTCCTCCTAGCAATTTTCTATATTTTATTCATAAAAAAAATCTAGTTAAATCTCTCAATTCAAGAGTTTTAACTAGATTTCATTTATTATTTTTTGTAAAAAGAAATAGTCTCTTAATCATAGATATTTCTTCGGTGTCCCACTTGAATAGCAATGACAACCATTTGATCATCATCTATTTCTACCAACACTCTATATTTGCCAATCCGATAACGCCATTGCCCTGAACGATTGGCTGTTAACCCTTTCCCGAATTTTCTTGGGTCATCAACACCATCAATATGTTGATACAACCATCGAACGATCAATGTAGCTTGATATTTGTCCATTTTACGAAGTTATTTCTGAATTTCAGGCGTGAATTCTAAACGATAGGTCACTTTAGTCCTCCAAATTCATTCAGTATTTCTTCCATGGGTACAGTTGGCTTCCCACTTTCTATCCAATGTTTATGGGTAATTTCAGCTGTTTGCCGATCATATTCATCTTCTAATTGTTCCATTGAATAGGTTTTCAGTAGTTCAGATAAGGTAATTCCATAAAATTCCGCCATATAAGAAAGCCATTCTTTTTCAGCATCACTCACACTTACCGTAATCATAGCCATGTTATCGCCTCCATTTGTATCACACTGTAATACGGATTAATCAAAGTGTCAATTCTTGTTTCACTTATTTTTGGCTATTTTAACATTTCTAGGCAAAAAAATAGACTTAGTTATTCTTGAATTTTCAAGGGAATAACTAAGTCCATATGCTATAATAGTTGAGACAGTAAAGTTTAATGGCGGTGGCTATCCATTCGAGAGTGAGGTGGTGCGTATGCACATAATCTCAAACTTTAAAGAAAGGAGACGCCTTTTGTCTGTTGAAACAGCGTTAGGGCTAATGATTAGTTTCGGTTCGTTTACCGCAACTTTGATCTTTGGCATTCTAACCTTAGTCAACAAAAATGACAAAAAGAAGTAACCGTCACTTTAGCAGGCGATAGGTTTACTTCTTTTTGATTTAAAATTATCTACTGTCACCGTTCTTTAAACGGTGCTGTCAAAAGGGAACTGTTGACGCAGTTCCTTTTTTCATTTTCATTATAGCACAGCTTTCTTCGTTCTTTCAATCTTTTAAGCGGGTTGCCCTTACTTAACGTTTTTTAGACTGAGCGAACCAAACAAATCCTACAAAAGCAATGAATAAGAAACCTACAAGTACGACGAGAGTATTTTGTGCACTTCCTGTTTTGGGCAATTCTTGTGAGACTGTTTTTGGTATCTCTTTCTTCTCCAATTGTTTTTCTTCTGATTTTTTTGGTTGTTCTGGTTGCTTTGGTGTTTTAAAAGTAACGGTCTGGTCTTTATTCGTCAAATCGTCTTCACGTCCTACTTCATTTTCTTGTGCTTCTTCATAATATAAGACATGCGTGGCTGTTAGTTGTTCGCCATCTTTTAACGTATCTGCTGTCAAATCATCAATGATTACAACCTCTTTATTTTCTGTTGCTTCTTTTAAATATGGAGACCGAATTATATTTGTGACAAAAATCACTTTTATTTTTTAGTATTTTAATCATCTTTTCATCCATATTGTGTCTAGAAACGTAGGGCGGATTACTAATCACATAGTCATAAGTACTAAAATTTTCTTTCATTTTTATTATGTCCAGGGCATCAAGTTGTCTTATATTCCAATTTATCTTTTTACTAATATATTTTTTTGAAAGCTCATCTAATTTTTCAATACATTTTTTTATAGCATCTTTTCGGATGTCAAATGCTGCTATATTTTTTTCTAAAAATTCAATCTTTTCATCTTCAGACTTATCTTTATTCTTTTGGAAAAAATTTTTTATCACTAAAGACAATATATGCCCTTCACCTACTGCTGGTTCAATTAAAGAAAATTCTTCTGTATAATTTATTTTAAGTAATTTAACAAGTTTGTCAGCCAGTTTCGTATCTGTATAAAAAATCCCATTTTCCTTTATAAACTTGTTTTCTTCATTCACAATATTTACTCCTTCATATAGCAAATAATAAAAAATATTATGCTACGTAATAATTCTAAAAAAATCTCAAATTAATTTTTTTGATAGTAAAAATTAATTATTTTAACCAGCTTATGCTTAATATTTTAGCATAAGTTTACTAACTAAAAAGAGAATAAAATAAAAAAATCACAGCTAATTTACATTTGTGATTTAAAAGTTTAATCGTTATTTATTTAAGAGTACTATTTTTTACTTCTATTTCATAGTTTCTTTTTTTTAGTTTACATAATGCAATTATACTAAGAACCTCACACAAATAAGTATAAAAATGAAAAGAAAACTACTCAATCACTAGTAGCTCTCTCATCACTAATATAGAGTTCAATGTTGCCGATAAGATATTTGTTTTCTAGATGTTTCTATTTCTTGACACTTTAACCTAGAAATTTCATACCTCATCCTGAGCGTCTTCCTGTTTATATCGTGTACCTTAGTAATAAGCGAGTTTAGAGCAGAGAAATCTTTATTTTCTTTAGGCAATTTATTTTCAGTATCTATACAATCCTGCAAGAAATCACGCTCTGCTTGTAGGGCAGCTAGTTCTACTTCTAATTCAGTAATTTGTTGACTATCCAATACCAATTACTCCTTCCTTTTATTTGATGATTAAATTATAAATAAAAATAAAACAGCAGATTGACTCTTTTTTTCTCAAAAAAAAATTAGTTGGAATATCTTTATTTTATTAAGCCAAAACTAAAAAAGAACGTATATTCTCTCAACGTTCTACAATATCTTTACTATATCTACAAATTTTTTAACAAAATATTTTATCTTCAAATTTCTACATATTTCTTCTTAACTATTGTAGTTATCGCTTTTTTCAATTAAACCTGAATAAAAATATACATATAAAAAATCACAACTAAACTAATTCTTAGCTGTGATTTAAGATCTTAATAGTTATTTATCTAACCCTGTTAATTTTCGTTGTTTTCTATTTGACTCATTTGCTACATACTGTAGAACGGTCATAAATTCTTTTCTAGTTGCTTTTTTGTTTAGATCACCATAGCTACGGTTATATTTTTTCATAATCGCTTCCGCTTTTTGTTTATCAGTCATGTAATTTCTCCTCCAATTCTGCTTTAGTAAATGATTCTGGCAAAATAAGATCTATATCTGAAATATCTGGTACTACTGTGGCTATTTCATTATTATAATCTTTTAAAATCACATGTACAGAAATAGATTCCCCATATTGTTTTATTACTTCACGAACATTCTCCCGAGACTTAAAATAAGCATTGATAAAACGATCTTTTGGTACAAATCGTCCCTCTACTTTTTCTCGTATTTTTGTGTAATTCCAAGCAATAAGTGGATCTTGAAAGATAAAATAGATTGTCACATCATAATCTCGGGAAAGACATCTCTCAATATTTTGTTTTGCTCGACCAATTGCGAATGTTCCATCTAATAAAAATGAATAGCCGTTTTTCAATACCATATCTAAAGAATAATCCACTAACCAAGATGCCCCTCTTTGAAAATCAGAAGAATTACGACCAGTATACCCTGGAAACTTTGCTCGGAAAACATCAGCATCTATTCTACAGATATCTTCTGATAATTCCAGTAGACTAGTCGCTACCTCTGTTTTACCAGCGCCAGGTGTACCTGCCATAAATATAGCTTCCTTTTGATCTGGTCGAACAATTTTATCTTGAATCACTTCTTGAAAAAATTCCTTTTTATGATCTTTGGCATAGGCTTTATCATCCAATACTACTTCCTCCAATAATTTTCTCGAAATAGTTTTTTAACCGTCTAAATTTTCCAATAGGATACTAATTAATATCGTAAACTTATTTCTTTATTATACAACAATTTAGACTATAAAGTTACAGTAATAAAAATAGTTAAATAAAAAAGTCATACCCATTTTCTGAATATGACTAAACATTCATTTATTCGAACTCCTTGTTTCCTAATCCTTGAAAATACTCTTATTCTGTGATACATATGCCTTTCATAGGTAAAGTAACTTCGATCATTGCATCCAATAAAAAACTATTTTTTATTTTTCCTTTTAATAATCATTATCTGACTGATGACTAAAACTAACGTTACCCAAAATCCTCCACCTATAAAATCTTTATTGACCAGATACTCGATTGTAATACCGATTAAACTAGCTACTACAGCTACAATAAGAATACTAGCATAGGGATGACTTTTTGTATATTGTATCCAATTTTTACACAAGAAAATTCACTCCTCCATATTATTCTGTTTTATACTGTGTTGCTACGACTCTTCCTGCGCCATCGTAACCCGTTCTTTTATAAAAACCGATCCAACCATTTTTATTTTTATCCCATTTTTTAGCTACTGCTGAACCTGGCGCTGAACCTAAATTTGTCCAACTTGCACCTGTTAATAGTCCTCCTATTGCCCAACCCGGAATGCCAAACATTGCCACTGACGCCCCTGCTCCTGCATAAAAAGTAGCATTAATTGCATTTGCTGCCACTCCTGTACTTACAGCAATATTTGTATATTGCCATGTCCCCCAGTGTGATACATTTGCTCGGACATTCGTTTCCATTTTAGTTACAAGGATTTCCCCCGATGAATTTTGCTGAACAGCTATATCTCCTTCTGAGTAAAGAGTGATAGGCTCATTATTAAATTGAAAATCATTCTTATTTTCTTCTAACTCATTTTTACTTTGCTCTGTTGCCCAAATAATCGTACTACTTGGTACTACTATAGACGAAACAAAAGTTACTGCTACTATACTAATCCATACCTTCAATCTCTGACATTTCTTTTTCATTATGTATCCTCCAAAATTTATATTTGTCTTATAAAGACAATGTCACTATAAATTAATAACAAGGATATTGTTTAAATCTATCACAAAAAACGTTTTTGAATTCATAATCGTTACTGATTTTCGACCTTCTTTAAGCGGTGTCCAAGTGCTAACTCCTTGAAATAAGCCATAAATTTCTAAAACATGAAAAGCTGTTTGAGAAATTTATGGCTTATTGTCATCAGAGCTATCCAGCACTCTCACGATCTCTCATTAAACGGTGTTCAAACGATTGCTTCTGCGGAATTAAGTTCAAAAAATACAAAAATATGGAAAGCTATTTTCGATTTTTCGCTCTTAATTCTTGAAGCAGACTATCACTTTCACAACCTCTCATATACGCATACTAAACGTATTTGGCAAACAAATCCACTAAAAAAATCCAAGAAGTCGATTCTTGGATCACTTTTTCTTTTGTAACGCTGGTGACTTGGTTATAAATTTCAAGCGTGGTTTTATAACTTTTTCCAAATTCTAAAATATCATAAGTTACTGCTAGCCAAATATGTTTATAATCATAAAAATTACATGCATATGACTGCGCCCAAATGAGCAAATTTACTTTATATTTATTAGCAGTTTTTACTACATAACTATCAATTTTTCGTTGAAACTTGCTTCCTCTTTTTGATCAAGTTGATAATTGTAGTTTAATATTCTATGTTGATCAATAATAAATTCATAAAGTTGTTCTATATAATTTTCCATAAAGGGATACTTTTTTATCAATTATGAGTAACATTTATATGAGTATTTTCTAAAATTATCAAGTGAATTAGTCAGTAAAAAAGTATCAATATTGTTTAATAATTTAGGGATTTGCTGGTTCATCTTTTTATTATATTGAGTATAGACTTCAATAAGCCATCCTTGGACACTAGATGAATATTTTTCTATTTGTCTTTGATACTTTGCTACCTTCTCATCATTTTCAATTTGTAAAAATTGAGTCTCATCTATATTGATATAGGTATTAAAATAGTCAAAAACATAATTTATACAATCTTGAAGATTAGTTTCCTTCCTACTTAAATCCAGTAAATTTTTCTTGTCATCCATCAGCCTTTGTTCAATAAATTTGTCTAATGTAATCATAAGATCCCAATTCTAAATAAAATTTTTAAGAAAAAGCTTTATTTAACAGTAATAAATTCTGAAATAATTTTTCGAGTAAATAAATCCTTTTTTAAACAACATGTGTAACACTAAATAAATTCCTTATTATTGATTTTTGTCCATTAACTATCTAACTAAATTATTGTTGCAAAATAGAGTCCACTGTACAACAAAATGGCAATCATATTATAAAAAAGGCAATTACAATCCTTTTAAGTTTGATATAATCTTGGTTGTCGTAATCTAAAGTTTAATCCAATTCTATCTGAAGTACCTCCTTAGTTGCTGAAACCATTAGCTATTTCATCCCGAATTTTATGTTGTATGCATGTTTCAAATCTAATTCTTTTAACGATTCTTTTCTTTTTGTTTATCCATTTAAAAAACTTTTCTGTATCGCTTGATATAATCTCTGAAGGTTTACACATTTTTTTGTAGACTACCTACCAATAGCTGTCTCTCGTTTAACGACTGAAAGTTTCTCTAATTTTTCTGTATTATTTGTAGCAATACTTGCTAGTTTTTCTGTAAGGCTAGGTTTCACTGACAGATCTCTTTTATTTCTTCTGTTATCAGAATAATGAATTAGTTTATTGTACTCATCAATATACTCTTTTGCTAACGAGGGGCTTAAATTCCCTTTCTCTACAAATAACTCTATTCAAACAAGAGAGTCCTAAACTATACATTGTTACTTTAAAATTGGAAAATCTAAATTCAATTACCTGGTCTGTAATCTTATTTTTCCAAACCTGCCAAATATAGTAGCAACAATGTATAAATCCTAGTGTAAAGACGTTTAAAGTTAATACAACAGTACTCATTAATGAAATCATGCCATAGGCTAATTGATATATTTTCCCATTTTCCAACCTAGAGACACTTTGTAGTGGAAAATCCATCTTCCAAGTAATTCGAATTACTTTTACAAGAATTACTGAAAAAATAATTAAAAGAATAAATAATATGACACGAGCTACCCTAATTTGAACTGGTTCTAAATTTATTTTAAATTTCTTAATCACGGCTACTAAATTAATTAGACTAAAGCTACTAGAAAAAAATAAACTTAACCAAAGCTGACTATTCATCCTATCATCTCCATTAAAATTTGTATCACTGTCATTTTATAAGAGAATGTACACTTTTTTTACTGTGTTTCCACTTAATTTTAAATATATCAATCGTTATTATTTTAAATTATTTCGTTGTTTTGATTTCACATTAAATCATTCTGAAAAATCGAGGTTAAACGGGTCCACATTGTATTTTGATTGTAAGATAGCTTCTTCTTCGTCTTGCGTATCTAAATGGTGAAAAAGAACTTCGGAGCAAACATTGGAGTCAGCATTCTTATGGCAAATGTTTAAACACTTCTTTAAGCATCAAGAAAGATTTAAGGATTTTAACAAAGTAGTAGATTACTTTATCAGGAATAAAGTAACACTACGAAAAATAATCTTCCAGTATTTGGTAGTCAATGTCAGGCACTTATCGAGAAAGCATTCAACTTTTTTAAAGATTATTACTCCAGAAATGAATACGAAATCCTGCGATACTTGTTATAAAATTTGATAATTCAATATATTATTTTCAATTTCATTACTTTTTAATATTTTCTGTGTGGCCACAATAAAGTGAACAAGCATTAAAATACTTTTTAGTTGTTCCATTTTTCCTAGGTGTTATAATTCCTTCATTACATTTAGGACATATTTTTATATTTTTAGGTAAGGAGTTTAATAATTGATGTTTTAGCATTGTTTCTGGGATCAATTGATTTAACAATTTTAAGAGTTCATACCTGCCATACCACTCGATTTTATATGCTTTTTCATTTTCTGCTATTTGTTTATAAGCATAATTATTAAAAAAAGACGAAGTAATAAACATTTTTTTAGTCCAGTTTTTATCAGATATTCCTGCAAAATTTTTTACATCATTATCAGTGATCAATCGCTCATCACTTGCACTATTTAAGCGTTTTGATTTTGCTTGGACAGCTATACGTTCATTTTCTGTGGTTAAAATCAGATCTACCCCACCATCACCAGTATAGACACGATTGTCTTTCTTATAACTTTTCTTGGTAATTTCGACTTCATATCCAGCTAATTTAAACATCGCAGCTAAAAATTTTTCAAAATGATCCCCTTGTCTCACTCTGTCTCGAATATTACTTCCAAAATCTCTATCCATATCACTTAAAAAATCTATAACAATTTTTTCATCGGTATTTAGCCCAAACGATACTCTTTCCAATCCCATTTTTACTTCAGGAATAATTTCTTGAATCTCTGTTTCATTTTTCGTATGATTCGTTTTACCATTTAACTTCTGTAAAAATTTAAGAACCAATTTATTTTCTCCTTTCATAAAGTTATATATCATTTTTTATTGTAAATTAATAACAAGAGTATTAATTTGATTGCCTATAAAAAAATGTTTGTTTTATGAAAAAAGATTGACTTCAGAAATACTAAAATAAAAAAGTCATACCCATTTTCTAGATATGACTGAAACATTCAATTCATTCAATTATTCGTCTATTCGAATCCTTTGAATGATATTGTCAATCATTTCAGAACTATGTCATTCTTCTATTTTCCTCTTTTCAGGACTTTTTGAGAATAAAAAAATAATCAGAAAATAAATTGTCTTAATCGAATTAACATTGTTCCTTTATATCAATTGACTTTATTCTAGAAAAAGGAAAACCGTACAAGCAACTATTACCTTAGGATCAAAGGTTGCTTGTACGGTTTATGCTACTCTTTCAATAAATAGTAATAACAACCACTAAACTGGCTAGATATCACACCTGTTATCAATTAGCAAATACTATACACTGGAAATATTAATCATTTTCCTTTCTTCTTTTTTTTATTCCAAACAAACTAACTCCACTAAGACCAGTTAATAAAGTGCCTATAATCGACATTTCTAAATGTGCTTGCGCACCAGTTTTTGGTAATTCATTTCCCCCGCTAATTAAATTGGTACTGTTGTGATTATTCATTTTTTCATTTTTAGAAGAGTCATTTGTTGGCGTATTTCCTGTTACTATTTGTAAGTTATTAGTATTATTTAAGTCTTTTTCTTTATTCTTAGGAGACATTTGACTTAACTCTCTTTTTACTACTTGTCCATCCGCTTTACTTGATTGATTCTTTTTACGAGAGCTACTCAATTTCTCCAACTCTGGATTATCAGCTCTTTTAACTTTTGAAACAATCACACTCACAGGTTCGGATGGCACTTTCCCTTCTTCTTGTACCACCACATTGACTGGAATATCCTCTTCCCCACGCTCAACTGGAAAACTAAAACGACCTTCGGGATCCGTCGTGCCACTGAGTTCTTCCCCTTCTGGTGTGGTCACCACAACTTTGGTTCCTTCGGGGACATTAGAGACTTTGCCTTCTAATTTTCCTTTCGTTGGATCATTTGGATCGGAGACAAATTCCACTTTTGTTGGTGTGGCACTGGGTTCTTGTTTTGGTACCTGTGTTGTGACTGAATCGGATGGTACTTTTCCTTCTTCTTTTATCACCACCTGAACTGGAATATCTTCTTCTTTGCGTTCAACTGGGATACTAAAGTGACCTTCTGGATCGGTTTCTCCATGGAGTTCTTCCCCTTCTGGTGTAGTTGCCACGACTTGGGTTCCTTCGGAGATATTAGAGACTTTGCCTTCTAGTCTGCCTTTCGTTGGGTCGGTTGGATCTGCTATAAACACCACTTCTGTTGGCGTGGCGCTGTGTTCCTGCTTGGGCACCTGTGTTTCAACTGGGTCAGATGAAGCTTTGTCTTTTTCATTTACTACCACACTTACCAGCTCATCTTCTTCTTTGCGCTCAACTGGGATACTGAAATGGCCATCAGGATCGGTTTCTCCGTTGATTTCTTCACCAGTCGGCGTGATTACCATGACTTGGGTTCCTGTCGGTACATTCGGAACATTCCCTTCTAATTTTCCTTTGGTTGGTACACTTGGATCCGCTTCAAAAGTCACCTCCGATGGTTTTTGACTGCGTTCTAATTCAATTACTGAAGTTGCAACATTAGAAAATAAAATTTTCTTTCCATCAGATGTTCCGTTAGAAAGTCTAAGTTCTGCAGTAATTGGTACTTTATACTGAGCATCTTTTGAATTGTAATATTCTTCCTTTGCTTCTTTTTTATTGTTGATATTTGAAGAGACATCTACTTGAATATTTAAATCATATTTATCATTACTTGTATCTTTCGGTGTAACCGTAGCAATTGATTTTTCTCTATCATAATCAATTAAGAATTTATCAGAAATATCTTTTTCTGCATTATCTTTAATCTTTAGGGTTTTAAATCGAAAAGCATCTGGAAGTTTAATATCCAAAGAATATTGTTGTTTATCGCCAGTCTTATCATCTCTATAGGGAATATTGACATACACTTTATATTCTAGTTGATCATCTTTTATATTTGCATCTTCTTCATCTCCAACCACAATTGGAGATGTAAAATCAATAGGAAGCAATGATTTAGAAACATTAAAGCTCGCTGAACTTTTAATGTTTATATGATATTTCCATGTATGCGACTTCTTAAATAAGACTTGGACTTGTCCTCTTTCTGCTCCTACTGCTTGATAATCATGAGTGGGTGTTATATCATCAGATATCCCTATCAGATATAAATTGTTCTCATGCTCTTTTGTTTTTATCAGAGAACTTTGCGGTACGATAATTTTTTCAATCATGTTTTTCTCATATATATAATATTCCGTCCAATCTAAATCAGTGATAGTATTGTATCCTGACATTTCAATTGGCAAACCAGTTTTTCCGTTAAAAAATTCCATAGTTACATTTAACGCAAGGTTTTCCCCACCTACCGAAATCAATTCATTAGGGTCATCAAAAATATTTATTATTGTTTCATCCTGCTCGTTTAAATCTGGTATTTTCTCCACGCCATTAAATTCTTCTTTCTGAAATGTAATCAGAATATCAATAGGATCACTGTTTTCCAAATATCCCACATTTCGAACATTCACATAATGTTTAGCAAAATTATTGTTAATGTCAATTGTATTTACATCATTTCCATCAATCTGAACAGTCGTCTTTCCTTCGATGAACTTTGGGTAAAATGCATATTCTGCGGGAATTGCACTTTGTTGGTCAGGCTCCCCTTTGACTACAACCAATCCAGAATTGTTATCTTTAATAGATGGAAATTCATTATTATCAAGTTTATATTTAATAGGACATTCTAATTGCTGAAACTTTACTTCTTTGCTATCTGTAGTATTACTTATGGTATCATCGGCTCTTTTTACTCTCGACAATTTGTTATCATTTTTATCATCAATGATTGAACGCTTCTTCGAAAAGTTTAATTGTTGATTCGATTTTGTCTCTTCTGCATTTATTTGTTCCGTTACCAAGTTTGCATCTTCTTTACTTAAATTGTCTTGAGAACTGCTATTTTTAGCATTCTGTGCGTCAATTTTTGTTGGCTCTCCATCATGAACTGGGCTTACTGGTTCTGGAGTAACAACTTCTATGGGGACTGTATTCTGAGATAGTTCCAATTCTTTCTCAGCTCCATCTACTACATCAGGTTGGGGCTTATTCGTAGATACTACTGGCTCTGAAGAGTGTTCTGTCTCAATATTTACTTCTTGAGGAGTCTTTGGGTCGCTTTCTGTTCCTTCAGAAACTTTAGAAGAGTTTTCTTCAGGTAATAATATTCCATCCGAAGTCTCTATTTTCGATTCTCCTTCTTTCTTATATGAGCTTTCATTCTCGATAGGAGCTTGTTTTTCGTAAGTTTGTGTCTCTTCTGCTGAAGCCGATGGCGCTTCAATCACGAGAATTCCACCTAACCCTAAAAATAAAATTGGAGCAATTACCCACCTTTTCTTTGACTTATACATTTTAAATCGCTTTTTTATATCTTGTTTTTCAAATTCAGTGATACTCTTTTGCTTTTTATATTTCACAGTCCCGATTCCCCTTATCTAAATTTTTTTGTTTATTGATTTTCATCAAATATATTTATGGTTTTTAAAGATGGATGCCTAACATATACTTGAAAAAATAAATCTCACTATTACGTATTTTTTAAAATACAACGATGAAAGTACCTGATCTAACGAAAATCTGCTTTATTCTGTTGTCCTTTATCTACTTACTGAAAATTTTCCTCCAAACGATTATTATGACTACCAACACATTAACTGTTTACGCTATTCGCTAGTTCTAGATGGCAAATTTATTACTGAAATTACTCTAATCCTTTTAGATTTAACGGAAAATTGATGCTTTCATTTTAACTCTGCCTCAATGATCTTAAGTCTTTTATATTGATAAAACAGACTCATTTATTGATACAGAACCAATTTAATCACTTCGTTCACTCCCTCAATCCTTCTTTTTTGACAATCAAACTTCTTCCGTTGTATAAATACTAAAACAAACGGCATGACTCTAAAAAAAAAGATCTCAAAGTACAGCAAAAGATATCATGAGCGGGTCGTTTCAATGGGAACTTTCTACTTTTTTATATAGAATAGCCTTTGGATTCGCCTATCAATAAAATGTAAGCTTATGGTATGTAGGTACACGAATTATAGAATCGAAATAGACATCTTTGTCTAAAACAAACGATCTTTTTTCATTTTTTGAACCCTTTTTCTGAATTTTTTAATCAAAAAAAAGACATAAATTCTATGCCTCTTTTACTTTAGTATGAATTTTTTTAATTTATTGGTATAGATAATTTTTTCAAATTTTATTTACTAGTACTTATTTATTTTTCTACTAAAATTTTCTTTCAACCTTCAGTAAATGTTTTATTCTACACTTCTTTATAGGCTTTATTTATTATTATAAATCTTGTAGATTTCTGTTTGATAATTATCTTGAAAAAGCTACTTTTTCCATTGTTAGATCAATTTTTAAAACGCTTTTCACTTTGAGTTAATCTCTTCTTTGATTTGATTTCAATTGTTATCAGCAAATTATTCAGATTTCAAAAATCAAGAGAAACTTTCACTCTCTTAATCCTTATAACGAAAAAATTAGAAACTAAAAAACGATAGATATTTTTTATAAAAGTTGGTCACTTCTTTTTTTCTTGCAGTTGATTTAAATTATTAAAATCTTCTATGTCCTTTTCACGATCTATATTTCTACTTTCTATTTTTGCAATTATTTCTCTGACTTGTAGAAATACAGATTGATCCTTACTCCAATCGTCTTTGTTTGTCAACATGATCAAATTCCTTCTCAATTCTCTTTTACTTTTATCCATTCTATCGTCTCCCTCTTTTTTCTATTTGAATCAGCATTTATTCCTGAATGTTTGTATTGTATAAAATCATTCCCCCAAACAATATTGTCCATTATAAATTGTAAGAGAAAATGCTCTCACTTTGACTCCCAGTTATTGATAAATTCCTTAATATTTTCGAACGTCCTACTGAAAATTTTCTTGATAAATCTTTTTTGAATACGATTAAGCGTTTTGAGAAGTTTATTTCTGTCGCATTCATTAAATTGACTAAACAACTTCGGCTTGCACGAAACAATAATGGATATTTTTCTTCAAGTTCATTTAAGCGACTATAAAATTCATATTGACCGTGCTTTGTATATAAAACGACTCTATGTGGAATAATAGACGGTTCGATAAACTGAACTTCATCCATATCAATATTATATGTTTGTGTTCCAACAGAAAAAGTAAATATAGCTTTACGAGCTGACTTCACAGAATCTATTCTTTCCTGTCCAAGACTTAACATGTCCATTATCTTCGATCGAAATAAATCAAATTCTAGATCTTTTGAAACAAATCCAAGTGGTTCGACTCTTCTTTTCAACGTTAATGGAGCCAATTCATCATGTGTGGTGATAAAAATGATTTTAGCCTGTGCATCATGTTTTCTAATTATTTCAGCAAGTTGAATCCCGTCAATAGAGTGATTCAGGTCAATATCTAAAAAGTAAATACCATTTTGCGGTTGAAATTCTATCAGATAGTCTTTCACTTCCTGAGGACATTGAGTCTTTAACACAATTTTTAAAAGTTCACTATGAAAAAGGATATAATTTCGTATAATATTTTCCAATTGCTGTAGTTGTACTAAATTGTCTTCACATAAAATAATTGGATAGCCCATATTACTCCACTCCTTAACATAACAATACAATTTGAACAGTAAATTGCTCTTTTGTCTTTTCATACTGCACATAAACATTTGAATATTTCTTTTTTATATCTTCTATATTAGAAAGACCAAGACCTGAGTGTCCTTTTTTTGTTGAATAACCGGCCTTTAAAAGCTTTGGAATTCCTTCTTTTGTCTCTATGGCCGAATTTTGTATAATAAATTCTATTTGATTCCTATCTTTTATAATAGATACATTAATGAAAGGATTATTTGTTTGAATGGCAGCCTCTATTGCATTATCTAAACATACTCCTAGAATCCTTACCAAATCAAAAACTTGTATAGGAACAACATCTACCGGAACTTTGCATTCTATTTGAAACATAATATCTGATTCTTTCATGAAATACACTTTGCTGATGAAAAGAATTTCCAAGTATATGTCTTTGATATTTTCTATGTCATTGTAATTCCAATCTATGGAAGTAAAATAACATTCAGAATATTTTTCAAGAATCATAATTCTCTTTTCAAAAACTTTGGGATCACTTTCAGTAGCAAGTTGCTTTAAACTTAATAAGAGATTCTTATAATCATGCTTAAATTTTCGTAACTCAAGTTGGTTTGCTTCTAGTTGAACAGCATAAACTTTAAAATCTAAAAGCTGTTTTTCTAAAATTTTATTCTCATACTCATGCTTTTTCTTCTTTATTTCCTTCACCAAAAAAATGGCTAAAAATATAATTTGCATAATCAAGAAAAGCGCTATATTAAAAATAAAGTTTTCATACGCCTTAAAGTACTCTGCAACATATAAGAATAGTTGAATTGTAAGATAGTAAAAACTTAATAGGAGCGTAGAAGATAATGAACTGTATTGATATAGAAAATATTTTAAGTTTATTAATTTTGATATACGCCTTAATATTAAGATGACTGTTAGTTCTAATAAAATTTCAAGTAGTATATACATCGGATCTTTCAATTCACCCAGAAAATAATTATTCAAAACGCCTACAGATATTAACAGAGAGACTACGTATGGAACAGTTGCACTAATTAGTAATGCATTTAATAATGTAAAATTCTCTTGATCTTTTTTTTTAAAGATATAAAACATATAATGATTGGTACCATATCTCCAACCCCTTCTAGAGGGATTTGGACGATAAATGTAAGAGGCAACACCACAATTGGAAGGATTATTTTTTTCTCTAATGGTATTTCATTATACAAATTATAAAAAATGATATAGAAAAAAAAGAGTTCTAAAAACGTTCGAAAATTATCACAAAAAGATCCTATATCAACATACGTCATGCAGAACACCTCCATGCAGTTTCTGTTTTATTCTCAAAAATTTTAGACATAAATATAAAAGTGGAAATAATTCGTTCTTTTTGTATAACTATTGTACTATTGGAATATAACAAACATGGGAAGATGTCTTAAAACGTAGCAAAAAGTATCTTGAGCGCTAGTTTCTTAAAAAAATCAACATTTGTTAAAGAAAAAAATACTAATCTCTTCCATGACTATTTATTTGTAAATACAAATAGATTAGAACTAATGAAATCATCCTTTTGGCAATCTCAATCAGTTCTTTTTTTTTCTATTTCTATAGATACTCTTTATTTTCGTCTTCCTTTTGGTTGCACTCATGGTTTCTCTTCAACATTTTTCTATTTTATTCATAAAAAAATCTAGTGACATCTCTTTGCTTAAGAGTTTCACTAGATTTCAATTTTTATTTTTTTGTAAAAATAAATAGTTTTTTAATTCTACACATTTTTTGTAGTCCTACTTGAATAGAGCTAATCATCATCTGATTATGTTCTATTTCTACCAACACACTCTACTTACTAATCTAGTAGTACCATTGCCTCAAACGATTACCATTGATCCTTTTCTAAATTTTCTTGTATCCTCCACATCATCAATATGTTGACAGGGCTCTCGAGCGATCAACATAAAAGGTTACATTTCCATTCATTTTTTCTCTACTATTCTGATATTTTATATGAATTATTTAAACAGTTTATTTTACATAGTGCGCATCTTGAAACACCTTGCCACTAAACTTTCCATCTTGAGAAATAAAACTTAACTTCCCTTCTCCTTCTGCTAACCATGTTAATTCAGCTCTTTCAGAATCGTAATAATAAGGAATTTCCCCTGCACCTTGTATCTTTAGTTCACTTCCATCTAAATCTTTAAAAGCAATCTTTACTGGACTGAATACTGCGGCATTGGGTAGTTTGACGAGTTGGTTATCTGCCCTTAAATCAGTTAGTTTCGTTAAATGCTTCAACGGACTTAAATCAGTAATTTGATTAAATGATACGACCAATGTCTTCAAATTAATTAAATCTTTCAACGGTGTCACATCACTAATTTGGTTACCTGATAAACCTAGAGCTTCTAAGTGAGTCAATGCACTTAGCGCTTTAATACTTTCACTTGTTAGTTGATTACCATAGAAATTCACCTCAATTAGTTGAGACAAATTCTTTAATCCGTCAATATTACTTAATTGATTATGTGGCAAAAAAAGGCTTTTAAGTTTTGTTAAATTTTTCAACGGAGTAACATCTTTAAGATTATTATCTCCGCTACTTAAATATTCTAATTCGATCAGTTGACTCAAAGCGGTTAAATCTTCAATTTGATTTTGCTTTAATGTCAAAGTACGTAGATTCGTTAACGGTGATAAGGCATCAATTGTCTTAAGGTTATTATAACTTAACCCTAAGGAAGATAAATTGGTTAAGGAAGATAAATCAGAAATATCATCAATTTGGTTACGTTCCAATTGTAAAGAAGTTAATTTAGTCAACGTTGCTAACCCTTCAACCGATTGAAGATAATTGTCATTTAAGTGCAACACTTGTAAGTTTGTCAAGGAGGTTAGCTCATTGGTATCACTTAACTGGTTTCCTGTTAAATAAAGCGCCTGTAAACTTGTGAGCGATTGAACTGCTTGAAGTTGAGAAAGTGTATTATCTCTTAAATCCAAAGCAGTAATCTTCGATAATTGCGAGAGCTTACTGGTATCACTGATCTTGTTATCTCTCAGCATTAAAACTCTGAGATCTGTCAGGTTATGTAATGGTGAAATATCCGATACTTGGTTGGATTCTAGAGATAGTTGTGTCAAATTTTTCAAGTTCGCTAAAGGAGAAATGTCTTTGATTTCATTTAACTTTAATTGCATAATATTTAAATTAGTCAGATTTGCTAAACTAGTAATTGAAGTAATGTGATTGGCATTTAACCATAAACCAGTTAATGTAGTGATTTCAGTCAGCGGACTAATGTCAGTAATACCATTATAGACTAATGAAAGCTGTGATAAATTGGATAAACCTGTTAATGGTGTTAAATCAGTAATTTGATTGTAATCAGCACCTAATATCTCTAATTTCGTTAATCCTGCGATCGGACTCAAATCACTAATTTGATTGTCATTAATACGCAGATCAACTAAATTAATAGCATGTTGTAGTCCATACAAATTTTCGATCTGATTTCCAGATAAATCAAGTTCTGTTAATGATGCAAGTCTTTCTACTGTGATTTCCAAACCATTTTGTACGTTTAGAATTTTCATTAAGGCCTTTCTTAATTGTGGATCAAAAATATCAACAACTTTCTTTGGATTTTCTGGCACAAGCAAAGAACCATGGAGCGTTGCTTGGTTCAAATTTGTTAGCTCTGAAAGTTTAGATAGCATTGGCTCCTCTTTAGCAAATGCATCGCTTACTGAGTTTGCCACCACGTCCCCAGAAAATGAAACTGCCATCGCCCCTGCCAATACACCACTTAACATAAATAATCCCATTTTTTTACTAATCATTTGTTGTAAAACCTCCTTTAATTTTCATTAATAATATTTATAATTATATTTTAATTTATAAATTGTTATTTAATATCTTTTAAATGTTTTTTATTTATTGTATTTTCGATTAACTCATTATGAATATTTCATTTGAATTTTGTTTCTTCTAAAAAATATGATATTTGTATTATTTACAATGATTATAAATAATACAAGTATTATCAATCAGAAAAATGATTATCAAATATCTCCCCCCCTCCTGTCATTTACTAATTTTTTTGTTAACAAAGAATTAAATTAAACTTTCAAAAAAATTATTATCATCTAAAAATATTTTTTAAATGTTTTTTAAAAAAATTTAACGTTCTTTAATTATACAAAACAAAAATAATAACACAACAAAAAAACACACTGTTTTTTAATTTAAATTTAATTAAAAACAAAGAAGATTGCAGAAAAAAAGACCTGCAATCCTAGAAATTAGTTTTTCGCATTTATAAATAGTAGCGATTTGAATAAAACACTTGATTTCTACATTTAAGTGCAATTTATATTCACGAGTTTTTAATTCATCTGCTAATATCACATTTTCATAGTTACTTTTTGGTTAAGTGTTCATTATCTTCTAAGCATAGATAACAGTGACGATTGATTAAAATATTTGCCTAGCAATCGTATAAGTTTTATCCGTCAATCTTACTTCTACTCTATATTCAGATCCTGGAGTCAAATTACTAGTGGATAAAAAAACATGATTAGCTAAATTACCATAGTAAACTTTTCCATTTGTTACCTCTGCCATGTAACTCCCGTCTTTCAAGATTACTATTTTATAGTCTTTATATCTTTCGTCAACAAACGTCACAGCAAGTTTGTTTCCTTTGGCAGAAATACCTTCGATCAGCTCTTCTAAATAACTTTGTTGGATCTTTTGTAGCTGTTGGCTCAGTTTAGTTTTGACATCATTCGGTTCAGCTAATTGTTCAATTGACGACTTCAGCTGATTTATTTTTTCTTGTGTTACTACGTCTACAGATGTGTGGTTTTGATAACTGTTTAATTGACACATTATTTCTAGCAATGTTTTTTTCACTAAAGTAATTTCGTAGGATTGATTCGCATATTCAACCTCAACGCTAAAATTACTTGCTACTCCTTGTGTATTTAATTGCAAAATATTTCCATTTAAAGTGCCATTCGTTGCTGTGCCGTTATTTATTTCAGCAAGTACTTGCCCATCCCCTTTTACAATGATATGTTCATAGGATTGAAAACGCTCATCTGAAAAATAAATAGCTAATTCATTGTTTTCGCTTAATTCCATTTGATCAAATAGTGTATTTAAATAGGCTTGTTGTAATTTTTCTAATTGGTTTAAAAGTTCTCTTTGATCCTTTTGATCAGCTACGCTATTAATTGCTTCTCTAAAATGATCCAGTTCTTCTTGGTTAGTTGCTGTTGCTAATGAATTGTCAGCCATTAAATTAGTCATTCTTTCTGCTAATGTGTGAATATAAATACTACTCTCATATAAAGGATGTAACCCATCCTCTTTTTGAACAGCGATTTGAATGGTGTCTTCTTCAGCTACTGTTGTTTCTATTTGCCAACTATTTCCGTTTATGCTACTTGCTTGCCCATCATTCATTTCAGCAATCACTTCACCGTTTTTTAGTAAGACAATTTTTTCATTTGCTAAAAGATTGGTATCACTTTCTAGAAATTCGACTTCTACAGATTGTGCACTTAATTGTACATTCGAAATTATTTGCATTGGTAGTTCTTTGATTGTTTTACTACCTGTTTGCCAGATTTCACTAGTGAGGGTAAGATAATTTGACATTTCTGCTTTTATATTTTCATTGATTGTAAAGCCCCATTTTTTTCAAAATAATCCGCCATGTTGTACCCAGTTATTTTTGACACATTTAAGATAAATTGTTGTATTTTTTCCGCATCTGAAGAAATATTAATCCTGTTTTCTCGATAATATTGATGTAAACGTGGATAGAATTTTTCTCCAAAAATCATCTCTAGCTGTCCAAACATGACCATTTTCACATCATTACTTAAATCATTAAATACTTTTTCTGAATTGTCTTTTGCTAAATATTGATACATTTGCGGGTAATATTGATCTAACGCTGTTATCTTTCCATACAATTCTTTTTGTGCTGCCATCGAATAGATATTAACAGTCGACTCCTTTACCCCTGACCATTTCCATGGAGTTTGTTGCCGTTGATGCCCACTTTCATGCCACACTCCCCAACCGTTATTGGTTTTCAACAAGCGTTCCATTGCAAGGTCTCCATGAAATCCCATATATTCTTGATCTGTATACATATACTGAAATGGGACTTCTACAAAATGTTGCAAATGTCGATCTGTGTGATTAACCGGTTTTCCTTCATCTGTGATACCAGATACTTTGTCTTGAGCAAGTAAAAAACGGTCGTAATATCTCATTAGCTCTTCAGGATTTCCTAAATATTTCTTTGCCATGGCGTAACTTACAGTAACCATGGCTTTTTGACTGACCAGTTGAACATCTTCGGCATTTGTAAATTGAGTCATTTGTGCCTTAAATTCTTCCACAGTGGTCTCTCCTAAAGTAAAAAATGGCATCTGACCTGAGGCGCCATTTACACTAATCGTTACATCTTCGTCAGTTGTATTGATGACATAAACAGGACCTTCATTTTCTACTTGAATGGTATTTTCACCCTGTTTAAGTACAAAAGTTTTTTCAGTGTTTCTTTTTGGCGAACCAATTGCTAATTTCATTCCTTCCTTTTCTTGAACATTCACAGTCAAAACATCCCCTACTTGCGCATACACTCCTACTGGATCTAAATATGAGTACCGATAATCTCTCAATTGACTAATGCGATTGTTTTCGGCACCACCTCGTCCTGCATACACCTTGGTTATTCCTTTTTGTTCTGTTTCATTAATAGTTTCTTGGTTGCTCGTTTCCTGAGTTTCTAATACATCCGCCTTCACAGAAATACCACCTACAAAAATAAGCGAAAAAAACATCCAAAATAACGCACTTCTTTTCATTTTCTCTCTCCTTTCAAGTTTACCAACCTCAATTAAAATAATTACATTATAATGTTTTTAATTGTATTTCATTTCACAATCATGTGCAACAAAAAGGCTTGGCCTTTCAAAAACAATATGAGATTTGTATTTTTATCATTTGGCATCTTTAAATGAATAGAATCACTCGCATTTAAATGATAACTATTTGTGTGAAATTCCCTCTATTCATTTTGTAATCAGATACAATAGCATGATAAAAAAATAACCAAATAAAATTGAAACACACCCTAAATATTAGATTCTATATCTAATATTTAGGGTGTGTTCCAGTCACAAATCTATGATTTTTCTATATTACAAGAAGCAACTCATTGAACGGGAACTATTAAAAGAGGTGTTATAATTTTTTCCCACTATGATATTTTTTCTTTTACTTATTTCAACAGTTAATAATTTTATTTTGTTGTTTTATGAATGATCACATATTTTTTTCAAATCAATTTAAATCATCTTTTCTAGATTATTGAACGAGATCATTTACTTTGTTGCTCATATCTTTTTCGACCAATCCACTTTATTTCGTCCAACGGGCAATTTCATATACTTTATGCGGTAAACGAACTTCTACACTAAAGTTTTGTACTGCGCCTTGATCATTGACCCTTAAAGTATTATTGCTGGCAGAAGCGTAATAAATTGTTCCATTGGCTACTTCAGCTAAATATTTGTCATCAGCTCTAATAACAATTTTTTCATAATCTCTAAAACGTCTGTCTGCAAAATGCACTTGGAGTTGATTGTCTTTCGTCAGTTCAATCTTATTCACTAATGTATTTAGATAAGCTTGCTCTAACTTTTCTAATTGTTCTAATGGCTTTTTCTTATTGAACACATTATTAATACCATTAAGGGCTTCTCTTAACTCATCTAACTGATTTTGAGTGACAGTAGAAGCTAACGGAGTCGAGATACTTAGCTGCTTAATTTTTTCCTGAAGCTCATTAGCATACGGATCTGGTTTGTGTTCATATAATGTGTATCTTCCATAGCTTTTTCGAACTTCAATTCTAAAATGATCGTTAGCTCCAATGGTTGTATTTGTCCGCCAAACACCATTAGTAAAGGCACTATTAAAGGCTCTTCGATCTGTTAACTCAGAAAAATAGACGCCATTTTTCATTAAAACAATTTTTTCTCCTGCTAATAAATCCGTATCTCCATCAACCATTTCAACTTCAATTCTGTTGGGTGACGTTACTTGAACAGATGAAACTTTCTGAAGAGGTAATTGTTTGACTGTCTGATTATCATTACGCCAAATATCCACGTTTAATGGTGCATACTGTTTTAACGCTATGCGGGTTGATTGACTGATATTAAAGCCCCAATTTTCAAAATATTCAGTCATATCAAAGCCTGTTATTTCCGCTACATTCAGCATAAAGTGTTGTATTTTCTGAGCATTTGAAGGCATACTAATGTTATTTTCACGATAGTATTGGTGCAATAATGGATAAAATTTTTCACCAAATGTCAATTCTAGTTGACCAAACATTACTAACTTCAATTCATTACTTTGATTATTAAAGTCTTTTTCCGCATTTGGTCGATCTAAATATCGATGCATAGCCTCGTAATGTGGATCAAGAGCACTCATACTACCAGTTATTTCTTTTTGAGCGGCTAAAGAATAAATATTAACCGTTGCTTCTAAAACCTCGGACCAAGTCCAAGCATCTTGTTGGCGCTGATGTCCACTTTCGTGCCATGGACCCCAGCCATTATTCGTTTTTAATAATCTTTCTAAAGCAGCATCTCCATTGAAACCCATGTATTCATTTGAAGCATACATATATCCAGTGCTTACTTCCACAAAATGTTGAAAATGTCGATCTGGACGATTAGCCGCTTTCCCTTCATCTGTAATACCAGATACACGATCTCGAGCAAGTAAAAAGCGATCATAGTACTCCATTAATTCTTGCGGATTTTCTAAATATTTTTTCGCTCTTTCATAACTAACCGTGATAATTGCTTTATCGCTAACTAGCTGCACGTCTCTAGCTTGTGTCATCCTTGACATTTGTGTTTGAAAATCTCCTACAGAGGTTTCACCTAAAGAAAAATAAGGCATTTGACCACTGTAACCACTAAGTGAGACCGATGCTTGCCCACTATCGTTACTATTAATTATGTACACAGGACCATCATTTCTTACTTGAATCATATTTTGTCCCAGTTTTAACTGATATGTTTGTGCTCTATCTCGCGTTGGTGAGCCAATCCTCAATGAAAGACCATCTTGTTCTTTCACTTCTACCATCAAAGTATCACCGGTTTTCGCATATGCCCCTGTTGCTTCTAAAGGCGAATATCTTCGTTGCCTCCCTTGTCTATTTTTTTCTAGTTCAGCATCACCACGCCCAGGAAATATTTTGTGAATCACTTGATTTTCTACAAAATTTTTCGTTTCCTGCGCAAAATGGTTACTAAATTCCTTTGCTTTTTCCTCTGCGTTTGCCGTCACTCCGCCAATAAAACTTAATGACAAGCAAGCACTAAATAATACTAAATTCTTCAAATATTCTCTCCCCCACGATCATAAAATTATAAAATAACTATAAAATATTAAGTTAAAAAATGTCTTATATAATATATATTATAATGTTGTTGTTATTATTGCAATAGGTAATTTAAAAAAAATCATGGAATCAAATAAAATTCCTTTTAAAAAAAGGATTAAAAATTATATTTTTATCAATTATATAAACTTTCAATAAAAAAATAGATATATAAAATTAAAAATAAATGAGAATAACGAGTTCATAAAAAACAAAAAAAACAAATCAATGTCTCTTGTTTTTTTATTTTTTTGGATGATTTGATTCACACTTTTTTCTATTTGCGAAAATTGCTTTTTATTAGTATATTCACTTTTGATTCGTCGAAAATAATTTATCCATATTAAAAAGTCGCTTGTCCTACAAGTTGGGTTTCTATAATTGAGCATTTTTTATTATGAAATCACTTAAATAAGTTAGCTCAGCCAAATACTTCATGTTACAATAATAAAAAATAGCGTAGTTGATAAAATGAACTTCTTAGGTAACTTGATTTGGTTTATTTTTGGTGGGTGCATTGGAAGAATTGGCTGGTTTTTGGCAGGTATGTTTTGGTGTATAACCATTGTTGGTATTCCAATTGGTTTACAATGTTTTAAGTTTTCGGCGCTTACTTTTTTCCCTTTTGATAAAGAAATCATTTATAGTAACAGGCGTATCTCGTTAATTATCAACATTATTTGGCTACTGATTAGTGGATTACCTTTGGCTTTCACACATGTTGTTAGTGGGATTCTTTTATATATGACTATTATCGGCATTCCATTTGGTAACCAATCTTTCAAACTAGCGAAATTAGCCTTGATGCCATTTGGTACAAGAGTCGTGCCGAAGTAACATGACTAAATCAAAAAGATAAGAACCACTTGGATAAGTTTGTCCAAGTGGTTCTTATCTTTTTGATGAACAGATTTTTTATTTTTTATACCTCCCAAATAATTTCTTGTTGAGCAGCTAAAGGTTCTTTAATCAATGCTAAAACTTCTTCTTCTGTCAACGCTTTGGGATAATCACTCCAAATAGCAAAATAGGCACCTTGTACTTGCTTCATTTGTTCTTTTGTCAATTTTTGGTCTTCCGGAAAGTGATTAATCGCCCAGTTTTCTCGAATTTTTTGAGCAGTAGGATATTTATAACCCGCTCCTTCACCTAAAACAAAATAGAAAAAATGATCATTAACATTAATCACTTGATGCCCATGAGTTAAAAATTCAGTCACTGGTGCCATAATTGGTTGATGCTTTGTCCAATACGTAATTTGGATTGTTGGTTTTAATCTACTCTTCATAAGATAACCTTCTTTATAACCCCCATCATTCCAAATTCTAGCTTTTTTTCCTGATGATTCCACAAATTCCGCTAACTCATTGATGTAATCAATAAACACATCATATTGTCGAGTTGCATCATGATATTTCGTCACTGCCTTTTCTTTTAAAGCAGGATACTTATCCAATTCGGAAAATTCAATGTATTCATCTGCACCTAAATGGAAATAATTAGTTGTCTGAAACAATGCAATGTATTCTTTTATGATGCGTTTTACCATATCTACCGCTTCGCTTTTAGTTATATCCAGCGCACGATCAGCAGGAAAATTCAGCGAATCTTTACCTATTCTTTTCATCTGCCATTCTGGATAACGTTCAATCAAACGTTTCAAGTGTCCCGGACTATCAAATTCTGGAATGACATCAATTCCCCTGCCATTTGCATAGTTGATTAGTTCCGATACTTCTGCTTTGGTCCAGAATCTTTTTGAAGTAATTGCTGGAATAGTTTCGCATTCGATTCGAAAACCTTCATTATCGGAAAAATGAAGTTGTAACGCATTCATTTTCAACGAAGCCATATAATCAATCAATTTTTTCAAAAAATCAGTCGTATAAAACTTACGACCCATATCAATAATCAAGCCACGCTCCTTTAACGATGGTTTGTCTGTTTTGTTCATTTTCTTACTTCCTCCTTTTTTAGCTGTTTTGCTTCTTACTTAATCATTAATTTCCAACACCCGATCCCTTCCTTTGTTGTTTTGGGGATTACACAATCTGTGGGCTTTATTTGACAATTTTCTACTATATCTTCACGTCTTTTTTTCATCGGTTTTAACCTTTCTAAATAAATGATTGTAGCTTTGCTTAAAATTTGATGCTTCGACAGTGAACTGAATCGATGAAGGAAGAACTTCTTTGAATTTTTCATCCAAATAATATAAACGTTCTTTAGGAATCATTATTTCTACGGTTTGCACTTCGTTAGGCGCTAAAAAAACTTTTTTAAATGCAACTAATTCTTTTTCTCGGGGTGTGATGAAGCCTTGGTTCTTTTTCCCGTAAATTTGGATCGTTTCTGCTCCACTGTAATCCCCTGTATTCTTCACTTGGCACGCCACTGATATTGATTCATCAGATTGCTCATTCAGAAAAATTCCCATTATTTCAAATGTCGTATAACTTAAGCCGTAACCAAAATGATATTTAGGTTTCTCAGGATAGTCTGTATATGTTTCTTTAAACAATGTCTGTCGATAATTATAATAGACTGGTAATTGTCCTGAATGTTCAGGGATCGTAAAAGCAAGACGACCATTAGGATTTTTACCAAATAAAACATTCGCAATTGCCCGACCACCGTATTGACCGGGATAACCTGCAAAAAGGATGCTAGCTACATAAGGCTCAATAGCTAAAAGGCTATGTGGTCTTCCTTCAATAAGTACAGCAATGATGGGCTTATTGAGTTTTGCTAATTCTTTGACTAGATTTACTTGGCAGGCAGGTAATTCCATTTGTGCTAAGTCAATATTTTCCCCACTTGACATTTCTTGCGAACCATGTAAAGCTGCCCCATTTTTATCAAAAGCTGTCGAAAAATCTCTTGCACTGGATCCCCCTAATGTCACGATGATAGCATCCGCATTTTTAGCAACCTCGTTTGCCTTAGTCAGTCCATCAGACAGTACTTTTGTTATGTGACAACCTGGTGCATAAGTCACTTGGGTTTTAGTATTGGTAATTTTCTCTTTGATTCCTTGGAAGAGATTGCAACATCGTTCCAGCTTTTTAAAAGGAGTGTAATCGCCAAGAGAATGATAAATATTGTTTGCATGAGGACCGATTACAGCGATTTGTTTTAACTGCTCTGTCATTAGAGGTAAAGTGCCATCATTTTTCAATAAGACAAGGGATTCTTCAGCCAAAGCAGTACATGTCTTTTCTTTTTGTTTTTCTGTAAAAATAGCTTTTACTGGCTGTTTGTCAGCAAACAACCCCAATTGCTGTTTGATTTCAAGTATTCGTAAAACAGAACGATCAATGACCTCTTCTGTAATTAATCCAGAAAGAACTGCTTGTTCTAGGTTTGGATAAACATCGTCCCATAAACTAACATCCACACCACTGAGGATTGCTTTAGCAGCAGTTGCAATTGGATCGCCAAAAATATCTGCTACACGATCTAACCCACAGCCATCTGCCATGACAAACCCAGAAAATCCATATTCTGTTCGTAAAACTTCTTGCAATAAATGCGAATTGATATGGCAAAAAATGCCGTCAATGTCGTTATAAGCTGCCATGCAACCTTTTACGCCAGCTTTGATTCCAGCACGAATAGCAGGTAAATGAATTTCTCTTAACTCTCTTTCTCCGATAGCAACAGGACCAGCATTATGTCCTCCCATTGCATCTCCCTGTCCAGCAAGGTGTTTTAAAACAGCCAAAATTTTCTTTTTGTAACCCTTTTACAGCTGCTTCAGTAAAGGCAGCAGCTAAATAAGGATCCTCGCTAAAGCATTCTTCTGTTCTTCCCCACCTTGGATCTCTCAAAATGTCTAATGTCGAGATTAACCCTAAATGGGCGCCTTTTTCTTGTAATTCATCGGCAACTATTTCTTGAAGTTTTTGGTACAATTCGGGATTCCAACTACAGCCTACAGAAAAGTTGGTAGGTGTAGTCATAGAATCCAACGCCTGATGCCCATGTGGACACTCTTCCGACAGTAGTACAGGAATCTTTAATCGTGTATGTTTTACCACATATTGCTGGATCATTTGACTGACCTTTTGTGCTTCTTCTTTTGATAAACCGGTCAACTCGTTTCTTTCAGACCATGGATCGGCTCGAAACACCCCATAAATGATGCCAATCGTTCCATATTTTTCCACTTCATTTTTGAAATATTCGGTTAAAAAAAAGTGTCCCTCTTTTTTTTCATAGACTTTCCAACCATACAATCGTTGATTTAACTGGCCGATTTTTTCTTTCAACGTCATTTTTTTCAATAATATTTTTAAATCATCCATCTTACTCATCCTTTAGTTGAATTTTTAGCGTATGAATTTCATAAGGAGAGAAAATCACTGTTACTTCGTTCCCATTTTCTATAGGCAATTCTTGGAGTGGATTTTCTAAAAGATCACAAATTTGAACGTTTTTGATTGGTTGAGAAAACTTTAATACCGTTTGGGTTTGTTTGTTCTCAAATTCATATGCTCGCAAAATCAGTGCATGATCCTCTTCTGCTTTTTTCAGTGTCTCTAAACAGATATTGCGACTTTGGCCTGTCACCCATGAACCTTCTGGAAATCGTTTGTCTTCTTGACGTACAGATAAACAAGGAATGTTTAATTGCCGTGCTTCTTGATGCGTTTTTCCTTGCTTCCACGTTTGATCGTGGCAATAGAGTGAGTAAATAAACTGGTGTCGTCCCTGATCGGCTTTTTCATACGGATCGGTCGCAGATTTGATCAATGAAATCCCAAGATGTTGGTATTGTGCATCAAAACCGTATTTTGAATCCGTTAATAATGATACCCCGTATCCATCATCTGATAAATCCACCACTTATGTGCACAGACTTCAAATTTCGCTTTGTCCCATGAAGTATTCTTATGTACTGATCGTTGAAGATTTCCAAACTGAATGTCATAAGTTGCTTGATAGGCATTGACAGGAACAGGAAATTCAACTCTGAGCAAACTATGTACTTGGTGCCAATCCACTATTGTTTCAAAATCAATTCTAGTTTTATCATGGATAAGATGAATATATTGTGTGATCGTAGAGTCATAAAATTTTCTAACAATTTTCAACGTATCTCGAATGGGCCCTTGATCCATAATCCATGCTTCTACGATATTAGTCACGACTGTTGGTTTATTTTTATAATAATAATCAATATCCCAGGCATCAAAATTCAAAGGCAAATCTTCGTAAACGAGTAATTCATTCACCGCTTTTTTCGTAGCTAGTTCTCGCTGATTTTTTTTGTCAAACACACGAATCATTCGATAGCTTTCATCAAAAGAAATGATAAATTCTTTCGTCTCATACTGCTTAGTTAACGCAATGGGCTCAAAAGTTTTATCCGTTTCTTTTTCTTCAATTTCGTAATAAATGCCACCTAAAATAGGTAATTGATCAAATCGTCCAAGTATTTGCCCATCATAAGTTCTTTGCATCAACAATTCTTGTTGGTAGCTTTTAAGACTTTCCCCTTGTCTTAATGGTAATGAAACGATGTTTGCATTTGCAATATCGCTCGGATTAAAAAGATAAAGATACTTGCCTTTTGCTTTTTCAGGAAAAAGATTCGTTATTAGCTTTTGCATTTCATGAAACATTTCTTTATAATCGCTATCCGTCTGATCATACACTTCTTTAATCGAACTGCCTGGCAAAATATCATGGAATTGATTTAATAACAGTTTTTTCCAAGTTTTTTCTAGTACTTGATCAGGATAGTTCATTCGATCTAAAACACTATATAGCTTTTCAACCGTTTGTAACAAATTTTCTCCCAAACGATTGTTTCGTTTGTTTTTTCCTATGGATGTATAGGTTCCGCGATGGTATTCAAAGTATAGTTCTCCTAACCATTCTTTTTCTTGATGTGTCGTCATTACTTCTGATAAATCTTGGAAAAAATCCACAGCGTTGCTTTCAACAACTTTAGGCATACTTGGAAGTCCATTTTTCATTCTTTTTAGTGTTTCTAACATTTCTCGTGTTGGTCCGCCCCCACCGTCACCGTATCCATAGGCAAGCAAGATATGAGTATGAACATCTTTATCTAAGTAGCGTTCCCAACTCTTTTTGACTGTATAGGGATCTAATATCCCATTATATGTCGTATAATGAGGTGTTGGGCTATATCCTTCACTGATGGTTGTAATCAAATGAGTTAATGTCCGACTCCCATCAATCCCTTGCCAGTAAAAGCTATCATAAGGAATCTGGTTGAATTGGTTCCACGAAAGTTTGGTTGTCATAAAATAAGGAGTATTGGTCTTTTTTAAAATTTGTGGTAACGCAGCTGAATAGCCAAATACATCTGGTAGCCATAAAATTTGACTTTCTACACCAAATTCTCTTTTTATAAAACGTTTGCCATAAAGGAATTGGCGAACCAACGATTCTCCCGAAGTAAGATTACAATCTGCTTCTACCCACATAGCGCCTTCTGGAATCCATTTTCCTGTGATCACTTTTTCTTTTATTTTTTCGTAAAGCTCAGGATATGTATCTTTGATTAGTTGATACATTTGTGGTTGACTTTGTATGAAAGTTAATTCATCGTATTCATTCATTAAATTCAACACTGTTGAAAAACTACGTTCCCCTTTTTCGACGGCTTGCATGACTGTCCACAACCAAGCAAGATCAATATGAGTATGTCCAACTACGAATGCTTGAGGTATTTTTTTATCTACCATATTTTGGTAAAATGCTTGTTGCAAACAATCATGTGCTTGTTTTAATCCTTGGTAATATTCCACGCCATAAGGTTGAAAGAAATTCAACTTATTCACGGCTTTTCCTAATTCTTTTTCATAATAAAAGTAGTTGGGATCACTCTCATTTAAAGAGCGCCAACTGTCAAGTGCTACGAAGAAATCATAGAATAATTGATAAGATGGCTGATCAATCCATCTTAGTTCAACAGTTAAAGGATATCTCTTTTCCTCCCTACCGGAAAAAATTTCGATCCTTATTGGGATTTGCTCCCGAGTAGCTTGTTCTTGGGTGAGTCGTAAGGTTGTGTGATTAACGTCTAATCCTTGAATTAATTCATCGTCAAAATAAACTTTGATTTGTGGATTGGTGGAATTGTCCCACTCTGTTAATGATGAAAAAATAGCTAAATCAATAGTTTCTCCTCGAAATTCTTCAGGTAAGTTCAACTCTCCGACAATAGTATAATATTGATTTTTACTACCAAAATAATCACTGCTATGAAATGCTTTTGTCTCTTGGCCAGAAACAAAGAGTAATCCTTCGACTGGCTGTCTTTTTTTTATGATGTGCTTTCTCAGCTCTGCGATAATTCGCTGAACTCGTTCAAACTCTAGTAGTTTTTTCACTTAATCACCTTTTCTATTTTTTTAAAGCCAGGAAATAAATCATTGATTAGGATCCTGGCTTTCATTTTGGTATTAGTTTTGTTCTTTCTTCTAAGTGTCATATTGTGTTTGCATTTCGGTTATATTCTCTTCTAAGCCGACTACAGCCTTTTTCTTCTCCATATTTTCAAGTGTTTCATGGGTTTCTACTGATCCTTTGTTGATCAATGAAGCGATAGATTGTTTCAAATAATGCCACTAAATAAAGGAAAACATGATCAAAAACACAGATATCAAACTGAAATACCTCGCTATTTTCTGATAGATAATTAGGTAAAGATAAATAAAAAACGGCAAATTGACGGCTATAAAAAAAGATTGCTGAACACATTATAGATAACTCGGCTGGTCGTATCATAATTTTTTTCGAAACATGTCAAACTTTTCCCTCAAAAAACCAACTAATTATTTACGTATCTACCTTAACATAAAAGCGCTTTCTTGTAACTATCATTCTACTTTTTAAATTTTTTCTATTCATAAAAAAAATTTCTTGCTTTTTTATTGTTTTACTTACTTTATCATCCCATTAATTCTTGCTATACTTAGAGCAATGAAACTTGGAGGTGATGAATCTGAAAGTATACTATATTGAAGATAATATTTTTCATCAGGAAGAATTCCGGAAAAAATATAGTAGTAGCAATAATTTAGCAGCGATTTCATTAGTCATTCCTTTGCCTTCTCAGTTAGAAAAGTTTTACAGTGAACTTGATTTTATGCCGATTCAAGATTCAGACATATTCATTGTTGACATTGAACTTAACCGTTTTCATTCTGGCATTGACTTTAGTAAAAAAATTCGTCAAAGAAATCATTCATGCTCGATCATTTTTTTAACAAATGATGCTACTAAAGGAATAGAAATTATCAATCAAAATATTCATGCAGATAAATATTACAGCAAAAAAGATCTAGCAGAAGCGATAAACGGCTTAGAAGAATTATTATTTCAACAGCCAAAGCAAAAAAAAGAGCAAAGTAAACTCGTAAAAATTGAATCTCTATCCAAAATTTATTTAATTGATCCTAAAGAAGTAAACTATTTAAGTAAAGTCACTAGTTCTCGTTCAACTATTGAATTTTTCTGTCATACAGAATTTTTTATGATTCATGGAAAAATGGAAGAACTCAAACATACTTTTCAAAAATTTCATTATTTTAATGATTTAAAAGGGTATTCAATCAATGCAGCCAACATCAAATTAGTTGATAAAAAGCACAATGAGCTCATTTTTAAAAATGATGATACCTTAATCCTTAGTCGTCGAAGCATTAAAAAGCTAGTTGATTTCATGGATCAACTTGAAAAAGAAAAATTGTTGGTTCCTTAAAAATAAGTAAACAATTTTAAAACAAAAAAACATCCGATCTTTATAAGTCTAAGATTGGATGTTTTTTAGCTATTTTTAGCTTGGTCTTTCTTTTTTCAAACTCAACATGCAATAAAAGCGTTGTTCTTGTTTATCATATTTTAAATTCAAAGCAAGATTGGTATTTTCTTCAACGATTTTTTTGACGCTATATAAGCCGATACCTTTACTTTCTTTTTGTCTGGAATTCCCTTTTTTCAATAATTCAGACAGGTTATATCCCGTATTTTTACTTGGATTACTAAATTCAAAATAAAAACAATCCCATAAACTTTCTACTTTGATCAAAATCTCCTTTTGATCATTTGCCACATTTTTATCATAGTGGATCAATGCGTTTTCCGTTATATTAGTAAACAAACGGATCATATCATACGAATTCATAGACAGCTTGGGGATGATATGATTGATTTGAATTTTATAAGGTATCCCTAGTTCTTCCATTCGCTTAATGAACTTAACAAAAATCCCTTGCAATAATGGGTCGTAAATTTTTTGTAACTTCATATGTAAAGTATCATTCAGTTGCTTTTCAAAGAATTCTTTTTCATAACCTACGACCGTTTCAAGTTCCTGATTTGATTGGTTTTTTGCTAAAAGATCCTCCAGAACACCAATATAATTTTTGTAATCATGACGAAATTCTTCTAATTTTTGGTAATATTCTTCATTTTTTTTCATACTCTCCATATAAATAAGGTAGTGTTCTTCCTTTTTTTCATTCAATAAAATCATCAGCATTAAGAAACCATAAAAAGAATTACTCGTAATCAAAATAAAAGAAGTTAAAATATAATCAAGTGAAGTAATCGGAAAAAGCGTATGGTACCACAAAAGAAAGATGAAAAACAAAAAAATGAATGAAGTAGAATACATTCGTTTCTTTTTATAAGCGTAAAGATATGTGGTGATCCGATACTTTTGGTCTAATTTTCTCATCCCTATAAGGATAAGCAATAAAAATAAAATTTGCAGAATTGTGTTTGCTATAATATTGTATTCTCCTAAAAATCTAGGAATTTCGATTGCTAAAAAAACAGCAATTCCGATAAAATTGACACAAAACGTATTTAACAACACAATGATAAACAGATTTTTAGTTTCGTAAAAAAGATAGAACGCATTATAAAAATAGAACAAAATCAAAAAAAGTGGTGCCCATTCACTAAACCATAGATTAAGCAATAAAAAACACAAACGGATCAAAAAATCCCCTACAAAATGTTGTTTTGCAAATAAAATAAACCCTACAAGTGCAAAATTTAGATGAATAAACAATATATAAACAACCGCTTCCATCAATCAATCCTCCCAACAAAGACCCTATAGACAAGGCTAACCCAACTGTTTCATTTTTAAAGATAATTTCCATTTCATTACTTACTTGATAGGCTTCTGATATAAGATAACATGAATTTTAAAAAAATCTACAAAAAAAAGAAAACAAACTTAATATATTGGAAAAATTTAATGATTAATCGGTCAATATAGAAAAAAGCGGATCAAATCTTCTCATAGATTCCAATCCGCTTATTAAAGTAAACGTGCTTTTATACTCATGAAACATCGATTCAAACAGTTTTGTTTCCTACACTTTTTTCTCATCATGGTGCATTGACGATAGTCCATTCTAGCTCGGAGGAATATTCCCCAACATATCCTCCAGGTTGAACGTCAAGTGCAAAATAATTCTCTGTATTTTGTAAAATCATATATTGATGATCACTGCTTTCATCCTCAGTTTCAGTAACTGGGATCGTTATTGGTTGATCCTTAGAAAAAACTTGTTTTGTTTCTTTGTTCTGATAATAAAGAGTGGCAGGCAAACGTTTGTCATTGTCTTTAAAATCATCCATCTGACGTACCGTTAATTTCCAACTACCCACTTTTTCTGTCGTATCTTCGACTAAAAGATTGAAAGCTTGAGTTAGTTTCGATTGAATCGTCGTTCCTGCAATTGGGATAGATGAAAATAATAAACGATCGGGTACATTTGAAAATTTGACTGTTCCCTCTTCTTTGATCACGGTGAATGTTTCAACATTTGATCGTTGATTTTTTTCATCGATCGCATAGACTTCAAAGTGATTCTCACCAGGTACTAAATCAGCAAGTAACAGCTTCCTAGAAAACCCAACTGTCGTTCCTGGAGAAGTGTTCACTACTTCTGAATCGTTTAATTTTTTTTCGACACCGTTTAGTTTATAAAAAAGATTGATTTGATGACTACTCTCTGCTTCCCAATCTCCTCTAAGCGTAAATCCCTGATCATCCGGATAAAGATAGAGTGTCTGATCTTCAAGATTTTCTGATAGTTCGATAACAGGAGGTGAATCTCTTTTCGTCACTTTTAAAACAGCTGTGTCTTGCGCCGATAACCCACTTTCTTCTTGGATGATCAACGTAACGACATTTGACTCTGCTTGATTGGGTATTTTTCTTAAATCAATAGGTATACTAAAAGTTCCATCGCTGTTAAAATAAGAAAGCAAATCATCATCAGTCAAATTGATACTATTAATAGTTAATCTTGGTGTGATATTTTCAAGTGATCCCGTCCATTTTCCAGTTAAAGTGGTTTGTTCAGATGTTAACTCTTTATTGTGACAATCCGAATCAAAAGACAAAGAAAGAGCTTCTTCTTGAGATTGAAATTTTGGCATTTCTGCTGTCAAAAAATTCGCTACATCATAGTTTTCTTTTACACTGTCATAGACTGCTGCATGTAATTCAAAGGAATCTTTTTTTTGTACTTCTTCTGTGACTTTCGCTTGATAGGTGATCCTCATAGAATCCCCTTTGTTTTCTAACAAATTGTAAACAGAATAAGTATCTTCATAAGGGCCATCATCTATACCATCCGTAGTATATGGAAGAAATTCAGTTATTCTTCCTGAGAAAAGGCTAGGTTCTCCAATATTCCATCCCGAATAAAGATTAGCAAAAAGCAATAAATTTTTCGTTAACTCTCTATTAGCTGCTAATAATTCCCCTGTTCCTTTTATCCCAGCATGCGTATACGTAAGTGTAGGTTCTTCAAGTAATTGAAGTGCTTGATTCTGATCAGGAAATATACATACGAGTGATGACTGCTTGTAGTTATCAGCTAAAACACCGTCATCCAATTTTTCAAGTGTCGTCGTTACCGTGATTGTATCGCCAACCGCAGTATAGTCAGGATTCCCGGATTTTTCATAAGTGATTTTCGCTTTTACGTGTCCATCGTAAATGTTCGTTTCTGGCTTTCCAGCAGGAAAATTATCAGCAAATACCGGTTTATTAGAGGCGTTCAGTAGGTTTAAGATACCGAGCAAAGCAATACATCCTATCAAAATTAGGAACTGTTTATTTGTTTGCTGTTTATCCATTCCTTTGCTCACCTACCTTTTTGTTTAAATAATTTGTAACTTAAGAAAGCAATAATCCCTAACAAGAAAATGCCTACACCAATTATTATTGATAAGTAAGAAATAGACTCTTTTTCTTCTATAACTGCTTCTTTATTGATTTTTTTTGCTTTGTCTGATTTAATCGTAAATGTTTTGGTTAAGTGCCATTTTTTTTGCGTTTTTCCTTCCGTTGCATCCATTGTTAACGTATAGGTTCCCGCATCCATTTTCTTCTTGTCTAGACTTATCGGAAAGTTAAAATTCGTATTAGGAGCAATCGACATATTGTCTTTTTCTGCTGAATAAAGGACTTTTGAAGAACCATTTTTAGTGATCACTGCTTTCGTGTGCACTTGACTAATAATCGTTGGTGTTGGATTTTGTAAATGCGCAAAAATAGTAGCATAAGAATTTTGTAAGCCAGCTTTAACAGATAATAATTTCAAGTCTGGCGTGACAGGGTTACTGTTGTTTCTAAGCTCCACACCAACCACATAAGCATATTTATTTCGAATGGCTGTGCCACTAACTTTTTCACTTTGATTATCTTTTTTGCTGACATGGATTCCACCTAAAAGGATTCCATCAAAGGTCTCTTTTGGCATTTTTAAATGGAAGTGCACATCTTTTGCTTCTCCAGCTTTGACTGTAACTTCTTTTGAATCAGTTGTTAAAACATCACTGATCGTATATTTAGCAGAAGCATCCTTTTTAAATGTAGATTGGTTATAATCGATCACACCGTTTGTGTTGGTCGCTGCATTATTGATCTCTATTTCAAAAACGCTATCTTTTTCTCCGACATTAGATAAATGAATCGATAGGTCCCGTGTGTCATTTGGCGCTACCGTCAAATCAAAATAAGAAACATCTTTATTTGTTTGTTCTTCAGGTATATTGGCACTCACGCTGTAGGCAGAGTCAGTTGAATCGGCATACAGTGTTTCAGTGCTATTAAATAAGATTCCCCACAATCCTATTATTCCTACTACGAGACAAGTGAATAAATTACGCTTTTTTATCTTCATCATTTTGCATCAGTTGGACCCGCTGTCAGAGTCCAAGTAATCGTTGCTGAATACTCTTTTGCTTGTGCAGAGCCAGCTGGAACAGACAATTGAATATTGGTATTGTTTCCTTCTTCTCCCTCGAACACATCCAACCAAGTTCCTTGGCCATGTTGACTTTTCGCAGCCATGACTGGTAGCGCTTCATTATTGTCAAAAGTAAATCCATAAGAATCTGGTTTCTCACTTACATTATCAACAGTCGTTCTGGTGTCCCCTTTTGCAAAGGATAAAACAGCTCCTTTTAGTTCACTGTTGTCATCTGCCATAAATTTTGAAGCACTAGCAGTCAATGTCCAACCACCAGCTACTCCACGTTTGTCCGTTACTTGAACATATGTTTTTTCATTCTTCGCTGTATATACTGCTTTACTTTGAGAAATTTCTTGTGTACCAAAACTGATATTTGAGACATAGTCAATGGATAATGGACCTTGATCTCCTGTTCCATGGTTGTTTGGATCATTTGGATCAGTATTTTCTGAGGGACTATCTGGATCATCTGGATTAACTGGACCGGTTGGTTGGTTGTCATTTCCTTCAAATGTGATTTTAGCATTGGAAGTCGTGACGTCCTGTAAGAGATCCGCATGGACAGTAATACTCATTCCGCCAATTGCTAACACACTCAATAATGTGGTTGATAAGATACTTTTTTTCATTTTTTTCTCCTTTAATTAAGCTGGTGCATCTGTCAATGTCCAGACAAGCGTAGCAGAATAACTTCCAGCAAGGTTACCCGAAGGAACTTTTAGCGAAACACTTGTGGCTTTCATTTGATCTTCCCATGTACCAAGACCTGCTTTTACAGCTGCCGTCATGATATTTTGTGCTTCTTTATTCACCTTTACAGCAAATGTTTCTGCTGGTTGTGACTGATTGTCTGCTACTGATTTTGCTGTTCCTGCAGGTAAACTTAATTCAGCACCGGCTAATTCTGTTCCATCTGCGTTGAAAAATCCTGGATTTTCACTATCGTAACTGACTTGCAAATTCCAGCCTGCACCATTACCACGTAAGTCAGACACTTGAGATTCGACATAATTTGCTGGTGAGACAGCGAAATATCTTTTTGTGTCACTTGAAATTTTTTGTGTACCGAAGTCAATATTTGAGATATAGTCAATACGCAATGCTCCTGTATTACCTGTAGGTTCATTGGAATTATCTTCTCCATCTTGATCAATCGGATCAGTCGGATTATCCGTTTCATCTTGCTTTTCTAACCCAATTTTAGCAGTACTTACACCATATGTATTGTCAGTTGTTTCTGCAAGAGCGACTGCTCCTTTTGTCCCAATTAATAAAGCACTAAAAAGTGCAACTGTTAAAACTACTTTTTTCACGTTTATCCTTCTTTCCTTTTTTCAGTAAGAAAAAACTTCCCCCTGAAATCATAACTAATACACCAATAATACTGAATGAAATTTTTTGCTGATCATTGGTTTTCGGGAATTTTTCTGGTTTATTATTTTTTGAATAGTTCTCGTTGTTTTTTGTTACCTCTTGCTTGGATGTCGTAGTTGACCTTCCCGGTACAAAGCGTATCCCCACTGAGCTTTGTGCTGAGGTAGCATAAATAGTTGTTGATCCTATAAAAGCATCAATAGCGAAAACAGTCATCAGGAATAAAAAGAAAACTTTAGTTATCTTTTTCATTCACTCACCCTCTACTTTTTCTTTACATTAAATGTAACTAAAACCCCCTCTTTATACTTTTATCTAAGGAATAATTCTATTTTACTTATATCTATTCTAAAATAATCCATTTGAAACCGTTTAACCATGCAATTTTTGCTTTTGTATTTTCTTTCCATCATCATACGAGTCACAAAATGCAGGCGTCGGGCAATCTCATCAAGTGCAAATGACATCAGATGATACTTTATTACTATTTCCTTTTTTCATTTGCTAAAAATAAAAAAAACTCTCTCATTATCTTTGGATAATAGAAAGGTCCTCTTTTCATTCTTTTTAAGCATTATATTGGAGTTTTTCATCTAAAAGTATATTTTGACGAATCAATTCATGAATAAATTCTTCAACAAAAAGTTTCTTTTCTTCATTTGAATAAGTGCTAGTATCAGAGTAATAATTGATCACTATTTCTTTAATCTTGTTGATTTCGGTTTGTTTTTGTAGTAGTTCAAATATATAGATGGATACTTCATTATCTAAAATATAAATTTCATTATTTAGGGACAAATAAATTTCATTCCCCAATTTTTCATATGCCAGGCTACCATTGAGTCTCATCTTTTCACTCCTTTTCTTGCCACAACCGATACATTTGATTTTTTATTAACTCTTTTAATAATCGACATTCTGATGGATCAACACCTTTAAAATCATTGGTATGATAATAATGATTTGCCCGACATCCCCCACCACATAAATAGCGAAACGAGCATTTTTGACACTCAGTTAAATGATGAATGTTTTGTGTTTCAAGAAATCGTGTATTTTTTTGTTGATAGATTTCTTGCAATGTCTGTTGTCTAATGTTTCCTAATTTATAATCTTCTGATTCCAATAATTTACAAGCATAAACATCCCCCAGAGGATTAATTGCAAATTCACCTATACCTAAACCACAGGATTCTTTCATCGTAAATGGCTTTAAATAGGAGGAACGTTGTTCATCCTTTTCTTTACATTCTATGCAGACCCTCTCCTCAAATGTCAGTGAAATTGCAGCCTTACTTCCTCTTCCAAGTTCGCTAAAACCACCTAACTTAAATGAAATATTATTCTTCTTAAAAAATTCAATGGTATTATCAATAGATTCTAAGTTATTACTTGTTACAGTAGTGTTCACAGAGATATTTTTATAACCGATTGCCAAAAGATGCTTGATGGCTCTCATAGCAATTTCGTAACACCCACGTCCACGGTTCTTGTCGTTTTCTTCTTTATCAATCGAATCTAAACTGATCGTAATGGATTGGCATCTTGTGGCTAAAAACTGCGCATTACTTTTTTTACCAAGCAATGTACCATTTGTAATTAACCCAACTGACAGACCTATTTGATGTGCATAATCGATATATTTTAATGAATCATCATTTAAGCCAATTTCGCCCCCAGTAAATATGACATTTTTGACTCCACAGTCTTTCAACTGATTCAACGTATGAAACCACTCGACAAAAGTAAGAGGATTAGTGTAGTTTTTTGTCATTTCAGCTTCTGCGTAACAATAAACACAAGTCAAATTGCATTGATGAGTTAATACTAAATATACAGTTTGAGGTATAGTTATTTCAGATCTTTCAATATTCAATGGTTGATCTAAAAATAATTGAAACATATTTATTTTTTTCTGCGTTGTCTCTGATAGTTCGGTGTATTTTTGTAATAGAATCAATTCCAATTCTTTTTTCGAAATGACGATCCAGCTACTCCGCAAGACATTATGTAGAATAAATTTGTCAAGATAAGCATAGGCGTGTAGATTTTCCTTAATTTTCATTTTCAAATCCCTCTTTTGCTGACCAAATAATAGGATGACTGCTTGGTTAAACAATTTAATTAGGAAACAAAGTGGTCGTTTGATAAACAGGGGAGTTTTTATTTGACCACTTTGTTTCCTCACCTTAGTTTCTTGAAGACATTATTAAGAACCGTTACCGATAAGTGATCCACAAGAACATAGGGAAAGTCTTCTTCCAGAAACTTTTTTAAGTACAGGTTTTACAAACATAATATGTCTCCTTTCTTACAGCTATTAGGAAAATTTAGATAAAAGTTCACTATTTTTCCTACTACAAGTATAAACTTTCACATGAATTATTGTCAACCGATTATATAAATAAAAATCATAAAAACACAAAATTGAAAAATAAATATTTAAAAATAATGAGAGTTCAGCTACTATATATATAACAAGAATATCATTTATTTCGCTTATTTTTTCATCGTATTTATTTTGTATGGATCATTCTATATGCATAGAAAATTAACTTTTTCACACGTTTGTTATTTAAAATAACGAATATTAACATAATTAATGCTAAAACCTTTATTTTTTAATTAAAAATAACTTTATAGATAACACTTATTTCTTAACAAAACTATTTTTTTAGCGAAAAATTTAGTATAATTATGATCTGTAAAGCATGTTCATTCCTTATCTATATGACACTTACTTTTTCAATTAATAAGAAACATTTGTTAATTTCAAATAATTACTTTAAATAAATAGATTTATCATTAGGAGGGATATATTGAAAGGTTATTACTCAGTCCAAGAATTAGCTGACCAGCTTGGGGTAACCACTCGATCAATTAGAAACTACTTACATGAAGGAAAATTAAAAGGAACAAAAGTTGGAGGAAAATGGAAATTTTCTGAACAAGATTTGTTTAATTTTCTTTATGGGGATAAAGAAAATGCGGCACTTCAAGAAAGACAACATGTCATATTTCATGCACCCATTACGATGAAATTTTCTCTTATTGTAAGAGATCATCAAGAAATGGATGAGTTAAAAGAAAAGATTCTTACTTATCATTTAGACGTTTATGCCAATAAAAAAGATCGATTGCTCCAGTATACCCATTTCAAAGAAGATGAATACGAAATTTTAATTGGCGGTAATTTTAATTATGTCACTAGTTTTGGTTCCTGGATCAATGATTTACTACAAAAACAAAACGCAGTTATACTTAAAACAAATTAACTTTTTATTTCCTAGAAAAAGATTGTGACAAAAGCGATCAGATCCGAACAAATAAACCCAGATTTCCCATATTTTGGAAAATCTGGGTTTATTATTAAAGAATGGTTATTTAAATGCCGTGGTTAGGTTGTGAAAAACAGGTCTGTCTCAATCCATAAATCCCGAATAGAGGAAAAGTAGCTACTCCTATTATTGGGACTCATTGTTGCATGATCCACGCTTTAACCACCATTTACTTGGTACTTTTACGATAACTTGCTACCCCACCACCCTGGCTTATTTGAACTATTTTATACATGGACTTACAGCACATTATTATTAGCCTTTTCCACCTTGAAAAGATGGATAAAGCTTCATACCGCCATCAACGAATAAAGTAATGCCTGTGACATAGCTTGATTCATCAGAAGCTAACCAAGTAGCTGCTGCGGCTACTTCTTCTGGTTTACCTACTCGAGCCATAGGAATCATGCCTTCAATTATTTCTTTTTCCTTGGGATCATCGAATTTTTTCGCATTAATTGGCGTTTTAATTGCTCCTGGACCAATACTATTCACTCGAATATTGTCGGGGGCATACTCCATTGCAACCATTTCTGTAAAAAGCTTTACACCGCCTTTAGAAGCTGCATAATGAGCAAATGTCGGCCAAGGAATTTGCTCATGAACAGAAGACATATTGATAATATTTCCTTTTGAATTGTTTTCTTTAAAATAATTCAACGCTTTTTTTGTCCCTAGAAATACACCAGTTAAGTTCACTTTTAAGACTTTCTCCCAATCTTCTAGAGATAGTTCATGTGTTGGATGTTGTGTTTCCATCCCTGCGTTATTGACCCAGATATCTAATTTTCCAAAAGCATGAATGGCTGATCGTAGCAGCTGATCAATTCCTTCTTCTGTACTGACATCTGCTTCTACTGCTACAGCATCCCCACCAGCATCTTTAATTATCGCAACAGCTTCTTGCGCTCCTTCTTTGTCTGAATGATAATTCACAACAACTTGCATTTTTTCTTGACCGAAACGTTCACAAATGGCTCTTCCAATCCCTTTAGAGCCCCCAGTTACCACTGCTACTTTATTGGTTAAATCTTTATACATTGAAATTCCACCTTTCTTTTTTACAAAAGCTCAATCAGTCTTTAAATCAAGTGTACAATACACCCTGGTAACCAAAGCAAACAATACGCTTTTTATGTTTGTTCCTTTTGATTATGGAATTACAATAACCGATTTCAGTTTAATTAGAAAAATCCATTAATTAGAGCGTAGACTACAAAAAAAGAGTCTGGGGAAAAGTAAAGAATACTTTCGCCACAAACTCTAGGTATGTGTATACGGTGTTTACAGCATCAGTTCCTTGAAATAAGCCTAAAAATGAAAAAATATGAGTAGTTATTTTCACATTTTTCTTCTTAATTCTTGAAGCAGACCATGCTATTTGCGACCTCTTCTTAAACGGTGCT
>NZ_BJWF01000001.1 GCF_007990225.1 Enterococcus villorum | reverse complement strand
CGCTAGAAAAAATATTGGGAGAACAAGAAATTCCAGTCTTCGATCATGAAATGCAAAGCATAGTAGAAACTAATCTACAAAATGAAAGAGAAATAGATGAAAAGGGTCATATGAGCAAAAGTTTTGAGAAAGTGGATTCTAATTCAAGAGATAACAAAGAAAAAAATTACCCTGCACCTATAGTTGAGAGCAGTTCGATATTTGACCTATTAAATCAATTAGAAGATGCTAAAGAAACAGAGCCATCATTCTTAGAAATATTGAACGAACAACCAGCAAAAAATAACAGTAAACAAACAGAAGCAACTATAAATAAAAAGGATAATGAGTCTCATATTTTTACTGTTCAAGAGATACAAGATAAGCAGGAACATAGTTTATTAAATCTTACAGAAAACAATAGGGACAAATGCTCTTCATCGACAAGGAGAACGTATGTTCCTTTGTTACCAAAGCAAGCGATACAAAATCAAGTTACTATACTACATTTCAATGGACCAATTCTTTTTTTTTACTAAAGTACCTGAAGCAATAAATATTATTATGGATGGAGGTACGATACAAATAGCTGAAGAAAAAGGGGAGGATACAGCAAAAAAATGGCATCCAGACTTATCTAGTTTGTCTCAAAATATTTCGTCTGCCAAATCTAAAGCAAAGGAGAAAACCCAAATAAATCAAAATATGGATTTTCCAAAAACTACCAATACAAAATTATACAAAAGTAGAAAATATCGAGAAAAGCGTTAAGGAGTTATATACAAAAATGATCAATTAGAACCGTTGTTTTTAAAATTAATTAAATAAGGGGAAAAAAGGGGGAAAATGAAAATTAATGAAATGAATAGCATTTACGTCGATCCAAGCATTGAAAATATAGAGCGACATGCCGAGTATGAAAAGATCCATAAAATAATGACTAGAAGCGCCTATCACTATTTTGATCATTTATCAGATCTATTTGAGCGAGAGCCACTGAAATATGCTGAAATTGAAAATATTATCTATGAAAAACATAAAATCGAGGGTCCTTCCTTATTAGAGATATTAAAAAAAGAAGGAAAAGGAATTTATCATAGTGAATTATTGCCGCAAATGAGTGAGAATTTTTTATTGGAAGGAATCCAAGCATTATTTATAGAATGCCAAAACGAATCTAGAATAGCCGTTCTCAATAATTATTGTAGAAATGGATATTATTTTGAGGAAATGAGATTTCCAGATTTTCGACGTTTAATAGACGTCAATAAAGGACAAGAAAAGCTCGCTTTCAAAAAGCGACTAGCAGAAAAGAAATTTCAAGCATTGATTCGGAGTTACGATAATAATAGACCAATAAATAGAATTAATTTTTGGAGAATGTCTCAATCAAACAGTCGTAATTCAAGATAAAAATTTTAAATTTAGGTAGATGATATTTAATAATCAATATTTTTTCAAATAAAGAAAGGGGAAAATAGAAGCAATGGACGATAAAAATGTGCAAACAGAAGAAGCATTCGATAAAATAATAAAAAGAATAGAAGAAAGTTTACAAAAAAAAATAGATGCAAATATTGAGAAAAACAGACAAAGGGTGAAAAGACTTGAGAAAAAAAGTATAAAGGACTTTTTGTTGAAAGGGAATAATGATATATATGAGGGCGCAAAACAAATGGATCGTAGGGATCTTGCTTATTTTAAAAAAAAGGTAGAATTTGCATTATTTAATGGTCCGTTAAGTGAAAGAAATTACTATAATAGATACGTAGCGCCTAGCTTAGTTCTTTTTATAAATAATGAAGAAAATTTAAAGGTAATTGCTCTTCTACTTACGGAACATGATCCCTCTTTTGTAAGAGAAGAAGCTATAGAGGCTTATGGTAAATTTAAAAAATTTAAAGAAGCAATAAATAAAGAAATAAATGAAGGGATAGTTGAAAAAAACAAGAGAGTAAATCTGGGAATGAATGTTTTTTTTAAAGAATTACGCATAATGCTTCTAAAAAATGATGAATATATTGATAAAATTGCCAAATATTTGGATGTTACTAATCGCAAAGTGGAAATTTTAATTGCTGTTAATGAAATCCATAGAGTAATGACAGAGGCAATAGATCATTGTAATTTTTGTATATCCCAAGATATTCTTGGAAAGTATAAAATGTGGAAAATGAAGAATGTTGAAGAAGTTTTAATAAAATATTTAGAGGGTGGCGATACATACACAGACGAGAAAAAATGGCAATGTTATAGTGGAGGCGATTTAGCTCATATTTTTAATCATTCAAAAAAAGCCATTGAAAAAACGGCAAGATTATATCCAGAAGCAGAACACTGGACAATTGATGTATTCAGAAAATATGCTAATAATAATAGGTTTATTAAATTAAAAAGAGGGGTGTTTTCTCTTGAATTTAGATAAGTAGAGGCTGCCATGTGAATAGGAAGTCAAGAGTTTGGATGGGTATAAATAAAAGCTAATATTGAAAAAATTTTCTTTTTTGACTTTATTCATAGGCAAAGTAGCAATTGTAGTTGGAATAAATTTTATTCCAACTTTTTTAGTATTTTAATAAAATTTGGCATATTTTATCTACATGACCATTTTTTCTTAGAAAAATAAATGATTTTATGGTTTTTTATAAACATAGTAACGTAATTTTCTGAAAAACAAATAAAGAGGACGTTTTTCAGAGAAAATGTATGATAAATTCTTTTTATAAAAAGAACATTTTGTTAAATAAAAGACGGATGGATAGAGGGGATAACTTATGAAAAAATAAAAAAAGAAAGTCAAGAATTAGAAAAAAGATAAGATGTATGCGAAAAAGTTTACACAAATTCTACTTACATTATATGAGAAAGAAGGAAATGAATTTTCGATTGAGAATGTAAAAAGCAAAAGTATTCCAAAGAATGAATTTCAAGAATGGGTAAAGTCAGTAGGTATCTTGAAAAATATAAAAAAAGATTTTTTTGCATGTTGCTGAAAAAAGAATAACTCTGGCTCCAGAAAAAATTTATCTAGCTCAAGTTTCAGCCTACAAAGGATTTGACTCGAAACAATCTTTTGAACCTTATAAAAACGGGAAAATAAAACCAGATAACCATTCTATACAATTAGTAAATGAAAGAATTTTATAAAAAAGTTGCTTTTGTCTATATAATTTTTGGAATTCAGAATAGTTTTTTATTCAATAAACACAAAAGAGAGAATAGTTGGTCAGTTACTTCGATAATTATGTAACTAATTGACAAAGGAGACAAGTTTATGGGAAAAACAGATAGAGAAAAAATATCGGGAAAATATATCAAATATGATGATGCATACAAACTAAAGACCCTTACATTATACAAAGAGCATCTATTTGAAAAGAAGTGTACAAGTCGTAAGCAATTTTGTAGAGACAATGGTATTCCCTACCAGCCCTTTGGATATTGGGTAATAGAATACCCAGAATTAATAGAATTAGAAAAAAAAGTCTATGGCAAACGCAAAAAGTACACTACTACAATAAGAGAGCCAATAAGTGTTTTAGAGGACTTTTCCACTAAACGTCCTCTAAATGAAGAACGAAACGATTCAAAAGGGAAAATAATACTAGAAGAAGTAATACAAGCAATTAAAAATTCAGGATTAATTAAAAATTTGATTGTTAAAAGCTATAAGCTTATGCGGAAAGTAGGTAAAGTAAAACCAAAGTTAAAAAAAAGACAGCTCACCATTCGTTCTAAAAAAGAAATAGAAAATTTACTTATCCAATATGCGCAAGAGGTATATGAACATAAAATAAAGAGCCGTGAGGAATTTAGTAAAAAAAATGGTGTGAAATCCATGACATTTCATAAATGGGTAAAAAAAATTCCCAAGTTAATAGAATTAGAAAGAACGTATTCTAAATATAGTAGGTATGATCATACATATAAATTAAAGACTCTTAGATTATATAAGCAAAACCTACTTGAAAGGAAGTGCAAGAGTCGTGCGGAATTTTGTCGAGAAAACAATATAAAAGACCAGTCTTTTAGGTACTGGATACAACAATACCCAGAGTTACTAGCATTAGAAGAAATAATTTATGACAAGTACACCAATACAATGAGAGAACCAGCCCGTGTTTTAGAGAACTCTTCCACTAATCATGCTGTAAATAAAGAACTAAACGATTTAAAAGAGCAAAAAACATTAGAAGAAGTAACACAAGCAATAAAAAATTTAAGTTTAAATGAAGAGCAAAAAACAATAGCAGAAGTGATACAAGCAACAAAAAATTTAAAATTAAATGAAGAACAAAAATTAAGAGCCATTCCAGGAGTGAATAAAATATCAAATTTATTAGGGACTGATTTAAATACCCAAACAAGTTTATTTAATAGAAACAATCAGCCATTAGATTTGACAGTTAAAAAACAACCGACCACACAAAATCAAAAAAATAGTTTCAAAGAGATAGTAGATCAAGGAAATCATTCACTAAAAAGAAAGCGCGAACAATTAGTTGAAGCTAATAATGGACAAATAAACTCAGCTCAAGGGAATAGAGTGAGCCAACCAATAGATTCAACTTCTCTTTCGTTAGTAAAGAAGCCAAAAACAGCATGGAGACAAAAGTATTTACAAGCGATTACTCATGATAAATAGGAGGAATTCATTTCAACGTGACAAGAGAAAGAAACTATGTTAATGGATGAATATACGTTTGGAAATAAGTACTTTTATGTGATCAATTCTTTAAAAAATAAGAAAAATTCAAAAGAAATTGCCTTTGCTTCGAGTGAGAAAAAAAGTAAAAGTCACTCATCAATTAAGACAAGTTGTTGATTCTTTTGATGAAAATAGAGTAAACACTAAATTAAAAAAATATATTAAGAATGAGCGGTTAAAAAAATAAAAAGTTCATTTAGGAAAAGATCATTTTGATCAATAAAAATTTGATGGCTAAAGGAGAACAGCTTATGTGGAACCCAGATGAAGTAAATCCAGCGTTAAAAAGAGGAAAATATACCATTCGATCTAAAGCAGAGAGAAAAGAATTGCTCATGAAATATACACATGAGCTACGTGAAATGAAAATAAGTAATCGTACGCAATTTAGTGAAAAAAATCGTGTGCGGAAAAGTACCTTTAAGGATTGGGTGAAAAAAAAACCAGAGTTAATAGAATTAGAAAAAAAAACCTATAGCAAATACAAGACATATACCGACATAATGGGAGAGACAGCAAATGGTTTGAGGTACTTTTCTATTAATAATCCTGTAAAGGAAGAACTGAATGATTCAAAAGGGCAAGAAACGATAGAAAAAGTAATACAAAAATCCGAAAATTCAGGATTAAATGAAGCACAAAGATTGAATAAAATGTCGAATTTATTAGGGACTAATTTAAATAATCAGCTTAGTACATCTAATATAAATAATGAGGTAATAAATAGTACATTTAGGGAACAACCGAACATACAAAATAAAAAGGAGAGACTAGAACGAGTGATTGGTGAGATAAAAAGAAAGTTAGATCAATCAGCTAAAATGAGTAATGAACAAATAAATCCAGCCCAAAGAAGTATGATGAATCAGCGAATAGATTCAGCTTCTTTTTCATTAGTAAAGAAGCAAAAAACAGCATTGGAAACAAGAAGATTTACGAGCGATTACTCTCGATAAGATAGAAGTGTTGATTTTAAAATAAGGAGAAACTATGCGCCAAATCAAACTTTATCATGGACTTTTCTATCTTTTAGGATTGGTCAAAAGGTTGGCTACAAGCAGAAGAGAGTACGCACGATTACTATATCCACTTAATTTAGATTGATTCACTCTATTAGTAAATGAAAAGGCTTTATAAAAATTGCTTTATCTATACAAAAAATATGAAGAAAAAAACCAGAATACAGATTAAAAAAATAAAAAAATTCAAAAGAAATAACCTTTGTTTCGAGTGAGAAAAAAGTAAAAGATACTCATCAATTAAGACAAGTTGTTAATTTTTTTGATGAAAATAGTGTAAACACTAAATAAAAAAAACATATTAAGTGCAAACGATTTAAAAAAATAAAAAATTCATTATGACAAGTTCATTTAGGAAACGATCATTTTGATCAATAAAAATCTGATGGCAAAGGAGACCAGTATATGGATAACCCAAATGAAGTAAATCCAGCGTTAAAAAGAGGAAAATATACCATTCGATCTAAAGCAGAGAGAAAAGAATTGCTTATGAAATATGCGCATGAGATACGTGAAATGAAAATAAGTAGTCGCAAAAAATTTAGTAAAGAAAATGGTGTGCGGGAAAGTACCTTGACGTATTGGATAAAAGATGCTCCAGAGATAAGAGAATTAGAAAAAAAGTATTTCGACTACATAAGGGACGGTAAAAGATACGATGATGCATATAAAATAAAGTGTGTTAACTTATACGAGCAATGGAGAATGGAAGGGGAGTGCAGTAATCGTTCTGATTTTTGTGTAAAAAATGATCTTCCATACAAGTCCTTTTGTCTCTGGATAAAAGAATACCCAAAGATAATAAGGTTAGAAAAAAAAATCTATGAAAAACACAAGACGTATACCGATACAATGGGAGAACTAGCAAGTGGTTTAGAGAACGTTCCCACTAATCGCCCTCTAAGTGAAGAACTACTACCAAGAGCTAAAACGCCAGAGCTAGCAAAAACAAGTCGCCCATCAACAAGCACATATTTAAGTGAAGATTTAAGTCAATTAGATTGTCAAAGAATAATAGAAGAAGTAACACAAATAGCCGAAAATTCAGGAGTAAACGAAGAGTACAAAACAATAGACATCCAAGAACTAAATGAAATGTTGTATTTATTAGGACCTGATATAAACGACCAAACAGATTTGTCTAATATAAATAGCGAGATAATAGATGAGACAACTATGGAACAACCGATCACACAAAATCAAAAGAGAATATCAAATCAGGTGAGTTATGCGTTAAAAAGAGGAAAGTATACTATACGCTCCAAAGATGAAATAAAAGAGTTGCTTATGAAATATGCACAAGAGATATGTGAAAAGAAAGTAAATAGTTGTTTAAAATTTACTGAAAAAAATGGTATAAAGGGAAGTACCTTTCGGAAGTGGGTAGAAAAAATTCCCGAGTTAAAGAAATTAGAAAGAATGTTTTTTAAAGACAACGTGTATGATAATGAATACCAATTAAAGAAATTTACCTTTCCACAATATAGTAAATACGATAAAGAATATAAACTAAACTGTGACAAACTCAAAACGTATACTAATACAATGGAAGAGCCGGCAAATTCAACTAATTACCTTGTAAGTAAAGCACTAAATGATTCAGATTGGCCAAAATCATTAGAAGAGCGATCATCAAAAGCCAAAACACCAGAACTAGCAGAAACAAGTCGCCCATCAACAAGCTATTCTTTAAGTGAACCATTAAGTCAGCCAGATGGACCAAAAACAATGAAAGAAGTTATACAAACAGCAATTCATACTAATATAGAACAAACGAACACCCAAAATCAAAAAAACAGTGTCAATGAGATCCTAGCTTGGGTGAACCGTGCGATAAAAAGAAGAGTAGATCAATTATTCCTTTATAGATAGTCACTATGGTTAGGGCAAAATGTTGTCTTGACCTTTTTTATTTCTTTTAGAAATTTCTTACTTCAATTAAGTTGACCATAATTATATTATGACGATAAAAATAATCAAATCTATTTGGTGAAGCACCTCCTCCTATGATAAACTGAGTTTGACTACATGAATAGGAGAAGAGATTATGCAAGATTACCAATACCCACTTGATTTAGATTGGACCACACAAGAGATGGTGATTGTCATGAAAATGTGGGAAGATTTAGAAACAGCCAATGAAAAAGGCATTGATAATGCAAAATTTTTGAAAACTTACCAAGCATTTAAAACGGTGATTAAATCCATTGGCGAAGAAAAACGTTTAGGAAGAGAATTTGAAAAAGTTTCAGGTTATTCATTGTATCGGACGGTTCAAGAAGCAAAGAAGAATCCTAAAAAAATTTTGAAAATGAATGGGTGAGAACATGGAAAAACGTGAGCTGATTAATCAAATCAAAGTTTGGCTACGTGAGGCAGCTGGAATGATTCATGAGGCGTCAACAAAAAAACTGACAATTGATGAAAAAACGAATCGAAAAGATCTTGTAACGAATATGGATCGTGAAATTCAGTCGTTTTTAATTGATCAAGTTCATATATATAATCCTGAAGCAAAAATCTTAGCCGAAGAAGAGGGATATAATGAATTAGAAAATTTAGATGGTCAAGTTTTTGTGATTGACCCGATTGATGGCACATTAAATTTTGTGCTTGAACAAGAAAATTTCTGTATCATGATTGGTGTTTATGAAAATGGTGTGGGGCAACTTGGATTTATTTATGATGTAATGAAAGAAGTTCTTTATTGGGGTGGAAAGGGTCTAGGCGTTTATATGGATGAACAACCACTACCCAAACCTCAAAACCTTCGTTTGGCTAATGGTCTTCTTGGTGTAAATGGCTATCTTTTGGGGTATAATCGCTGGAATATCCGAACGATTGGTGAAAAAAGTCTAGGTGTTCGAATTTATGGCTGTGCTGGATTAGAAATGATTGCGCTCTTGAAAGGATCTCATATTGGCTATATCGGCAATCTAAGCCCATGGGACTATGCTGCGGGGAATGTTTTACTAGACGAATTAGGTATGAAATATAGTGGGATTTCAGGAGAAAAACTAAAATTTAAAGGGCGAGAATATTACCTTGGAGCAACTCCGCAAGCGTATAAAGAAATCCGTGAACTCCTTGATCAACCACAAAAATAATGTAAAAACTTGACATTTAAGTAGGATTTAGTGAAGTTTATTAATTTTCTCGAAAAAATGAAAACATTTCACTATATTTCATGAAAAAAATCTGCTATAATAAACAGTCGAGTAAAATTGCACTGTCATAAAGGACCGAGAAGGAGTTAGTTACATTGAACTATAGAAATGATATCCGCAACGTAGCGATTATCGCCCACGTTGACCACGGAAAAACCACATTGGTTGATGAATTATTGAAACAATCAGATACGTTAGACGCACACACACAATTACAAGAACGTGCGATGGATTCAAATGCCCTAGAAAAAGAACGTGGAATCACGATTTTAGCAAAAAATACAGCAGTTGACTATAAAGGGATTCGTGTAAATATTATGGATACCCCAGGACACGCAGACTTCGGTGGTGAAGTGGAACGTATCATGAAAATGGTGGATGGTGTCGTTTTAGTCGTAGATGCATACGAAGGAACCATGCCACAAACACGTTTTGTATTGAAAAAAGCCTTGGAACAACATATTACACCAATCGTTGTAGTAAATAAAATCGACAAACCATCTGCACGACCTGAATTTGTTGTGGATGAAGTATTAGAGTTATTTATTGAATTAGGTGCAGACGATGATCAATTAGATTTCCCAGTGATCTATGCATCAGCGTTAAACGGAACATCTAGTTTATCCGATGATCCAGCTGATCAAGAACCAACAATGGCACCAATTTTTGATACAATTGTCGAAAAAATTCCTGCTCCTGTAGATAATAGTGATGAGCCATTACAATTCCAAGTATCATTACTTGATTATAATGATTATGTGGGACGTATCGGAATTGGTCGTGTTTTCCGTGGATCAATCAAAGTAGGGGATCAAGTAGCCTTACTAAAATTAGATGGATCAGTGAAAAAATTCCGTATCACAAAATTATTTGGTTTCTTTGGGTTAAAACGCTTAGAGATTGAAGAAGCTAAAGCAGGTGACCTAATCGCGGTATCAGGGATGGAAGATATTTTCGTCGGTGAAACAGTGACTCCTGTGGATCATCAAGAGGCATTACCAATTCTACACATTGATGAGCCTACTTTGCAAATGACATTCTTAGTGAACAATTCACCATTTGCTGGACGTGAAGGAAAATATGTCACAGCACGTAAAATTGAAGAACGCTTAATGGCGGAACTACAGACAGATGTATCTTTACGTGTTGAACCAACAAACTCTCCAGATGCATGGACTGTTTCTGGTCGTGGCGAACTTCATTTATCCATTTTGATTGAAAATATGCGCCGTGAAGGATATGAATTACAAGTATCTCGTCCTGAAGTCATTGAAAAAGAAATTGATGGCGTTAAATGTGAACCATTTGAACGAGTACAAATTGACACTCCTGAAGAGTATATGGGAAGTGTCATTGAGTCATTGAGCCTACGTAAAGGTGAAATGCAAGACATGATTCATACTGGTAATGGACAAATCCGTTTGACATTTTTAACTCCAGCTCGTGGCTTGATCGGCTATTCGACTGAGTTCCTTTCAATGACCCGTGGCTATGGAATTATGAACCACACATTTGATCAATATCTACCAATGCTTCCAGGACAAATTGGTGGACGTCATCAAGGGGCATTAGTTTCTATTGATACTGGGAAAGCAACTACCTATTCCATTATGAGTATTGAAGAACGTGGTACAGTCTTTGTTGAACCTGGTACGGAAGTTTATGAAGGAATGATTATTGGTGAAAATAGTCGTGACAATGACTTGACAGTCAATATCACAAAAGCAAAACAAATGACTAATGTTCGTTCTGCTACGAAAGACCAAACATCAGTAATTAAAAAACCAAAACAATTAACTTTAGAAGAGTCTTTAGAGTTTCTAAACGATGATGAATACTGTGAAGTAACGCCTGAAAGTATTCGTTTAAGAAAACAAATCTTGAACAAAAATGCACGGGAAAAAGCTTCTAAAAAGAAAAAATAATCCACTTATGGTTGGAAAGGTCAACTTATCTATTCGATGAGTTGATCTTTTTTATTGCTGTGGAGAAGTTAAGAAAAAGTAAAAGAAAAATTCAATAAAAACGCTAAAAGTTTATTAAAAGTTTTTTAGAAGTTTTAAAATAGAGTGCATTTTGTTTCACAAACACCTTTGGTTTCACAAAAAGAGAGTTGTTCTTCTTCTAATTGAGAAGTAAAATAGTTTTAACGTATTTTAATTGGGAATGATAGATGATTACCTTGTTATGTATAAATCAAATAAAAAGGAGGGATCAGATGAACGAAAAATTAAAAGAATACTTTGGTTACGAAGAATTTCGACCTGGACAAAAGGAAATAATCCAAAAAGTATTGGCTCGTGAAGATGTTCTTGGAATTATGCCAACTGGCAGCGGGAAATCAATCTGTTACCAATTGCCAGCGCTAATGCTTGACGGGATAACGATCGTTATTTCACCTTTGATTTCTTTGATGAAAGATCAGGTGGATGCCGCAAACCAATTAGGAATTTCAGCGACATTTATCAATAGTTCTTTAGATAGTTATGAAACAGCAAAACGGTTTCGTTTGCTTGATCAGCATCGTATTCAATTGTTATATGTGGCTCCTGAACGCTTTATTATGAACGATTTTATTCAATCATTAAAGCGATGGAATCTCCAACTAATTGCGATTGACGAAGCTCATTGTATTTCACAATGGGGGCATGATTTTCGGCCAAGCTATCTGCAAATGGCAAATACGCTAAACGACTTGGAACAACGACCGGTTATTGTAGCTTTAACGGCAACAGTCACGGTCAATGTAGCTGAAGACATCAAAAAACAATTAAAAATACCATTTAAAAATCATATTCAAACCGGTTTTGCACGTGAAAATCTTCGTTTGCATGTAGTGAAAGACCAGAAAAAGGAACAATATTTAATTGAATATCTTCGAATCAATCAAAAGCAATCAGGCATCATTTATGCTGCAACGCGTAAAGAAGTGGATCGGATCTATCATTTGTTAACAAAATTTAAGTTTAATGTTGGTCGATACCACGGTGGGATGAGTGAAAGTCAGCGCACAGCAGTCCAAGAGGATTTTTTATACGATCGTACGGAATTACTTGTTGCGACCAACGCTTTTGGTATGGGGATCAACAAAAGCAATATTCGCTTTGTTGTTCATTACCAGATTCCTGGTTCACTAGAGGCCTATTACCAAGAAGCAGGTCGTGCGGGACGGGATGGCCTTTTAAGTGAAGCCATTTTATTATTTTCCCCTCAAGACATTCAGATCCAAAAATTTTTTATTCAACAATCACAGCGCGAAGAATCACAAAAACAAAAAGAGTATCAAAAACTAAAAGCAATGACCGAATATGTTTACATTGAGTCATGCTTGCAACAATATATTCTTTCTTATTTTGGTGAAGATAGTCTTCCCTGTAATCGATGTGGTAATTGCTTAGATGATCGTGAGCTAGTGGATGTAACGACGGAAACGCAAATGGTTTTATCTTGTTTAAAACGTATGGGTGAAAATTATGGGAAACAATTATTGATGAAGGTATTGGCTGGTTCAAAAGATCAGAAAGTGAAAATGTGGGGATTTGAAAAGTTATCTACGTATGGTTTATTAAAAAAATGGGCTCAAAAAGATATTTTACAGTTAATCGAATACCTTATTTCCGGCGGTTACTTATTCTCTATGAACGGTGAGTATCCTACGTTAAAAATCACTGAACTTGGCATTGAGGTGTTAAAAGGAAAACAAAAAGTGTTCAAGAAAGAAACAAAAAAAGTGCAACAACTTTCTGATGAAAAAACAGATACATTATTTGAAGCATTACGGGAATTACGAACCGATTTAGCTTCTGCAGCAGGTGTGCCCCCGTATGTTGTTTTTTCGGATGCTACCTTAAAAGAAATGAGTCAAAAACGTCCCAAAGATCGTCTTTCTTTATTGCAGATAAAAGGCGTAGGGCAAAGTAAACTTGATAAATATGGCGAGTCCTTTTTAGGGATTATTCATTCGAATGAATGAACCACTATCTGAGAGTACAGCCAATATTTTTGTTAAGAATAATTGATATTCAAATAAATAAAAAAATAGGAAAATCCACGGGAGAAAACTGGGAATTTTCCCCGTTATAATTTTAAGTATGTTATAATTAATAAACTTAGAATGGGGGTAGGCGTAGATGGATTCTCTGTCAAATGAAGTGGCAGTTCAAGTGCTTAAAGATGAAGCAGAACGAATCAAACGCTTGATTAAAAATCAAAAAAATAGTTTGTGTATCTCACAATGTAAGGCGTTTGAAGAAGTCGTCGATACACAAATGTATGGCTTCTCACAACAGGTTGGATTTGCCATTCGTGTGGGAATAATCGACAAGTCAAAAGGACAGTTACTGCTGAGTGAATTAGAGCGTGAACTGAACCGTTTATATAGTGAGGTTTATCAAGAAAATTATGATAAAAAAGAAATCGGCAAGGAGGAATAAACTTGCCTAAGAAAGTAAAAAAAAGGCATTTATTAAACTATAGTATTTTTATCCCATATTTGATTTTGTGTATTCTGGGATTAATTATGGTTTATAGTTCATCATCATATTTATTACTAGAAAATGGAAGTAACCCATCTGCCTCTTTTTTTAATCAAAGTTTATTTTGGGGCATCAGCTTAGTAGCAATTGGGCTTCTTTATAAAATGAAAATTGAAGTACTGAAAAATCAACGATTAATCATGGCAGCGATCGCTGTCCTGACCATTTTACTTTTAATTGTTTTATTTTTTGGAGAAGAAAGAAACGGAGCGAAAGGTTGGCTGGATATTGGCGGTTTCTCCCTTCAGCCAGCTGAATACTTAAAAATTATTGTGGTTTGGTACTTAGCTTTGACCTTATCTAAAAGACAAAAAAGTGTCCAAACAGATTTTGTTGCGACAGTCAAAAGACCAATGTTACTTGTGTTGGCACTAACGGCATTAGTAGCAATCTTACCTGACTTTGGGAACGCAACGGTTATTTTTTTGATTATTTTAGTCTTGCTCTTAGCAAGTGGCATCAATTATATTTATACGTTGATTGTGGGTTTTGGTGGTGTCGGTCTAAGTATCTTTGCTATTTGGCTGATCAATATCACCCACGGGAAAATTTTTCCTGGACGTTTACAATATGTTTATAATCGGTTCGCCATTTTTCAAAATCCTTTTTCAGATGAATTAAATAAAGGTCATCAACTGGTGAATGGCTACTATGCAATGTTTAATGGTGGTCTTTTTGGGAGAGGACTAGGAAACAGCATCCAGAAAAAAGGTTTTTTACAAGAAGCACAAACAGATTTTATTTATGCTATCGTTGTAGAAGAGTTAGGCGTAATTATGGGGATTTTAATCCTTGCCTTACTATTTTTTATGATTGTTCGTATCTTTTTAGTAGGTATTCGCTCAAAAGATCCTTTCAATTCGTTATTATGTATTGGAATTGGCGCTATGTTTTTGATCCAAATATTTATTAATCTTGGAGGGATTACTGGTGTGATTCCTTTGACGGGGATTACGTTTCCGTTTTTGAGTCAAGGTGGCTCGAGTCTATTGATGTTGTCCATCTGTGTGGGGTTTGTATTAAATATCAGTGCAGATGAAAAACGAAAAAGTTTAGGTTTATACTAAAAAGATGTAGGAGTGGTTCGATGGAAAAAGTTTTAGTTGCTAACAGAGGAGAGATTGCCGTACGTGTCTTTCGGGCATGTACAGAATTAGGAATTAAAACTGTAGGTATCTACGCAAAAGAAGATGAGTATTCGGTACACCGTTTTAAAGCGGATGAAGCTTACTTAATTGGAGAAGGAAAAAAACCGATTGATGCTTACTTGGATATTGAAGGAATCATCTCTATTGCAAAATCGTGTGGGGCAGACGCGATTCATCCAGGATATGGATTGTTATCCGAAAATCTAAGTTTCGCAAAACGATGTCAAGAAGCAGGTATCACTTTTGTAGGACCAAACTTACATCATTTAGATATTTTTGGAGATAAAATTAAAGCCAAAGCCGCTGCAATTGAAGCAGGCATTGCTTCTATTCCAGGAACAGATGGCCCTGTCGAAAAGGTAGAGGATGTCCTTTCATTTGCTGAACGTTATGGTTATCCGATTATGATCAAAGCTGCTCTAGGTGGCGGTGGACGAGGTATGCGTGTTGCCCAAGATGAAAAAAGTGCACGTGAAGGATATGAACGAGCAAAAAGTGAAGCAAAAGCAGCTTTTGGCAGTGATGAAGTTTATGTCGAAAAATACATTGCCAATCCTAAACACATTGAAGTTCAGATTTTAGGAGATACCCACGGAAATGTCATCCATTTATTTGAAAGAGATTGTTCTGTCCAAAGACGCCATCAAAAAGTAGTTGAAGTAGCGCCATGTGTCTCCATGTCGAATGAACAACGTGAACGAATTTGTGAAGCAGCTGTGCAGTTGATGAAACATGTCGGCTATGTGAATGCTGGTACTGTTGAATTTTTGGTGGAAGGAAATGATTTTTATTTTATCGAAGTCAACCCACGAGTTCAAGTAGAACATACGATTACTGAAATGATCACAGATGTGGATATCGTTACCACTCAATTATTGATTGCACAAGGTAAAGACTTACACAAAGAAATTGGATTACCTCAACAAGCAGATATCCAATTGAATGGCTCAGCCATTCAATGTCGTATCACCACAGAAGATCCATTAAATAATTTCCTTCCAGATACAGGGAAAATCGACACTTATCGTTCACCAGGTGGTTTTGGCGTGCGATTAGATGTGGGAAATGCTTACGCTGGATATGTCGTAACGCCTTATTTTGATTCTTTACTGGTAAAAGTATGTACCCATGCCGCTGATTTTGAGACAGCAATCCAAAAAATGGCTCGTTGCTTGAAAGAGTTCCGAATCAGAGGTGTGAAAACAAATATCCCATTTATGTTAAATGTGATTTCTCATCCAGAGTTTCAATCTGGTCATGCCAAAACAACCTTTATTGATAATACGAAAGAGTTGTTTGAGTTTCCACGCCTACGTGATCGAGGGAATAAAACAATGAAATATATTGGAGAGATCACAGTAAATGGCTTTCCAGGGATTGAAAATAGGGAAAAACCATACTATGACTCCCCACGTTTACCGAAAAACTTAATGAAGCGTACCGATTACCTCACCGCAAAAAATGTTTTAGATACGGATGGTGCAGATGGTGTCGTTCGTTGGATTAAATCCCAAGAAAATCTATTATTGACCGATACAACCTTTAGAGATGCACACCAAAGTTTATTAGCCACCCGCGTGCGTACAAAAGATTTTAAAGGAATTGCCCAATTAACTGGGGAAGGATTACCTGAATTATTCTCAAGTGAGATGTGGGGCGGCGCGACTTTTGATGTGGCTTACCGTTTCTTAAATGAAGATCCTTGGCAACGCTTGAGAAAAATCCGTTCCTTGATGCCAAATACGCTTTTACAAATGTTATTTAGAGGGTCAAATGCAGTCGGATACTCCAATTATCCAGATAACGTATTAGTAGAATTTGTGAAAGAATCAGCGGCTCAAGGGATTGATGTATTTAGAATCTTTGACAGTTTGAACTGGTTGCCACAAATGGAAAAAAGTATTCAAGCCGTACGAGACACAGGAAAAATCGCTGAAGCGGCAATTTGTTATACGGGAGATATCAATGATCCTAGTCGGGCAAAATATAATGTCCAGTATTACAAAGAAATGGCCAAAGAGTTAGAACAACTTGGTGCGCATATTATCGCTATTAAAGATATGGCTGGATTACTTAAACCACAAGCAGCTTATCGTTTGATTAGCGAATTGAAAGAAACAACAGAGTTGCCGATTCATCTGCATACCCATGATACAAGTGGTAATGGAATTATTACGTATTCAGCAGCAACAAAAGCTGGCGTAGATATCGTGGATGTTGCCATGAGTGCCATGAGTGGAAATACTAGCCAACCAAGCATGAGTAGCTTGTACTATGCATTAGTAAACGGACCAAGATTACCAGAAATCAATATTCAAAATGCCCAACAATTAAACCATTACTGGGAAGATGTGAGCATGTATTATAAACCATTTGAAAATGGCTTGAATGCGCCTGAAACGGAAGTGTATATGCACGAGATGCCTGGTGGACAATATTCAAATCTGCAACAGCAAGCAAAAGCTGTGGGTCTAGGTAATAAATGGGATGAGATCAAGCAAATGTATCATACAGTTAATTTGATGTTCGGCGATATTGTGAAGGTCACTCCTTCTTCAAAAGTCGTCGGTGATATGGCGCTGTTCATGGTTCAAAATGATTTGACGGAAGAAGATATCTATGAAAAAGGCGAGACGTTAAGTTTTCCGGAGTCGGTGATCACCTTCTTCCAAGGAGAGTTAGGACAGCCAGTAGGTGGATTCCCTGAAAAACTACAAAAAATTATTCTTAAAGGGCGTCCAGCAATAACACAACGACCTGGCAGCTTAGCTGAACCGATTGATTTTGTTCAAGTCAAAGCAGAGTTAGCGGAAAAAATTGGCTATGAACCAAAACGTGAAGAAGTGCTAAGTTACTTAATGTACCCACAAGTGTTTTTGGATTATCAAAAAGCTTACAACCAATTTGGGGAAGTAACGTTGCTTGATACACCTACCTTCTTCCAAGGAATACGTTTAGGTGAAACTGTCAATGTCCAAATCGAAAAAGGAAAAATTTTGATTATTCGCTTAGATGAAATCGGCGAACCAGATATTGAAGGCAATCGTGTGTTGTTCTTTAATTTAAACGGGCAGCGTCGTGAAATTACGGTAAAAGACCATTCAATTATCAGTACCGTACAAACACGTATCAAAGCAGAACCAACAAATCGTGAGCAGATTGGTGCAACGATGTCTGGATCCGTGTTAGATGTATTAGTCAAAAAAGGTGATCTTGTCAAAAAAGGTGATACTTTGATGATCACCGAAGCGATGAAAATGGAAACAGCAATCGAAGCTCGCTTTGATGGTGAGGTTGCGCATGTTTATGTTGCTAATGGTGATGCGATTGCTTCTGGAGACTTGTTGATTGAAGTGACTGAAAAGTAAAGGTGGGGAAAAAATGAAACGGCTAGGTTTGTTTGGTGCGATATTATTATCAGTGATCATTGCATTTTACATGGAGCCGGTATGGTTTCCCCCTAAAATTGAGGGAAAAAAGAACCAAGAACAACAGATACAAAATCAGATGACGGCTTGGAAATACCAGAAACTTCAAACAACTGGTTTTTCTATGTATGTGGGTCAGTCGGTTGCTGAATTAGAACAACGTTATGGTGAACCTTATGAACGGATGACTAGTGGGTTTGGTTTTGAAACGAGGTATTATAAAGACCAAGTCAATCACTTGTCTTTTGAAGCTAATATTGAAAATGACCAAGTGTCAACGATCAAAGTATTGAATGCGGATAAGACGAATGTTGCCCCTTTTTCTTTAGGAATGACGATGCAAGATCTAACCGAAATCACAACGATCTACACGAACTTTAACTTCCAATATAATGATGCGGAAATTGGAATAGAATTAATGGAAGAGGATATGAATTATCGTCCGTTAATTGCTTTTAATAATGAAACGTTTGCTATTTTATTTTTTGATCAAAGTAGTAATGGTTTGTTTTCAATCGTTTATTTGGATAAAGAAAGTTTATTGAAGTTGTTGCCTTATCAAGTGTTTGGTGAAGATTTGCCACAATATCAAGTAGAAGAACAAGTGGATTGGGAACAAATCAATCAGGAAAAAGAAGTGCATAGTGTCCAATTATTGAACGAATTGAGATATTTAGACGAATTACCACTTTACCAACAGTCAACTAATTTTTCTATGCAAACAAAATTACTCTTAACAGACTATTTGAATAAACCAGAAGGTATTTTATCAAAAGAAAGACTGGCAACATGGCAACAAGTAAATGGGAGTGCCAAAACGACAGCTAAATTTACGTTGACAACAGACGAGTTCAATCAATTATTGGCAAAGAGAAAGCTTACGCAAACAAATGGTGTCTTTTCTCATCCAGTCATTGATCCAACGTTTACCTTTTTATTTTTATATAGTGATCCTTATTATCATGATCGTTTTTTAGCAAATACTTCGGAATTATTGGGAATTGCTTTTTCAAAAGAAAATATGTTAATCTTGTTGCAAGAAATAGAGAAGGAGCGTACCGATAGTAGTGATAATCAATGAGAAATTGTTCGCATTGGAAGATCAATGTAACTATTTGTTTAAGAGTATAAAAGAAAGTAACACGATGAAAGAATATCTAAATGCGAAGAAACAAATGGAACAATCAACGGAAGTAAAAGCGCTATTGGCTGATTTTTCTAAGAAGAAAGAGCAATATGAAAAAGTAGCGCTCTATCAGAATTATGCACCGGAGTTTCGTGAAAGAAAACTCGTTGTCCGTCAAGCCAAAAGAAAACTTGATCTAAATGAACAAGTCGCTAAATTTCGATTAGCAGAAAATCAATTACAACAAATATTAGATGAAATCGGTCAACAACTTGCTGAAACGGTTTCTTTAACAATCAAAATTGATGCAGGAAATCCTTTTTTTGAAAATAGGAAGCACAGTGGATGTGGAGGGAACTGTCATGGATGAGAAAAATGAGTTTCAACTAACGAAACGCCGTGGTTTGATTGTCTGGGTATATAGTTTGAAACAATTAAAAAACTTAAAGAAATTTGGATTACTTCACTATGTGTCACGAAAAATGAAATACGTTGTATTGTATTTAAATGAAGAGACATTTGAGCAAACTGAAGAACGTATTAAAAAATTGCATTTTGTTCGGAATGTGGAGCGATCTTATCGTCCGGATATTGAAATGAACTTTGCTGAAAAAATCGGCTCAAAACAAGAAGTAAAAGAAGAAGGATTTGAAATAGAGGAAATCAAAACGAAAATACGTTTAGCTGACCATGTATTTTAGTTTCTCTTTGATTCTTTATATAAGAAACAAAAAAGATAAAAATAACTTGAGAAAGCACGAAATTCCGTGCGAACCAAGTTTTTTTATCTTTTTTTTTGGTATACTGATAGCAGTACGTTTTTAAGGAGTGAGTAAATGCGAGTTATTTCAGGAAATTATGGCGGACGCCGTTTAAAAAGCTTATCAGGAGCAAACACACGACCTACAACAGACAAAGTGAAAGAATCGATTTTCAATATGATTGGCCCTTATTTTAACGGAGAAGAAGTACTGGATCTTTTTTCTGGTAGTGGCGCATTAGCGATTGAAGCCGTTTCTCGAGGCTGTGGTCATGCGTTTTGTGTCGATAAAAATTATCAGGCATTACAAGTAATCAAAGAAAATATTGAAATCACTAAGGAACCAGAAAAGTTTACGACGTTGAAACTTGATGCTGATAGAGCCATTGAAAAACTGGCACATGACAAGTGTAAATTCGATTTTTTATTTCTGGATCCCCCTTATGCAAAACAAAAAATTATTGATCAAATCATTAAAATGTCTGAATTGGATCTTTTGAAAGAATCAGCTATCATCGTATGTGAAACAGATAAAACAGTTGAGTTGCCTGAACGGATAGCCAGTTTTACCCAAATAAGAAAACAAATTTATGGGATTACTTCTGTGACTATTTACAGAAAAGAGGATGAACAATGAAAAAAGCATTATTTCCAGGAAGTTTCGATCCATTAACTAACGGACACTTAGACATGATTGAACGAGCAGCAAAAATGTTTGATGAAGTCATTGTTGGGGTTTTTGTGAATACCTCAAAAAAAAATCTGTTTACGGCAGATGAGAAGGTGGAACTGATCACTCAATCCGTGCAACACCTTTCAAATGTCAAAGTGATTCACCAAGAAAATCAATTAACAGTTGAAACAGCCAAAGAATTGAATGTTAAAGCAATTATTCGTGGGATTCGTAGTGTCAAAGATTTTGAATATGAACGAGATATTGCACAAATGAATCATCATTTAAATCAAGAAGTGGAAACGATCTTTTTATTGGCAAAAGCAGAATATAGTCATGTTAGTTCGAGTCTTCTAAAGGAAGTCTTGTATTTTGGTGGAGATGTCAGTGTCTATCTTCCTCCTATTATTAATGAAGCGTTAGCTAGAAAGAGTGAAACCGATGGATTTTAAGAAATGGCTAAAGACAATTCTTGTTATTTTTCTAGGGATTTTTGTGATTGGGTTTGTGGTAGTTCCACTTCCTTATTATGTGGAAGCGCCAGGAGCAACGATTGATTTAAAAGAGTTAATCACAGTAAATGGTCAAAAAGACAAAGAAACAGGTTCCTTTTCGTTGACCTCGGTTGGGATTCGCCAAGCCACGGCTTTTACGGCTATCAAAGCAAAGTTATCCTCATTTGAAGACGTGATCAGCGCCGAAGAGTTAACAGGAGGAGCGACAAACGAAGAATACGATCAAATCCAACATTATTATATGGAGTCTTCACAAAATGCAGCGATTGAACAAGCATTAAAATTGGCAGGCTTACCTTATAAAATGGATTTTAAAGGTGTCTATGTCATGAGCGTTGAAAAAAATTCGAATTTTTATGGAAAATTAACAGTAGGTGATACAGTAACGAAAGTCGATGGCCATACGTTCAAAAGTGCAGAAGAATTTATGAAGTATGTGAAAAGTAAAAAAGTAAATGATGTAGTAACCATTACTTATCTTCATGATGGAAAAGAAAAAGAAACTTCTGGAAAATTGATTGAACTACCAACAGATAAGAAAGCAGGTATCGGAATCACATTGACCGACCATACAGAGATAAAAGCAGATACGATTGTTTCAATCAACTCTGGATCAATTGGTGGTCCTTCTGCTGGCTTGATGTTCACTCTTGAAATTTATGAGCAATTGACTAATAAAAATCTTCGACATGGAAAAGAAATTGCTGGTACTGGAACAATTAATAGCCAAGGAGAAGTTGGGCGTATCGGTGGAATTGATAAAAAAGTGGCTAGTGCTGACAAAGCAGGAGTAGAGATTTTCTTTGCACCGGATGATCCGATCTCTGATGAAATTAAAAAAGAACATCCAGAGATTAAATCCAATTATGAAGAAGCAAAAGCTGCGGCTGAAGAATTAAACACATCAATGAAAATTGTACCAGTAAAAACCGTACAAGATGCCCTCGATTATTTAGAAACATTAAAATAAACGAACCTTTAAAAATATTACTCGGACTAGACGTTCAGTCCAGTACGGTGAAAATGTAAAATAAGCAGAGAAGGTAGAAAATAATTCATTATTTTCGAGATTTTCTCTGCTTATTTTTTGCTTTAAGCAAAAATAGCAACAGTGGATACTTCACCCAAATCCATGATCATTCCATATAATGCGTAGGTGGCAATATTTTTTATGATCTCAAGAAGAAAAAATTCTTTTACGTAATTAATAGTGAAGAGCAAAATACTCTTTAAAAATCAATGAAAGGAAACGTGTTGTTTAAACTTTTAGTTAAGAGTCAAAAAAAGGCTAAAATTGCCGAGTCGATACATCGAGTAGAATAATAGAATAGTAGGACGACAGAATGAAAAAAATCTATCAGCAAATTTTCGCTTCGCCAAAGCTTATTATTTGTGGAGCTCTGATTATTCTGGGATTAATGACGCTTATTGGATTGGCTGGATACTCTATTTATCACAAAACGAAAAACCAAATACTTATGACGTCATATTCAAATGAAGAATTAATGGCCAATTTGACTCAAGAAAGTCAACAGTCAAAAGAGTTAATGGAAGAAACAACAGAAACAACGGTTTATCCAACGATTTACGTCGATGTCAAAGGAGCAGTCAATCGACCGGGCATGTATGCTTTTACGGCAGAAGAACGAGTTTTCGACGTAATACAAAAAGCAGGTGGGTTCACTGACGTTGCCGACGAAAAACAAATCAATTTTGCAGCGAAAATCAAAGACCAACAATTATTATATGTACCTGAGATTGGAGAAGAAATAGAAGAAAAATATTCGGATCACGAGGAAGATACTGAAATTGGTGAGTCGAAAGTACCACAAGAAAAAATCAATCTAAATACGGCAGATTCTTTACAACTACAGCAAGTACCAGGAATTGGTGAAAAAAAAGCGCAAGAAATCATTCAATACAGACAAGACAATGGATCCTTTAAATCCGTCGAGGAACTTCAAGAAATATCTGGAATTGGTCAAAAGACAGTTGAAAAAATGAAAAACTTCGTTACAATTACTATAGAATAAAAGACAGAGGTGAAGAATATGAGCAATGAACGGATTCCTTGGGATCAATATTTTATGGCACAAGCAGTATTACTATCTTTAAGAAGTACTTGCACGAGATTGGAAGTCGGTGCGACTTTAGTAAGGGAAAAACGGATCATTGCTGGAGGATACAATGGCGCAGTAAGTGGGGATACCCATTGTATTGATGAGGGGTGTTATGTTGTAGATGGACATTGCTTGCGAACGATCCACGCAGAAATGAATGCGTTGTTGCAATGTGCGAAACTAGGCATTCCCACCGAAGGATCAGAAATTTATGTGACACATTTTCCTTGTTTAGCCTGTACAAAAGCTTTATTGCAAGCAGGTATAAAGAAAATCAACTATTTACATGATTATCGTAACGATTCTTATGCACAATCATTAATCAAACAATTAGGTGTAAGCGTGCACCAAGTTTCTCTGGACTCTACTCATTTTGCGAAACTGCAAAAAGAGTTATCAGGAGAACATGTTTAGCGTATTTTGCGACCAAATGCAAAATCGATTGGTTTTTCCAGCGATTTCTTCGATTCTTATCTGTCTTATGTATAGTACAGACAAATGGTATTATCGTTTGATCTTCGTTGGATTTTTTTGTTTTTTTTACTGAAAGAAAATAAAACAATTGCTTGTATCTCCTTGTTTTGTAGCACAGCTGTTTTATTTTCTTGCTTGCTAAAAGAGACACCACCAATTGATAACAAAAACGTAACGGAACAAGTAACGATCCTATCAGACACCGTAAAATTAAATGGCGATTGGGTGACTTTTATGGGACGGACAAAGAAGAAACAAAAGATTCATTTCAGTTATCTTGCTAAATCTGAGAAAGAACGGGATGCTTTGTTCCATTTGAGACATCAATCGATGGTGCTTAATGTTTCAGGGAATTATCAAGTCTCTGATCAACAAAGAAACAACTATGCATTTGATCAAAGAAGTTACGACAAAGTACATCGAATCAGTGGTCGCTTTCAAATCAATCAAATAAAAGAGATACGCAACAAAAATACGTGGAAAAACTTTTTAATGAGAAAAAGAGGGCAGTGGATCACCATTGTTCAGCAACGTTTTTCCAATAAAACAAGTATTTATATGAATGCGCTTTTATTCGGATACAAAGACCATCAATTTTTAGAATCAGAAGAAAACTATAGAGAAACAGGGTTATTACATCTATTCAGTTTATCGGGTATGCACATACAAGTTTATTTAGGCTGGCTCTATTACCTTTTTCGCCGAGCAGGAGTGACATTATCTGTTAGCTTTATCCCATTGACTCTGCTGACGATTGCCTATCTTGTCTTAGCAGGTGGCTCATTATCGGTTGTAAGAGCAGGTATTTTATTTTTATTAAAACTTGGGCTAAAACTTTATCAAATAAAACTTTCTTCTCTCGACTGCTTTTCTATCACACTTTGGTTGCTTTTGTTGTTCGAACCACTTTGTCTTTTTCAAGTCGGGGGACAATTAAGCTTAATAATGAGCTTTTTATTCCTTTTGCTACCAATTCATAAAAAAATGAAAAGTCACAGAGTAGCCACTACTGTTTTATTCAGTATAGGAATCTTACCGCTTACTGCATGGCATTTCTATGAATGGGCAGTACTGGGAACTATTTTCACCGTTTTATTCACTCCTATATTTCTTAAGTTTCTTCTGCCTTGTTTGGTTTTCTTCTTTGTAGCCGGCAACCATTTACCTCTCATAATGAGTGAATTAATGGAATATTTGCTAGTTAAGCTTGAATATGGACTTCATTTTTTTAGATTTTCAACGATCATCATTGGACAACCAAGTTTTTGGCTAGTCATTGTATCGATTGCTTTTATTTTATGGGTGATTGAAAAGAAACAAACACAACCCTTAGCCTCCATTTTTTTGGCCATTTTTGTTCCTTGCTTGTTAATAGGCGCTCGTTTTTTTCAGCTAGGAACAAGTATTACGTTTAATGATGTTGGACAAGGGGACAGTACAGTATTGATCGCTCCTTTTCAAAAAGAAGTAGTGATAGTGGACACCGGTGGGAAATTAACTTTCAAAAAAGAAGATTGGCAAGAAAGGATTGTTCGATCGCATGCGGAGTATAACCTAGTCCCTTACTTAAAAGGAAATGGCATCAGCCGGATCCACAAATTGATTTTGACACATGACGATATGGATCATGTTGGGGAATTAGCCACACTTGCGAAGCACTTCAATATTGACACGATTTATCTTGGCTGGGGAGGTGGCAATAGCTTTTCACTAAAACAACAGTTGGAAGTCTTGAAAAATACTGGAACACAAATTTACGAAGTTAAGCAAGGTGATCGAATCGAAGGGTATTTTGATTTTTTTGTTTTATCACCCGATCAAAAAGGTGCAGGTGAAAATGAGGATTCTGTCGCATTATTTTTCACTCATCAACTCCTAAGGTTTGTCTTATTAGGCGATTTAGATCAGGCTTCTGAAGAAAAAATTGGGAACCGTTACCCCAATTTAAAAGCGGATGTGGTCAAGTTAGGGCACCATGGCAGCCGTACTTCTAGTAGTCCTAAATTTATAGCACAATTAGAAGCAGACTATGGCATTATTTCTTGTGGATTGAACCATTCATTTGGTCATCCTCATCAAGAAGTGTTGTCCCTAATGGCTTCTCAACAAATGACTACTCTACGAACCGATCAGCAAGGTGCGATTTCATTTAAGTGGCACCCTTTGTGGTATCCAAAAGGAAGAATAGAAACAATGATAGACTAGTAATTCATGTATACTCATGGTAGGATTAATTTGAAAGTGGTGAAAGACATGAGTATTCAAGCAGACTTGCAAAAAATTCGTAAAGAAAAACTTGCTCCTTGCTATCTGATTTTAGGCACGGAAAAATATTTACAAGATCAAGTAAGAGCAGAGATTTTAAAAAAAGTTCAAATCAATAGTCAAGATGACCTAAACTTTTTAAGTTTTGATATGGAAAATGCGAGCATTGATGAAGTTGTTGCAGAAGCAGAAACTTTACCCTTTTTTGGTGAGCAACGTTTAGTATTTGTAGAAAATCCGTACTTTTTGACCGCAGAAAAAATTAATAACGGCATCGAGCAAAACACACAACTGCTCGTGAACTATTTGAAAGAACCTTTAGAATCAACGGTTCTAGTGTTCTTTGCAGCTTATGAAAAACTGGATGAACGCAAGAAACTGACGAAGCAATTGAAAAAAACCGCCCACACGATTCAAGTACAACCGTTAAATGAAAAAGAAGTGCGTCAGTATTTATTAAATACCTTAGAAAATGCACCAATAACAATGGATCGAAAAGCCATTGATTTGTTTTTACGGTTAACAGACCTTGATTTAACGAAAATGATGGGTGAGTTGGATAAGTTGCTTCTTTATGGTCAACAAAAGGAACTCATTACGGTGAGAGAAGTGGAGCAATTGGTTCCTAAAACGTTGGAACATAACCTTTTTGATATGACTCACTATATTTTATCTGGCCAAACAGAACAAGCACTGCGGCTCTATGAAGACCTCGTCACACAAGGAGAGGAAACGATCAAAATAAATGCTATCTTAGTCTCACAAATACGCTTGTTTTTACAAACAAAATTTTTGATGAACATTGGGTACCAACAAGCAAATATTGCTGAAACGTTAAAGATACATCCATACCGTGTCAAATTAGCGATGCAAGAAGTACGTAAATTTGATGAAAAAATATTAAGGCAACTATTTAATGACCTAGTTGAGATGGATTACCAAATCAAAAGTGGAAAAATAGAAAAAGAATTAAGTTTTCAATTATTTGTGTTACGAACAGGAGAATTATTAAGAAAATAAAAGAAGTAGTAGTCAACTTATTGTTAGAAATGAGCTACAAGTGAAAAAAGCCTGAGAATGTGTGTATTTCAGGCTTTTTCTCTTGTAGCTATAAATGTGATTCATCATTTGTCTGACTTAAGGGAGTGATGACTTCCTTTATTTGATAGAAGAAAAGCTTAAGCTAAAAAGTTTGTTGGCTACAGCTAACGATGAAAGACAAAACTATCGCTTTTTTGGCAGAAACATGTTTACTGACCACTCTTGTTTTTTTTATGCGAGTTGACACGTTTTTTTTGTAAAGTATCTAGCGGATTTATCTGTCAGTAATTTTTTTCAAAGTTTGTGTTTAGATGGAGCAACTGACTAATTTCTTGCAAATCATCTGATTCTGATTTACTCTCTTTTTCAACTTCGGCTTTGTTCATCGCTTTATAAAAGTCGTTGTTTCTACGCTTGTATGTACTATCCATCTGGTTCACTTGTTTAGTTAGTTCATTTTTATATCTTTGATGTGTGACGTTCTACTTTTTTGCTGAATCTCTCAACTTTTTATCACAATCTTTTCTAATTCTATCCAAGTTCATTTTTTTCCAAAAATTTGTCCCATTAAAATTCTCCTACCATTCTATAGATAGTATGGGTGAAAAATTAAGGGAAGAGACACCTATTATTTCTGAAGTTATAAAAATAATTATGTATGATTTATTTATAGCAAGTACCAATTAAAAGATTTCTTGAATCAATTCTAACAGGAAATTTACTTGTTCAGAATGTTTAAGTGTAAGATTAGTGAGAAAATTTTCGGGTAAATAAAAAAACCGGCCGTAGCCGATTTCCTTATTTAGCGATTTTTTTGCTTAAACGAGATTTGTCGCGGTTAGCTTTGTTTTTATGAATTAGACCTTTTGTTTCAGCCATATCAATAGCTTTAACAGCTTCTTTATATAACGCATCTACGTTTTCAGCACCTGAAGCTACAGCATCTTCAAATTTTTTGATTGCAGTACGCATAGCGCTTGTTTGAGATGAATTTTTAACGTTCGCATTTTCGCTTGTACGAACACGTTTGATTGCAGATTCAATGTTTGGCATTAGTTTCACCTCCGATAACTTAAGTTCTTACGCGTGTTACCGCATAATTCAACATTCATTATTATACCTAAATCAGTGAATCTTTGCAATATGAACATGACAAGTTTTTTTCCTTAACACTAAAAGAAAGGAAAAGTCAGAGGATTGGCTTGCTTCTTTTATGTATACCTCTCAAAAATAAAAAACGCTATTGTGGGAGACAATAGCGTTTAACCAAAGCAGATAAATAAATCTTTTTAAACAAAATTTGAATGGGACTGTTTGGTACTCGAACATTATATAACAAAGACAACCGTTTGCAAAGCTTTTTTTGAAAAGGGATACTTTTCTCATAGAAAAGGCAATCATAACGATTTCAATTGCTAGTTATTTTATAACCGTTATCCATTGGCAGAACTGCTGTTAATCTGGAGTGCCGATAATTTTAATGTATTCATCAATGTTTTTAATCACCATTTTCTTGATGACTAATTGATTTCGACGATTCCATTTACCACTGACTTGTAAAACGTATTTATTTAATGGGAGGCGCAAAATATATTTTGCTAAGTAGCGATCTTTCAGGAGACCGTTGATTACCCGATCTTCAAGCTGGAGATTTAAACCAGTTAACATCATTGGTTGTTCCTGTAAAACATAAGTATCAATTAAAAGACCTTCAAAGGTTTCCATGAGCGTCTTCCTTTCTATAAATGAAACATATGAGCACACTCTTGTTTAAAAAAGAGCTGTTCTGCATTCTAGTATAACAAAAAAAGAAAGAAGGAGCCAAAAAGAAATGAGGATTGTTTCATATTATTGGCTAATTAGTGGTAAGAATAGAGGATTCAAAAAGAAAAATTAAAATAATACAAATAACGCCCTTTCCATAAAACCTGAGTTGATTTTACAAAAAGGGCGATAAAGTAAAATTAGCTGGGGGAAGTTTGAATTATTGTGACAAATGACCGATCTTTGTGTCTTCATTAAAGAATTAAAAATAGGTGTCGAACACATTTTGAATCAAATCAGGGAATAACAGATAAGCTAATCCTAAAATCAAGACAATTGCCAATAAAAACCACCCAACTGTGCCGATAAAGTATTTTAATTTATCTAACATACGATCACCTCATGATAAGTATAGCATGAAAAAGACGATTCATACGGTTAAAACACTTTATGCTACTTGCTTAAGGAAAATAATTGCAAGAGACAATAAGTGATGCCAGAAGCAATGACTGGACCTGCGGCGATTCCTTTTAAAAAAACAACGCCAAGGATCGTCCCAAAAACTAAAGCAACCGTGATTTGTGGATCAGAAGCAATCAGTCCTACGCCTTTAGAAGAAAGGACAGCAACTAATCCGCCACAAAAAATAGCAATCCAGCCGATTGGCGATTTAAAAGCATCAAGCAAATCTCTTAAACCGATTTCCCCAGTAGCAATTGGAACTAAAATAGCCGCTGTGATGATCGTTACACCAATGTTAATTCCTTTGCCTTGTAACCAAGTAAGAAAGAATTTCGACATCGGAATGAGCTTGACAAGTAAAATAAAACCAGTTGCAATAATTAAACTTTGATTTTTAGAAAGCAATGCAACAAGCATGATTAATCCAAGAAAAAGCCAACTTTCCATAACTAGAGAACCTCACTTTCCTGCCATCCATCATATCATTTTTTTTATTCTTACAAAAGAGAGGATTTTATTCTCTTAGGATCAAGTGTTTAAGAAGAAAGCTCTGTAGACTGTAAAGGGCAGCTGGCACAAGGGGGTTCTTTTTGTTTGGGAACTGGTAGTGGTTTCAATAAACGTAAACCGTTTAAAATCACTAAAATGGTACTTCCTTCATGTCCCACGACACCTAAAGGTAAGTTTAAAAATTGGAGAAAATTAGAGAGGATCAATAGACAAATCATTGTTAAGGAAAAAAGAATGTTTTGTTTAATTATTTTTTTCATTTTAAGTGATAAGCGATGGGTGTAAGTTAATTGGTGCAAATCATTTTTCACCAATACAATATCGGCAATTTCCATTGCCACATCCGTCCCTTGTCCCATGGCAATTCCTAAAGAAGCTGTAGCAAGGGCTGGTGCATCGTTTACGCCATCTCCCACCATTGCAGTCACCTCATAAGTTTCTTTTTGCTGTTGCGCATACTTCGTCTTTTTAGCTGGTGTACAATCTGCGAAAAGATTGTGGATACCAATTTGTTTTGCAATCACTTGTGCAGTTCCCTTGTTGTCACCAGTGATCATACTTGTCGAAATATTTTGGGCATTGAAATAATCGATGACTTGCTTGGCATTGTCTTTTGGCACATCTAATAATCCAAGGACAGCCATTAATTCATCGTCTCTAGTTAAGGCTATTACAGTTTTTCCTTGTTGCTCGAGTAGTGCGATTTGTCGTTTGATCTCTTGATCTTGAATTTTTCTTTTTTCTGGAAGCCATTTCCCAACGCCCCATTCATTTCCTTGATATGTTGTTCGTAAGCCAAAACCAGTCATTTCTTCAATTGATAACTGTTGGATTTCCTTTGGTATCTGACAATCAAAATGAGCCACAATGGCTTGGGCTAATGGGTGGGTGGTTTTTTCTTCCATGGATACTAAAATTTGTTGAGAAATAAGAACATCATCTGTTACAAAATAGCTATCGGTTACTACCGGTTTTCCTTGTGTTAAAGTCCCTGTTTTATCAAAAGCAATTGATCTTAATTGAGCGAATTGTTCCAAATGAAAGCCACCTTTAATTAATACACCATTTCTGGCGGCGTTTGATAAGGCAGCCAGGGTAGCAGGAGTAGCAGAAGCCACTAACGCACATGGAGAAGCGACCACTAATAAAACCATCCCTCGATAGAAACTTTCTTGTAGACTCCAACCAAAGAAGAAGGAAGAAAAGAGAACCATTAGGGGAACGAACAATAATACACATTTTACATACGTATTTTCAATGCGTGAGATAAATGAGGCCGTTTTTGTTGGTGTGTTTTGTGCTTCTTCCACTAATTTGATGATTTTGGCAAACACAGTATCTGTGCTTTTTTTGGTCACACGAAGAATAAAAGGGTTCCCTTGATTAATCGTTCCAGCAAATAATTCATCCTGTTGTTTTTTTTCGACTGGGATCGATTCGCCACTGATGGTTGCTTCATCAACAACAGCTTGTGAGCTTTCCAAAAAGCCATCAATTGGAATTGTTGCTCCTTTACTGACAAAAACGCGATCATGGATCGTTAATTCCTCTACAGCAATTTCTTCCAACTCTTCTTTCTCAGTTAAGCGTTGAGCTTTGTGAGGTTGAAGATTCATCAATGCAGTGATCTCTTGTTGGCTTTTACTGGTTGTATATTCTTCAAGTGCTCCACTTAAACAAAAAATAAACGTTAACATGGCGCCTTCAAAAAACTCACCAATCAGACAGGCACCAATTGCGGCTAATGCCATTAATAAGTCAACATTTAAAGTATGTTCCTCCCAAAGCTCGATCAAACCTTCTTGCGTTTGTTTAAATCCGCCAAATAGAATTGCTCCTAAATAAAATGCCAAACTTAAGTAAGGGGAAATAGCTTGAGAGAGAAGTCCTAAAAGCATGAGAGACAGGCAACTAATGACTGGTATGAAAGTATATTTTATGTTATTCAAAGAACATTCCTCCTTTTCAAAATCAATATAACATACCGTTAATATAAATGATAATGAAATTTGTTAAATGAGAACGATAATAGTTATCAGTTATTTAAACAAGGAATAAAAACATTCTTTATTAAAATGAATAAAAAAACGCACTGACTATTGCAGTGCGTCTCGTATGTTTATTTACATGGCGATAAACCAATAACCAATTAAAATAATACCTAAAATGATGCGATACCATCCAAAAACAGTAAAATCGTTTTTCTTCAAATAGTTTAATAAGAATTTAATGGCTAAAACAGAAACAATAAATGAAACCAGTGTACCAACTAATAATACGATCGTTTCTTCCATTTTAAAAGAATTTCCTTGTACTAGATACTTCACAATTTTTAGACCACTAGCACCGAACATTACAGGAATACCTAAGAAAAATGAAAACTCAGTGGCAACAAATCTTGAAGCATCAATTAAAATTGCTCCTAAAATCGTGGCACCTGAACGAGAGGTTCCTGGAACCAGTGCTAATACTTGGAATAATCCTACAAGTAAGGCAGCTTGATAAGTAAAATCATTCAATGTTGTCCAACGGGGTGTTTTATTTTTGTTCCTTTTTTCGACAAGAATAAAGGCGATACCATAGATGATCAACACGATGGCAACAGGTAAGAATTTATAAAAATGCGCTTCTAACCAATCATCTAATGGTAATCCAATAATAACCGCAGGGATACAAGCAACTATTACTTTAAACCAAAGTGTCCAAGTATCTTTTTTCTCAATCGTTGTCTTGCTTGGAGAAAAGGGATTTAATTTATGGAAATATAAAACGACGACCGCCAAAATAGCGCCTAATTGGATGACGACATTAAACATTGACATAAACTGTGAGCTAGCATCTAGCTTAATAAACTGATCTGCTAGAATCAAATGACCAGTACTACTGATCGGCAACCACTCGGTAATCCCTTCGATAATTCCTAAGATAGCTGCTTTTATGATATTTGCAAAAAACATAGTTTCCTTCCTTCCCAAATAAAATACATTATTTAGTATATCGTTCTTTGGAGTGAAAACCAAATGCTTTCTTCAAATTAAGAAAAATTTGAGAAATCACATTGGCAAATAAAAACGAGCAATCCATACCTGTCTTTCTTCTTAATCTAAAGTAGAAAGAACAGCACTTGATCACTCGTTAAGAAAGCATCCATTAGCACATTTTTTGTAAAATATGAATAAATTTATAGGAAAGAATCATGCAACTTATTTTTTCCATTTTCAATATAGCTCGTATCATTAATATCAACAATCGTGAATTTTCCGTTTTGATAGGTTACTTTTGTGACACTTCCATTTAGTAATCCCGCTCGAACTGGTTGTTTGGCATCAATCAAATTCAATAAAAAGCCGATTGTTAAACCATGGGAAACGACCAAAACATTTCCGCCTCCATTTTTTTCACAACGATGGGCAATGTCTTCAAATCCAGACCAAACACGACTTTTTAAGGTGTCATAAGTCTCCGCCCAGCCAGCAGTATCGAGATTATAAATGGCATTGGCAATTTGTTCAAAAGTGACATCTTTAGTAAACATTTCACTGGATGTTTTAAAATTTAATACCCGGGGAATAACACCCCACATCTCCATGTCATAGCCACCTTCTAAAGAACCAAAACACCACTCACGAATCCGTTGGTCAATAAAATAAGGCACTTCTTTTCCTTTTGAATGTTCACTTAAAATGATCCGAGCTGTTTCAATTGCACGGCCACTATCACTAGAGTAGGCAAAAGAAAAATCAATTTCTTTTAATCCTTTGCCAAGATAGCGGATGCCTTCTTGGCCTTTTTTGGTCAGTGGGGTGTCACACCAACCTTGGACACGTTCAATCGTATTGAACATGGTTTTTCCATGTCTGACAATATAAAGGGTTGTTTCAGTCATTGCTAACTCCTCCTATTCAATAATTAATTAAAAAAAGGATTGGTTCTTTTTTCATGTTCGATCGTCGTCGCATCTCCGTGGCCTGGATAAACAACAAATTCATCTGGTAAAACAAACAGTTGGGTGTTGATACTGTGTAACAGCTGTTCTAAATTACCAGTATATAAATCGGTTCGACCGATACTTCCTTTAAAAAGGGCATCTCCACAGATCACAAAATCATCAAAAATAAAGCTAACACTTCCAATGGAATGTCCTGGAGTAGGGACGACACGAAAGTTCATGTCTCCAAGACGGTATGCTTTCATTTCAAATTCATATTCAGCGGGAGAGACAATGACATTAGCCATATCATCATGTCGCCCTAATCCAGAAAGATTGAGTATTGGATCGCCTAACCATTCTTGTTCCAAAGGACTAACGTATACTGGAATCTGATAAAATTGACGAAGTTCTTCGACAGCACCAATATGGTCGTAATGAGTATGTGTCAATAAAATAGCCACGGGACGTTGCTGTATTTTTTCAATTTGTCTTTTGATCTTATCCGCGTCTTCACCAGGATCAATAATCAATAAGGCTTCTTCGTTAGATACAAGATAACAGTTTTCTTCAATTGTTCCTGTTTTCAGTTGTTCAATGTGCATAAAATTTCCTCCTGATTTCTTACTTAGTTCTAGTATAACGCAACTAATAGGAGGAAACAAAAGACCCTACTTGACGAAAGAAAATAAAAAGATAAAATGGAACAGGTTCAAGAAATTTCAAGAATTATTTTTTCCTGAAGAAATGTCAAATAGCTTAAAATAAATAGATGAGAAAGGTTTCTTGGGTTCAACTATAAAACAGGAAATTTTTGTTTTTTTCTTATAAAAAGTGTATGAAACACCCAATAAAAAAGAAAAACTCACCTGATATTTGCTTGTTCATTGAGTGAATGTTTTTTGCTTCTTGCTCTTTTTTCAGGTAAGCTTATCGTTAAAGGAGGCGGGAATGGGTGAAACAAGCCAAAATATCGGTACGAAATTTAGTCGAATTTATCCTAAGACGTGGAAGTATCGACAATCGAAAAAAAAGTAACCATACCGCACTAGAAGGCGCCAAAATTCACCGTAAGCTACAAAAAGAAGCCGGTGACACCTATGAAAAAGAAGTTTATTTAAAAACGACTGTTCAATTGGAAGAACATCAGTTGATTGTTGAGGGACGCGCAGATGGTATCTTTCAAAAAGAAGGAATGTATTATATTGATGAAATAAAAACTTCTGAACCTAGGTTTGAAGACCTTGAAGAAGAGCAGGTCGAATTATTTTTTCATCAAGCAAGAACCTATGCGTATATTTATTGTCATGAACATAATTTGAAAGAAATCAATTTACAGCTGACTTATTTTCAAACCACAGAAGAAATTGTCACCCGTAAAATCCAACATCAAACCATTGAACAATTAGATAAATTTTTTAATAAATTAACGGAAGATTATCAAGAATGGCTGATTTTTCAAGAAAATTGGCGAACAGTCAGAAATGCATCGCTGATGGCGTTGAAATTTCCTTATGAAACTTACAGAAAAGGGCAAAGAGAGTTAGCGGTAGCTGCGTATAAAACGATTCGGACCAAACAAAAACTATTCGTTGAAGCACCCACCGGCACTGGTAAGACAATTTCTACTTTATTTCCTTCTTTAAAAGCTATGGGTGAAGAAACCGGTGAGCGTATTTTTTATTTAACGGCTAAAACAATTACTAGACAAGTTGCTGAAGATGCAATGGTGGCTTTAAAAGACGTAGGAACAAAAGCCAAAAGCGTCACTCTAACCGCAAAAGACAAAATTTGTTTTTTAGATGAAACAACGTGTAACCCCGATCAATGTCCTTACGCCAATGGCTATTATAATCGAATCAATGAAGGGCTCTGGGACTTGTTGAATCATGAAAATCAAATCACAAGAGCTGTCATTGAGCGTTATGCCTTGAAACATACACTGTGCCCTTTTGAACTCTCGCTAGACGTGAGCTTATGGTGTGATGTGATTATCGGTGATTATAACTATTTATTTGATCCCACTGTTTATTTACGCCGTTTTTTTGAAGAAGAAAAAAGGAAGATTACCTTTTTTTGATTGATGAAGCACATAATTTGGTGAGCCGTTCAAGAGAAATGTATTCTGCCAAGTTGTCGTATCAAAGTGCAAAAAATGTTTATACAATGCTTCCTAAGGAATTTCAAAAATTAAGACGCCGGTTCAATAAATTTCTTAAAGAATTTGATAAAATTAGCGAGATTTTAAAGGAAGAAGGCTGGAGTTATCACCATCAAAAGGAACCCGCACACTCGTTAATTGATGTCGGCTATCAATTGAGTGAACACATTCAGGAATGGTTAGCAGAATATCCAGAACAGCCTGTTCAAGAAACCTTGTTGCCATTTTATTTTGAGTTGCTTCATTTTTTGAAAATTAGTGAGTATTATGATGACCATTATGAAACCACCCTTGAGAAAAGTTACCACGATTTGATCATCAAAGAATTTTGTATGGATCCGAGTGATTTTTTAGCACAATCTTTAGCGAAGAGCAGAAGTAGTTTGTTATTTTCTGCTAGTTTCTCTCCGTTATCTTATTATCAAGAAACGCTGGGAGGTCAAGAAAGTTTGGCTTATCGTATTCCTAGCCCATTTCCAGAAGAAAATCAAAAAGTAATGATAACCAATTATTTAGAAACGACTTATCGTAAAAGAGAGACAAATATGTCGCCACTTATTGAGACAATTCACCATTTTGTTAAAGAAAAAATAGGGAACTATTTTATTTTTTTTCCATCTTATCAATATTTGGATCAGACAGTCGCAGCTTTTCAAGCCAAATACCCGAATATAAGAATGGTAATTCAAGACACTGTCATGAATGAGTCCGAAAGAGAAAATTTTTTAGATCAATTCAAAGAAGAGCCAACAGAGACATTGGTAGGTTTTTGCGTGATGGGTGGTATTTTTTCTGAAGGTATTGATTTAAGAGGTACCCGTTTGATTGGAAGCATGATTGTTGGTGTCGGATTGCCACAAATGAACCATGAACAAGAATTGATTAAACAATATTACGATGAAAAAGAACACCTGGGTTTTGCTTATGCATATCAATTACCTGGGATGAACAAAGTTCTACAAGCGGCTGGACGTGTGATCAGAGATGAAGAAGATAAAGGGATCGTGTTATTAGCGGATCAACGCTTTAATCGCAAGGATTACCGTCAGCTCTTTCCTAAACATTGGCATTCGGCCAAATCAGTATCGAGTATCCATGAATTATCAAAAGAGATTCAAGCATTCTGGCAAAAAAATGAACCGACCAAATGAGTAACAACGACTATTAAAACAATAATGAATACGCTAAAAGGGTTACTTTTGCTTAAAAAAGCCAGTATCGAGTAAGAAAACAATGTTTCTTGGATACTGGCTTTTATCTGCAAATAAACAAAATGATTCATGTGACATGCCATTTTCAAGCATTCTAGCGGTAGTTGGTAAATTGCAGTTCAATGGGTAAGTCGATTTTTCTTAACAAAGCAATAACTGCTTGCAAATCATCACGATTTTTTCCAGTAACACGAATTTGATCCTCTTGAATCTGTGTTTTTACTTTTATCTTCGAATTTTTGATTTCAGTCGTGATTTTTTTAGCGTTTTCTCGATCAATACCATTGATAAGTTCTGCTGTCTGGCGGGCTTTCCCACCTAATGCATGTTCAGATTCTGAGAAATGGATATTTTTGATAGGCACATTGCGTTTATTTAATTTACTAAATAAAACATCTTTGATTTGTTCGATTTTAAAGTCATCATCACTGACAATCGTTAATTTATTGTTGTCGAATTTGATATCAATGGTAGAGTCTTTAAAATCAAAACGATTCGTCAACTCCTTGACAGTTTGTTGAATCGCATTTCTGACTTCTTCAATGGTTACTTCTGAAACAATATCAAAACTTGCATCTTTTGCCATAAGACATCTCCTTTTTTGCTTTTCTTTTATTGTATCATAATGAGACAATTTGTTTGTCCCTTTGCTAAAATTATTCTCATTTATGATTCAAGTATTTTCATTTAATTCATAACCTGTTATTCTTACAATTGGACGAACATCGAAAGGAAGAGGTGCTTGTGAGTAAGATCAAGACAGTGTATCAAAGAAACGAAGTATTAAAAAAAATTGCGGTGATCCTAGTCACTGGATTGACTGCAGCGGTTGCGTTGAATTATTTTTTAATTCCTGCGAACGTTTTTTCTGCCGGGATGAATGGAATTGCCCAGATCATTGCCTCGCTATTATCTGACTGGTTCCACATTAAAGTGGACACAGGTGCCTTCATCTTTATTTTAAACATTCCGGTGTTTATCTTAGGGTTTCTTAAAGTAGGGAAAAGAGCAACCATTTTAAGTTTTGTTAACGTGTTGGCCGTTTCAGTCGCCACTACATTATTACCAACTGGACAGGTAACCGATAATATCTTAATGAATGCTTTAGTCGGCGGTGTGCTATTAGGTGTAGGAGTTGGGATTTCACTGAAAATGGGTTTCACTACTGGTGGGATGGATATCATTTCTTTAGTTCTTTCTCAAACCACAGGTAAAACCGTCGGCAATTATATGCTAATGCTAAATGGTTTAATTGTGGTAGTCGCAGGCTTTCTTTTTAACTGGGAAAGTGCATTGTACACGATTATTTCCATTTACGCGATGACACAAGTCGTAGATACGATCCACACCAGTCATCAAAAAGTCACGGCAATGATTGTTACCGTCAAGCCAGACGAAGTCACAGCAGCAATTGCTCAAAAGATGATTCGTGGAATGACTTTATTACCGTCAGTTGGTGGCTATTCAAAAAAAGAAGGAAAAATGATCATGATGGTGATTACCCGTTATGAAATGTATGATTTAGATCAAATTGTCCACGAAATTGATGAAGATGCATTCATTAATATTTTACCGACTCATTCAGTCTTTGGCCGTTTTGCTAATGAGTCTGAACAAAATCTTTATCGTTCAACGGGAGTATTTCCGGAAATAAAGAAAACGTCACAAAAAAAATAAAAAACGTTCGTTCATTTAAATGATTATTATTAAGGGAAGAAAATAAAGCCTCTAAATGAGAATAGCGCTCTTTGATTCTCATTTACAAATTGTAAAAAAAAGAGTATGATAAACAAAACTGGCATGAAGGAGTACTGCAAGATGAACGAAGCAAACCAAAAATGGTCTGATGAAGAAATAGCAGAAATCAAAGAACGAATCTTAGCTGCCTTAGAGATGGTCATTGATCCTGAGTTAGGTATTGACATCGTCAATCTAGGTTTAATATATGAAGTAGAATTTAATCCAGAAAATGGAGAAACAGTCATTAAAATGACCTTAACAACAATGGGCTGTCCATTAGCAGATATCTTAACAGATTCCATCCACGATGCGTTAAAAGAAGTACCAGAAGTATCAAAAGCAGAAGTAAAACTCGTTTGGTATCCCGCATGGACAACCGATAAAATGAGCCGTTATGCACGGATTGCTTTGGGGATTCGTTAAGGAATGGCACTTAACTGAGTGTGTTTATTAATACTTTTAGTATGTAGCTTGAGCTGAATTTTATGTTTTGTATATTCAGACGAATGTAACAAGATTACCATATTAAATGTAGATAGAAAAAACATCTTGATTCACTTTTTCTACAAGTGAATCAAGGTGTTTTTTGTTTTACAAAAATTTGGATGAGAGGATTTCACAGAGGAAATGTTCTTGATCAAGAAGCCGAGAGAAATTTCACCAAAAGTATTGTAGAAACAACAGAAACTGCTAGCTCCGTTTTTTCAGTTTTTAGAAAAAAGCTAGCTACGCTTAAAGATAGCTCTCCAAAAAGTATTGGTTCGTAAAGCTAAAGATATTCATGCTGAAAATGATAGTAATAGCCACTTAAGATACACCAGAACGTTGTTTAGATACTATGTAGATAAAGAAAAATAAGTAAGAATGTTTTCCACACAACAGAAAAAAATGTATAGGTCAAATGGATGAAAGAACGAAGGGAAAAGTTCAATCGCTCAATGACAGAGGATTAAAAACAGTTTGACATGGTAAAAATAATTCACTTTTCATCAAAAAATCAGAGTTTAAACTAGTGTAAAAATCTCAGAGGTATCGTGATAAAGAAGCTTTTATTTCTTTGTTCATGATCTTTTTATTAGAGTTACTTTTTGCAGCGGTGTGTATGCATCTTGCAGGATCAAGATGTTTTTGTTGCATATTTGTAGAAGAACGTTGTTCATGTTTCTCTTCTGACGTGCGGACATGCTGGGTTTCTGCTGGTTTCTTAAAAAAAAATTTCTTAATCACTGTTTTAATTGGTCGGGTAATGTATTGAAGTAATCTGGAAAAAAAACCTTTTTTCTTAAAGCCTAGACTGTCAGAATGCTCTTTTTGCGTGGCTTCGTTAGCAACTAATTGTTTCATCTAATAGCCTCCTTTCTTATAACATGATCATATACTGAAATGTTCAAAGATTATCTCTTTTTTTTTCGAAAAATCGACAAAGTTCTTTAGTATGATAAAATTAGAAAATAATTAATTGCTTGTTTTTTCAAGCCAATTAACTATTTTTACTTTCAGTCAAAATTATCTTTATTTTTCCAACAATTACTTTAAAACTAGGATAAAAAGAAAGAATTATATTGATATCTGTTATGTATTATCTCTATAAAATAAATAAAAATCTAATTTCCTTCTTTTTTGTTGTTATTTTTTATTCTATTTTCTATTTTCTTCTTGGCTTCTATAACGATGGCCTTTTAAAATCTTTATTGCGACTAATATTTACGTTGATATAATAAAGAATAGAAAAAGTAGGAGCTGAAAAATGGATACTCGATTAATGCTACAAGTAAAAGAGATTTTGAAAAAATTTCCTCATTATTGGAAAGAGGAAGAGTTGCAAAGACCAATCGTTATCAATGATTTAATAGGATCGAATGTGGTTAAAAGACTTATTTGATTCAATAATAACACTCACTTAGACTGTTTGCTATCAGTGTTATAACATGCTATGTTTGGTTGAGGGGAATTTAAGTAAGGGAGGAAATCATGAAATCAATCAAAGTAATAAAGATTGGGAACAGTGTTGGGATTATTTTACCAAGTTCTCTTGGCTTAAAAAATGGAGATACTATACGGGCGGAAAAAAAGGGGAATTTATTCATTCTTGACACTACACCAAACGCCAAGGAACATGATAGAAAGTTGATTGAGGACAGTTTCAAAGATTTTGAGAACCATTTAATTACGCAAGCGGAAGTGTTTCCTATTGTGCAAGAATATGTATGCGACAGCCAGAGATCAAACGCAAGAGAAAACGAAAATGGCAATTGAAACAAGACTATATTCAAGGCTATCTCATTGGTTTATCTAAAGTATTTTAACAGCAGATACTTACAAACGGGATATGAACTAGCATTACAGCTCCCTGAAGACATGGATGATCTCAGTTTAGTTCCTGAAAAAGATACCTCACACAAAGTAAAAGAGAATGAAGCTTTCATGGCTACCAGGAGGGACTAAAATTAAAAAAAACAGAATTACTAGAATAAGAAAGTATAACCAATCGAGAATAATTTGCTGTCTGCTATAAGCAACTTCAAAGTCCCTTCTAATAAAAGGGACTTTGAAGTTATTTATTTTTTTTGATTTCCTGTAAATTGAAAAAGCTTCAAGAAGACTTAAAAATAATACCGTATAGAAACCAGAACCTATAAAGTCTTTATTTAGTAAATATTCAACAGAAATTCCGATAATACTACCTAACAACAAATTGATTAAAAGCGTGAGATAAGGATGTTTTTTGTAAAATAAATCTATTTTATCTTTCATAGGTTCTCCTTTTGTATTATTTACTCTGTTTTATAAGCAGTGGCCACAGCTCTTCCAGCTCCATCATAACCAGTTCGTTTGTAAAAGCCTACCCAGCCATTATGATTTTTATCCCACAGCCGAGCGACTGAATTTCCTGGGGAATTACCATAATTTGTCCAACCAGCTGCAGTTAGAAGATTTCCTATTGCCCAGCCAGGCAGTCCAAAGATACCTAAAACAGAACCAATTCCTTTAGAGTAGGCAGTATTTATAGCTCCAGCTGTTACGCCAGTACTTAAAGCAATATGAGTATATTGCCATGCTCCCCATCTTGCAACATTAGCACGAGCTTTTGTTTCAACTTTTACTACCATAAGATCACCATTCTCGTCTTTTTGTATAGATACACCCACATTATCGTTGCTAGAATAACTTGAATTTTCGGGGATAATTTTGTTCGCTAGCAAAAACCATTCCAGTTGGGAGAGTTGTTGAGCCCAAAGTTAATAACGAGGTTGATAATAGCAAACTTTTTAAGAATGTTTTTTTCATGATGTTCACCTCTTTAAATAAATTGTAAGTTATGTATTTACAAATTGACTATAACATGTAACTGATTTTAAAAGTGAAAAAAATCACAAATAGTTGTTTTGCGGTCATAATCATTACCTGTTGTCATTTGATCTTTTAAGAAACAGAATGCATTGCCCAGAAATCATCCTTTAAACGAAAGAGATACAGTTAGCTTGTGTCTCTTTCGTTTATCAAGATACGCACAACAGAGTATACTTGAATATCTATTTTTTTCTTTCAATATATAAAGCCTTTCTAATGGTCGAGCATGTTGTGTAAAATAAATAGTTTGTTTGTACGTTTATACGTAAAAGCGCTTAGAGTAATATAGGGTTAGGGTTGTATTAATGAAAATATTAAAAAGAAATTTTACTAAATGTTTAGTTGGTGGGAGAATGACACAAGAGAGAATAATTGACGTTGGGAGACAGGGTTATAATCCTTATAAGCAAAGTGCCAATACTTTGTTTAACCTTATGAGAGAGTGTAAGTATTTAATAGAAAATATGTTGATGGAGACCCAAAAACGAATAACAAAGGATACGGAAAGTATGGAATTGAGCTGGACAAGAAATGGTTTAGACATTTATTAAAAAAGTCGGTAGAGCTAAGCAACCTATACATATTCTAAAAGAAAGATTTTTTTCTATAAGTTGTGTCTGATTTTCTATTTATAAAGGTCTAAAAAATCTATCTCAAAGTTTTAGATGAACTATTCTTGATTAAAATGAAAAAACAATATTTTTATGTATTATTTTTATGAATCTCACAGAACAACGAAGAAATTTTTGTGGAGCTGAATCACGGAAATCTCTGATAGAGGAGGAAGTATGGACTCCTTTTGAAATGATATTAAATAATAGTATTCGTGAAAGCGTTTTAAAATTTCTGTCTTCATGATATAATATGCCTAATCACACAATAGGAGAACGAAGATGAAAAAAGAACGAGGTAGCTACTCGATATAGTTTAATGGATAAGCCTATATCGAGTAGCAATTATCCAATAAACTGTATCGCAGTCATTCATTAGAAAAAATTGACTGGAGCGATAAAAATGGATCAAGAATGTTTAAAAAAAGAATGGCTTAAAAGTGAAGAAAATCAAAAAAACTTTTCTGGTTGGGATTTTTCTTATCTGGAAAACAAATGGTTTTGTGAAACTCCTTCATGGGATTATCAACAATTGGTTTTGTCTCATCTAAAAAAGGAGATGGTTCTCTTGGATATGGGAACGGGTGGCGGAGAATTATTGCAAACATTTGCTCATCCTTATCATAAAACCGCAGTAACAGAAGGGTATCTCCCCAACTATCATTTATTATTAAAAAAACTTCAACCTTTGGGAGTGAATGTCCAATTTGTTGATGAAGATGATTTACTGAATTTTGCAGATGATTCTTTTGATCTAGTGATTAATTCTCATGAATCATTTTCGGTAACTGAAGTGAAACGTGTACTGAAATCAAATGGCTTGTTTATCTCTCAACAAGTCGGCGACTTCAATGGTCTAAACTTAGCCTCAAGATTGATACCAGAAGCTAAAAAAGATCATTTTTCTTTTCATTTGTCTTTAGTAAAAGAGGAGCTAGAAAGAAATCAATTTCAAGTTTTATTTTGTGAGGAAGATTATCTGAATCAGCGTTTTTTTGACATGGATGGCTTAATTTTTTATGTTCGCACGATCCCATGGGAATTTTCTAATTTCTCAGTTGAAAAAAATTTTAAGGAACTTAAGATGCTACATGAAGAATTAAAACGCCATGGATTTATTTATAATTTGCAACATCGTTTTGTTTTTGTCGCTTGTAATAAAAAATAGTTCGTTGAAATATATCATATAATTAAAAAAAGTTAATTGTTTGGTATAAGAAAAACTAGTGGATGACTCTCTAGTTTTTCTTATTTTATTTTAGGAAAATTCGCGGTGCTTGAAGTGATTGACTAAAAGAAAAGAGAGTCTATCGAAAATGAGTGAGCAGTTGCGAATGTGAATGAAGGAAGAGAAAAGATAGATACCGAAAAAATTCCTTTATAGTTAGATAAAAAATATTTAATTTTTTAGTATAATGTGCAACAAGAGATAGGACAATGTTTTTATGAGTGAGTGTCATGGATTTATTGTTGAACTCATGTATTTTTTCACCAAATGTTTTAGCATTTCTATTTTTTAATAAAACTGAAAGATCATAAGTAACGAATGTTTTGTCATTTTATATTGACTTATTGCTTCTAGTAACGTATATTTTGTTTGGGAGAATATTTTTTCTATTGTTTTGTTTTATCGGCATTAGAATAGATGGACGTTCTTTTTCCTTATTTTTTTCGCTGTTTCTGAAAGCGTTTTATAAGGGGGTGGAGTATAATTTATTGTGTTATTTAAATTGGTCTAATTACCTTGTAATTGTGCAAGGGAGTGATAATTGTTTAGGCTCTTCAAAAATGAAATTGACACTTGGAACATATAATGAATTTTTGAATAGTTGCTATTTCTTTTTTGTATAGTTACTAAAAATAAAAAAGATCGTGGCATCCATGAAAAAAGTAAACCTATTGAACTGGATGGGTGTAAAACTTTTGGTACATAAAAGAAAAAGCAAGTGAAAAATTTTTATTCAAATAACTGAAATTGATTATCCTTATCAAGGAATGAAGGGAAATATTTTGTCTAAAAGTTTACGGATATAACTATTGTTTTAGGTAATATCAAGAACTGTAAGAACGACGGGGATCGCTTGGTCAGCAAGAGAAATCACTGTGAGTAAAAGATGAACTTACAAGTCTCTCTCTTTCCAAGAAACGCTCACTTCAAACGTAAAAAACGTTTGGCATAGATAAGTAAAGTAGTTCACAATTTGTTTAAAAAATAGATAGGGGAGCAGAAAAAAATGAAAATAGCCGTAATTAAAGATCCAAAGCAGGGAGAATCGAGAGTAGCGATGACTCCAGAGAATGTGAAAATCTTAGTGAATGCTGGAAATGAAGTTTTAATTGATCATAATGCTGGAATTGGTTCTGGTTTTACAAATGAACAATATGAAGAAGTTGGCGGAACGATTGTGGATACTGCTCAAGCATGGGAAGCGGAGCTAATTGTTAAGGTGAAAGAGCCAATGGAAAGCGAGTACCATTATTTTAAAGAAGGACAAATGATTTGGGGATTTTTACATTTAGCAGCAAATAAAACTTGCGTAGAGAAAATGATGGAAGCAGGCATCACGGCCATTTCAGGAGAAAATATCTCGGTGAATGGCGTACTTAAGTTATTAAAACCGATGAGTGCAATTGCTGGAAGACGTGCAGTCAATCTAGGTCAATATTATTTAGAGAAACAACATGGTGGTGAAGGAATTTTACTTCCTGGAATCGAAGGAGTTGATCCTGGAACGGTTGTCATTCTTGGGGGCGGAAACGCTGCGGAAAATGCTGCTGATATGGCGGTAGGACTAGGCTGTCAAGTTATAATTCTTGAGGTGAGTGAAGAAAGAATCAAGCAATTAAAAGCAAAATATAAAAATGATCGCGTAGATATTCTTGAATCGAATACAACAAACTTGGAAGAAGCGATAAAAAAAGCAGATGTTTTTATTTCAACCGTATTAATTCCAGGAGCGAAACCACCAAAACTAGTCAAAGAATATATGATAAAAACGATGAAACCCGGAAGTGTTGTGATTGATATTTCGATCGATCAAGGTGGAACAATTGAAACACTTGATCGTCCTACTACTCATGCTGATCCGGTATATATCAAGCACGGCGTCATTCATTATGGTGTACCAAATATGCCGGGTGCGACACCGAGAACAGCTACGATTGCTTTGGCTAAAGGGAATATTCCATTTCTCAAAGAACTAAGTGAAAAAGGACTTGATGAGTCTTTGAAATCAAATGAATCGCTTTTGTCAGGAATAAGTTTATATAAAGGAAAAGTTGTCTCTAAAGCTTTGGCAGAATCAATTGATGTTCCATTTACGAGAATAGGAGATGTTTTGTAAATGATAAAAGAGACGGTAAAATTACCTATTTCTATTGAAACGATTAATGAAGCGAAAAAAAACATCAAAGAATATGTTCGAACAACCCCGTTAATTCAAACCATGTTTCTTTCTGCTTTTACTGGCGGCCAAGTTTTTTTAAAATTAGAAAATATGCAGTTAACAGGTTCTTTTAAATTTAGAGGCGCATTTAATAAAATTGTGCAACTGACAGAAGAAGAAAAACGTCAAGGGGTCATCGCTGTATCTGCTGGAAACCATGCACAAGGAGTAGCATTGACATCAAAATTACTAGGGATAAAAAGCACCATTGTCATGCCAGAAACAGCGCCAATGGCAAAAGTGAAAGCAACAGAAAACTATGGAGCAAAGGTCATTTTACATGGCAAAGGATTTGATGAAGCAAAAGAGTATTGTGAAATGTTGGTGGGACAGACAGATGTGACATATATTCCTCCTTATGATGACGCCTATGTGATGGCTGGGCAAGGAACGGTAGGATTAGAAATTTTAGATGCTGCTTGGGATGTTGATACGGTTCTTGTACCTGTGGGCGGAGGTGGCTTAATTGCAGGCATAGCGACCGCACTAAAAAGTTTTAATGTGCATATCCAAGTCATTGGCGTTCAGGCAGAAAACATTCATGGAATGACTGCTTCTTATAATGAAGGAAAACGAATTGGGCACAAGATCAATCCAACAATTGCGGATGGTTGTGCTGTTGAATATCCTGGAAAATTAACTTTTGAGGTGGTCAAAGAACTCGTCGATGATATGATTACCGTAACAGAAGAAGAAATTGAAGTCGCAATGAAAGATTTAATTCAACGAACGAAAATTATCGTAGAAGGTTCTGGTGCGTTAGCGACCGCCGCTATCCTTTCAAGAAAAGTGGACAAGTATGTTCATGGAAAAAAAGTGATCGCGATAGTATCTGGTGGGAATGTTGATTTAAATAAAATTATCGACGTTATCGGACATTTCACTTTAGCTAATGAACTAAAGTGAAAAAACATCGAGGAAAATTGAATAGATTGGATACTTTAATAAAACAAGACGGCTTTTGATGCATCATATCAAAAGCCGTTTTGTTTTATTGTCTCACTTATAGGGAATAAATCAAAAGGTGAGGTTTTTTTTATATTCTGTAAAATAGTATTAAAAAAAACAAATGATATAATGGATGTAAAGATGTTTGATAAAGGAGTGATTCCATTGCGTCCAAAGACGAAAGAAGAATTACTGGAAGCAGCCACATTACGTTTTGATGAATTATGGAATTTAATTGATTCATCTTTATGAGCGGCATCAATTATTACTACAATGGATCAATAGTAATCTTCAAGGAGAAGGAAAAAAGTTTTTACCTGAACCTTATAATTGGCGCAACTATGGAGAGATGAATCAAGAATTTGTTGAAAAATATCAAGGAACATCTTTAGCTACTGCAAAAAAATTATTGAAAGAAAGCCATCAACAAGTTATGTCCATGTTGCGTTTGTTTAAAAACGAGGAGTTATTTCAGAAAAAGCAATTTGCTTGGATAGGGAATACAACACTAGGAAGTTATTTCATTTCGTCTACTGCAAGTCATTACGAGTGGGGTATCAAAAAAGTGAAACGATATAAAAAATACAAAGTAAGAAAATTTAAATAAAAACACAAATAAAAAAGGCAAGGACTCACCATGAGTCTTTGCCTTTAAAAGTTTCCTTTTTATATTAGTACCAACCGTTTGCTTCCCAGAAAGCTTTCGCTGCTTCCCATGAACCATAACGAGATGCTACGTATTGTTCAGCAACTCTTTCTTGGTTTGCTGCTGAATAGTCACCATTTAAGTAAGAAGAATCTAATTGGTAACGTCCGATGTAACGACCATTTGTTGCTGTGTAAGAACCACTTGATTCTTTTTGTGCAATCCATTCTTTCGCTGCATTTGTGCTTGTAGCAGTAGTTGTTTGTGTAGCTTGTGTTGTTTGAGCCACTGCAGGAGTTGCTTTTGCAGCTGTATTTTGTTTAACAGGTTGAGCCGCAGGTTGTGCTTGTGTGTGTTGTACTGGTTGAGCTGCCACAGATTGGCTACCTGTAGGAATAGTTAATTGTTGACCTGCATAGATCAAATTAATATTTGAAATTGAATTTTTTTCTGCAATCGTTTGGATCAAAGAGTTATCACCAACGTATTTTTGAGAGATCGTTGATAATGTATCACCTGATTGGACAGTATAAGCTTCGTCCGCATGTGCAGATGTTCCCATAAAGAATAAAGCGCCGGCAGTCAAAGTTGTTCCAAGTAGTAATGTTTTAAGTGATTTCATGTAGAATCTCCTTCGTAAGTTAAAAAATAAATTTGTTGTGTTCAACGAGGAATACTTTACCATGAGAAAATATTTCATAGGTGAAAGCTTTGTGACACTTTGTAACAAAGATACGTTTTTTGTAACAATTAGATTATCATAAAATGTGAAAAATAATGAGAAAACCGTCATAAACGGTTAAAATAAACATTTCACAAACCGTTTTGATGAGAAAAATAAACACTGAAAAAAATAAAAAAAAGCTACATTTTTCGAAAAAAATACAAAAATAAACACAAACAGTGTAAATTTTTTTTTAATTTGGTAAGTGATGTTACAATAATAGAAACAAGGAGGCGATTTCATGAGTAAGAGGTATCAAAAAATAATGGTAGCAGTGGACGGTTCAAAGCAATCCGAACAAGCTTTTTTGGAAGCTCTCGATTTAGCCAAAGATAATGAAGCAGAATTATTTATTGTTTCGGTGATCAATCAAGTGGAATTAACCCATAGTGCATATGCCTTTTCAAAAATCTATGCGGAAGAAAAACAAAAAATAGAAGTAGAAATGTTAAAGAAAATTCATGATGCAAAAGAGTATGGACTCACTGATATTCATGCAATTGTCGAAACAGGCGATCCACGTAATCTAATCGGTACGGTGTTTCCGCAACAAGAAGCCATTGATTTAATTGTGCTAGGTGCAACAGGAAAAGGTGCGATTCAGCAAGCTCTAGTGGGGTCTACCGCGTCTCATATTGTTACCCATGCACCTTGTAGTGTTCTTGTCGTGAAATAGTTTGTATGAAACATTCATCATTTCGCTACGATAATTGATTGTCCATTTGATGAATTTCTCTATATAAGTAAGAATAGGTAAGTGAAAAAACTACTGTTTTAAAAAAAGACCAAAAGAAAACTGTATCACAGGGATACAGTTTCTCTTCGGAGTAAAAAATGAAAAAAGTTTATTTGGGATAAATGAATCATAAGGGTTTTACCTTAAAAAAAACTTAAAGCAAAAATATTTAAATAAGCTGAAGTAGGTGAGAAAATGAGTGCTGGTGATGTATTAAATGAAGTCAAACAATTATGCAAGGAAAAAAAATACGAAGAAGCAAAAAATTTGATTGACTCAAATAAAGAAGTATTGGAAGATAAATTTCCTGTAGCTCAAAAATTCATTGAATTAAAGCAAGGTTCTATTTTTGAACGATTTAAATCTTTTTTCGGTGTCAATGAATAACAAATAAAAATAGAGAGTAAATGAAGTTACTTGATTTTGAACCGACCTCCAAAAAATTAGATTTTTGGTCTAACTTTTTGGAGGTCGGTTCATTTGTTTCTTTGTTGTCTCTCTTTTTTATTTAAGAAAATAGGATATCTATGCTATTATTTTTGATTTCTGTACAAAAAGAAAAGCCAAAAAATCAAAAGAATCATTGAAAAAACAAAACCGATGATATGTCTAATGAGTGTCGCTGGCGTTTCCCAATGGCGAAATGAAAAGATTTGATAAGTAAAGTAAGTGCATGGGAGCGAAAAAAATAAAACAGATAACTTTCTTTTGGTCCAGTTTATGTAATAAAGAAGGATACTTAACATGATAAAAAAAGGAATATAAAAAACGAGCTGACCGATTGTAACCACGAATGTTCCTCCCCTATTAAATAGTCTATCATACAAAATAACACTTTGTATTAAATGATGCAAGTATTTCTATAAAGGAAGGAATGCAAATGGAAAAGAGGGTCTTTTGATTAATAAAATTATTCTTGTTATAATTGGATGGAGAGAAAAAATGAAACTTTCATGGAGTAAAATAATAATCATTGTCTGTCGTTGTTCTCATCTAATTTGCCGACTTATTTCATAAATAGGAGCAAAAAGCATTTAAGGTACGCTAAACGTAAAATACTGGACACGAATGTACATAGTGATTCAGAAACTAGAAACTAAAGGATGGATGATGAATTGATCTTTACAGCCAACTGATGTAACGGAGGGGAATAATGAATCCATACGAATCACTTATCCAAGAATTAATTGATGGAAAAATTGAAAAAATAGATGTTAAAAGAGAAGAAGTCCTGCTATTTCGTGAAGCTTGGCTAAAATTGGAAAATCGAAAGTATATAGTCGGCAAGGCAGGGTTAAATGGTCAGGTCACTTATCATTATGATCCAACGCGTTTATATTAATAAGAAAAGTATCTAAGTAGCCTGGAAAATGATCGTTTCGAAGTGAAACAGTCAAAAACGCTCAAAGCAGTTTGTTCTGTTTTGGGTGTTTTTTTTTGTGAGCGTACAAGCTAAAGACTGAGAAAAAATTCCATCCAAAGGCGGATGAAGAAATTTCTTTTTCTTTCTATAATAAAAGAGAAATAGGAGGTAGGAAGATGAAAGTAATAAAAAGTATCATTGGTGTCGTGTTATTTTCTGGAATTGCATTAGTTGGTTTGAAGTTTTATACACTTCATTCATCTGACGAGATAGCTGGGGTATTGGATCAGCTAAATCCATTGGTGACCAAAGGAGAAGTCTATGTAAAGACGAAAAAACCAGATGAAGTCAATTCATATGGCACTGCTACTTATATACAAAAAGCTGCAGATAAAAATGGTCATGAACGGACCATTTCCTTTAATGGTCTGACCGTCTTAAAAGAAGGACGCTATTTGAAATTAACGAATAAAGGTGCCCATGTTGAAAGCTATGAAGAAGTCAAAAGACAAGAAGTTCCTAAAAAAGCTTTAGCAATTATTGAATAACTATATTTTTATTATGTAAACAAAAAGTTAAAAGTCCAACCAAAAAGGAAAGTATTTTTCCTCTTTGGTTGGACTTTATTTTGTATGATTTTTATTTATAAGAACATTGTTGTGTCTATTTTACTTATTTTATTTTCTAATAGTTGTAAAATTTTATCCTTAACACATCTGGCATTCATTCCCTAAAAATTACCAGTTACTATAAAGTTTTTCTTTCACGTGAGTCCTTCTTTTTTCTAATTTTTTTATCAAAGCAGAAGGAAGAGAAATCAGTTCAGCGACAGATAAAGCCGAATTGAGAAGTTGGAGTTCTTTTATGGGTTCATCAATGATTTGATAGATTGTTGCTAGACGCTCAATATATTCAAAATGTGTATAACTAGTTTGTGAAATCAGATATTTTAATAAATCGATTGCTTTGGAATAGTCCTTTTCAGAATAGTAAGCTAAAGCTTGTCGATATAGTTTGATTTCTAGTTCATTAAGAGAAAGAGGGCTGTAGCGGTTGGTCCACTCATTTACTGAGACTTTAAATGGAGTGTTTCCTCTGGCATCACGAACGAAAATAATGGGTATTTCATTAGGATCTCTTTTTTTATGAATAAATCTTTCCACCTCTTGCCGTCCTTTCGAATGGTATTTAGCTAGAGTATAAGGTATTTTTTAACTAAATACTAGCTTTTCTCCAAAGTGAGCATTTGCCCGCCCATTGCTGTAAAAATAGCTTCAAAGTCTTTGATTGGTACAGCACGGTCTTTTTTTCCATAAGGGTCATTCACATAGATGGTGTCTTTGTCATAACCCGTGACCACGCAAGCATGAACGAGTGGCGTGACCCTGACTTTTCCGTTATTTGTTTGCCAAGTAAGGAAGTCGTTTTCACTGGGAACTTGGAAGTCTAATGTAACAGAAGTCCATATTGGATGTCCTTTTTGTAAAGCTTTTTTAATATCTTTTAAGGTAGCATCAGTTTTTGATTCCGTATGGTAATCGGTTTTTACGATTTGTTGCGCTAATGAAGCAATCGGGGGGACATAAACGCCCATTGCCCAATCTCCACCAGTAATATCACCAACGAATCCTTCATTAGGATCACCATGCGTGCCGTCTGCATTGAAGACAGGAACATAATTTAACTGTTTAGCCAATTGATTTTTTGATGTCTGATACCCGTAATAAGAGAGTAACATGGATAAAGAAGTAACCTCACACCCATTCTCTAACGCTGGTTCCTCCAATTGGTTTTCTAAAGGCACATCTAGTAATACTTGTTTTTTATCAGTCGAACTTACTTTTTCTCCAGAGGTAATCGTCGTTGACTCTTTATCGTTTCGATCAAATAAATAAGTGAGACTAGAAAAAACAATAAATACTAGAACGCCTAAGAATAGAATTTTTTTACCAACACTTTTTTTCATTTGTTTACTCCTTTTGTCTAGCCTTTTTACTATTATAATGTTTTTTCTTAAAAATAAAATAAAAAATTTATTTTATCATGATAGAATAAACCATTCCGCTTACAAATTGTTTAAAATAAACAAATATTATTTTATGATGGAAAAATCTTTTGCATTCATCGACTATTTTAATTGTGAAAACGAAAACAGTGCGCTATAATGCCAGTAAGGTTCCTGTGAAGAGGAAATGGACTGACATCAATTTTAGTTGGAAAGTATTCAAAAAATGAGAAATCAAGAGATAAGAACCTTTTACAATAAATTTTTTGCAGTTTAGGAGGATTTTGATGACGGAAGAGATGATTAATTTGGGTGAGCAATATTTATGTAAGCCTATTGGGTTTACAAAAACAGTCATGGGAGAAGTTGTTTCAAAAATGACGAATTGTGCCGTAGTCAAAGTTGCTCAATGTGCAATAGAAGACCAAGAATTATTAGAAGAAAAAGCAAGTATGGTTGTAGCGAAATATGATACATTTGAATAAGAAAAAAGATTTTGGACATGCGGTAACGAAATCGATACTGCACGTCCTTTTGCTTTGTAATTTTTATTTCTTTTTCTAACGTTTTAAAAAGGTAAAAGAGGGATAGTGAAATGATCAGTATATTTACTTTGTTATTGTTTCTATTTGTCTTAGTCATGTGTTTATTTTTATGGCTTGTACGAAGAGAAATTGTTTACCGAACCGTAAGAAATCGTTGGGTTTACTTAGTTGTTCCTTTTCTTGCAGTTTTAGTTCTTTGGTTTACTCTTATTAGTCAGCCAACATTGGATGAATTAGCTAAGGGTGTTTTATCAGCGATGATCTTCATTAGTTTTTTAATAGATAGTCGTGGGATGACGGAAGAAGGACTTGTTTTAAATAGTTTTGATATTAAAGGTGTACCTTTTTCTGAAATCAATAAAATTGTATTGTATCAGCCACAAGGTTCTACTGAAATAAAAATGAATTTTTTTCGTAATGGTTGGCGTGGTCCAATGTTAAAATTTTCTGCTTCAATGGAAGAACTAGTAACTTTTTTAGCTCAGCATCTAAATGAAGAGGCAGAGATTGATATTATGATTGATTCGGATCAAGAGTGAACATCATCTGCTTACGGAAATGGGAACCAGTAGTCGTAAATAATGGGCTCTTAGTTTTTTGGACGGATATCCGTGTCATATTATTTAGATATTAAGAAAGAATTTTTGAATATATTTTAAACGTACTAAGATAATAGACCTTCATTTAAACCAATCAATTTCCAATTGATTGGTTATTTTTTACCAAAATTTTCGGTGAATCGCATAAATATAATAGTACTGACACAATAGAAACGTTTCTTTCAGTAAAAATTTTCGTTTTCATAATGGCTGGGCTTCTTTTCTAATCAATGGATTCTAGAAACAAACACCACTTATTTCTAACATTATGAAATAAATATACAATAAGATAAAGTTTTCTTTAGTATAATGTAGAAAAATGTATCTATGAGAAATTAACGATCTTTTTGACGCATTTCTTACAAAAGTGTGCGGCCGATCGTTTTGATTAGTAACTGAATATTGAGGTTTGTACCATCGGCTATATTGATTGTTCACTCTAATGACAATAGTTGCTTGTGTTCTAAAAATGAGAGGGGGAAAGAAGAGATTGGCTTTTCGTTTAATCATTAGTGAGATTATTTTTAAACGGTTTATCCATTCCTTTTATCGGATGATTGTTTAGGAACAAGTTTCTAGTTCGTTAATGATGAATCGTTGCTAAATTGGGAATAACCTATAGCTAAAGGCGAGAAAAATGATAAAATTCTTTTCAAAAATAGATAAGAAAGGAGAGAGGAATTGAAAAAGCAATGGAATGAAATGTATAGTAAAGAAACTGGGGAAGTTAAGATAAAAATAAAAGATATTACCGATAGGGCAGTAGAAAAGGCGATGTCTTCAAGTCAAATTACCAGTAGTAAAGACAAGGGAAAATTGAAACAGCAAACGCAAAGCGATTCAGGAAGAGAGAATTAGTACTCGTTGAATATTTAGAAACAGCGTTCTCAAATGAAAATTAGGAGACCCATTAGGCTGAACAATTCAAATAAAAGAAGAGCAAAGTATAAAACAAAAAAACAAGCCTGATTTTGAAACTAGGTCAAAATCAGGCTTGTTTTTTAAATCTATGAATAGAAATAGTAATGATTTGAGTTGTTAATCAAAGACACGGAAGCGATCTTCATCGTTCATGTATTCTTTTTCTCCAGCAGGTGTTTCTGGTGAACCAAATACTAATTGTGCACGTAATTTCCAGTTTGATGGGATCGACCATTCTTTAGCAACAGCTTCATCAATCACTGGATTGTAATGTTGCAAATTAGCACCTAGTCCTTGTTCTGTTAAGGCTACCCAAGTATTGGCAGTCGCAATTCCGTTTGATTGTTCGGACCAATCTGGAAAGTTATCGGCATATAATGTAAATTGTTCTTGTAGGTTTTTAATGATATCTGTATCTTTAAAGAACAATACAGTGCCATAACCGTTTTTAAAACCCGCTAATTTTTTTTGTGTGTTTGGAAAAGCTTCGGCGGGTGTTAATGGGCGAAGAGCTTCTTCTGTGATTTCCCATAATTTCTCATGAGCATCGCCAAAAAGAATAACTGCTCGAGTGGATTGCGCATTGAAAGCTGTTGGGCTTTCTTTAATTGCTTCTTGGATCAGTGAAGTAAGTTCTTCATTGGATAAAGACACATTGCGTCCCAAGTCATAGATTGAACGGCGTTTTTGTAGCGTTTCAGTAAAAGTTGTCATGTAAAAATCTCCTTTTGTTATAAAATGCATATTTTATGAGTACAAACGAAGTATATCATCTTACAAAAAGTAAGTTAAATAATATGCTCACTAAAAATAAGTTTTTTTGTGAGATTTTAGGGAAATATAGATTTATTTTAACAAGCGTTTCCATTGTTGCTAAATAAGCAATGATAAAAATTGATCGCTCGAATCTATATAATTATTAAATATCTATTTATTTTTTATTATCATTTTCCAATCAAAATTTATTCGTTTTTATAGAAAATAAGTATATATTTCTAAAATAAGTTTTTTAGTTAAATTTTTCAGTGAATATTTATAGTATTTTCTGAAAATTTAAAGAATTGAGGTATAAATTATGGAAAAACAACAAGACAAAGGCTTCTTTGGTCAGCCGAAGGGGTTGTCCACATTGTTCTTTACAGAAATGTGGGAACGATTTAGTTACTACGGTATGCGTGCATTACTTATTTATTACATGTACGACACAGTAACAAATGGAGGACTTGGTTTACCACGTGCGTCTGCACTAGCAATTATGTCAATTTACGGTTCACTAATTTACATGTCTAGTATTATTGGTGGCTGGGTATCTGACCGAGTATTAGGTTCGAAAAGAACAGTTTTCTTTGGTGGTATTTTTATCATGCTCGGGCACATCGTTTTAGCATTGCCTTTTGGTGTCTCTACTTTGTTTATCTCGATGGCATTAATCATCATCGGAACCGCCTTTTTGAAACCAAATGTTTCCGGTATGGTCGGTCATTTGTATTCAAAAACGGATCTAAGACGTGATGCTGGTTTTTCAATTTTTTACATGGGAATTAATTTAGGTGCGATGATCGCACCAATCGTTGTAGGAACAATTGGACAAGAATATAACTATCATTTAGGTTTCTCATTGGCTGCAATTGGTATGTTCTTTGGTCTTTTACAATATGTCATTCAAGGGCGTAAAACTTTGGACGGTGTGGGAACAGTTGCACCTAACCCATTAACACCCGAAGAACGCAAAGGATTTATTCGTAATTTAGTGATTGCCTTGATCGTGATTGCAGCGATCTTCGGTGGAGCACAACTGACAGGCCACTTATCCATTGATTTCTTCATTAATACAATTAGTGTGTTAGGTATTTTGTTACCTTTATACTACTTTGTAAAAATGTTGACATCAAAAGACGTTTCAGCGGAAGAAAAACCAAAAGTATGGGCATATATTCCTTTGTTTATTGCTGCAATCATCTTTTGGTCATTACAAGAACAAGGATCTTCTATTTTAGCTTTGTTTGCAAGTGAACGTACACAATCTACGTTGTTTGGTATGAACATTCCAGCCAGCTGGTATCAGTCATTGAACCCAATCTTTATTTTCGCATTAACACCAGTATTTGTTACATTGTGGACAAGATTAGGCAAACGTCAACCATCAACTGTTGTGAAATTTTCTTTAGGGTTATTATTTGCTGGTCTATCTTTCTTACTATTGATGTTACCTGGCATGCTTTATGGAACAGATGGAAAAGTAAGCCCATTGTGGTTAATTGGAAGTTTCTTTATCGTAGTTATTGCTGAATTATGCTTGTCACCAGTAGGCTTATCCGCAACGACGAAGTTAGCACCTAAAGCTTTTGAATCACAAACAATTGCTATTTGGTTCTTAGCGGATGCCTCTTCTCAAGCCATTAATGCGCAAATCGCACGATTCTATACACCTGGTACTGAATCCACATATTTTGGGGTTGTTGGTATCGTAGCAATCGTTGGAGGAATCGTATTATTTACAATCAAAGAACCAATTAAAAAATTAATGGGTTCTATTCGTTAAAGAGCTTGTGAAAAGGCTGCCCTGCATCAAGCAATAAGAACGAACAGAGAAAAACAGTTTCTCATGTTTTTCCTCTGTTCGAGCTTATTGCCGCAGATGCAAGCCTTTGAACACCGTTTGATAAGAGGTCGTGAAAGTAGCGGTCAGCTCCGAGCAAATAAGAGATACATTTTTAAAATAGCTTTTCATATTTTAGAAATGTATCTCTTATTGTTGAGGAGTTGCTACTTGAACACCGTTTACACATATTTAGAGTGTGAGACAAAAAGTATTCTTTACTTTTTGTCTCACACTCTATTTTTGTATCAAATATAATTGTAAAATTAGAAACAGAAAGAACAAATGTTCAGATTTTTTGGTATAATGAATAAGAAAGTGACTTCAACAGATAAGGAGAGGGAAAATGTCTTTACAATTTATTCTCGGAACCGCTCGAAAAGATCACCAAGCAATGTTGATCGATGAAGCAGTCGATTGGCTTGCAGAAGATAGAAATCATCAAGTATTTTTCCTTGTACCGAACTATAATAAATTTGAACAGGAACAAGAAATATTAGCGCAATTACGTAAAAAAAGTGGAAAATCAGCCTTTAGCACGACAAACGTTCAAGTTTTTAGTTTTTACCGACTTGCTTGGTATTTGCTCCAACAAACAACTTTACTTAGTGGAAATGAGCTGACAGAATCTGGTTCTGCAATGATCTTACGCCAAATACTAGAAAAAAATGAAGAGAACTTAACCATTTTTCGTGGAGAAATTAATAAAAAGGGATTTATCAAGCAATTACAAGAGCTTTACAATGAACTACAGATTGGAAAGATTGCTCCAGAAGATTTAGTTTTTTCACAACCGACTGAATCACCAAAGGAAGAAAATCAACAATTGAAAATGAAGGATTTACAATTGATCTTTACCGCTTTTGAAGAAGAACTCCTTAAAAGAGCATTACAAGTAGAAGACGCGTTGACAATTCTAGCCAATTATATGCAGACGCAAGAGATGTCAGAAGTAAAGTTCATCGTTAGCGGATTTACTCGGGTGAATGCACAAGAATATCAATTGTTGCAAGTCATGATGGAAAAAGGACGTTTAGTTGTTGACTTACTACTAGATCGCCCTTATATTACTGAAATGCCTGAGCTATTGACACTTTTTCATGAAACAGGAAAACTATATTTTCAATTAATTTCTAGCGCAAAAGAACGAAAAATACCCGTTTTTGTTGAAAAGTACGCACCCGCGCATTCCTTGCCATTTGCTCTTCAAAATTTGCAAAAAATGTGGGAAGACACGTCTAGTAATAAAAAAATTAAACCCATAAAATTAGAAGAACAAGAGGCATTGAAGGTATGGGAAGCAGAAAACGCGACAGAAGAAGTGCGCCAGTTGGCTGTTGAAATTAGGCGATTAGTGAGTGAAGAACATTATCGGTATCGTGACATTCAAATTTTAACAAAAGATATGGGATTTTATGGGAATTTGATCCAACCTGTTTTTAAAGAAATGGCGATACCGTATTATATTGATGAAGAGCAGTTAATGGAAAACCATCCATTGATCGAATGGATCAACAGCTTGTTTTCGCTTGACCGTTATGCGTATCGATTAAATGATATCATGCGATTTTTTAAAACCGAATTATTTATTTGTGAAGAAGATCAAACCCTTGATTTAGAAAGTTGGCGAAAGCAAAGAAATCAGTTCCGCACAAAACTAGATATGACAGAAAATGTGGCGCTTGCCTACAACTATCAAGGGACTTATTGGACAAGAGAAAAAGATTGGCAATTTGTTTCTTATGATTTTGAGGCGGAACAGTTAGAAGATGTGCAGCAACTAGAAAATTACTCAAATGAAATCAGACATTTTTTCAAAGAGAAAGTTCCCACATTTTTTGAAGAAATCAAAAGATGTAAAACAGGACAAGAAGGCGCAACTGTTTTTTATCGCTTTTTAATCTCTAGTGGCGTACAGCAACAGTTGCTATTTTGGCGTAACCAAGAAGTTGAACGGGGCAATTTAGCAGCGGCACGAAACCATGAACAAACATGGGGCGCATTGATTGATTTACTTGATGAATATTCTTTGATTTATGGCGATACTGATTTCGATTGGTCGTTGTTTCAAGAAATCATAATGAGTGGACTTGAAAATTTAAGTTATGGTAAGATCCCTACAGCAATTGATCAAGTGCTTATTAACCGATTAGAACTCGTGCGGGCAAATCAAGCAAAAATTACGTTTGCTATCGGATTAAATGATCAGGTATTTCCTGATCGCAAAGAGACAAAAGGTTTGCTAACAAGTGAAGAAAGAGAACAATTAAACACCCGTTTAGCAGATGAAAAATTTTTATTTGACCCAGCAAAAGAGAACCTGACTTTTGAGCCTTTACAAGCTTATCTAGTCTTTTCCTCTGCAACAGAACGACTCTATTTAAGTTATTCGCAAAGCTATGATACGAATACTTTGAAGATGTCTCCTTATTTACGACGTATTCATGATTATTTGGGCGTATCCATCGAAAGGAAAGAACACCTTCTTTTAGAAAGTGACCCAGATTGTCATGTTGGTACGTATCGAAGTGGCATTAACACGATTAATCATATTTACCGCATCGCAAAAGAAGAGAAAAAAAAGATCCCTGTTTATTGGTTGGAACTAAGAGAAAGAATTTTACAATCAAAATGGCGGAACTTTGCTTTAAGAGTTTTTGAAAGCCAAGACCATCTAAATCTACCTGTTTCATTACCACAAAAAATGGCAGAAGAGCTTTATGGAAAAGATATCTATACATCTATTTCTAGGTTAGAAAATTTCTATAATTGCGAATACAAATATTTTGTGCAATTTGGTTTGAAACTGAAAGAGCGGATGGTTTATGGTTTAACACCAGCTGCGACGGGTGACTTCTACCATGAATCATTGGACCGTTTCTTTAAATTATTATTTTCGAATCAGTTGTCTTTAGTGGAAATGTCAGAAAAACAGCGAAAAGAATTCACGGAAAAAGTATTACAAGAGGTATTTGGTGAACTGCGTTTTGAGATTTTGGATAGTTCCGCCCGAATGAATTATATTCGTTATCAATTAGGACAAACGATTCAAAAAGTCGCTTGGGCTTTACAAAAACAAAGTAAAAACACAGGAATGAAACCTTTGCAAACAGAAATATTATTTGGACAAATTGCAGGAGCCAAAGGAATTCCTGGTCTAGAACTACCCCTTAATAATGGTGGAAAATTACATGTTCGGGGGAAAATTGACCGAGTAGATGTCGCAGTTGAACAAGCAGATACTTGGCTTAGCGTAGTAGATTATAAATCAAGCGGGCGTTCATTTGATGTGACCGAAGCCTATTATGGAATGGCGATGCAATTGTTAACTTATCTGGATGTGGCATTGATGGATGCGGTTAGACTGACTGGGAAAGCTGCAGTTCGACCAGCCGGATCGTATTACTTACATGTTCATAATCCGATTTTGACTGATACGAAAGAAATAGAAAAAGAGACATTAAAGAAATTTAGTTATGACGGTATTTTTGTAGATGACCCTCAATTATTGGAAGTGCTGGACCATTCATTGGAAGCTAAAGAAAATTCTTTGATTTATCCTGTGAAAAAGAATGCGAAAGAGGAATATCAAAAAGGGAGTTTTAGTAAAGAAAAATTTTATTCTGAAGAAGAATTGCAGCTATTCATGGCACATAACCGTGCCAATATGCGTTTAGCTGGTGAGAAAATTACTTCTGGAGAAATTAAGTTAAACCCTGCCTATAAAGACAAAGAACGACTTGCTTGTCAATTTTGTCCTTTCAGAAGTATTTGTACGTTTGATGTGATGTTAAAAGAAAATAATTACCATCGACTTGAAAAGTTAAACAAAGAAGAAGCACTGCGAAGAATAATAAAAAGGAGTGAGGAAGAAGAATGACTCAAATTCCTTTAAGACCAGAAAATGAACGATTCACCGACGAACAATGGCAAGCCATATTCGATCAAGGGGACAATTTACTTGTATCAGCATCTGCCGGTTCTGGAAAAACGACCGTGCTTGTCCGTCGTGTCATTGAAAAATTGAAGATGGGGTTCAATATCGATGAACTATTGATTGTTACCTTTACGGAAGCTGCTGCAAAAGAAATGAAGGAGCGTATCCAAGAAGCCTTACAAGAAGCGGTAAATAGCGAAAGCGATCCACTCAATCAACAACATTTTACCAAACAGCTGGTTTTATTACCTAATGCCAATATTTCAACACTCCATGCCTTTTGTCTAACCGTTATTCGGCGTTATTATTATTTAATCGACATTGATCCTGTTTTTCGCATGTTAACTGATGAGACGGAGACAATTTTAATGAAAGAAGACGTATGGGATGAGTTAAGAGAGTCATTTTATGCGGAAAATCGTGAAGAATTTTTCCAATTAACGATGAATTTTTCGAATGATCGCTCAGATGATGGTTTAACAAATCTCGTTTTCTCCCTTTATGAATTTGCTCGTGCTAATCCTGATCCAAACAAATGGTTAGATCAATTAGTGACAAGTTATGATTTAAAAGAAGGAATGGAAAACTCACCATTATATCAAAGCCAACTTCGACCACTTTTACTAGCTGATATGGCACAATGTGTCCGCCTTTACGAAGAAATGATTGCTTTAGCGCAAGAAGATGGTCTTGAAAAAATGTTCGATCAAGTCGCGGAAGAAAAAAAACAAATTCAGCAGATCTATGAAAATTTATTACAAGATCAACTGATTAAAGCTTATGATGGCTTGGAATCTTTAACTTTTTCAACCTTCAAAAGTAGTCGTAAAGCAGAATTAAAAGAACGCTCGGCTGAAGTGAAAAATCTAAGAGATCAAGCAAAAAAAATCATTCAACAAATTGGAAAGAATTACTTTCCTTTGTCTCCTGAACAAATCACAGCATTTACCCAAAAAGCCGCTCCGTTAGTCGAAGAAATGACGAAAATCACGAAACAGTTCATGGCAGGGTTTAGTCAACGAAAAAGAGAAAAAGGCGTATTGGATTTCAATGATTTGGAGCACCTTACTCTGCAAATTTTGACTGAACAAGCAGATGAAGAATGGTTGCCAAGTGAAGCATCAGACCATTATCGTAAGCAATTTAAAGAGGTCATGGTGGATGAATATCAAGATATTAATCAATTACAAGAAGCCATTCTTTATTGGCTTAGAAACCCCAATGATACCAAAGGAAATATGTTTATGGTTGGAGACGTCAAACAATCCATTTATTCTTTTCGGTTAGCTGATCCTAGTTTATTTGTCGAAAAATATGAGGCATTTTCAACGTCTAATGGAGGGCGTCGTATCGTTTTGGCAGAAAATTTCCGATCAAGAAAGGAAGTTTTGAGTTTTACCAATTTAATTTTTCAACAACTCATGGATCCTGTCGTAGGACAGATTTCTTATGATGAGGCAGCACAATTAATTTTAGGTTTTTCTGATTTTCCTGAAAGTAAACAGTTTGAACCCGAATTGTTGATTTATGAAAAAGAAGAAGAACCTACGTTGGATTTACCAATGGATGAAAGCTTAGAAGACAAAACAGAAGGCGAACTTTTTATGACTGCTTTAAAAATCCGTGAATTAATTGATGGGAAATTTATGATTTATGATAAGAAGGCAAAACAAAATCGTCCGGTTGAATATAAAGACATTGTTCTTTTAACACCAACAAAGAAAAATAATTTAACCATACTTGAAATTTTTAAAACACTTGAGATCCCATTAGAAATGAATGATGCACAAAATTATTTCCAATCGACCGAACTACGAACGATGATTTCTTTGTTACAGTTGATCGATAACCCTTATCAAGATATTCCGTTGGCTTCTGTTTTACGCTCGCCAATTGTCGGGTTGATTGAACCAGAACTTGCTCAAATACGTTTAGCGGATCGAACGCATACTTATTATGAAGCTGTTCTTGTGTATCAATTAGAAAATAAGGATGAATTGGCAGATAAATTACGTCATTTCAATGAACAATTGGAAAATTGGCGAGAACTTGCCCGTCGTTCTTCCATTACAGATCTTTTATGGGAAGTCTATTTCCAAACGGGTTATTTGGAATATGTCGCAGGATTACCAGCTGGGGCGCAAAGACAAGCCAATTTGTATGCTTTAGTTGATCGTGCCAAGTCCTATGAACAAAGCTCCTTTAAAGGGTTGTATCAATTCGTGCGTTTTATTGAGAAAATGCAAGAAAAAGACAAAGATTTAGCAGAACCAGTGATCACTTCAGCAGATAATGCAGTACGAGTGATGACAATCCATGCAAGTAAAGGGCTAGAATTTCCCATTGTTTTCTTATTAGATATGACTAAGCAATTCAATTTACAAGATTTAAGAAAACGATATGTGTTTGATGAAAAGACAGGAGCCGGTATTCGTTATATGGAACCTGACACGAGGGTGTTATATGATACGCTCCCTTATCAGGCTATTAAATTAGCGAAACAAAACAAATTATTATCAGAAGAAATGCGTAAATTATACGTGGGTCTCACCAGAGCAGAACAAAAATTATTCATCGTCGGTTCTTATAAAAATAAAGAAGATACGTTGAAAAGTTGGGCAGAAGCTTCTGAACAAACCAACCTTGTTTTAGAGCCAACCACACGCTTAAAAGGAAAAAGCAGCTTGATGAATTGGATCGGCTTTAGCTTGATGCGACACCCACTGATGAAAAATTACAATGAACACACCACTGTTTTTTCTCAACTGAATCACAATGACAGTCGCTTTTCCATTACTTGGATGAATCAACAAACCATGTTAGAAAAGAGACAATTTTTGGCTAATAAAGAAAATTTGGAAGCAGAAAACGTAATGGTTGATCAAACACAATTAGCTGCTTCTTTAAAAGCACGTTTAGACTATCGTTATCCTTTCAAAGAATCGACGCAAACGACCAGTTACCAATCTGTTTCTGAAATCAAGCGATTATTTGAGGACCCAGATGACACGATGGATGCAAAACTTGTCTGGGAAAGCAATGAGACACGAGGATTGAATCGTCAATTTCGTTACACGCAAGAGACGTTAGCACAACCGCGTTTTTTGCAAAAATCACAGAGGGTATCCGCAGCCGCTGTAGGGACAGCCACGCATTACTTATTGCAATTGCTTCCTCTAGAGAGGCCAACGACCGAATCATTGCAAACATTATTAGATGAATTGGTTGAAAAACGTCTGGTAGACTCTAAAGTAGCCAAACAAATAGATTTTTCTGCCATTCTTTGGTTTTTTGAAACAGCATTAGGGAAAGAATTAATCAAGCACAAAGAACTTGTCAAACGAGAGCAACCTTTTTCGATGCTACTACCAGCAAATCAGGTATTTAAAGACTATTCAAATGAAGAAGACGAATTATTAGTCCACGGAATCGTCGATGGCTATATCGAATTTCCAACCCACATTCAATTATATGATTTTAAGACCGATTATATTTTAGATAGTGAAAGCCAAGTAGCGATTGATTCGATTGTACAAAAATATCGTGGTCAATTGAATTTGTATCAGCAAGCTCTATCGGAATCTTTAGAAAAGCCTGTCAGTGATGTTTTTCTTGTTTTGTTACGAGCGAAGAAAATAATAAATCTTAATAAATAATAATGATTGAGCAACTAAGACTTACACTTTGTAAGTAATATGTTATACTCTTAAAAAGAGGTGAGTAAAATGGAGCTAACACAGACAGATTTCGCTCTATGTCCTAAATTTGAAAAAACTTTTTCTGTTTTGGGTAAAAAATGGAATGGATTGATTATCGATGTTTTGCTCGAAAATGGTCCGCAACGCTTTGTTGATCTCGCAGCGAAAATACCGATGGTGAGTGATCGTGTTTTAGTCGAACGATTAAAAGAACTTGAAAAAGAAAAGATTATTACAAGAAATTTTGCTTGTAAAGAGTCGAGTCGTTCAGAGTATATGTTAACTGAAAAAGGTGCAGACTTACAAAAAGCCATGATTCAATTGCAAGTCTGGAGTGAAAAATGGGTAACGGAAGAAGAATGCAGTTGATTTTGTCAATAAAATCTTGTAAACTGGCATTATATAAATAGATAAAGAACGTTGAAGAAAAAGAGTAGTTTGGCTAAACCAGTTCAGGGAGGTCTGTCAGAGACTGTAAGCAGATCCTGTGTTTGAAAAATGAAGTTCACTTTCTGAGTTCGTCTGATCGTTTCAGACCGGCAATTGTCGTTAAAAAAAGTAAGTGTACGGTTTTTAACCGTAAATTAGGATGGTAACGCGAAGACCTCGTTCCTTGATAGGAATGAGGTCTTTTTTGTATTTGAATTTGAAGGAGGAAACAGACAATGTCTTTACAAGCCCAACTAGAAAGCTTGAAAGAAGCAACGATTGTTAAAATTACGACTGCACAGGATTTAAAAGAATTAAATCAAATCCGTGTAGAAACTTTAGGGAAAAAAGGTCCCATTACCGAAGTTTTACGAGGAATGAAAGATTTAAGTCCAGAAGAACGACCTAAAGTAGGAAGTTTTGCCAATGAAATCCGTGATTATCTGACGGCAGAAATCGAACGAAAAAAACAAGAATTAGAAGCCACAGCTTTACAAGCTTCATTAGCAAAAGAAACCATTGACGTTACTTTACCAGGGCGTCAAGTGAAACAAGGCACACGTCATATTTTGACACAAATAATGGAAGAAATCGAAGATATTTTTGTCGGTATGGGGTATCAAATCGTTGAAGGGGAGGAAGTGGAATCCGATCATTATAATTTTGAACGAATGAATTTACCAAAAGATCATCCTGCCAGAGATATGCAAGATACTTTTTATATTTCCGAAGAAATATTGATTCGTACACATACCTCGCCTGTTCAAGCTCGTACCATGGAAAAACATGACTTTTCAAAAGGTGCGTTACGAATGATCTCACCTGGAAAAGTGTTTCGTCGTGACACAGATGATGCGACACACAGCCATCAATTCCATCAAATAGAAGGCTTAGTTATTGATAAGAATATCACCATGGGAGATTTAAAAGGGACATTAGAAGTCGTGATGAAAAAAATGTTTGGTGAAGAACGTGAAATTCGTTTACGCCCAAGTTATTTCCCATTCACAGAACCATCTGTTGAAGTAGATGTTAGCTGCTTTAAATGTGGTGGAGCTGGATGTAATGTCTGCAAACATACAGGTTGGATTGAAATTTTAGGTGCAGGAATGGTTCATCCAAATGTGTTGAAAATGTCAGGGATTGACCCAGAAGAGTACACTGGTTTTGCCTTTGGCCTTGGTCCAGATCGAGTAGCAATGTTACGTTACGGTGTCAATGATATCCGTAATTTCTATCAAAATGACTTACGTTTCTTAAGTCAGTTCAAAGGAGAGTAAAAAAAGATGTTAGTTTCTTATAAATGGCTAAATAAATACGTTGATTTATCAGCAGTAACACCCAAAGAACTGGCTGATAAAATGTCCGTGACAGGAATTGAAGTGGAAGGAATCACATATCCAGAAGAAGGATTGAAGAAAATCGTTGTTGGTGAAGTGATGGAATGTGTGCCACATCCTGATTCTGATCATTTGTCAATTTGCCAAGTAGATATTGGTGAAGAAGAACTATCGCAGATTGTCTGCGGGGCTCCAAACGTGAAAAAAGGAATTAAAGTGATCGTTGCTTTACCAAATTCACGTATTGCCGGAAATGTAAAAATCAAAAAAGGCAAAATGCGCGGTCAAGTCTCCAATGGAATGATTTGTGCCTTACAAGAAATCGGCTACTCTGACAGTGTGGTTCCTAAAGAATACGCAGAAGGAATTTATTATCTTCCTCAAGATTGTGTCAACGGCGAACCTGTTTTTTCTTATTTAGATATGGATGATGCGATCATTGAATTGTCGATTACGCCTAACCGTGCGGATGCTTTATCCATGCGTGGTGTTGCCTATGAAGTAGGAGCCATCTATCGCCAAACCCCACAATTTGATGATGAAAAATTAGTAGAAGTTGATCGTTTAGCGTCAGATAAAATCAAAGTAACTGTGGAAGACCATGAATTGGTACCAGCTTATCAAATTCGAATTATTGAAAATGTTAAAATTCAGCCTAGTCCGCAATGGCTACAAAATATTTTGATGAATGAAGGGATTCGCCCCATTAATAATGTAGTCGATGTGACTAATTATATTCTATTATTATTTGGGCAACCATTACATGCTTTTGATTATGAGAAATTAGGTTCAAAAGAAATCGTTGTTCGTCATGCGAAAAAAGCAGAAACTATCGTGACATTGGATGGTGAAAAACGTGAACTATCACCAGAAAATCTTGTGATTACCAACGGCCAAACACCAGTAGCTTTAGCTGGTGTAATGGGAGGATTGGATTCAGAAATTACAGAAACCACGACAACCGTTGCATTAGAAGCTGCTTTGTTTGATTCAATTGCGATTCGACGCACAGCAAAACAGTTCAATTTAAGAAGTGAGTCTTCCGCTCGTTTTGAAAAAGGAATTAACAAAGCGACAGTTGACAAAGCATGTGAGGTTGCGGCAGCGATGATTGTTTCTTTGGCAGGTGGCGAAGTACTCCAAGGAGCTGTAAAAGGATCAACATATCAAGCAAAAGAAGTAGAAATAGCGATCACACTTTCTCGGATTAATCGTTATTTAGGAACAGACTTAACGGACAAAGAAGTCAGTGAAATCTTTGAAGCCTTAGGATTTGGGTACCAACTGGAAGGTGAAACATATACAGTGACAGTTCCTCCTAGACGCTGGGATATCCAAATTGAAGCAGATATCATTGAAGAAGTGGCTCGCATCTATGGCTATGATCGATTGCCCTCAACTTTACCAAGCGGTGAAACCGTCGCCGGAAGTTTAACGAATGAACAAGCAACGACTCGTAAAGTTCGCACATTGTTAGAAGACAGCGGGTTAAATGAAGCTATCAGCTATGCCTTAACTACTGAAGCAAAATCACGACAATTCACTACTAAAAATTCAATGGTGACACGTCTGGACTGGCCAATGAGCGAAGACCGTTCAGTGTTAAGAATGAACTTGATTAGTGGATTACTTGACAATGTAAACTATAATGTAGCGAGAAAAAATAGCGATGTTGCTTTGTATGAAATCGGACGTGTCTTCTATCAGGAGAAGGATCCGTTGACTCATTTGCCACAAGAAGTGAAGCATGTAGCGCTGGCACTGACAGGTACTTGGCAAGAAAAAAGTTGGCAACATCCATACGAAGCAGTGGATTTTTATACCATTAAAGGTCTTTTAGAAAATCTATTTGAGCAATTAGCTATTTCAGAAGAAATCACGTATCAAGCAACTGCTGAGATGGAAGACATGCATCCAGGGAGAACAGCTGAAATTTATTTAGGTGAACACTCTATCGGTTTTGTGGGGCAAATCCATCCAAATACGGCAAAAGAATATGATATTCCTGAAACATACGTAGCAGAATTGGCGTTAGCTTCCATTATTGAGGCTTCACAAAAAGGAATTACTTTCCAAGCTGTAACAAAATTTCCAAGCGTTACACGTGACATGGCTATGTTAGTGGAAGAAACAGTGACAAATCAAGAAATTTTGACAGTTATCAGAAGCACCGCAGGTAAATTCTTAACCAATATTCAACTGTTTGATGTCTATCAAGGAGAAAATATTGAGCCAGGGTACAAATCACTAGCCTATAGTTTAACTTTTGAAAATCCCGAAGCAACGATGACAGATGAAGAAATCAATCGTTCAATGGCGAAAATCGAAAAAGCCTTAAGTGAAACGGTTAAAGCGAATATCCGCTAAAAAAGAAAAAACAATGACTGAATCAGATTCAGTCATTGTTTTTTTGCTTATTTATTAGTTGAAATAATTGATGCCCATAGCAGTTTTTACTTCTGTGAGCGTTTGAGCGGCCACTTTTGCGGCTTCTTCGCTCCCTTTTCGTAGAATGTCCATAACACCAGCAGGGTCTTTTGCCAATTCTTCACGTCTAGCACGGATTGGAGCAAACTCTTCTTCTAAAACATCAATCAAATAACGTTTAATTTTAACATCGCCAAGTCCGCCACGACGATAATGAGATTTCATTTCCTCGATGGCTTCTTTGTCTTTTCCGAAAACATCTAAATAAGTAAACACCATATTGCCTTCTACTTGGCCAGGATCTTCCACGTGGATGTGATTTGGATCAGTATACATACTCATGACTTTTTTCTTGACTACCTCAGCAGGATCAGAAATATAAATGCCATTTCCTAATGATTTACTCATTTTTCCATTCCCGTCAATTCCAGGTAAACGGCCCATACCTTTAGGTGGAAAAACACCTTTTGGTTCTATCAAAACATCCCCATACGTATGGTTAAAACTTTGAACAATTTCTTGTGTTTGTTCTAACATTGGTTTTTGGTCTTCACCAACAGGTACGAGATTTGCTTTAAAAGCGGTAATATCAGCAGCTTGAGAAACTGGATAAATAAAGAAACCAGTTGGTACACTTTCCCCAAACTTTTTCTGTTCGATTTCTGTTTTTACTGTCGGATTACGGCGGACACGACCAACGCTAACCAAGTTTAAATAATACATGGTCAATTCAGCCAACTCAGGTATTTGTGATTGAATAAAAAGTGTCGATTTGTTTGGATCTAAACCAACAGCTAAATAATCTAAAGCAACTTCTAAGACATTAGAAGAAACTTTTTCTGGATTTTTTGCATTATCCGTTAAGGCTTGCATATCGGCAATCATGATAAATAACTGATTATTGTCGTCTCTTTGCATTTCAACCCTTGTTTTTAATGACCCTACATAATGTCCTAAATGTAATTTACCAGTAGGGCGATCCCCAGTTAAAATAATATTTTTCAAAAAAAAACACCTCTTTACGATTAGTAAGACTAAGCACTTAATATCTTACCGTTTTTTAGAGGAAGAAACAACTGTTCGAAGTCAAAAGACACTTAAAAATGCTGAAAAAAAACAACAAAAAGAATGTATAAGATAGAAAATGACGAAAGAAAGTTTCAAAGAAACTTTACAAATTGCTTAAGTATCATATATAATATGGTCTATTCTACATGATTAGATGTTTTCTTACTAAATAATAATGGGAGTGTAATGATATGGCAATGATTAAATTTGATAACGTGGAAAAACACTACGGCAAATTCCATGCTTTGAAAAACATAAACCTCGAGTTTGAGAAAGGGGAAGTTGTCGTTGTCATTGGTCCTTCAGGTTCAGGTAAAAGTACAATGTTACGATGTATTAATGGATTAGAAACTATTTCTTCAGGTAAATTATTGATCAATGATATCGATTTGCACGATAAAAATACAAAATTGACAGAAGTGCGAAAAAATATTGGGATGGTTTTTCAACATTTTAATCTTTATCCTAATAAGACTGTATTAGAAAATATCACGCTTGCACCGATCAAAGTATTAAAACAAGATCAAGCAAGTGCAGTGAAAAATGCAGAAAAATTCTTAGATAAAGTCAATATGTTGGATAAAAAAGATTCTTATCCATCAATGTTGTCAGGTGGTCAACAACAGCGTGTCGCGATTGCTCGTGGTCTTGCGATGAATCCCGAAATGCTGTTATTTGATGAGCCAACATCTGCCTTAGACCCAGAGATGATCGGTGACGTCCTAGATGTTATGAAAAAATTAGCACGCGATGGCATGTCCATGATTGTGGTTACTCATGAAATGGGATTTGCAAAAGAAGTAGCTGATCGTGTCATCTTTATGGCGGATGGTCAAGTGTTAGAAGATAGTCGCGATGTGAAGAATTTCTTTGAAAATCCTAAAGAACAACGAGCGCAACAATTTATCAGTAAAGTGATTAATCATTGATAGGAGGAATAATATGCGCAAGAAAACAATGATTCGTTTGTTTTTCCTTTTAGGACTTGTCTTTTTTATTTTAAGTGGCTGTAAAGGAAAAAGTGTTGCAGAAGAAAATATTTTGGATCGTAGTAAACAAACAGATACGATTACTTGGGGCGTAAAGTACGATACTCGTTTGTTTGGTATGATGGACATTAAAAGCAGTACAGTTCAAGGATTCGATATTGATATTGCTAAAGCGATTACCCAAAAGATTTTAGGAAAAGATGGGAAAGCGGAATTTGTGGAAGTTACTTCTAAGACACGTATTCCCTTATTGAAAAATGGAAATATTGATGCGATCATCGCTACTATGACGATTACAGATGAACGAAAAAAACAAGTTGATTTTTCTGAAGTTTATTTTGATGCTGGTCAATCCTTATTAGTCAAAAAAGGGAGCCCAATCAAAAGTGTCGATGATCTAAATGCTGATACAACAGTATTGGCTGTCAAAGGTTCAACTTCAGCAGACAATATTCATCAACATGCGCCAGATGCAAAAGTTTTAGAATTAGAAAACTATGCAGAAGCATTTACTGCGTTACAATCAGGTCAAGGAGATGCAATGACAACAGATAATGCTATCCTATTAGGAATGGCAGCCGAAAATCCTGCTTATACTTTAACAGGTGAGGCATTTACGAATGAACCATATGGTATTGCAATCAATAAAGGACAAAAAGACTTCTTACAGGCCGTCAATAAAGCATTAAAAGACATGATTGCAGACGGCACCTATGATAAAATCTTTCACAAATGGTTCCCAGATACAACGCAAGGAAAAGTGGATTAAGGAGGAGAAAAAATGGGTGAATTGATACAAACTTATGGATCTACCTTCTTAGAGGGGTTCAAAATCACCATTTATGCAAGTGTACTCGCTTTATTATTTAGCTTAATTATTGGCACACTTATGGCAATTTTTCAATTGTCAGAAAATAAAGTCATTAGTGGCTTAGCAAAAGCTTATGTGGAATTTTTTAGAAATATCCCATTATTAATTATCGTAATGTTTTTTTACGTAGTTGTACCTATCTATTGGGTCAGCTTTGATGGATTCCAAGCTGGGACAATCGGTTTGACCATTTATACGTCTGCCTTTATTGCAGAAACTGTTCGTTCGGGTATTCAAACAGTACCAAAAGGGCAAACAGAGGCGGGGTTATCGGCAGGGCTAACTTATGCACAAACCATGCGTTACATTATTTTGCCACAAGCTTTTAAGATTGTCGTTCCACCATTAGGTAACCAATTTATTAACTTGGTAAAAAATTCTTCCATATTAGCCATTGTTGCTGGTTTGGATCTGATGTATCAGGGAGATTTAGTTGCTAGTGAAACGTTCAATACTTTTGATACTTACATTATTGTCGGACTTTTTTACTTAGTGATTACACTACCTTTATCCTATTTAATGTCATATCTTGAGAAAAAATGGGCAGTTCGTTCATAGAAAGGGGAGAACAGAATGGATTTTAGCGGTGCTTTTTCATGGATGAATGTACGCTTTTTACTAGAAGGTTTAAAAGTAACGGTGGAAGTTTCACTATTTTCAATCATCTTTAGTTTTTTGATTGGTGGTTTATTCGGAGTTGTTCGTTTTGCTAATATACCTTATCTTTCCAAAATATTAGGAATATTGATTGATATTATTCGAAATTTACCCTTGCTATTGATTATTTTCTTTACGTATTTTGCTTTACCACAGATTGGAATCAAAATGAATATTTTTTGGTCAGCAGTCGCTGCTTTGACGATTTTTGAATCTGCTATGCTATCAGAAATTTTCCGTGCCGGATTGAATGCTGTACCTAAAGGGCAAATGGAAGCTGGTCTTTCTACAGGTTTGTCTTACGTGAAAACGATGCGAATTATTGTGTTACCTCAAGCATTTAAGTCAATGATCCCAGCTATCGTCAGTCAATTAATTTCTTTAATTAAAGATACTTCATTAGCTGTGATTATTTCCTTACCAGAATTAACACACCAAGCGCGAATTGTTTACGGTCAAAATACGAATTATGTCTTACCTGTATTTATTATGATGACCTTTATGTATTTTGTTGTTTGTTATGCATTGTCTCTACTGTCTTCTTATTTGGAAAAAAGAAAATACAGTTATTGATTTTGTAAAAAAAAGAACAATTACATGAGTCATTTATGTAAATATAAGAAATAGGAAATTTATTTTTCCTATTTTTTTTTAGAATATAAACGTTCACAAGAAAATTGAATCACTTTAAATAAAAAAACGCCAAGTCTCAGTAAGACTTGGTTTTTTTGTTTTTCAAAAAAGCATAAAAAGTTGATAAAACTAAAAATCAACAATGCTTACGGTACAGCGGGAAAATAATTCTTTGAAATAATGGAAAGAGTAGAATATAAAAGAAAAAATTCCCCATTCCATGAGCGAAATCAAATGGTAGTCCTTGAAAATAATAAACCCAAAAAGAAGGAACTTGATAAATAAAAGTTTCGATTCGAGAAACAATCAAACCATAGATTATGCCACAAAAAAAACTGAAAACGGCTTGAATACTCACGTGTTTAGCCACCAATGGGAGCTTACGGATACAATGGAAAAAAAGAATGATCCCACTAAAAGCAATCATCTGACTAATTGTCCATGTGCCCAATCCTAAATATAAATTTGTAATGAATAAGCTTAACAAGGATACAAGCAATGTATCAGTTAATGAACCGTAAAAAGCAAGTAACAAAAGAATAGCAGTCATCGGTTGAACATTTGGCAGCCAAACAAAAAAGAGCCTGCCGACGACACAAGCAGAAGTTAAAAGTGATAGATAAGCAAATTTTTGAATGGAAAAACGAGGATTGGATGGATTCATTACGAAAAATACTCCTTTTATCATTGGTATTAGTTCCCATTGTATCATAGAAAAAAATTATTACAAGGTTTGATAACACATTATATAGTGTGTTAACATTTTATACGCACTATATATAGTTTTTTTGTCAGAGAGGTGGTAATATAATGATTAATTATACAGAAAAATATATAGAAAAGTTAAATCAAGATATTCGAAACTATTCAGAAGTAACCCCCATTGATTCTCAAATGAAATTAACTTTTGAAGGAATTTCACGTTTGATCATGTTGGATCGTTATACGTATAAAGACCCACACAATCAAACGTTAACGGTTGGTGATCTCGTCATTTTGACCGTACGAGCAGACCCAAAATATCCAGCACGAGGGATTGGGATCATTCAAGAACAAGTAGGGGAACAGTTAATAATCAAAGTGGAAGAAGAATTTCAGTCTTCTCTAACCGATCCTAAAGAAACCAATAGTGGTGTTGTAATTAGACAAAAAAGCGAAGTTGAAAAGCCACTAGAATTGTATTTTGAACAAATTGCTTCTCGTGTAGCTTTTGGGATTTCTGGGGTCGAAGGATCACAACAAGAAAAATTCTATAATGATTTTTATAAACAACTAACGGAACAAAACTTGATTCCTGCTGGTCGAGTCTTGTATGGCGCAGGAACCGATACCAAAGTGACTTATTTTAATTGTTTTGTGATGCCATTTATTAAAGATTCTCGTACAGGTTTAGCTACTCATCGACAAGAGGTAATGGAAATTATGAGCCGTGGTGGAGGTGTGGGAACAAATGGTTCTACTTTAAGGCCAAAATCTGCTGTCGTACACGGAGTCAATGGAAAATCTTCTGGAGCAGTTTCTTGGTTAAATGATCTAGCAAATTTGACGCATTTAGTAGAACAAGGAGGAAGCCGAAGAGGAGCGCAAATGATCATGCTAAATGATTGGCATCCTGATATTTTTGAGTTTATTATTTCAAAAATCCAAAACCCGATGATCTTACAACAGCTAATAGTTCATAGTAAAAATGAAAAAATCAAACAACTGGCAAGTGAAAAGCTCTCTTTCTTACCATTATCCTCAGACGAAAAAGCGTTATTTGAAGTGTTGAATACGCATGAAGAATTTTCTCAATATGCAAACCATGCTTTAGTGAAAGAAGTTCGCCAAAAATTAAAACAAGGTGGAACCTATAGTGTAAAGGACCCCGATTTTTTAACTGGAGCCAATATTTCCGTTTGCTTAACCAAAGAATTTATGCAAGCAGTCGAACAAGATGGCACCTATGAACTGCGTTTTCCTGCTATTGAAGAATATACAAAAGAAGAAATGGAGGATTATGACCAACATTGGGCTGAAATAGGGGATGTTCGAGAATGGGAAGCAACCGGACGAAGGGTAAAAGTTTATCAAACCATTCAAGCAAGAGAGCTTTGGGAATTAATCACTTACTGTGCCACCTATTCTGCAGAACCAGGCATCTTTTTTATTGATAATGCTAATGAAATGACAAATGCTACAGCTTATGGACAAAAAGTAGTCGCAACGAATCCATGTGGCGAACAGCCTCTTACGCCATATGCTGTCTGCAATTTAGCAGCGATTAATCTAGCCAATATGTTCGACAAACATAGAAAAACAATCGATTTACAAAAAGTAGCAGAAGTAGTCAGAACTAGCGTTCGTTTTCAAGATAATGTGATTGATGCGACACCTTATTTCTTTGATAAAAATGAGCAACAAGCAAAAGGCGAACGTCGAATTGGCTTAGGTGTGATGGGATTGGCTGATTTATTGATTCATTGTGAAAAGACTTATGGTTCTAAAGAAAGCGCGATATTGATTGATCAATTGTTTGAAACCATTGCAGTGACAGCCTATCAAACATCCATTGAATTGGCAAAAGAAAAAGGGAGTTTTCCTTATCTAATCGGTCAAACGAAAGAAGAGACACAACAGTTACGTCAACGTTTTATTGAATCAGGGTACATGAAAAAAATGCCAGAAAATATTCGACAAGGTATTTTAACTTATGGCATCCGTAATTCTCATTTGTTAACCATTGCACCAACAGGCTCCACAGGAACAATGACAGGCGTATCCACTGGCTTAGAACCATATTTTTCATTCTCTTATTTTAGAAGTGGTCGTTTGGGGAAATTTATTGAAGTACATGCTAAAATTGTGGACGAATATTTAGCTGACCATCCTGAAGCCACTGCTTCTCACTTACCAGAGTATTTTGTTTCAGCGATGGAACTTTCTCCTGAGGCGCATGTGGATGTACAATGTACTATTCAACGATGGATAGATAGCTCCATTTCAAAAACTGTCAATGCACCTAGAGGGTATAGCGTCAAAGAAGTAGCGGCGATTTATGAAAAACTTTATCAAGGAGGTGCTAAAGGTGGGACAGTGTATGTCGACGGGAGTCGTGATTCTCAAGTGCTGACGCTATCAGCTGAAGAAAACAGCTTTGCAAATGATTTTGACATAGAAAAATCTTTGCTTGAAGATGCTCAAGATAAACCTGTCATAAATCAAACGATTGATCATGAAGATGAGCGATGCCCGATCTGTCACGAAGGAACGATTGAAGAGATTGGTGGTTGCAGTACCTGTACACACTGTAAAATTCAGTTAAAATGTGGGTTATAAAAGAGGAGCGTAAAAATGAAAATTTATACCAAAAGCGGGGATAAGGGTATGACCAGTATCATTGGTGGCCAAAGATTAAAGAAATCTTCCCCTCGGGTACGTGCATACGGCAGTACTGACGAAATCAATGCTTGGGTAGGGACAATCATTGCAGAATTAGATTCTGCAAAATTTTCTGAGTTAATTGAAGAATTGACACACATACAAATACTATTATTTGATGCAGGAACAGATTTTGCTACACCTGCAAAGAGGAAAGAATGGCTCATTAATCAACAGGACTTAGATAAAATAGAAAAAATGATTGATTTTTATCAATCCAAACTTCCTATCATTGAAAAATTTATTTTACCTGGTGGACATCTGGTTGCTGGATATTTTCATATTGCACGGACAGTAACTAGACGAGCAGAACGAGAGATCACAGAGTTGATCATGAAAGAAGAAACGAATGAGATAGCTTATAAATTTATCAATCGTTTATCGGATCTCTTTTTTGTCTTGGCACGTTATATAAATGTGGTTTATTCTATAAAAGAACTATTTTATGAGCGAGCCGGGAAAGTCTTTCATTAGTTATTATTGAACAATTGAGTATTTATATGAACAAAGAGGAGTGTTTCTTTTGAAAAAAGTTGTATTATTTTTAGTCACAATTATCAGTCTGTTTGTCGTTTCTGGGTGCCAATCACCTACTGCTACGGAGCAGTCTAGTACCTACTCTCAAACTAAAACGGAGAAAGTCACGATTATCTTGGCGCAAGAAGGAAAAGAGCTAACAAAAAAAACAGTCGATTATCAGCCGAAGCAAACATTATTGCAATTATTGAAACAACAATTTACAGTGGAAGAAGATAATGGATTTATTACAGCAATTGATCATCATACCCAGGACAAAGACAAAGGGATATATTGGACCTTCACGATTAATGGGCATATGGCAGAAAAGGGCGCAAATGAAATAAAACTAGCCAATAATGATAAAGTTGTCTTCAATTTGGCTCCGTTCAAATGACGAGTAGTCAAAATTCCTAAATAAATGAAACCAAACAACTGTTACAACCAGATCTTTTTCTTTGATCCAAGTTGGCAGTTGTTTTTCTTTTTTAAAGAGGTCGCCGACTTATTTTTGGCACTCCTTTGAAAAGGTAGTACTTGAAAAATCAACTTAAAAAGTCCACAATAAGGAAGATAGAATTTATTGAGAAAAAAGGATGAGACTATTGACTGATAATCGCCCGATTGGTTTTATTGATTCAGGTGTTGGCGGATTGACTGTAGTAAAAGAAGCCCTGAAACAGTTACCAAATGAGAATATATTATATATGGGAGACACTGCACGTTGTCCTTATGGTCCAAGACCAGCGGAACAAGTAATTAAATTTACTTGGGAAATGACTAATTGTTTGATGAAACAAGGAATTAAAATGTTAGTGATTGCTTGTAATACAGCGACCGCAGTTGCTTTAGAAGAGATCAAAGCAACGCTTCCCATTCCAGTTATCGGTGTAATCCTCCCTGGAACAAGAGCCGCAGTCAAACAAACAAAAAATAAACAAGTTGGCATTATCGGAACTCTCGGTACTGTGAAGAGTCGTGCATATGAAATAGCATTGAAAGAAAAAGTACCTGAACTAGCGGTAGCTAGTTTAGCCTGTCCAAAATTCGTTTCTGTGGTAGAAAGTAATGAATACCATTCTTCTGTCGCAAAGAAAATTGTTGCGGAAACTTTAGTACCATTACTTTCCAAAAAAATTGACACGCTTATTTTGGGATGTACGCATTACCCTTTATTGCGTCCGATTATACAAAATGTCATGGGGGAAAATGTGACTTTGATTGATTCAGGAGCAGAAACAGTGAGTGAAGTCTCTATGTTATTAGATTATTTTGAAATTAGTAACTCGCCAAAGAATGGGCGAACATTCTGTCATTTTTATACGACAGGCTCAGCGAAGTTATTTAGAGAAATTGCACAAGATTGGTTGCCGATTGGTCCGATCAGTGTCGATCATATCGAATTAGGGGGAGAATAATAGATGCGCCATGATGGAAGAAGTCCGCAACAATTAAGAAAAATAACGATTCAAACCAATGTGTTGAAGCATCCAGAAGGTTCTGTCATGATTCAATTCGGAGATACAATCGTTCACTGTTCTGCAACAGTCGAAGATCATGTACCGCCTTTTTTAAGAGATACAGGGACAGGCTGGGTCACAGCAGAATACAGTATGCTTTCTCGGGCTACTCATACAAGAAATAAAAGAGAAAGTAGCAAAGGAAAGCTCTCTGGACGCACCATGGAGATTCAACGATTGATTGGACGTTCCTTAAGAGCAGTCGTTGATTTGGAAAAATTAGGGGAACGCAGTATTATTGTCGATTGCGATGTTCTTCAAGCAGACGGAGGCACGCGTACTGCTAGTATTACAGGGGCTTTTGTCGCCTTAAAACTAGCAATTGAAAAATTACTACAAACCAAAGTATTGCAAGAAGATCCCATTATTGAACATTTAGCAGCAATCAGTGTAGGCATATTACCAAGTCAAATGTGTGTGGCCGATTTAGATTATGAAGAAGATGCGAAAGCTTTGGTAGATATGAACCTTGTGATGACTGAATCAGGAAAGTTCGTTGAGATCCAAGGAACCGGAGAAGGGGCTACTTTTGACGGTGAAGAGTTAAATGAAATGCTTTTTTACGGCAAAACAGCAATTGAGGAATTGATCCTGGAACAAAAAAGAGTTTTATTCAAACAATGGGATCAGGAAAAGGAAGAACCTTTGAAAACAATAGTGATTGCGACACGAAATGCTGGAAAAGCAGAAGAATTTAAGGCAATGTTTGGTCAAGCTGGTTATGAAGTAAAGACACTGTTTGACTACCCTGAACTACCTGATGTAGAAGAAACCGGGACAACTTTTGAAGAAAATGCGCGGTTAAAAGCTGAAACTATTGCCTATTTGTTGAATCAACCAGTACTAGCTGATGATTCTGGTTTAAAAGTGGATGCTTTAGGTGGTATGCCAGGAATTTATTCCGCTCGTTTTGCCGGTGAACATAAAAGTGATGCAGGAAATAATGCAAAACTACTTTTTGAATTGACAGATGTTCCGGATGAGAAAAGAACAGCTCAATTCCATTGCACGTTAGTCTTTGCTGCGCCAGATAAAGAAAGCTTAGTGGTAGAAGCGCAATGGCCTGGTAAAATAGGAAGGATTCCACAAGGAGAGAATGGCTTTGGCTATGATCCTCTATTTCTTCCGGATGGTTCAAATAAAACAGCCGCACAAATGTCTAGCGAAGAAAAAAATAAAGTCAGCCATCGGGCACAAGCAATGGCTAAATTAAGCCAAGAATGGCAAAACTGGTTAGAAGGTGAAAAATAATGCACTATTTAGTTGTCAGTGATAATCACGGGGATCGTGAAATTTTAGTTGATTTAGTTGACCGCTATCAAAAAGAAGTCGATTATTTCTTTCATTGTGGTGATTCTGAATTATCTTTTGAAGACCAATTATGGTCGCATTTTCATGTGGTAAAAGGGAATTGTGACTATAGTTCAGAGTTTAAAGAAAAGCAAGTCATCAATACTGGAATTGATAAAATCTTTATAACTCATGGACATTTGGCAAACGTTCGTTTTGGTCTTACTCAATTAGCAATTGAGGCAAAAGCAAGTGGCGCAAACATGGCCTTTTTTGGCCATACTCATCAAATTGGCTGTGAAATGGTCGACGGGGTTTTATATTTAAACCCTGGGAGCATTTCACAGCCACGAGGCCCTATACAAATCCCTTCTTATGCCCGTATTGAACATACAAAAGAACAAATCCATGTTCAATATTATAATCGTGCGCATCAACCAGTGGAAGAATTAGCATTCACTTTTCAAGCTAAGTAAAATTTCTCTAAATTTTACTAAAATCTCGATTATTTTATATGAACTTTGCATCCGTTTTCGGTAAAATATGAGTGTTGAATGAAATAGAAATGGAGGCCATCCGATGATTGGACCTATTGTAAGAGAATTATTGCTACAAAACCAAGAAACTTTTTTAATCTCTGCTGAAAACGTAGCAAATGTCATGTATCAACATCCGTTATCACATGGTTTACTTGTTTTATCGAAAGTAGGTTATACGAAAATTCCAGTTTTAGGAAAAGATGACCGCTTTGTCGGTTTGGTCAGTTTATCTGACGTCGTCAACAAAATGATTGATCTTCAAACCATCAGTATGGATCCATTAGAAGGATTGACTGTTGCTGACGTCATGGAAACAGAAGTCGCAACTATTGATGAAAATTGGGAACTGGAAGAAGTACTGCATTTACTAGTTGATTCCCCTTTTTTACCAGTTGTGACAGAAGAAAAAGTTTTTAAAGGGATCATTACAAGAAAAGAACTATTGAAAGCTGTGAATTTCATGGTTCATGAATTGGAACGACGAAATATCGTTTCGCCCAAAATAGAAGAACTAAAAGAAAGCATGAATATTGTGGGATGACCAAGAAAGTTAACTACTAAAAAAGATTGAGACAAAGAAGATACATGAGGATTCAAATGGACAAAATGGTCCAAATGAAAGGAACATGTATTCCTGTCTCAATCTTTTTTATTTTAAAATAATAGGAGTGTTAGGAATCGTAAAGCCAGCTGCTGACAATTCCTTTACATAAGAACTTAGAAATTCTTCTTTTAACGTATACTGTTTTCCATTTAATACATAGCAGACTGTACGGATAGCAAAATTACTATTACCTAAATCAACCAACCCAAAAATTGTTGGCTCTGTTTGTAGTTCGTCCCGATATTTTTTCGTTAACTGATGGTTAACTTTTTCAATGATTTCATAGATTTGGTCATATCCTTCTTCTGGAACAATCCGAATATCTAATAAGACTTGCATATTTGCTCTTGAAAGATTGCTGATTGTGGTGATATTTCGATTCGGGATAAAGTGAATCGTCCCATCAACTGCTTTTAGTTGCAATGTCCGAATCCCAACAGAAGCTACGGTGCCTTCAATGGATAGATTTGCTAATTTGACGTAATCACCTACATCCATTTGTTGTTCCATAATAATGAAGAAACCTGTAATCACGTCGCTCATAAAACCTTGTGCACCTAAACCAATAGCTACCCCAGCAATTCCAGCTCCTGCTAATAAAGAACCAATCGGCACGCCAACGACCGATAAGATCGCATAAATGAAAAAGAAGCCCATGGTATAGTGAAAAATAGTATTTAAAAGACTATGTAAGGTCTTTAAACGACTTTCGTTTAAAATCGATTTTTTAGCATACTGTTTAAAAGACTTATCAATCAAATATTTTCCAATACGGTTAATGAAACCAAATAAAATGATTAAAAAAACTAAATAAAGACTTTTTTGAATAAAAGTCGCTAAAATAGCATCCCAGTTGATGGTATTCCAAAAGCGTTGGAAAGCATTGACTTGGTGAACCGCTTGTTCGGTGAGCGTATCACCAGTAGACGTTGTCGTTGAATTTGTCGCCAATTGTAAAAACATAAAATCCTCTTTTCTAATATAGACTTATACGTATTGTAACAAGAACCTAGCAAAAAGAAAAATGGCAAGAAAAGTTTGAAGTAGAGAAATTTTCTAAAAATAAAATGACAAACGGAACCGACAGTGCTAAAATATTCACAAAACAATGATTGGTGGAATGAATATGCAATTGGATTGGAATAATTTAGGTTTCTCATATATCAAAACTCCTTGGCGTTACGTAGCAAAATGGAAGGATGGACAGTGGGAAAAAGGTGAGTTGACAGAAGATAATTATTTAACAATCCATGAAGGCTCCCCTGCACTTCATTATGGGCAACAATGTTTTGAAGGATTAAAAGCGTATAGAAGAAAAGACGGAAAAATCAATCTGTTTAGAGCAGATCAAAACAGTCGTCGCTTGAATCAAAGTGCAAGACGGTTATTAATGCCGATGGTGCCAGAAAAAATGTTTGTTGATGCGGTAAAACAAGTAGTCAAAGCCAATGAGGAATTTGTTCCGCCTTATGGAACAGGCGCTACACTTTATTTACGTCCTTTTTTGATTGGTGTAGGTGAAAATATTGGTGTCCATCCGGCGCCAGAATACTTATTTGTGGTCTTTTGTACACCAGTAGGAGCTTACTTCAAGGGTGGGTTAAAACCAACGAATTTCATTGTGTCTGACTATGATCGTGCAGCCCCTAATGGAACGGGTGCTGCAAAAGTTGGCGGAAACTATGCAGCTAGCTTATTACCAGGCACACAAGCAAAAGAGTTAGACTATTCAGATTGTGTTTATTTAGATCCTGCAACACATACGAAAATTGAAGAAGTAGGTGCTGCCAATTTCTTCGGGATCACAAAAGATGGGCAATTTATTACGCCACAATCTCCATCGATTTTGCCAAGTATAACCAAATATTCATTATTACAATTGGCGCAAGAGCGTTTAGGTTTAACAGCGGTTGAAGGAGATATCTTTATTGATCAACTGGATCAATTTGCAGAAGCCGGTGCTTGCGGAACAGCTGCAGTCATTTCACCAATTGGAGGTATTTACTATAAAAATCATCTCCATGTTTTTTATAGCGAATCTGAAGTCGGTCCTGTGACCAAACGTCTATATGATGAATTGACTGGGATCCAATTTGGGGATATTGAAGCACCAGAAGGCTGGATTCAAGTCGTCGAGTAATGAAAAATGAGATCATCAAATGAAAAAAGAACGAATCGGTTTATCGATTCGTTCTTTTTGATTGAGTATTTAAATTAAGAAAGGTGGACACCTTTGTCGACATAAATAATATCGCCAATGATTCCGCTTGATAGTGGACTAATCAAGAAAGCACAAGCATTTCCAACTTCTTCAATAGTTACACCTTGTTGGTCAGGCGTACGTGACTCAGATAGCTGGATTAATTTTTGATAATCTTTTACTCCAGTAACTGCTAGTGTTTTGATGGCACCAGCTGATATTCCGTTCACACGAATGCCTTTAGGCGAAAATTCAGCGGCTAAATAACGAATAGCGGCTTCTAATGAAGCTTTTGCAATGCCCATCATGTTGTAATTTGGAATAGCGCGTTGTGAACCTAAATACGACATACTCACAATTCCACTATTTTGAGCAAGGTATTTTTGTGCATACTTAGCGACAGCAATTAAGGAATAGCTACTGATGTCTTGAGCTAACTGATAACCGTCACGTGAAATATCAGATACGTTACCTGATAGTTCTTCTTTATTTGCATAGGCAATAGCATGAACTAAACCATGGATTTCTCCAGCATATTCACCGATGGTATCCATTGCTTTTTCAATACTTTCATCACTAGCAACGTCACATTCTACAGTAAAAGCCTCTTCGCCAACTAATTTGATCAACGATTTTTTCATTCGTTCATTTTGATAAGTATAGATGATTTCAGCACCTTGTTTCATCATTGCTTCGGCACAGCCCCAAGCGATACTACGCTTGTTTGCGACCCCCATAATGACAATTTTTTTTCCTTCTAAAAATGACATATTGACACTCCTTTGATTCTTAAAAGATTTAATCGGTCGTAAAATAAATAATAATTGCAAAATAATAACCTCTTGATTTTCTATTATTAGTCAAAATGTTTTGATTGTCAAACTATTTTTTTGGATAGTAAAAAAAGATTGCTAAAAATTTAAGAATATGATACTTTGATAATCAAAGTAATGAATAAGGCGACTAGCCAAAAGAAGGAGTATATTATGTCTTACGTATTATCTGCTACTGAAGTAATGGACTTGATTCCTAACCGTTATCCTATTTGTTATATCGATTATGTCGATACATTAGAGCCAGGAAAGAAAATTGTTGCGACAAAAAACGTGACAATCAATGAAGATTTTTTTCAAGGGCATTTCCCAGACAATCCAGTCATGCCGGGTGCTTTAATTTTAGAAACCTTAGCGCAAGCTGGCTCTATTTTAATTTTAAAGTCCGAAGAATTTTTAGGGAAAAGAGCCTATATTGGTGGAATCAATAAAGCGAAATTTCGCCAAAAAGTGGTTCCAGGAGATGTGATGAAATGTCATTTTGAGATCACTAAGATGAAGGGTGCAGTCGGAACCGCTTTGTCAGCTGCCTATGTTGAGGATAAAAAAGTTTGTGAATGCGAATTTACGTTTATCGTCAATAAAGATGCTTAATAAAAAAAGCGAAGTAGGGCAGTCAGAAATTTTGTGAAGAAAAAGCTGTCTGGTAAAGGTTCAACCTTAAAAAGCAATCAAAAAAGAGCGAAGAATGGATTGATAAACTTCGCTCTTTTTTTGTTTAAATAGTCAGCTAATTATTCTTTTGCTTCTTGTAAAATATTTATTTTTTCGATTTTTACATCTTCAGTCGGTTTATCAGAGCTATCTGTTTCGACGTTGGCGATTTTATCAACGACATCCATTCCTTCAATGACTTGCCCAAACACGGTATACTCACCATCTAAATTAGGAGAACCACCTTTTTTATAGGCATCAATAATGGCTTGAGGATAATCATCTTTTAAAAGACCATCATGAACATCATCTGCGTTTTGGACAATAAAGAATTGACTTCCATTACTACTTGGATCTTGCGCACGCGCCATAGATAGAGCTCCACGTATGTTATAGAGTTTGTTGGAAATCTCTGTTTCAAAGCCTTTCCCCCAAATACTTTCTCCACCAGTGCCATCGCCTTTTGGATCACCACCTTGGATCATAAAGTCTTTGATAACACGATGGAAAGTTAAACCATCATAGTAACCATCTTTTGCATGCGTCATAAAATTTTCAACCGCTTTAGGGGCAATTTCAGGGAACAATTTGATTTTGATTGTTCCTTTTGATGTCACCATTTCGACCAAGTCTTCATCAGCGGCCACTTCATTGCTTAATTGAGGAAGGGTGAGTGAGTTTAAATCTACGCTTTCTTTTGTACTGCTATCTGTTGTTTTTTCAGTCGAACTTTCAGCAGAAGAAGCTGACTTGTCTGTATTATTTTGGGAACAACCAGCTGCCAAAAGGAATGTTGCAGCTAATCCCATGCTTAACAATAGTTTTTTTGTTTTCATTGTAGGATCCTTTCAAAATTAATTGTGTTGTTATCTATAATGATAACAAACTATAGAAAAAATACCTATCTTTTTTCTTATAAAAACTTATTTTCTTCTATCTTAAGAGAAAAGGTGTAGACCATTTAAAGCGCTTTTGTTATAATGTAAGTGGATACAAAATAGAAGGCACAGGAGGATTTCATTCATGGGAAAATTAGGTGTTTCAATTTATCCAGAACGTTCAACATTTAAAAAGGATAAAGCTTATTTAGATTTAGCACAAAAATACGGGTTTAAACGCGTATTTACAAGTTTATTACAAATAGAAGATGATAAAGAGAAGGTTCTATCTGAATTTACCAAAGTAGTAGAATATGCTAACCAACTAGGTATGGAAGTCATGGTAGACATTAATCCAGCTTTATTTGAACAGTTGGAAATTTCATATGACGATCTGTCCTTTTTCCATAAAATGGGTGCCTATGGGATACGCTTAGATATTGGTTTTACTGGAGCAGAAGAAGCGAAAATGACTCGTAACCCATATGGTATAAAAATTGAGATTAATATGAGCTCTGGAACAAGCTATGTAGACAATATCATGAGCTATTCGCCTAATACGGATAATTTGTTAGGTTCGCATAATTTTTATCCTCATCGATACTCTGGTTTAAGTTACGATCATTTTGTTTACTGTTCGAAAAAATTTAGAAAATATAATCTAAACACCATGGCTTTTGTGAATTCACAAACAGCTGATTTCGGTCCATGGCCAACGCAAGATGGCTTGTGTACTTTAGAAGATCATCGTGAATTAGATATCGCCACCCAAGTCAAACACTTTATGTTGACTGGTTTGATTGATGATATTTCAATTGGCAATGCTTATGCCAGTGAAGAAGAATTAAAAGCGATGTCAGAGGCTTTTCATGCAGCGTATCCTACACTAAAAGTAGATGTGGAAGCCGATATTACAGAAGACGAGCGGATTTGTTTATTCGATAATCTTCATGGTTATCGTGGCGATCGCTCGGAATATATTCTGCGTTCCACCATGACTCGTATCTACTATAAAGATAAACCATTTCCAGCTCACAATACACGGGATATGAAACGTGGTGATGTTTTGATTGATAACGTCGGTTACGATCAATACAAAGGTGAGACACAAATTGCTTTACGAGAAATGAAAAACGATGGTCGCGTAAATGTGGTTGGACGCATTTCAGACGATGAATTATTTTTATTGGATTTCTTAAAACCTTGGTCAATCTTTAAATTAACTGAAAACAAAAAATAGTCCATCATATAAGTGAATCTTGACCTTTGATTTTTATAAAAAAGGGGAAAGTATTAATTATTGAACTGCGGGTACGGCGCTGGTTTTACTTCATCAGTGTTGTGGTCGCAGTTTTTGCTTTGTGTTTTAAAGTGGTACCTGTCTGTTATTATTTTTTCAATTTAATACTGAAAAGTTGGCAAGGATTACCTCTAGAGATAAAGTTGATAATCGAAAAATGATTTTATTTTTTTTTCGAACATTGCACCTGTAATTATCTTTTTTGAGGATTGCATCGTCCTAATTCTTTGTTTATACTTATTCAATATTAGTAGAATTGAGTAGTAAGGAAGGAAAAAAATGAAACTTTGGATCAAGATTGTTATCGGAATTATTTTAGTCATTGTAGTCGCTCTAATATTTGCAGGAAATTATTTTTACAATTACGCAGTTGTACCATCAGAAAAAGATTTTTTAGAAAGTGATACACCTGGAACATCACAAACACCAAAAGACACAGAAGCGTCAAAATGGTTTAATCATAAAGAGAATCGGACGAATTGGCAACTGACTTCGACTGATAACTTAAAATTATCTGCAATTTATCTTCCAGCAGAAAAGAAAAGTGACAAAACGGTGATCGTTGCGCATGGTTATATGGGAAACGCTGAAACGATGGCAAATTATGCAAAGCTGTTCCACGATCTAGGATACAATGTGTTAGTTCCAGATGCACGTGGTCACGGAAATAGCGAAGGAAACTATATTGGTTTTGGATGGCCAGAACGTAAAGATTATGTCCAATGGGTGGATAAAATCTTAGCAGAAAATGGCTCTTCTCAAAAAATTGTTCTTTATGGGGTAAGTATGGGGGCTGCTACGGTCATGATGACAAGTGGCGAGTCATTGCCAGAGAATGTAAAAGCCATTATTGAAGATTGTGGCTATTCTTCTGTTAACGAAGAACTAGCTTATCAATTAAAGGACATGTTTCGTCTTCCCTCTTTTCCGCTCATACAAGTAACAAGTTTAATCACAAAAATTCGAGCGGGGTACTTTTTTGGTGAAGCTAGTGCAGTCAAACAACTAGAAAAAAATAAAAGACCGATGTTGTTTATTCATGGCGATACCGATACATTTGTTCCGTATGATATGTTAGATAAAGTATATCATGCAACAAAAGGACCAAAAGAAAAGTACGTGGTCAAAGGAGCAGAACATGCGAAAGCCTACACAGAAGATCCTGAAAAATATCAATCAGTGTTAAAAGGCTTTTTAGCAAAATACGTGGATTAGTTAAGCAATAGCGACAAAATGTTGCTTAACAACTTCTGGTAGCTAGCTCTTTTTATATAATAGAGCTGGCTACCGTTATACATATAAGATTGTACAAAATTAGAAACATGACATGAAGTAAAAGGAACAATTGCAATACTAACTCAATAAAATAACATCCTGGTATTAAATGTTTTGTAAATTATAGAACAAGTATGTAGTGTAACGAAAAGAAAGCGCAATCATTAGCGAATTTTATGAGATGAATATGCCAGTAAGAGTGTTGATCAATCAACTGCAATGATTAATGATAAAAACATAGAAATTTTAGCTAAGAAAATGGAAGATAAAATTATTTTTTACGCAGATCACTAGCGAAGAAAGGAAGTAATGAACATGGTTAAAGAAACGCCACAAATAAATCAACTACCGGATTCAAAATTAGCACAAGTAATCATAAATGAAGATGAAATGTCCAATCAGTCAATCTTCAAAAGATTTTTACCTTCAAAAAAAGTACAATTACCTGAAGTAATCAAATTGGATAAGTTTGGTAATTTTAAGATGTATGAACAGTTTTTTGATCTACAAGTAGGAGATATTCGCGAAATCCCCAATTTAAATACCCTTCATGTTATGTTTAGAGAATATCTAGAAACTTGGAGTCTTGTTTTTGATCCGAAGAAAGAAGCAAATGAATTGGAGGACAAACAATATATCTATGATTTTAGAAACTCTATTCAAAATAGTGGTTATGCCCTCAATAACAACCAAAGAATAGAGGAAATGCTCTCAGATTTAAAAAGTGAGAAGAACCATTTTTTAATTTTCCCTCACCTTGCATCTATCCCTTTAAATGAAGAAGAAAAATCCCTCGCTACTAACACAGTAGAAGGGCTTTTAGGGAAAAAACTAGCATTTGCAAATTTATTAGGCAGTTATATTGAAAAGCAAAAAGATCAATACGTAGTGAAACTTATGAATATCGAAAACGGTTCGTTGCAGGAATTTTTGATTGATGAAACTAGAAAAAAAGAATTAGCTGCTATTTTAGGAAGTCTCATTCATTTTGACCTGGCTCATGAAACCAGTTTAGATGAAAAATTGGGGGTGATTAGTCGAGCTCAAACACCTAAACAGAAAATTCAAGATGATGGTATTCATTTAAAACAACATCAATTCTTGATTCCCCAATTTTCTCCTATGATCTTATTTGCTTGTCGACAAAATACGCAAGAGCAACATCAATTTTTAGGCATACATTTAGGGGATGAAAAAAAATGGATGAACGAATTTCATGAAGCGGCTGTTTATAGAATAAGAACTCTTCAATATCCAGAAACGATCATTGATTCCATGAATCGTGTACATAGTAAAGCAAATCAAGAAGATTTGTTGTTAAAAAAATGGCAGAAGAACTTAAACGAATTAGAAAAAGAATTAGAAACAGCACCAGAACATGCTCAGCCCATAAAAAAAGAAGAAGAGCGTGTGGGTCAAGGGATGACACTGGATTCGAATGAGAAAAAAGAAGTAGAATTATTAGAAGATGCAGTAAAGCATTTGTCACTTTCCAATGGCCTTGTTTTGCCGAAGGAAATAAAACCGATTATTCAATCTCTTGAAAATAGCAAAAAAATATTTCAAGGAGAGGCCTCGGTTGCTAAACAGTTAGATTTACTAGTTCCTGGCAGTAAAACATCTTTTCTCGTTACTTCGCATTTAATAGGTATACATCAAAAAGAAGGAAACGATTTAGAAAAACAAGAAATAGGATGCGTGATTAGAAAAAAAGAATCAGGAGATTTTTTGATTTCATTTGTTGATCCTACCGGTTACTATCAAAAATTGACTCAAGTAAATGGGAAAATCCCATATGTTCATGAGTTTGAAGTATCCATACTAAATCGTGGAAAACTAGCCAATATATTGAAAGTAAAAGATTATTTAAAGACACAAGGAAGTTTTGGTCTGCAACGTCTTTTATCCATGATTACTAGAGATTCTGGAAAAGTAACGGAATATGCTATTGAGCAAAGAAAGGTAGAATCAGTTGGGAAGGACTTGCATCATTTTCCCGAGGCAATCAAATTTGCTATTTTTACTAGTACCCATCAATTAGGTCATTATGTTTACTTAGGCGATTGCGAGTCGCTAAAAAAAGCTGGTCAACCAAATATTGCTGGGCATATTAAAAATGAAAGGACTCTTAGAAACAATTATCCTGATTCTTTTGAAAAAAGAGATCATCCGCGATACAAACCGTTAGAAAGAAGTCAACAGCGGAAAATGTATGATCAGGAAAGATACTAAAATTCTCTATTCTCTAGGTGAAAACTAACAAAATGTAAAAAGACAGCTTGCCTCTTCATGAATGGACTCATCAAGAGGGCAAGCTGTCTAAGTTCTTCTTTTTTAATTAGTCGTTATGTTAGAGATTGGCAAATTTTTCTAATAAACGAATCATTTGGCAAGTAAAGCCGTATTCGTTATCGTACCAAGCAACGGTTTTAACTAATTGGAAATCACCAGCCGTCGTTACTTCGGTTTGTGTTGGATCAAAAATAGAACCTTGCGTCGTACCGATCACATCGCCAGAGACGATTTGACGGTCATCATAACCAAAGGATGGATTGTCCACTGTGTGTTTCTTGATTGCTTCGTTGACTTGTTCAGCAGTGACTTTTGTTTTTAAAATAGCCACTAGTTCTGTCAATGAACCATCTACTACTGGGACACGTTGAGCATGTCCTTGTAATTTTCCTTGTAATTCAGGAATAACAAGTCCAATTGCTTTAGCCGCACCAGTTGAATGAGGGATGGTATTATCAGCAGCAGAACGAGCAGCACGCAAATTGCCACCTTTTACAGGACCATCTAACAACATTTGTGTGGAAGTATACGCATGAACCGTAGTCATCGTTCCTACTTCGATACCAAATTCATTGTTTAAAAAATAGGCCATTGGTGCTAAGCAGTTAGTTGTACAAGAGCCAGCTGAAATAATCTTATCGTCCGCATCCAATGTATCATCATTGACGTTATAGACAATTGTTTTCATTGCTCCAGCTGGGGCAGAGATAACCACTCGTTTCACGCCAGCATTCAAATGCGCTTGTGCTTTTTCTTCTGACGTGTAAAAACCTGTACATTCAAGGACAATATCCACACCATTTTCTTTTACCCATGGAATTTTACTTGCATCTGGTTCAGCATAAACACGAGTTTCTTCACCATCTACTACGATGGAGTCTTCTGTAGCAGTAATTGTCCCTGGGTATGTGCCATGTGTAGAATCAAATTGTAATAATTGTGCTAACATCGTAGGACTTGTTAAATCGTTGATTGCTACTACTTCGATGTCATCTGATACCTCTTTAATACGACGAAATGCTAGACGTCCAATACGTCCCAATCCGTTAATACCAACTTTTACTGTCATAATCAAAGTTCCTCCTTTAGCAATATTGAGGGTGCAAGCTTGCATCCTTGGTTAATATAATGTCATTTTTCTACTGTTTCATAAATTTGTCAAAAAAAGATACTTACAAAAGAAAAGTGTTCATAAAAAATGAAAGTCATGAAAAAGATGGCTCGTTTAATTTTTGACATAGGGGAAAGAGAGAATAAAAAAGAAGGGAATTTTAGTTGAAAAGATGGACAAAATAGCTTTTGACCGCTAAAATAAATAGGACTTTTGTTTATTGTGGAAATTCAGGCAGTCAAAGAATGAATATTAGATAATGATAAATTAGGAGGACTTAAAGATGTCCATGTTTTTAGATCAAGTAACGATCGATGTGAAAGCCGGTAAAGGTGGCGACGGAATGGTCGCTTTTCGAAGAGAAAAATATGTCCCAGATGGAGGACCTGCTGGAGGAGACGGTGGGCGTGGTGGTGACGTCATTTTAATCGTTGATGAAGGATTACGTACCTTAATGGATTTTCGTTTCAACCGTCATTTTAAGGCTCAACCAGGGGAAAACGGGATGAGTAAGGGAATGCACGGTCGTGGTTCAGAAGATACGTATGTCAAAGTCCCTCAAGGAACGACTGTCCGTGATGCTGAAACAGGCGCTTTATTAGGTGATTTGATTGAAAATGGTCAAACGCTGATTGTCGCTAAAGGAGGGCGTGGCGGACGAGGCAACATCCGTTTTGCTTCTCCGCGTAATCCAGCCCCTGAAATTGCTGAAAACGGCGAACCAGGTCAAGAAAGAAAAATTGAATTAGAATTAAAAGTTTTAGCAGACGTAGGGTTAGTTGGGTTTCCATCTGTTGGGAAATCAACATTACTTTCTGTTATTTCATCTGCTCGCCCTAAAATTGGTGCGTATCATTTTACCACACTTGTTCCAAATCTTGGGATGGTCACAACCAGTGATGGTCGAAGTTTTGCTGCAGCAGACTTACCAGGCTTGATTGAAGGAGCTTCACAAGGTGTTGGATTAGGAACGCAATTTTTGCGACATATTGAGCGTACACGTGTTATTTTACATGTGATTGATATGAGTGGGATGGAAGGTAGAGACCCTTATGAAGATTATGTAGCAATCAATCATGAGTTGTCTTCTTACAATCTCCGCTTGTTAGAACGTCCGCAAATCATTGTAGCCAATAAGATGGATATGCCACAAGCGGAAGAAAATCTAAAAAAATTCAAAGAACAATTAAAGAAAGAAAAAGAAGATGAATTCGCCGATGACATTCCTGTTTTTCCAATTTCAGGTGTGACTAGAAAAGGGATTGATCCATTATTAAATGCAACAGCGGATCTATTAGACGTTACCCCAGAATTTCCGTTATACGATGAAGAAATCGAAGAAGAAACGGTCCAATATGGATTTAATCCAGAAGGCCCTGAATTTAAAATTGACCGTGATTCTGATGCGACTTGGATTTTATCAGGTGAAAAAATTGAAAAACTATTCCAAATGACAAACTTTGATCATGATGAAACAGTCATGCGCTTTGCTCGTCAACTAAGAGGAATGGGTGTTGACGAAGCATTACGTGCTCGTGGTGCAAAAGACGGCGATTTAGTAAGAATCGGTGAATTTGAGTTCGAGTTTGTCGAATAATCATTTATCAGAAAATAGTATTCTATCTGTTAAGTGCTAAAAAAACGTTCAAAACAGTAAAATTTGTTTTGAACGTTTTTTTGTGATCCTCAAATTATCTATTAAAAAATAATTGGTTATAGACTTTTTCACAAAAAGTTCTTTTTGAATTTAAAACAAATCAACAATCAATAAAACGACGAGAATCATATAACCAATAAAAGAAACCGATGCGAGCAAAAATTCCATTTTCGCTAGGGTTTTCACTAAATAATTTTTGGACTTTAGTTATGAATGGATGATCCAATGGTGAAGAAGTATTCATTGCTTTACCTAATAGTTGTTTTGTTATTTTTTGAAGGGTTATCCCTTTTGTTTTTTTGGAATAGAAGGTAAAATGAAGAAAATGAACAAAGGAGTGGTGATGTGAGCAAACGAGTGATTATACTGAACTTTCCTGTAGAAAGTCAAGCTTATCAAGCATTTTCTGAAATAAAAAAATTACATGCAACACGTGCGCTAAAAGGTGAACAAATGGCTGTAATTAGCCACGAAACAAATGGCACCCATCAATTTAAAATAGAAGACTTTTTGGACTTTACTGGCAATAATAAGTCATCAAAAGGTGGGTTGATCGGTATGCTAGTTGGTGTCCTTGGTGGTCCTTTAGGTATTCTTTTAGGCTGGTTCGCTGGGGGAATGATTGGTGCTACGCAGGATGCAAAAGAAATACAAGATGCACAAACGGTATTTGATTTTGTAGGAAATAAAATTGGTGAAGGCGCAACTGGCTTGATTCTGATCGCTGAAGAAGAAGACAATCGTCCATTAAACCAATTAGTGATGATGGAGCTCGGTGGTGAAATTACTCGCTTAGACTATGACGAAGTGGAAAAAGATGTCCAAGATGCCAAAGAAGTGGAAAAACAAGCAAAAGAAACAGCTCAAAAAACTTGGAACGACAAACATCCTCAATGATTAACTAAGAGGAACAAAAGATCAAAAAAGAAAAACGCATGGTCAACAAGCGTTTTTCTTTTTTTGGACTATGACAATTGACAATCGAATGGCAAAGCATTTTTGATTTCGGTTGATTATCCATAGGTTTTACCATAAAATTAATAGTGAGTATAAAGAAAGTCAGGTAAATTATGGAACTACAATTTTTAGGAACAGGTGCAGGGGTTCCTGCAAAACATAGAAATGTAACAAGTATTGCATTAAAATTATTAGACGAAAGAAATGAGGTTTGGCTATTCGACTGTGGAGAAGGAACGCAAATGCAAATTTTACGCACGAATATTCGCCCGCGAAAGATTGAAAAGATTTTTATTACTCATTTGCACGGAGACCATATTTTTGGGTTGCCGGGTCTGCTTAGTAGTCGTTCATTTCAAGGTGGAAATACGCCACTAGAAATATACGGACCAAAAGGAATTGAAACATTTATTAAAACCTCTTTAGCTGTTTCCCAAACACGCTTAGGTTATCAGCTGAAATTTATAGAATTAAATGAAGAACAGCCGATTTTTAAAGATCAAGATTTTTCTGTCTATACCAAGAAATTAGATCATGGGATTGATAGCTTTGGCTTTCGTGTAGTCGAACATGATCATAAAGGCGAATTGCAGGTAGAAAAGTTGCGAGAATTAAATATCCCAGCCGGTCCATTGTATGGGAAATTAAAAAATGGGGCAACGATTCAATTAGAGGATTGCACAGTGATTGATGGGAAGAAGTTTGTTGGTCCCGATAAAAAAGGACGTATCGTCACGATTTTAGGAGACACAAGAAAGACAAATAATTCTGTTGTTTTAGCTAAAAATAGTGATGTTCTTGTGCATGAAAGTACGTTTAATAAAAATGAAGCAAAGATGGCGAAAGACTATTTCCACTCAACCACTTATCAAGCGGCAGAAGTAGCAAAAGAAGCTGGTACAAAACAGCTTTTACTGACTCATATCAGTGCCAGATATTTAGGGAAAACAGCTTTGGAATTAGAAGAAGAAGCAAAAGAAATCTTTCCAAATACGAAAATTATGAAAGACTTTGATACATTTGATATTCCATTTCACGAGGAGGAAAAAAATTGAATTTAGAAGATAAAGTTGTATTAGTTACGGGCAGTTCTGGTGGATTGGGTGCACAAATTTGCTATGAAGCAGCTAAAGAAGGCGCAATAGTTGTTGCTTGTGCTAGACGAGAGTCATTGATCAATGAAGTCAAAGAAGAATGTCAAAGATTAAGTGGAAGAAAAGCGTATGCCTTTTTAGTAGATGTAAGTGATCCTGACAGTGTGGATGAGTTATATGAAAGAGTGATGCAAGAAATCGGACGTGTAGACATCTTAGTGAATAATGCTGGTTTTGGTATTTTTGAAGATTTCTTAAGTTTCGATTTAGCCAAAGCTTATGACATGTTCGAGGTAAATGTACTTGGGATGATGGTATTGACACAGAAATTTGCGATTGATATGGCTGAAAGAAGACATGGGCATATTATTAATATCGCATCAATGGCTGGGAAAATGGCTACAGCAAAGTCAACTATTTACTCAGCGACAAAATTTGCAGTTTTAGGTTTTTCCAATGCACTACGATTAGAATTAAAACCTCTTGGTGTGGCTGTCACAACTGTTAATCCTGGACCAATTGCCACAGATTTTTTTGATAAAGCTGATCCAAGTGGTAACTACTTAGAAAAGGTGAGCCAACTTGTTTTGGAACCTGAAAAATTAGCAAAAACAATTGTGAGAAGCATGAAATATCCCAAGCGTGAAGTGAATCGACCAGTACTTCTTGAAATAGCTGCAAAATTTTATACGCTTTTTCCTTCTCTTGGTGATTACCTTGCAAGTGGTATTTTTAATAAAAAGTAGGTGAAAACAAATGAAAAAACAAAGTAGTGTGATTATCGGTTTCTTACTGGTGTTGATTATCGTCTTATTTGCGGTTCTGAATAACAAAAATGTGCCTGTGAGTTTTGGTATTGCTTCTTTTTCTGCACCGTTAATTTTAGTCATTATTGGGTCTGCGATTATTGGAGCTTTAATCGTTTTTGTTACAACCTCTACCGCTCTCTGGCAGCAAAAAAAACAAATTAAACAATTGACACGAGATTTAACAGAGAGTAAAAATAATCTCGACCAAAAAATAGCTGAAGCCAAAGAGGAACAACAACGCGAATTTCGTAATGAACGAGCAGAACTAGAAGCTGCTTACCAAGCAGAAATTCAAGCAACAAAGAAACAATCACAACAAACGCAAACATCTCCTGATACAAATGGAATCTCTGCCAAACAAAGTTACAATTACTTTGATTAGTACTGTCTGCCCAGAGCGATTTAACACTTAAGTGAAATAGTTGTTGTTTCTCTAAATGAGATTCGTATTTGTATAAAGCTAAAGAAATAAATCATTTAATGATTGCCGATTGCCCGCTAAAAGTTAAACCAATCGTTAACTTTTTGAGGGTAATTTTTGTGTTTTTTCTATGAACTTCCATCTTTTTTTTAAACTTTTCCTTTGCTATAATGACTAGGTTAGGGGTGAGCATGTGAGACAAGCAAATTATAACTGGAAGTTAAGTGAATCAGAACCGTCTGAAACATTTCTTCAAATTGTACAGCAATGCAATTTATCGCCTTTTATTGGCAAATTACTTTGGCAACGAGGCTATCAAAAAGAAGAAGAACTACAGAAATTTCTAAATCCCAAAAAACAAGAATTACACGATCCCTATCTGATGCATGATATGGATAAAGCGATTACGCGTATTCAACATGCGGTAATTAATGGAGAAAAAATCTTAGTTTATGGTGACTATGATGCAGATGGTATTACTAGTACGACGGTCATGAAAGAAACACTTGAACTGTTAGGCGCTAACGTGGAGACTTTCTTACCTAATCGGTTCATCCATGGATATGGGCCAAATAAAACCGTTTATCAAGAAAAAATCGAAGCAGGTAGCCAATTAATTATTACAGTCGACAATGGTGTTGCTGGGAATGAAGCCGTTGCTTATGCGCAAAAAGTAGGGGTGGATGTGATTATTACTGATCACCATGAACTACCAGATTTGTTGCCAGAAGCTTATGCAATTGTGCATCCTCGTCATCCTAAAGGGAATTATCCCTTTCCGGATCTAGCAGGAGTGGGTGTTGCTTTTAAAGTAGCTACAGCTTTGTTAGAAGAACCACCGGCGGAATTTTTAGATTTAGTGGCCATTGGAACGATTGCGGACTTGGTTTCAATGACAGGAGAAAATCGTACCCTTGTGGCTCTTGGATTAGAAACGATCAAACATTCTGAGCGTATTGGTTTACAAGCTTTATTTACTGAAAGTGGGTTAACATTACAAGAAGTAGATGAAATGATGATTGGTTTTTCGATTGCGCCAAGGCTAAATGCAATTGGACGTATGGGAGACCCAAATCCGGCAGTGGAGATGTTAGCCACTTTTGACGAAACAAAAGCGATTAGTCATGCGAAACAACTAACGCTTATCAATGAAGAAAGAAAATCAGTCGTTGAGAAAATCACACAAGAAGCATTGACAATGATTGATGAAACAAATGCCATTCATCTACTTGCAGACCCTAGTTGGCATGAAGGAGTCTTAGGAATCGTCGCTGGCAAGATCATGAATCAAACAGGAAAACCAACAATTATTTTAGCCATTAAAGAAGACGGTACGGCGAAAGGATCAGGGCGCAGTGTTGATGCTTTAAATCTCTATGAAATGCTAGATACGATGAGAGATTTATTTACTTTTTTCGGTGGTCATCATGCGGCTATAGGTTTAACGATGCCTAAAGAAAATATTGATGCACTACAAACGCGTATGAACCGTTATGTACTTGAAAAAAAGATTGATTTGACGAAAGGGGCTTCGTTATTCATTGACGAGGTTCTTACACCAAAAGAGGTGACCGTTGATTTAATTGAAGAATTAAAGTTATTAGCGCCGTACGGGACCGATAATGCCGTTCCGACCTTCTTGTTCCGCCAATTATTTGCTGAAAATGTTAAAAAAATCGGAGCGAATCAACAACATTTAAAGTTAACGCTAGTCGAAGCTTCTCATTCTTTGGATGCCGTAGCGTTTGGCTTTGGTGATCAAGAAAATGAATGGCTAAATAACCCTGTTGACATTGTTGGGAAATTGTCAATCAATGAATGGAATGGTCGCAAGAAACCACAATTAATGATTTCTGATTTTGTAGTAGATGGATTTCAAATTTTCAATTGGCGTTCCAAACGCTATCGCACCATGACGACGATTGACCAAAGGACGCTTTATCTTGCATTTGATAAACGTTCAATAAAAGAGATAAGGGGAATGGACGAAGAGCATATTGTGGTATTTGAAGACATGACACAAATTGAACGTCTCATCAACACCCATGATTATCAGTCGCTATTGATTGTTGATAGTCCAGATGACCTAGCTATTTTAAAAGAAATCCTAAAAATCGGAACGTTCGATCGAATGTATTTATTAGGCATTTCTTATGAAGAAGCTTATTTGAATGGTGCTGGTTCAAGAGAACAATATGCAAAATTGTTTAAATTAATCCATTCACACGAAAAAATAGATATTCGCTACAAATTGGAGGCTATTTCTCAGTATTTGAAAATACCTCAAAAATTACTAATTTTTATGATTCAGGTGTTTTTTGAACTGAAATTTGTTACAATAGAAGATGGCGTTTTACAAAAAGTTGCTAATCCTAAAAGTCATCCTTTAATGGATAGTGAACGTTATCAGCAACGAATAAAAAAAATTAAAGTAGAGGAATTTTTGCTATTGAGTGATATTTCCTCTATTAAAAAAAGGTTAACAACCTAGGAGGAAACAAATAGTGGATTTAAAAAAATATATTGCAAGTATTCCCGATTACCCATCAGAAGGAATTATTTTTCGTGATATTTCGCCACTTATGGCAGATGGAGATGCTTATAGAGAAGCAACGAAACAAATCGTTAACTATGCAAAAGAGAAACGAATTGATATAGTAGTAGGACCAGAAGCTCGCGGCTTTATTGTGGGTTGCCCAGTCGCTTATGAGTTAGGCGTAGGATTTGCTCCAGTACGTAAAAAAGGAAAGTTACCTCGTGAAACGATTGAAGTGACTTACGGACTAGAATATGGAACAGATACATTGACCCTTCATAAAGATGCCATTCAACCGGGACAACGGGTGTTGATCTGTGATGATCTATTAGCTACAGGCGGCACAATTAAAGCAACGATTGATTTAGTGGAAGAACTAGGTGGGATCGTGGTTGGTTGTGCATTCTTGATCGAACTAACAGACTTAGATGGTCGTGAAAAAATCGAAGGTTATGACATGATCACATTGATGGAGTATTAAACTGGTTGCATAAAGAAAAGGATAAGTTGTGAAAAGGCTAACTGCCTCAAGCAATAAGCCCGAATAGAGAAAACATGAAAAGTTGTTTTTTCTCTGTTCGGGCTTATTGTCGCAGATGTAAGCTTTTGACCATTGTTCTATTTTTGTTAACAGTGAATCATAAAAAACAAGTAGTAAGAATTGATAGCAAGTCAGATCAAAAAGCTAATCATGTAACAATTGTGAAATCATTTGTTACATGATTAGCTTTTATTAAAAAATGAATGACTGTATGAATGTTTTTGAGAACTAAGTTTTGTCTAGTTCGATTCTTCTTTCTTGCAATTGGCTTGTTGGTAATATTTAGGAGTGCCTGGAATGATAGTAGGGATCGCGATAAAAAGCATCTTCATGAATCCGACGTCTTTCAGACTGACGGTATTTTTTCTCATCCCATAACATAAACCATAAAGCAAACAACGGAACAAATACTAACAACGCTGGTCGAATGCCAAAATTACCAATAATAATACCTAAAAATAATACCATTAATACTAAGCCAAGACGTCTCATTGATTTCATGATTTCTCACCTCATTATTTTATGCGAACAAAAGTTCGTACCAATAGTATACGAACTTTTGTTCGTTTTGTAAAGAGGGAAATCAAAAAAAGATAAATTTTGAAAAAAGAGAAAAAATCATCCATATTCCAAACTTCTTATAAATGATCTTCTGTCAAAACATTAACGGATCTTCTGACGATGGCAGGATAAATGGCGTTGTATTGAGAAAAAAACGATGAGATGGAATGTGGAAGAGACATCAGATTGTCAGCTTCGAAATAAAAAGACTATTCACGTTTTCATTTGTAGATGAGGCTTGTGGTTCAGAAAACGCGAAGAATTATAATAGATCGATGGAGATACCTTCTTACGCTTTGAAACAAAGCGCCTCTATCATCACCTCGATATAAATAAATGATTTTTGAATAGACTACTTTTTATTTTGTAGAAGCCTTAAAAGGCTGAAACAAAAATGTTTCAGCCTTTTAAACATCTAATAAATTAGAGTGAATTTCTAACGATTAATTTGAATTGTTGCTAATAGATGTGGCTACGATATAAGCCGACAACACGACCTAAAATCGATACTTGATCTAAAATGATAGGCTCAAGCAGGTCATTTTCGGGTTGTAAACGAAAATGATTTTTTTCTTTATAGAATCGTTTACAAGTCGCTTCATCTTCTGCCGTCATTGCAATAACGATATCTCCGTTTTGGGCCGTCTCTTGTTTACGAACGATCACATTATCTCCATCCAAGATACCAGCGTTGATCATGCTTTCTCCACGAATGGTTAACATGAACAAACTACCTTCTTCCGACGAAAGGTTTGGTGGGATAGGAAAGAAATCTGACGCATCTTCAACGGCTAAAATAGGTTCTCCCGCAGTAACAACTCCTAGTACCGGAATCGTGGAAGGTTTTATCCCAATCTTTGCTAATCCTTGTTTAGTTAACTCAATTGCTCGCGGTTTTGTTGGGTCTCGTTGGATGAATCCTTTTTTTTCAAGTCGTGCCAGATGACCATGGACGGTGGAGGTGGAAGAAAGCTGAACAGCTTCTCCGATCTCGCGTACAGTTGGTGGGTAGCCTTTTTGAGAGACTTGCTCATGAATATATCGTAAGACTTCAATTTGTCTAGTTTCAGTTTGTCGGGCCACAGAGTACACCTTCTTTCAATTAATAAATAAATAGTACCATATAAAATTACTTCTTTCAAACAAATGTTCGTATATAAATTATTTTACCTAGTTGTTTTTTTTTTGTTTTTTATATAATATGAAGTAGAGTAAAAGGAGGTCCTACTATGTTATCACCTGAAAAAATTGCACGCATCAACGAGCTTGCCCAAAAAAAGAAAAAAGAAGGCTTAACGGAAAAAGAGGAAAAAGAACAATTCACGTTAAGGGAAGAATATTTAACCGCTTTTCGTTCGGGGATGAGACACCACATTGAAGGAATGAAAGTTGTAGATCCAAAAGGCAACGATGTCACTCCAAATAAATTGAAAGAAATCCAAAAGAAAAAAGGCTTACACAGTCGAGGAAATAAGTTTGAGTAAAAAGTACTAAAAAACATTGCTTTTTCTTGACGTATCTAATAAACTTAGTAAGTAAGAAATAAAGGTAAAAAAAACCTAAAATAATAGGAGGGGTTATTTTGTTTGACAAAATTGACCAACTTGGCGTTAACACAATCCGTACATTGAGTATTGAAGCAGTTCAAAAAGCAAATTCAGGACATCCTGGTCTTCCAATGGGCGCAGCACCGATGGCTTATGCGTTATGGACGAAACATTTGAAAGTAAATCCAACCACTTCAAAAAAATGGGTGGACCGCGACCGTTTTGTTTTATCAGCTGGTCATGGATCAGCAATGTTATACAGTTTGTTACATTTATCAGGCTATCAAGTATCAATTGATGACTTGAAACAATTCCGTCAATGGGATTCAAAGACGCCTGGACATCCTGAAGTGAACCATACGGATGGTGTGGAAGCAACGACCGGACCACTTGGACAAGGAATTGCTATGGCTGTCGGAATGGCAATGGCAGAGGCACATTTATCAGCGACATATAATAAAGAAGGCTTTAAAGTAGTAGACCACCATACGTACGCTATTTGTGGCGATGGCGACTTGATGGAAGGTGTTTCTCAAGAAGCTAGTTCGATGGCTGGACACATGAAATTAGGAAAATTGATCGTTTTATATGATTCAAATGATATTTCTTTGGATGGGCCAACTTCAAAAGCATTTACAGAAAATGTTGGCGCGCGCTATGAGGCATATGGCTGGCAACATATCTTAGTTAAAGACGGCAATGATTTAGAAGCGATTTCTAAAGCTATTGAAGCAGCAAAAGCCGAAACAGAAAAACCAACATTGATTGAAGTGAAAACAGTGATTGGTTATGGCGCTCCTAAAGAAGGCACATCTGCTGTTCACGGAGCACCAATTGGCGATGAAGGCATTAAAATGGCAAAAGAAGTTTATGGTTGGGAATACCCAGATTTCACTGTTCCTGATGAAGTGGCTGAACGATTCCGTCAAACCATGATCGAAGAGGGACAAGAAGCAGAAAATACTTGGAATGAAATGTTCCGTAATTATAAGCATGCTTACCCAGAATTAGCCCAACAATTTGAAGATGCATTTGCTGGAAAACTACCTGCTAACTGGGATGCTGAGCTTCCTTCTTATGAAGTAGGAGACAGCCAAGCAAGTCGTGTTTCAAGTAAAGAAGTGATTCAAGAATTATCTAAAGCTGTTCCAAGTTTCTGGGGCGGATCTGCTGATCTATCTGGTTCGAATAATACCATGGTGGCCGCAGATAAAGATTTTACTTCAGAACATTACGAAGGACGTAATATTTGGTTTGGTGTACGTGAATTTGCAATGGCAGCAGCGATGAACGGGATCCAACTTCATGGAGGAACACGAATTTATGGAGGAACATTCTTTGTATTTGTGGATTATTTACGCCCTGCTGTTCGTTTAGCAGCCATTCAAAATACTCCGGTTATTTATGTATTGACGCATGATTCAGTGGCTGTCGGAGAAGATGGTCCAACACATGAACCGATTGAACAATTAGCTTCTGTAAGATGTATGCCAGGTGTGCATGTGATTCGTCCGGCAGATGGAAATGAAACGCGTGCAGCTTGGAAAGTTGCGATGGAATCTACAGATACACCAACAATTTTAGTATTAAGCCGCCAAAACTTACCAGTTCTACCAAGCACTAAAGAAGTAGCGGACGAAATGGTGAAAAAAGGTGCTTATGTCTTATCACCAGCTAAAGGTGATAAACCAGAAGGGATCTTGATTGCTACAGGTTCGGAAGTCAATCTAGCAGTCAAAGCTCAAAAAGAATTAGCAGAAGCTGGTAAAGATGTTTCCGTGGTATCAATGCCAAGTTTTGATTTGTTTGAAAAACAATCTGCTGAATATAAAGAAAGTGTTTTACCAAAAGACGTGAAGAAACGTGTTGCAATTGAAGCCGCAGCTTCATTTGGTTGGGAACGCTATGTGGGCACAGAAGGAACAACGATCACTATTGATCATTTTGGTGCCTCTGCTCCTGGAAACAAAATTCTCGAAGAATTTGGCTTCACTGTTGAAAATGTCGTAGCAACCTTCAATCAATTATAAAATTAAAAAAGTTGCTTTATTTGTTATAAAAAATTAGAAAAGAATAGCTGAAAGTATCGTTTTCAGCTATTCTTTTTTTAAAATTTTAACGAAAATAGGCAGAAGACACCCATACTCTATAGGGAGAGGATACAGCCTTTGATAGAAGGCTTATTTTTATTTTACTCAGTGTTATAATCAGCATTCGGTATTTCTTCTCTCATCTCTTCTTGTTTTAGCCACAAACTATCTTAGACAAGGAATTGATAACGAAATATCTGATGATGCAAGAATCAATATTGAACGAATCGTAAAATCGTATTATATCCTAGCTAAGTGGCAAGTTGTTCATATATATTATATTGTCTTGTTCAACCGAACAAATGTTACCGAATGTTTCTTTAAGATTACAGTAACTTTACAAAAAAAGAAATAGTGAAGATTGATTTGAGTTTCATTTAAATTATAAGTATAATTTAAATGATTAAGAATGTTTAAAGAAGAAAATTTTATTTAAAGCTTTTTATTTTTTTGAGGAGGAATTTGAATGCAAGAGCTGAAAACCCGCAGTGCCCGACACCAAAAGAATAAAAGAACCATGGTGATTAATAAAAAAGCGATTGCTCCTTTAATGGGGACGACTCTTTTAGTTGGGCCCATGATGGTTACAGCAGTACCGCAAAATGTTCGTGCAGACGAGCAAGCAACACAAAATACAACGGATCCTCAAGCTTTCATCAATCAAATCGGATGGGCGGCTTCTGAAGTAGCTGCAAGTAATGATTTATATGCTTCTGTCATGATTGCTCAAGCTTTATTGGAAAGTGCATATGGTACTTCTGGTTTAGCAAGTGCACCGAATTATAACTTGTTCGGGGTGAAAGGAAGTTATGGTGGACAGGTCGTCTATATGGCTACTAAAGAATATATTAATGGTCAATGGGTCACGATGAATGAACCATTCCGTAAATATTCTTCTTACTGGGAGTCATTACAAGATCATGCGAATGTGTTGCGTTCTACTAGTTTTTCAACTGGAGACTATCATTATGCTGGTGTTTGGAAAAGTAACACAACAAGTTTTTATGATGCTACAGCCTATTTGACAGGGCGTTATGCGACAGATCCTGGTTATGGTGCGAAATTGAATGCATTGATTAATACTTATAATTTAACTAGATTTGATACACCTTCAACTGGATCAACCACTACAACAACGACGAGTACAACGACAACGACTTCAACAACAACGACTTCAACAACAACGTCTGTCTCATCAAGTAGCGCTCAGACATACAAAGTAGTATCAGGTGATACTTTATGGGATATCGCGCAAAAATTCGGTATGTCAGTTGATGATTTGATGGCAAAAAATGGCATGTCAATGTCTAACTATTCTTTATTGGTGGGACAAGAATTAAATATTTAATTTTAACAAGCATTCATCGTCCAATATCTATTAAGGATGGTGAATGCTATTTTTATAGAGAGTGATTCGAAAACCATTAATTAGGTGTAGACCTCTTTTCATTTTTCTCGATAGCTTCGTTCATCTGTCTTAAATCACATCAAAGAACGATAGGAAAGAGATTGCTTGGGAAACGAGAACAATTGCTGTGAGTAAAAAATATTTACGTGTACTTGTTTTCTAAGAGATATCCACTTCAAACGTTAGAAAGTGTTTGATTCAGCTGACTGGTAGTTGACGAGGATGATGACTCAAAAGCAAAGAGTGAGCAATAAATGATTTGTTTTTTACATAAAAAACAAATCATTCGCCAGAAGTTTCTTTGTTGTATTATCATTAAGAAGAAGAGAGTGAGGAGGAATAGAAAATGACACAAATTTATCATTCTATTACGGAATTGATTGGAAGAACACCAATTGTTAAACTGAATCATTTAGTTCCCGAAGATTCAGCAGATGTCTATGTAAAATTAGAATTTTTTAACCCAGGAGGAAGTGTAAAAGATCGCATTGCTTTAAGTATGATCGAAAGAGCTGAGCATGACGGTCTTCTTAAACCTGGGGATACGATCATTGAACCTACTTCTGGAAATACAGGTATTGGATTAGCCATGGTAGGGGTAGCAAAAGGGTATAAAGTGATGATTGTTATGCCTGAAACGATGAGTATCGAACGTCGCCTGCTTATGAAGGGGTATGGTGCTGAATTGCGTTTAACGCCTGGATCAGAAGGAATCAGTGGATCAATTAAGGAAGCGAAACGCTTGGCAAAAGAACATGGTTATTTTCTTCCGCTTCAATTTGAAAATCCAGCAAATCCATCTATTCATGAAAAGACAACCGGTCATGAGATTCAAGAGGCATTTGGTGTCAATGGATTAGATGCTTTTGTCGCAGGTATCGGCACTGGTGGAACAATTTCAGGTGCTGGAAAAGAATTGAAAAGAGTCTACCCAGCAATTGAAATCATTGGGGTTGAACCGGCAGAATCTGCTATTTTAGAAGGAAAAGAAGCTGGCCCCCATAAAATCCAAGGAATTGGTACAGGTTTTGTACCTGATACATTGGATACATCCGTTTATGACAAAGTGGTCTCTGTTACGGGTGATCAAGCGATGGAAACAGCTAGAATGGTTGGGAAAGAAGAAGGGATTTTAGTAGGAATTTCTTCTGGAGCGGCGATTGCTGCGGCTCTTGAAGAGGCCAAATTTTTAGGTAAAGGCAAAAAGGTATTGGCAATCGTACCGGATAATGGAGAACGTTATTTATCAACTGCTTTATATCAAGAAGAACAAAAAGAGTAATAAAAAACGATTTTTAAAATGAATAAACGAAAAAAGAGGCAAGATAAGGAAAAAATTTCTTCTTATTTGCTTCTTTTTTTGTATTTTTATGATTAATTTAAAATTTCTTTTCATGAAAAGTAGATTTTAAAAAGTAAAAATAGTATGATAAGACGAGAATAACAACGCGGGGTGTTAAAAATGGAGAATAAACTATTGGTAGAAGAAACAATTGAACAATTAAAAAAAGAAAATATTCGGATCACACCTCAGAGGTATGCAGTATTAGAGTATTTAATCGAACATCGTTCACATCCAACTGCTGACGAAATTTATCGTGCTCTGGAGCATCGCTTTCCTAATATGAGTGTTGCAACCGTCTATAATAATTTGAGATTGTTTACTTCTATCGGCTTTGTACAAGAGATGAAATATGGGGATTCATCCAGTCGATTTGATTTTAGTTCAAAACGTCACTATCATGTAATATGCGAAAGTTGCGGTAAAATTGTCGATTTTCATTATCCGGGGTTAGAGGATATCGAAATGGCTGCTAGTCGCTTAACAGAATTTGAAGTCAGTGAACATCGCTTAGAATTATATGGACGATGTGCTGAGTGTCAAAAAAAGCAGTAGGTTAAAATGAGTAGAAAAAATAAATAGAGAAAAAGCTAGCGCAATGAATAAAGTACCCAAAATTAGTCTAAAAATCTATTTTTTGGAGAGAAATTATAAAATAAGTTGCTGGCTTTTTCTTTTTTTCACAAACGACTGGAAAAAAGTGACTATTTTCACAAAAACAAAGCTGTGAAATCACTGTTCTTGCTCGGTAATGAGTGTAAAACAACAAAGTCTTCTTTGTGAATTCACAAGCATTTCATTATTGTATCCGTTTTACTTTTTGCTATAATGAAGCATGTCGAAGGACAAATTGTTAATCGGAGGAATTCACATATGAAAGTTGTAGTAATTGGTTGCACGCACGCAGGTACGGCAGCTGTAAAAAGTATCTTAAAAAATCACCCAGAAGCAGATGTGACTGTTTACGAGCGCAATGATAATATCTCCTTTTTATCATGTGGAATTGCATTGTATGTTGGTGGGGTAGTAAAAGATCCAACGGGCTTATTCTATTCTAATCCTGAAGAGCTTCAATCTTTAGGGGCAACGGTGAAAATGGAACATGATGTCACTGACGTGGATACCGAGAATAAAAAAGTTACTGCCAAAGATTTAAAAACAGGTGAAATTGAAACAGTTTCTTATGACAAGTTGGTAATGACAACAGGTTCTTGGCCGATCATTCCCCCAATTAAAGGAATTGAATCAAAAAATATTTTACTATGCAAAAATTACAACCAAGCAAATGAAATTATTGCACAAGCAAAAGATGCTAAACGTGTGGTAATCGTAGGCGGTGGTTATATCGGTATTGAATTAGTTGAAGCATTTGTTGAATCAGGTAAACAAGTCACATTGATTGATGGTTTAGATCGTATTTTAAATAAATATCTTGATAAACCATTCACAGATGTGTTAGAAAAAGAACTAGTTGAACGTGGTGTAACGCTAGCTTTAGGTGAAAATGTTTCTGAGTTTATTGCAGATGAAGATGGAAAAGTGAAGCAAGTAGCAACAGCAAAAGAAACATTTGAGGCAGATATAGTCATTCTTTGTGTAGGGTTTAGACCAAATACTACTTTAGTTGAAGGAAAAGTAGATACCTTGCCAAATGGCGCAATTAAAGTTAATGAGTACATGCAAACAAGCAACCCAGATATTTTTGCTGCAGGTGATTCTGCTGTCGTAAGCTATAATCCTAGTGGCACACAAAATTATATTCCATTAGCAACCAATGCGGTACGTCAAGGTTTATTAGTAGGAAATAATTTAACGAAGCATAAAATGGCCTACCGTGGAACACAAGGTACTTCAGGTTTGTATCTGTTTGGTTGGACAATTGGTTCAACTGGTGTGACGAAAGAAAGTGCGCCGATGAATAACTTAGATGTACAAGCCACTGTTTTTGAAGACAACTATCGTCCAGAGTTTATGCCAACTACTGAAAAAGTAATGATGGAACTAGTTTATGAAAAAGGCACGAATCGTATTGTAGGCGCACAGTTTATGTCAAAATATGATATCACACAATCTGCTAATACGATGTCTCTAGCTGTTCAAAACAAAATGACTGTGGAAGATTTAGCACTTTCTGATTTCTTCTTCCAACCACATTTTGATCGCCCTTGGAATTACTTGAACTTGTTGGCTCAAGCTGCTTTAGGCGAGATTGAAACAGCACAATAAAATGCGCTGTAACATTGTAAAATAATTAAAAATGCGGATCAATTCTTTTTTAAGGAGTGGAGAAATCCACTCTTTTTTGTATACTCCTTTTTCTGTAAAAAGAAAAAATTGTGCGAGCGAATGGTTTTGTCATGATACAATCCAACTATTAATCGATTAAAAGGAGAGGAAAAAATGGACGATTTTGATCGTAAATTTCATATGTTTGCACTTGCATTAGGATTAGGCGATGCTGGTAATTTTAGAGTAGTTGGCGAAGAAGGAAAGAAAAATTATCAATTGCTGTTTTCAACCCTGATAAAAATGATTGAAATGGATGAAAATGAGTTTTTTATTGATAAAACAAGAAAGCCAGAAATTATTTCTTCATTAAAAAGAACCATTGATTTTTATCACACAAACAGTCCTAAAGAATTACAACAACTGATTGAAAGTATGAAGAAGGATGATCCAACCAATTTTATGATTATCCCAGCGTATATTACCTCAAAAGAATACGACCATGTATACAGTTTGATCCTTTATCAACAAACAGATCATTATGTAGTAACAATGATAGACAAATTAGGCAAGGGTTCTGACAAACATTCATGTGGTGCTTTTTCAAAGATAAAGAAAGAAAACTTGAATGTTTTATGTGATATTCTTTTCCATACAAAATTTGAATACCATAAAAAAAGTCAGTGTAATCTCTCACGAATCATTTATCAACTAGGGGAAGGAAAATATGGTCGTGAACACTTGAATCTTACAATGAATGAGTATAAAGGGGTAGCTAACTGTCCTGTTATTGAGATATTGGGTTCTTTAAAGACGGCTCTATTTAATTGTCAGGTGAACATTTTTAATCATACGATGAATGTGGAATTGAAGAAAATGAGAACGAAAGAAAAATCTATAAAACCAAAAATCGGGGAAGCTAAAGCATTTTATAATTATTTACACTATGCCTTTAAAACAGAAAACGTGGTACATAATCAAGCGTTAGAACATGCTTGGAAATATTATCTTGAACGAAAAATGGAAAAGATAAATTGTTCTAAACATCCAACATTTTCTGAATTTGAATTAACTGTTGATTTTGCTACGAAATTTGTCGAAGATCCGCTAACACCAGAAGCATTCAAAATTAGCCAAACCACGTATCCTATTTTTAGAGTCTTTTCATCAGAAGAATCTCCGAAACTAGAAGAAAAACTAAATAAAATATTAGCTGAATGGAAATTTTCTCAATTAAGTAATCAACAGCAGTTCAGTGGTTTGTTACAAAAAATAAATGAAGAAAAGAGTACAGTACAAACAATAGAAAAAAAGAAGCTACTTTCGATCCAAAGGTAACTAAATTTTTTGTTTTTTGATTTTGTATATGTTACTAGTTGTCAAAGAAACAATGGATGTGGATAGAATTGTTATTTGTGTAGGCTTTAAACTAAACACTAAGAAATTATCTCTACTTTTATTTTCCATTTTCTTATAAACGTTATTAGTTGTCTCAGAAAGATTTTTCTGACAAAATAAATATAGGAACGTGTGTATACCTATACTGAGTGAAGAAGGGGAAGCAAATGGAAAAAGAATATTTTATTCAACAAGCCGTTTTTCTTAAAGACTATAAAAATGTCGCAAAAAAAGAAAATATAGATATGGATGTTTTAGCTGATCAAGTCATCAGTCACTTGAATGAAACGCAAGAAGATTACTATACAATGAGCGCAGAAGAAGCAAAAGATGGTATTTCTCATCGTTTTCCGTTTAGTCGGAGAATCTATTCTGATGAAAACGACGGAACGATCAATACGGAATACACCTATGAAGGAGAACCTTACATTTTACAAACAGAAGAAGACAAATGATTTTGGCCGTTCTGTCTCATCTAATTTCTAATTAAGAGAACAAAAAAATCTTTTTGATTACTGTTTTTATAAAATCTGTTTGCTAGAAAAATAAAGAGAAGGTAAAAAAGGATTACCATTTTGGGACTTATCTCAAAACGATAATCCTTTTTTTGTTTTATTGCACTGAGCACTTAATTAGATAAAAAAAATGTCAGATAGATTTATTTATTCCGAAAAGTGAAAAAGAGAAATAAAAAGAACTAAAAAATATAAAATATTAGGACAGAAATGTTGCCTTGCCTCAAGCTGGCTTTTTACGTATACTGAAATGGAAGTGAGGGAAAAACCATGTTGAATTTAGAAAATTATTTAAAAGCTGGACAAACAATCATATCCAATTTGTTACTAAAAAACTATCGACGCCTAGGTCTAGGCTCTGAAGAATTTTTATTTATTTTACAGCTTCATATGGCTCAACTTGAAGGTGATGATTTTCCAGATTTACAGATTATTGCATCGAATATGGGCGTAAAACAAGAACGAGTTTATCAAATTTTAAACCAGTTGATTAGCAATGGTTTTATAAAGATCGATACGGTGACGGTTGATGGGAAAAAAGTCGATCGTTACAATTTATACCCAATGTATCAACTGTTAGGGGATTTTTTAGAAAGCCAAAAAGAAAAGCGAGAAGAAATAAGCCAACAAAAAGAAGTTCAATCTGTTTATCAGCTCTTTGAACAAGAATTTGGACGGCCGTTATCAGCGATTGAATTTCAACGAATTGGGCAATGGTTGGAAGAAGATCATTATCAACCTGAAATTTTAAAATTGGCTCTACGAGAAGCTGTATTAAATCAAGCCTATAGTTTTAATTATGTCGATCGAATTTTATTGTCTTGGGAGCGTAAAAATTTAAAAACGAAACAACAAGTAGAAGAAGAGCAAAAAAGACGCAAACAGCAATTGCTACAAAAAGAAGTTGAAGCAACGAATGTGCAACCAGAAGAATTACCAAAAGTTTCGTTGAAAAATTGGTTGGAGGAATGATATGTTAGGTAAACAAAAAACGATGGAAGCCATCGAGAAAATGTTTAAAATGTTTCCTGAAGCTCATGGAGAATTGATACATCAGAATCCTTATGAACTATTGATCGCTGTCATATTAAGTGCGCAAGCAACTGATGTGTCAGTGAATAAAGCTACTCCTGCACTATTCAATGCTTTTCCAACACCTCAATCTTTAGCTGTTGCATCCATTGATGAAATTATTCCAAAGATCAAAACAATTGGTCTTTATCGTAACAAAGCCAAAAATATTCGGGCATGTGCCCAGCAATTAATCGAACGTTTTGATGGTAAAGTTCCACGAACAAGGGAGGAATTGATTTCATTACCTGGTGTAGGCAGAAAAACAGCAAATGTTGTTTTAGGGGATGCTTTTGGTATTCCTGCCATCGCAGTTGATACGCATGTGGAAAGGGTAACGAAACGACTACGAATTTGTAAACTCGATGCTTCCGTATTAGAAGTAGAAGAAACATTGATGCGTAAAATTCCCAAAGAATTATGGGTGAGAACACATCACACACTCATCTTTTTTGGACGCTATCATTGTACTGCTAGAAGTCCAAGATGCGAAGTATGCCCTTTATTAGAAATGTGTCAAGATGGGAAAGTCAGGATGAAGCTCAATTCTCAAAAAAAGTAAACTTAATAAAAAAGGAAGTTGAGCATTCACTCAACTTCCTTTTTTATTAAGTTCCTGATGCCGTTGAACTATTATTCGATTGACCAGTATTGGCGTTGTTTTCAGGATTGACCTGAGTGGATGGTGCTGTAGTAGATGGCGTCTCAGATTCTGTTGAATTATTCGTTGTTTCTGATGACTGCTCATCATTATTTTGACTATTTGTATTTTGAGTTGTTGTAGACGATGTTACGGAAGATTCGACAGAAGACTCGGTTGTCGAAGTAGTTTCTGGCGTTGATATCGTCGAGTCAGTAGAAGAGCTATCAGGTATTTGCACCACCGAAGACGAAGGAATGGTCGATGAAGGCGTCGTCGTACTTGGTGTTCTACTTAGCTGATCCCTGTAATACAATTCGCCACCAGATCGAATGAGACCATTTGGCATTGTCCAGTCACTATTGGTCACATTTGCTGATACATATTGCATTAATTCACGGTAAACATCCGATGCTACATGAGACGATTGCGAAGTAACGGGTGTCATTTTCTCATTATATCCAGTCCAGACAGAAATGGCATAATTGGGTGTATAACCTGCAAATAAAATATCAGGATAAACACCACTAGAAGTACCTAATTTCGCATACTCATCATCTGTATAGTTTGAAGTACCCGTTTTACCTGCTTGATAAAGACCAGGTATTTGTGCATTTGTACCGGTTCCTTTTGTCAAAGTATCTTTCAGTATATCGGTGATCATATAAGCTGTTTCAGGTGACATTGCTGTTTTTCCATCCGCATCAAACGTTTCTTCTGTTCTATCCTGAAAAACGATTTTATTGACATATTGAGGTTTGTAGTACGTACCGCCATTGGCAAAAGCTGCATAAGCAGCAGCAACTTTTAAAGAAGAGGCTCCATATTTTGTGCCATCTTGTTTTTCCGTATTACTTGAAATAGCATTCGATTGATGGATGGTACTATATTCAATACCTAAGTCTTTTAAAAATGAACTTACGTTATCCGCACCGACTTCGTTGAATAATTTAACCGCAGGAACATTTCTTGAAAGATATAAAGCTTGTCGCAAGGTAATTGTTCCCATGTATTGATTGTCCCAGTTTCCTACAGGGGTAGAAGTGCCTTCATAATTATATGGTGCATCACTAATTGTTTTCCCTGTAGAGTACTTTAAATATTCAAAAGCAGGGCCATAATCTGTGACAGGTTTCATTGTTGAACCAAAATCACGAGTAGTATTGACAGCAAGGTTCATCCCCAAAGTCACATCATCTGCAACATGTCGACCACCAATTTGTGCTTTTACTTGCCCTGTATTAACATCGATCAAGGTGGAAGCAACTTGCATTTTATCATCTGGATAATTAACATACTCATCGGAATTGACAATATCATAGAGATGTTTTTGGGCATCTAAGTCTAAGTTAGTGTAGATATCTAATCCATCAGTAAAGACGTTTTTATCTGTTTTTTCTTGAACTTCATTAATGACTTCTTTTACATAATTATCAACAATTTTAGAATTATCGTCTTCTTTTTTCATTTCTTGCAGCCCGTCATTTATTGGCGTGTTTACCGCAGCATCGTATTGCGTTTGCGATATTTTTTCATTTTGTAACATGGTATATAAAACCGTATCACGTCGTTTTTTTGCTTGTTCTGGATACTGATAAGGATCATAAGCGGAAGGAGCCTGTGGCATTCCGGCTAATAAAGCGGTTTGCGGCAGGGAAAGTTCAGGCAACTTCTTACCAAAATAAATCTCTGCGGCCGTTTCCATCCCGTAAAGCCCATTAGACATATATACTTTATTGACATAGTAAGTTAATATTTCTTGTTTTGATTTAGTTTGTTCTAACTTCACAGCTAACCAAGCTTCTTGTGCTTTTCGTTTAAGCGTTTGATCAGAGGCTTTGGTGGAGAAATAGGAAAGTTTGATTAATTGTTGGGTTAATGTACTTCCCCCTTGAAGCCCACCAGAAGTAAAATTAGATAATGCTGAGCCGATGATACGCACAGGATCGATCCCGATGTGTTTATAAAAACGTCGATCTTCGACGGAAACAATCGCATCTTCTAAAGTTTTTGGTAATTCATTCGCTGTAATTTTTTCTCTTTTTTCTGCTCCCAAATCTTCAAAGAGCTCCCCATCTTGGGTATAAAGTTTAGAAGAAACTGTTGCATCTAATGCCGTATCAGTTAATTTTGGCGCATCTTTTGCGTAAAACCAAAAAAGTCCAACACCTGCCAGAAAACCTACACATATGAAAGATAATAAGATTAAAAGAATTTTTGTGATAATACCTTTTCTATGTTTTTTAGGACCCTTCCCAGCTTTTTTTGTTCTTGTTTGATTGTTTTTTGCAGAAGAAGGTGGGCTTTTTCGTCTGGACGTTCTAGTTTGTTTATTTGCCATTCTTGCGTGCTCCTTCGATAGTTAATGTTGACAGGTATTGATCCACTGCTTTGAGATAAGGAATACGTGGAGAAATCCCTGGTTGGATCTCAATTCCCAATTTTTCAATCAATGAAATAGGAAGGGATTTTCTTCCGTCTTCTTTTTGGGCGTGCCAGTAATCGATCAGATGAGCACTGTCCAAATAAAAACAGCGTTTCAATGATGAAAACCATAAAAGCACAAAACAAATTCCATGTTGCTTTATACAGGCTTCCATATGATTGATTTGATGCGTATGAAAATTTTTGAAGGGAAAAGAAGTTTTATTCTTTGTTTCTTTTGCTTCAAAATCTAAATAGAAACCTCGATATACACCGTTATAATCTGTTGTAGAAGCTTGAGTAAAATATGCTTCCCTGATAACAGCGGCGCTACGTCGAGGATAATCTACTTTCACAATTTGAATGGGGGTTGGTTTTTTATGGATAACAGCTAATTCGCGCATCAAGTAATAATTATTACTTTCATTAATTGCTTCTTCAAAACGCATCCCTCGATTGCCAAATTCAATCGGTGTTTCTCTTTTTTCTTGAATTTTCTCTTTCAAAGAGGCATTCTTATGGTATGGTTGGCCGTTTGGATAGCGTAAGACCATTTTAATCACACTCCTAGCCAATATTATAACAAAAATGGGGCAAGAAAGAAAAGGAAACTCAAATGGACAGATTAAAAGTAATTTATATTTCTGGGTATCAAAGTTTTGAACTCGGTGTTTTTAAGGAAAACGATCCTAAAATAACAGTTATTAAAAAAGTCTTAAAAATAGAATTACAACAATTGATTGAAGAAGGACTAGAATGGGTGCTTGTAAGTGGGAATCTGGGGGTAGAATTATGGGCAACTGAAGTAGTTGCTGAATTGAAGTCAGAGTATGCTGAACTAAAACTTGGCATCATTTATCCTTTTAGGGAATTTGGTCAAAATTGGAATGAAACAAATCAGGAAAAGAAAAGATTAGCGCAACAGCTATCTGACTATGTTGAATCGGTGAGTCATCAAACTTACCAATCACCCAGTCAGTTAAAAAATCACACACAATTTCTACTTGAACATACAGATGGCTGTTTACTGATTTATGATACAGAATTTCCAGGAAAAACTCAGTTTTTTTTAAACGATGCCCAAATGTTTCAACAAAAACATCCGTATGAAATTCGCTTAGTCAATATGGATGATTTACAAAATTTTAGTGAATAACTAAGATAGTGTTTGATTTATCAATTTATTTCCGATACAATGGTATAGGTAGAATATGTTATTATGTAAATGAAAACTAGAGGTGTAAATATGGCGAGCTTGGTTTATAGTCCTAAAGACATTTTACAACAAGAATTTAAAACGAAGATGCGTGGCTATGACCCCATTGAAGTAGATGAATTCTTAGACAATATCATCAAAGATTACGAAACTTATAACAAAGAAATCCTTGCTTTACAAGAAGAAAATGATAAATTAAGTGCAAAGCTTGCACAATTATCAAAAACACAAGGAGCAACTCAAACGCGTACACAACAAGTTGAAGCGCCGAAAAGTGCTGCAGTAACAAACTTCGATATCTTAAAACGTTTGTCAAATCTTGAACGTGAAGTTTTTGGGAAAAAATTGGATCAACAATCATCAACAGTGAAAGTTTCCCAACCTAACCCAAATAACTATACAAATACAAGTGACGATGATGACAATGAATCAACACGTCAATTTTAAAGATTGACTCATACTTTGCGGTTTTTGGGTAATCGCGGTCTGACTTGATCAGGCTGAGGAAAGTCCATGCTCGCACAGGCTGTGATGCCTGTAGTGTTCGTGCTTAGCGAAAAAATAAGCTAAGGTACTCTTTGGAGTAACGGCAGGAAAACAAGCTAAGGTCTTTGACTATGCTTAAGTATCCTTGAAAGTGCCACAGTGACGAAGCGAATCAGGAAACTGATTCGGTGGAACGCGGTAAACCCCTCGAGCGAGCAACCCAAACAATGGTAGGGGCGCTTTTTGTTGGGAATTAAGAACGAGACAAAAGGGCAGGTTAACTGCAGATAGATGGTTACCACGCTATTTTTTCTCCCTGGAAATAATAGCGTACAGAACATGGCTTATAGAAAACCGCAATAAAACAGGGAATACCTTCCAACCAAGTTGTGAAGGTTTTTTTCACATCAAAGTACTACGACTAGCTAATGCTGAATAGATGGCATGAGCCTTACAGATTGAGACAATGACGATAGATTAAAAAATAGAATCTTAGAAGCACTGAATCATTTTTGGTTTTGATTTTTCAAAAGCTGGACGATCTCGTTCAGCTTTTCTTATAAATAAGGAGATTATTATGGACATTACTAGAGAATTTAATCTTGTAGCAACCGCTGCAAGTGGGTTAGAAGCCCTTGTTGGAAAAGAACTACGTGACTTAGGAATTGATTGTCAAGTTGAAAATGGGCGCGCACGTTTTAAAGGAACGATGGAAACAATCGCGACAGCTAATTTGTGGTTACGCACAGCCGACCGTGTGAAAATTGTTGTTGGTGAATTTGATGCGTTTACCTTTGATGAGTTATTTGAAAAAGTCAAAGCTTTACCTTGGGAAGATTTTCTTCCATTAGATGCAGAATTTCCTGTTGCAGGAAAATCAATTAAATCAAAACTTTACAGTACACCAGATTGTCAAGCCATTACTAAAAAAGCAATAGTGGAGCGTTTACGCAAATATTACCACCGACCTGCTTCTGTTCCTTTAACAGAAACCGGCGCTCACTTTCAATTAGAAGTAGCTTTGTTAAAAGATCACGTGATGATTACTTTAGACACCACTGGACCTAGTTTATTTAAGCGTGGTTATCGCTTAGAAAAAGGTGGTGCACCTCTGAAGGAAAATATGGCAGCGGCGTTAGTAATGCTGACAAACTGGCGAAAAGACCGCCCTTTTTATGATCCTGTATGTGGTTCAGGAACAATTTGTATTGAAGCGGCTTTAATCGGACATAATATTGCTCCAGGATTCAATCGTGAATTTGCTTGTGAATCATGGGATTGGTTCAATCAAGGCATCATGGAAAATGTTCGAGCTTTAGCAGAAGAAAAAGCAGATTACGATATTGAATTAGACATTACTGGATCTGATATTAATGGTCGTATGATCGAGATTGCAAAAGCAAATGCGGAAGAAATTGGGTTGGGCTCTTCAATCACATTTAAACAGCAGGCAGTCAAAGACTTCAAAACGGAAAAAGAATATGGTGTGATGGTAGCAAATCCTCCTTATGGTGAACGCCTAGGTGAAGAAGAAACCGTCCATCGTTTATACGAAGAGATGGGTGACGTTTTTCGCCCGTTGAAAACTTGGAGTAAGTACATTCTAACAAGCGATCTTGCTTTTGAAGAATATTATGGACAAAAAGCAACCAAAAAACGTAAGTTATATAATGGAGCTTTACGAACGGATCTATTCCAATATTGGGGAACACGCCCACCAAGAAAAGAAAAATAGATCTAAAAATAAAACAGGATGTTTGGAGGAATAGAGATGAATGAGAAAGAATTTTTGAAAGAACTAAAAGAAATCAATTTTTTGCAACAAGCATTAGGTATTTTAGACTGGGATATTCAAACTGGTATGCCTGAAAAAGCAAGTAAGGAACGTAGCGAGGTCAACGGATATCTTTATAGTCTTTATTTTTCAAAAAAAATTGGTCCAAAGATAAAAGAAGCCATCCAATATTTTTCTAAACATCCCGATGAACTGTCTGACACTGGAAAATTAGTCTTTGAAAAGGTAAAAGAAGAATATGAGCTTGAATATAAAGTACCAGAAGAATTGATGAGTGCCTTGACAACTGCTACTTCTACTGCTCATGTCCAGTGGCAAAAGGCGCGTGAAACCAAATCATTTGCTGATTTTCAAGAGGCACTTACGAAAAATATTGAGTTAACGAAACAATTGATTCCCTATTGGAAAAAAGAAGAAGCAACAAACTATGATGTCCTACTCAACCAGTATGAACCAGGTATGACAGTTGAAATTTTAGACCAGGTTTTTCAACAATTGAAAGAAGGAATCTTGAGTATCAGAGAAACATTAAAAGAAAAAGGGAAAGAACCAGATACTAGTTTCCTTTCACGAAAAATGACAAAAGCACAACAAGAAAAATTTGTAGTCGGTGTGATCAAACAGTTAGGTTACGACTTTTCAAGAGGGCGTTTAGATGATACAATTCATCCTTTTATGATTGGTATAAATCATAATGATGCGCGCATCACTACTCGTTGGAATGAGCATGATTTCCAAATGGCTATTTTCGGTGTGATTCATGAAGCTGGACATGGGATGTATGAACAAAACATTGATCAAAAATTTGCCTATACCCCAATTTATCAAGGAACTTCTATGGGTATCCACGAATCTCAATCTTTATTCAATGAAATCATTATTGGTAGCAATCGAAGTTTTTGGGAAAAACAATATCCTTTTTTCCAAGAATGTGCCCAAGGAACTTTCGATGATATTTCATTCGTTGACTTTTACCGTTCGTTGAAGCAAACAAAGGCAAGTTTGATTCGTATCGAGGCAGATAGTTTAACGTATCCTTTGCATATCATTATCCGTTATGAAATCGAAAAAATGATTTTTAACGAAGGCGTTGAAGTCGCTCAATTACCAGCTATCTGGAACCAAAAATATGAAGAATATCTTGGGATTTGTCCGGAAAATGACTTAGAGGGAATCTTACAAGATGTTCACTGGTCTGGAGCAAGTTTTGGTTACTTCCCATCTTATGCTTTAGGATACATGTACGCAGCACAACTTCTTCATGCTTTAGAACAAGAAGTATCACTAGATGAAGTATTGGCTTCTGATGATTATTTACCAATCAAAGAGTGGATGAAAGAGCATATTCACCAATATGGAGCATCAAGAAAGCCAACTCAATTGATTCTGGATGCCACAAAGGAAACATTAAATCCTCAATATTTGATTGATTATATGAAAAAAATCTATTTCTCCGTTTATCAAGTAGAAGAAATCGTTAAGAAAAAAGAGGGATAAAGAATGGATGAACTCACTAAAATTGCTGAATATAGTAGGCAACAATTAGCTAACGATCTGACAGGGCATGGGTTTGATCATACGAAACGAGTGGTTAAACTTGCTGAAAAAATTCTTTTGACTGAACCTCATGCAGATCCATTGATCACACTTGCTGCAGCTTATCTACATGATACGATCGATGATAAGGTGGTAAAGAATGAAGCAAAAGCAAAAGAAGATTTAGAACATTTTTTACAGAGTATTCCACTTGACCAGCTAACAATTGCAGAAATTTTTTTTATTATCGATAATATGTCTTTCTCAAAAGGGTTATCAGATAAGGTTCCTGAGTTGTCTCTTGAAGGAAAAATTGTGCAAGATGCGGATCGAATTGAAGCTTTGGGAGCGATTGGTATTTTGCGTACAGCCTATTTTGGTGGGGGACATGGGCACCCGATTTTTGACCAAGAGCGACAACCAGTTAATTTTAATAGTAAAAAAGATTATCGTAAGGGAACCACTGTGATTAATCATTTCTATGAAAAATTATTCTTGCTTCCGGACATGATGAATACTCAGTATGGGAAAAAAGAAGCAAAAAGACGAGAGCTTTTTATGCGTGAATTTTTAGAGGAGTTCTTTAAAGAATGGTCAGTTGATGACCCTGACTTTACTCCTGAAAATTGGTTGAAACAATAAAATAGAACGAACCCGAGTGCGGTTTAGGCACTCGGGCTTTTTTTCGTCTAGACGCTCTTAAAAATGAGAAAAGACTAATAAAGTGGGTATTTCTATGTTTTTCAATTTTGCACACCAAAAGAGAATAAAAAATTAAATACTAAAAATTCAGAAAATAAATACTATTTTTGTGGCATTTACTACGTTTAACTTTCAAGCCGCTCTAAAAGGAACAAATTTAAAAAATAACATATAATGAATAAGTTAAGATAAAAGAACAAACTAAAATTTGTATGCTATTTTTCCGTTATGTGGAAAAAATATGGTTAAATAACTCTCATAATTTAAGTAAGCGTTATCCAAATTGTTTATACTTGTAATGGGTATGAACGGTGAAATGTTTGGTTTCATTCCTAGATCATGAAAGAAAAATACAGAAAAGAAAAGAGGTGTGCTCTAGTATTATTATATATTTGGATAGATAAGTAGTGTTATTAAAAGAACATGGTCTATATAATGCAATTAATATTCTTATTCTTAATTAAAAATTTACGGTAAAGGAGGAAAAAAGATGGAGAGTAATCAGGTAATTGTTGATGAGTTAGGGGAAAATAGGTCAGAGTTAAAACGAACGATGGGTTTTTTCACTGCCTTGTCAACGGTGATGGGAACAGTTATTGGTGCTGGGGTATTTTTTAAAGCTGCAAGTGTAGCAGAAGTAACAGGTTCCGTAAGTTTACATATGTTTTCTTGGTTTTTAGGAGGTGTAATTTCTGTTTGTGCTGGTTTAACTGGTGCAGAGTTAGCAGCAGCAATTCCTGAGACAGGAGGAATGGTGAAATATATTGAACGGACTTATGGTAAAACTGCTGCTTTCTTGTTGGGCTGGGCACAAGTAGTGATTTATTTCCCAGCCAATGTTGCTGCTTTATCTATTATCTTTGGTACACAATTTGTTAATTTATTTGATTTAAGTCAATCAATGATTGTACCAGTTGCCATTCTAGCAGCAGTGACAATCCTGTTGATTAATCTTTTGGGATCGAAAATTGGGGGCGCTTTCCAATCTATTACATTAGTCTGTAAACTGATTCCTTTGTTTGTCATCGTATTATTTGGCTTATTCCGAAGTGGTGGTGTTGATTTTCAATTATTTCCCATCGTAGCTGGAAAAGATTTATCTTTTTTTTCAGCATTAGGGGCGGGGCTCTTAGCCACCATGTTTGCCTATGATGGTTGGATCCATGTAGGAAATATTGCAGGGGAATTAAAAAAAACGGCGAAAGATTTACCAAAAGCAATTTCGATGGGGATTATCGGTATAATGATTGTTTATTTATTAGTTAATGCTGTCTTTTTAAAAACCGCATCGATCGAAGGAATAAGTGGGAATAGTAATGCAGCTAGTGAAGTCGCTACGATGATTTTTGGTGGCTTTGGTGGAAAACTAGTAACGATTGGGATCTTAATCTCAGTCTATGGAACGATCAACGGCTATACATTAACTGGTATGCGCTTACCTTATGTGATGGCACAAGAAAATCGCTTGCCTTTTAGTAAACATTTAGGAAAATTAACAGAACGTACAAATGTACCGTTATCAGCCGGTATTTTGGAATTAGTAGTCGCAATTTTAATGATGATGGTTGGTGGGCTTGACATGCTCACAGATATGCTCGTTTTTGTTATTTGGATTTTTTATACGATGGTATTTATTGGAGTCATCATTTTGAGAAAAACCGAACCGTCTTTAAAAAGACCTTATAAAGTTCCTTTGTATCCTATTATTCCGTTAATTGCCATTATAGGTGGAGGATTTATCGTGGTTAGTACGTTATTAACGCAAACATTTCTTGCGCTTAGCGGGATTGCAATGACTTTAGCTGGCATTCCTGTTTATTTATATTTAAAAAATAAATACAGCTGAAGAGAATGAAGAAATGATCATGAAGGAGAAAAACAATGACGGCAAAATATAAAAGTGTATTCGATATCATTGGTCCAATAATGGTCGGTCCAAGCAATTCTCACACGGCGGGAGCAGCAAGAATTGGCTACTACGCCCGCCAAATATTTAAACAAAAACCTATCGAGGTAGATATTTATCTTTATGGTTCATTTGGCAAAACGTATCGTGGTCATGGAACAGATATAGCCTTAGTTGGCGGATTACTTCAAATGTTACCAGATGATCCGAGGTTACCAGAATCATTAGCGCTTGCTTATAAAGAAGGAATCGAAGTCTGCTTCATTCCCTCTAAAAAAGAAATGGCGCATCCAAATACAGTGAAGATACTGATGAAATCTTTGGAAAAAAGATTGGCTGTAACAGGTATTTCCATCGGTGGTGGGAATATCGAAATTTCAAAAGTAGAAGAAACCATCAATAAAAAGGGGATTAGCATGAGCAATCATGTATAAAATAAAATTTATGGGGAGAATACTATGAAAATTAATTGGACGAAAGAAGTGGAACAACGAAAGGAAGAATTACTAAAAGACTTAAATGAATTGTTAAGCATTGATAGCGTGCGAGACATTGAGCATCGAACAACAGAATATCCTTTAGGTCCAGGACCTGCACTGGCATTACAAAAAGTCCTTTCATTTGGTGAAAGAGATGGATTTGAAGTGAAAAACGTTGATAATCTAGCTGGGCACATCGATTATGGAAATTCAGAAGCAGAAATGCTCGGTATCCTTGGTCATGTAGATGTGGTTCCGACAGGAGAAGGATGGGATACGGATCCTTTTGAACCAGTGATTAAAGAGGGCAAATTGTTTGCTAGAGGGGCTAGCGATGACAAAGGACCTTCTATAGCAGCGTATTATGCGATGAAAATAATCAAAGAGCTACAGCTTCCAATAACCAAGAAAATCCGTTTTATAATAGGAACAGATGAAGAAAGTGAATGGGTGGGAATTCATCGCTATATGGAAGTGGAAGAAATGCCTGAAATGGGATTCTCTCCAGATGCAGATTTTCCCATCATCAACGGCGAAAAAGGGATTCTTTCCTATGAATTAGTTTTTGACAACGTGGAAGCTACACAAGGAGATTTATTTTTAGAAAGTTTTGTTTCAGGACTACGAGCGAACATGGTGCCAAGCGAAGCAACTGCTGTAGTTACGGTGAAAAATCAAGAGATGATCAACCGTTTAAGTAATGATTTTAATAATTATTTATTAGAGCATGAGGTAAAAGGTCATTTTGAAGGTAGTGAAACGTCAGCTACTTTTACCATTTATGGAAAAGCTGTTCATGCGCAAGAACCAAGTCTTGGTGTCAATGCTGCGACATATCTTGGTGATTTCTTACACCGTTATTCATTTGATGCGACAGCTTCTAATTATTTATCTGTCATTGCAAAGCACCTTCATCTTGATTTTAATGGACGATTGCTGAATGTTTATCTAGAAGATGACGTGATGGGGAAAGTAACGACTAGCGGAAATATCTTCCAGTATTCGGCTCATCAAGATAAAAAGATTGTCATCAATATTCGCCATCCTAAAGGGATCACTAAAGATGACATATTAGCAGAAATAAGCCAACTACTCACACCGTTGAATGTGACTGTTGGAATAATCGGAGATATCAAATTGCCGCATTACGTTTCTGGAGAAGATCCATTTATCCAAACATTAATGACTGTTTACGAAGAGCATACTGGTGAAAAAGGTCATGAACGTACGATTGGTGGTGGTACTTATGGTCGGATTTTAGAAAAAGGATGCGCTTACGGTGCTCTTTTCCCAGGAAGAGAAAATGTCATGCATCAACCAAATGAATATATGTATGTAGAGGATATTTTAAAAGCAACAGCGATTTATGCGGATGCCATTTATCGTTTGGTTAAATAAAGCTAACTTTTTACTGCTTACTTTTAAAGAAAAAGGTGAAGGGGGAAAATATGTTAACAATAGCTGAATTGATTTCTTTAGCGAACGCTAGTAGTTTTTCTGATGTCATCATCGATTTTGAAGCTAGAGAAAGTGGACGAACACGAGAAGAAATTTGGCAGGAAATGGAGAAAAATCTCGAGACGATGAATGCTGCGGTGCAAAGAGGTCTTACAGGCGTGGAATCGGTGACGGGATTTTCTGGTAGAGATGCTGAAAAATTAGATATTTATCTAAAAAATAACCGTTCTTTTAGTGGAATTGAAACGATAAAAGCAGCTAGGAATGCCATTGCTACGAATGAAGTAAACGCTGCAATGGGGGTCATATGCGCTACGCCTACAGCAGGCAGTGCTGGTGTTTGTGCTGGAGTAATCAATATGGTGAAAGAAAGCAGAAATTTGACTCACGAGCAACAGATTAAGTTTTTATTCGCAGCAGGTGCTGTAGGGTTATCCATTGCAAATCAAGCTTCTATAAGTGGCGCACAAGGTGGCTGCCAAGCTGAAATAGGTTCAGCAAGTGCGATGGCAAGTGCAGGTCTGGTAGAAATTGCCGGTGGTACGCCTGAACAATGTGGTCATGCAGTCGCCTTAACGTTAATGAATACGATGGGTTTGATTTGCGATCCAGTGGCTGGTTTAGTTGAAATTCCTTGCATCAATCGTAATGCAATGGGTGCTTCTCTGGCTTTGATGACCGCAGATATGGCATTAGCTGGTATAGAAAGTGTGATTCCAGCAGACGAAGTGATACAAGCCATGCATCAAGTAGGTAAAAAAATGCCAAGCTGCTTTAAAGAAACCGCAGAGGGTGGCTTAGCTACTACGCCTACTGGCTTAAAAATAACGGAACAATTATTCGGAAAATGAAATAAAAATGAAATAGGAGAAGAATGGATCATCTATCAATAGGCGCAATAAAATGAGAGAAGAAAAGCATTAAAAAAATTCTTAACTCAATCGCATGGCAAGGTTGGTTTATGAGCGAGGATGGATGATCCGTTCATTTTAAAGGAGATAATTCAAATGAAAGAAGGCGTAAAAAAGAATCACTCAAAAATAGATAAACTATTAGATGGTGTGGAGAGGCTGGGGAATCGAGTGCCTCACCCAGCAATCATTTTCTTATTGTTGATTGTGTTTGTGATGGTCCTTTCCCAAATATTTCAAATGATGGGTCAAAATGCCACTTATGAAATATACAATGCAGAATTAGATAAGATGGAGTTCACAACAGTACATGTGAAAAGTTTACTTAGTGGAGAAGGTATTCGCTTTATCTTAACCTCAACAGTTTCCAATTTAATGGGTTTTCAGGCGCTAGGTGTGACGTTAGTAGCAATGGTAGGGGTAGGTTTTGCCGAAGAAATTGGTTTGATCGGCGCAATGATCCGCAAGCTTGTCAAAGTAGTACCTAAATCTTCTTTGACAGCTGTCTTAGTCTTACTAGGTGTATTATCTAGTATCGCTTCAGATGCTGGGTATCTTGTATTGATCCCATTAGGTGCTGCAGTTTTTTATAAAGTTGGTCGTCATCCTTTAGCAGGCCTATCCGCTGCTTTTGCTGGTGTATCAGGGGGATTTGGTGTCAATTTAGTTATTACACCTATTGATGGAATGTTAACTGAAATATTAAATGATGCAATCCACATTATTAATCCAAGTTATTCGGTAGATTTGATGGCTAATTTTTATTTTTCAATTGCTTCCACTATATTAGTGGTAATTGTCTGTACTTTGATCAACGAAAAGCTCATTGAACCTCGTCTAGGAACGTATAAAGAAGAAGAAGCGATTGATAGTGACGAGATTGAGGATGAGTCAAAAGGGTTGCGTTGGGCATTCATTGGCTTTTTAATTGTATTAGCTTTTATTTTATTTCTAACAATTCCAAGTAATGGAGCATTACGTCACCCAGAGACAGGTGATCTAATTGGTTCTACTCCATTTATGGATAGTTTGATTTCCTTGATTTTATTGATCTTTTTGATTCCAGCAATTTGTTTTGGAAAAGCGATTGGAAAAATTAAATCTAGTTTAGATGTAGTGACACCAATTATTAAGGTATTTAGTAATTTAGGCGGGATGATCTTTTTACTTTTCATCATTAGCCAATTTATCGCTTACTTTAATTTTACGAATTTAGGTACAGTATGGGCTGTTAATTCTGCTTCGCTTATTGAGGAGATGAATCTCAGTAGTTTAGCGTTACTATTAAGTTTTCTTGCTTTAGTCGTGCTTTTAGATTTTGTTTTAGTAGGTGCGGTGCCAAAATTTGCAATTTTAACACCGATTTTTGTGCCATTGCTTTACCAATTAGGCGTGGCACCAGAAGCTGTTTTAGCTGCTTATCGTGTCGCTGATTCACCAATTAATATTATTACACCTTTGATGCCATATTTTGCTTTAATTGTTACGTTTGCAGCAAAATATCAGAAAAAAACTGGTGTGGGAACCATTATTTCCATGATGCTTCCTCACTCAGTTGGCTTGCTTATTACTTGGATCATTTTATTCATCTTGTTCTACGTATTTAATATCCCATTAGGACCAGGTATTAGTATGAGTTTAAGCTAATCTTAGAATAAATAAGGATACTATTCATTCAAAACGTGAATAAGTGAGTAAAATCAGCTGGCTTTATTGAGATGTAAACAAACGAATCTTCTCAAATAAAATTCGCTTGAAAATAAAAAAAGTGCGTTACCCAAAGAAGGGGACGCACTTTTTTACGTTTATTTTGTATCGTCCATTAGTTTTTTTCTTTCCTCAATTGTTGCAGGCGACGCCAAGCACGAAAAAGGTTGAGTAACACTAAGCCACTGGCAATGAGGATAGGTACCCAAATCAAATAAATCGGATATCCCACTTTATCTGATAAATGTTGTGTGGAATGTTGATCCATTTCGAGTAATGCTTGTTGCCACGTTTGAAGATTGAAAGCTAACATGAATCCAGAAATAATCAGTAGAATAAATCCCAAATAATGGATCGTATTTTTTTTCCGTATGTACGCAAAAATAAAATAGAGAACCAGTAAAAAAATAGGAACGCCAAAAACAAAATACGCATTGAGCATGCTAGTAACCTCCTTTTTGTTAATCATACTTCAATCGATATAATTTTTAAAACAATAACTCCATCACTTGCATACTTTATAACTGTACTGATAAGATGAGAAAGAGGATCAAAGGAGGAGACTATGAGTAGTTATATGGAACCGATTCGCTTTGCTATTGTCGTTTTTCCATTTTTAGCATTAGCCATTTCTACTATTTTTTTTGTTTATGAATATCGTAAATATGGCACATTCATTATATCAAGAGCCGTTATTCTGTATTCATTTGTATTTTATCTATTGTGCGCCTATTTTTTAGTCATTTTACCGTTACCACCAAAAGAAGTGGTCGCACAAATGACAGGGCCAAAAATAGAGTGGCATTTATTTGCTTCGTGGGAAAATTTCCGAAGAAATACTGTTCTTGTTTTATCTGAACCAAGTACGTATTTACCTGCAATGAGGCAAAGTGTGTTTTTAGAACCAGTCTTTAATGTTTTACTTCTTTTCCCTTTTGGTATCTATTTAAGATATTATTTTCGTCTGTCATTTGTTAAAACGATCATTGCCAGTTTTTGTCTTTCATTATTTTTTGAGTTGACACAATTAAGTGGTCTATATTTTATTTATCCTAGACCTTATCGATTGTTTGATGTAAATGATCTGTTGACCAATACGATTGGAGGAACATTAGGATTTATCATGACACCAATTTTCACTTTTATGTTGCCAACAAGAGCACGTATGGACGAAGTTTCTTATGAAAGAGGAAAAACAGTCTCTTTGACTAGAAGAGCGGTTGCCTATCTCATTGATTGGAGTTTTTTATCCGTTCTCACATTTTTTATTGCGCTATCTCTTCAATTAACGTTAAGTGTCGATGATATTACTTCTAGTAGTTGGTGGATCTTTCTTGAAGTCATTCTTTATTTTATGATCGTTCCTTATTTAACGAATGGATTGACGCTAGGTAAGAAAATCGTGCGTATCCGCGTGATTCAAGAAAATAGAGAGCGTCTTTCATTTAAAGCTTTAGTTATTAGATACGGCTATCTTTATTTTTTGTTTTATGGGTTAGGTTGGCTTAATCAGATGCTACAACAAGTAACAAATCATACGACTGGCATCTTACAAGTTAGCGGTATTTTCGTTATTTTGGGTATCTCTTTTGCTCAATTTATTTTTGTCTTGAACATCATTTTGTCCTTTCTTCGAAAAAATGAGTTTTGTTTTATGAAAAAGCTAGCCATACCCATACAATCAGTACGATTAAAGTGAAAAATGACAATGAATAGTCTGTAAAACGAATTTCTTGTAAAATGGCGCAAGCAAATTGCTCTAGTATGTGGTATAATGCGAAAGTCGTGTAACAAAGAAAGAGAAGAGGTGCCTAAATGAGTAATTTTGAACAATTCAATTTTAAACCATATATCAATGAAGCCTTAATGGAAAAAGGGTTTAATCAACCCACTGAAGTGCAAGAACGATTGATCCCTTTGATTGCAAAAGGAAAAAATATTATTGGTCAATCACAAACTGGTTCTGGTAAAACACACACATTTTTATTGCCTTTATTCCAAAAAATAAATGCAGAAAAAGCGGAAGTACAGGTCGTTATTACTGCCCCTAGTCGTGAATTGGCTACGCAGATTTATGAAGCTGCTAACCAAATCGCCAAATTTTCAACTCCTGAAATAAGGGTAACAAATTTCGTTGGTGGAACAGATAAACAACGTCAGTTAAACCGATTAAATCATCAACAACCACACATTGTCGTAGGAACTCCTGGAAGAATTCTAGATATGATGAATGAACAAGCATTAAAAATCCACACTGCTTTTGCCTTTGTTGTTGATGAAGCAGATATGACACTAGACATGGGATTTTTAAATGAAGTTGATCAGATTGCTAGTCGTCTACCTGAAAAATTACAATTCCTTGTTTTTTCAGCGACTATTCCAGAGAAATTGCGTCCATTTTTACGTAAATATATGGAAAATCCAATTATTGAAGAAATCAAACCCAAAGCGGTGATTTCTGAAGACATTGAAAATTGGTTGATTTCTACTAAAGGGAAAGACAAAAATCGGATGATTTATCAACTTTTAACGATTGGTCATCCATACCTAGCCATCGTATTTGCAAATACCAAACAACATGTCGATGAGATTGCTGATTACTTGAAAAATCAAGGCCTAAAAGTGGCGAAAATTCATGGAGACATTACACCAAGAGAGAGAAAACGCGTGATGCGACAAGTACAAAACTTAGAATACCAATATGTTGTCGCAACTGATTTAGCGGCACGTGGGATCGATATTGAAGGCGTTTCTCATGTCATCAATGCAGAAGTACCAGATGATCTAGATTTCTTTATTCATCGTGTGGGGCGTACAGGGCGTAGTGGTCTTAAAGGAACGGCTATCACTTTATATTCACCAAATGATGAACAAGCTATTGACAGTATTGAAAAAATCGGTGTTACTTTTGAACCGATGGAAATTAAAAATGATGAGATCGTAAAAACTTACGATCGTAACCGTCGTACTAAACGTGAAAAATCAAAAGATACGTTAGATCCTACATTAATTGGTTTAGTGAAAAAGAAAAAGAAAAAAATTAAACCCGGTTATAAAAAGAAAATCGATTGGGCAATTGCTGAAAAGAATAAAAAAGAACGTAAGTTAGAACGTAGACAACAAACAAGGACCGCTAGAAAAAATAAAAAAAATTCAAATAAGTAGTGGAACTAAGTAAAAAGTCATAAAGTTCTGTTCGATATAACATACAAGAGTGTGGGGCAAAAAGTAAAGAATACTTTTTGACCCACACTTTAAATATGTTTAAACGGTGTTCCCAGCATTGCTTCTGCGGAATTAAGCCTAAAAATGCAAAAATATGAGGAGCTATTTTCACATTTTTAGGCTTAATTCTTGAAGCAGACCATGCTGCTCACAACCTCTTGGCGTAAACGGTGTTCAAAGGCTTGCATCTGCGGCAATAAGCCCAAACAGAGGAAAAACATGAGAAGCTGTTTTTCTCTGTTCGTTCTTATTGCTTGATGCAGGACAGCCTTTTCACAACCTCTTAAATCAATATTTTCTTCATTCCTACGCAGGAAATGCCGTCTTCAAGGAACGGTGTTGTACAAATCAAATAGCCTTGTTTGATGTAAAATTCAGTGGCAGACATTTCGGCTACCAGATAACTTTCTAGATAACCTTCTTGTTGTGCTTTTTTCTCAGCTAAGGCCAATAACTTGCTGCCAAAACCTTGGTGACGATATTCTTTAGCCACGCAAAAACGATCTGGTTGGAAACAAGTGGCAGACTTTTTTTGATAACGCAAAGTAGCAACTGGTTTGAGATCATCCATTAAAAGAAAGTAAGAATAGACCGCATCTGTTTCGTCAAATTCCAATTCAGGCAGGATTCCTTGCTCCAGAACAAATACTTGGTATCGTAAATAAAAACTTGCGCCACTAATCCATTTTTGGGATCCAAAATGCACATTCATTGTTCGTGCTCCTTTCTTCTTCTTTACATAAAAAAAGCATATCAAAGAAAAAGAAATAATGATAGAACCAAAAGAAAACGATCAAGGGTTATTGACAGAACAAAATAGAATACGTATACTTGTGAAGTACGAAAAGGATATGGTTTGCTTGTGTAAGACTGACAGAAAATTCTTTCTAGGCTGAAAAAAGAATAGTCTAAACATCAAATTGCTCCCTTTTTATTTGATAGAAATATCAACGCAACTCAGCGTTATCGAGTTTAAGAGGTAATGATCGAACATCATTGCAACCAAGGTGGTACCGCGAGTTTTCGTCCTTGGCTGTAAGGGTGTTTTTTTGTCGTTTAAATTAAAGAAAGAAGGTAATAAAATGAAACAATTAAGCAGTGCACAAGTTCGACAAATGTTTTTAGATTTCTTTCAAACAAAAGGCCACACAATTGAGCCTAGTGCTTCATTGGTTCCAGTCAACGACCCAACACTATTATGGATCAATTCAGGCGTAGCAACGCTAAAAAAATATTTTGATGGTTCAGTTGTGCCAGAAAATCCAAGAATTACGAATGCGCAAAAATCAATTCGTACAAACGATATTGAAAATGTTGGGAAAACAGCACGCCATCACACGATGTTTGAAATGTTAGGAAATTTTTCTATCGGGGATTATTTCAAAAAAGAAGCGATTCATTGGGCATGGGAATTTTTAACAAGTCCTGAGTGGATGGCTTTTGACCCTGAAAAATTATATGTGACAGTCTATCCAAAAGATACTGAGGCAAAACGCATCTGGCACGAAGAAGTCGGCCTACCGCTTGATCATATCGTGGATGTTGAAGACAATTTTTGGGATATCGGTGCTGGTCCTTGTGGTCCGGATACTGAAATCTTTTATGATCGTGGAGAAGCATATAACGATGTAGCAGAAGATGATCCAGAAAATTATCCTGGTGGAGAAAATGAAAGATACTTAGAAATTTGGAATCTTGTTTTCTCTGAATTTAATCATAAACCAGATAACACGTTTGAACCTCTTCCTCATAAAAATATTGATACGGGCATGGGACTTGAACGAATGGTTTCAATCGTTCAAGATGCACCAACCAACTTTGAAACGGACTTATTTTTACCAATTATCCATGCAGTAGAAAAACTAAGCAACCAAGTGAAATATGGCGAAAATCCAACCACTGATATTTCTTATAAAGTTATTGCTGATCATATTCGTGCTTTATCTTTTGCAATCGGTGATGGGGCACTTCCTTCAAATGAAGGACGTGGATATGTTCTTCGTCGTTTATTACGCCGAGCAGTGATGCATGGTAAGAAATTAGGAATTGAAAAAGCTTTCTTATATGAGCTTGTTTCCGTCGTTGGCGAAATCATGGTTAGTTACTATCCAGAAGTTCTTCAACAAAAAGAATTTATTGAGAAAGTGGTTCGTACGGAAGAAGAACGATTTAATGAAACAATCAATGAAGGTTTAGAAATCTTGAATCAAGTGATTGCGGAAGTCAAAAAAGCCAATGGAACAACTCTTTCTGGTAAAGATATTTTTAAATTATATGACACTTATGGTTTCCCAGTAGAATTAACTGAGGAAGTAGCCGAGGATGAAGGCTTAAGTGTGGATCATGCAGGCTTTGAAAAAGAAATGGAAGCACAAAGACAACGCGCTCGTTCTGCGCGTAGTACAGAAAAATCCATGAGCGTTCAATCTGCGTTATTAACAGATATCAAGGTTGAAAGTAAATTTATCGGTTATGATCATGTGGAATCAGATAGTGAGCTACTAGTGATCGTTAAAGAAGAAGAACTAGTTAGTGAATTAGCGCAAGGACAAGCACAATTGATCTTTGACCAAACACCTTTTTACGCTGAAATGGGAGGACAAGTGGCTGATCAAGGTTGGATAATTGATTCTTCTGGGGAAACCGTTGCAAATGTGATCGATGTACAAAAAGCACCAAACGGACAATTCATGCATACAGTTGAACTTCTTTCTACTATTAAAGAAGGTGAAACTTACCATTTATTAATTGATGTACCCATGAGAAATCGAATCATTAAGAATCACACCGCAACTCATTTATTACACAAAGCATTAAAAGAAGTACTAGGAGAGCATGCCAATCAAGCAGGATCCTTAGTTGCTCCTGGACACTTACGTTTTGACTTTACTCATTTTGGTCAAATTACAAGTGATGAACTAGCAAAGATGGAAAGAATCGTCAATGAAAAAATTTGGGAAGCTATTCCAGTTGAAACGGTCGAGACAGACATTGATACAGCTAAAAACATGGGAGCGATGGCTTTATTCGGCGAAAAATATGGACATGAAGTCCGTGTAGTCAATGTAGGTGGCTGGTCAATTGAGTTATGTGGAGGTACACATGTTTCCAATACTGAAAATATCGGTATCTTCAAAATTGTCTCTGAATCTGGTATTGGCGCCGGTGTAAGACGTATTGAAGCAGTAACAAGTAAAGAAGCTTATGAATTACTAGAAGCAGAAGAAAAGCAGTTAAAAGAAGTCGCAACAATCGTCAAATCACCTCAATTAAAAGAGGTTGTAGCCAAAGCAGAACAATTGCAACAACAGTTAAAAGATTTACAAAAAGAAAACGAACAGTTAGCAAGTAAATTGGCGAACCAACAAGCAGGTGATGTTTTCAAAAATATTGAAACTGTGAATGGAAAAACAATCATTACTGCACAGGTAAAAGTAAAAGATATGAATCAATTACGTCAATTAGCAGACCAATGGAAACAAAAAGCTATTTCTGATATCCTTGTTTTGGCAAATGATCAAGAAGGAAAAGTTAATTTATTGGCTGCTATGACAAAAGAAGCCAATGAGTCAGGCTTAAAAGCAGGTGATTTGATCAAAGCAATTGCGCCAAAAGTAGGTGGCGGCGGTGGCGGTCGTCCTGATATGGCTCAAGCAGGCGGAAAAAATCCTGCAGGTATTTCTGATGCTTTAGCAGAAGCAAAAACTTGGCTAGAAAATCAATAACTCATTTTATTGTTAATGAGAACGGATCATAGAAAGTTTGGCCTTCTCTGGCGTTTATTTTCTCAAAGAAGACAGTAAATGACTTTTAGTGATTTAGTCAAAGTAAAACCGAAATTTTCGGAAAATGGATTTTCCAGTCTTTCGAAAATTTCGGTTTTTTTGAGCACTAACGATTGTTTAGAAAGTAAGCAAAACTTTAGGAAGTAAAGTGAATACTATCAATGAGTTTAGAGGATGACCAAGGTAGAGGGGAGTATGTTTCAATCATTGATTATTGTAGGAGTTTTTTTGTATGTGGTAGTGATTAGTTGACAAACAGCTAAAACCTTTTACGATTAATATAAAAGGAGGCGTTAAAATGAATAGTAAAAATAAAACTTTTCGCTTAGTACTTCGAGCTATTTTATTAGCCATTATCATTGTTCAAGCAATGGTGCCATGGTTGGGATTTATACCGCTAGGGTTTATTAGTTTGACTATTATTCACATCACTGTTATTGTAGCAGCTGTTGTTTTAGGACCAAAAGATGGAATGGTGATCGGATTGTTTTGGGGGATTGCGACGATCATTAGAGCTTATGCTATGCCAACCACACCATTTGATACCTTGGTCTTTACAAATCCGATCATCTCTGTTGTGCCACGTGTATTAGTCGGTTTGGTGGCAGGTATTGTGTTTCATTTTCTTTATCGTCGTTATCACTCGGTGGTTGTGGGATCTGTCCTTGCAGGAGTCCTTGGTTCATTGGTTAATACTATCCTTGTTTTAGGATTTATGGGTTTATTTTATACCGGTGCGACTGCCAGCGCTTATGGAGTAGATGCATCGCTTTTATTTAAAACATTAGCAGGAGTGGCAGCTATTAATGGGATTCCTGAAGCAATTGGTGCAGGAGTAATTACACCTCTTCTAGCTAAAGTGTTGTTTGCAGCCACACCACTTAAACCAGAATAACTCTATAAAGATAGAGGAAAGTAAAACCCTATCGTGATTTGCAACGGACAAAGTAGCAGTTGTTGATTGGTATATAGACCATTATCAGGTTGTGGAGATTGCACTGATTTCAAGTAATGTATTTAGTAGTACAGATGGAAATAATCGTTGAACTAGAGGATATGATCATTTAGACTTAACTAAAGTCAACGAAATCAAGATTAGGATAGGAAAGGACTTTTAAAAGACTTCAAAAAGACTCTTGATATTGGATTCGTTTGTCGTCCATAAAGGCAAAAATTCAATCAACAGCTGAGGCATTAAAAAAGTGGAACGAAAGATATAGGATCATTCATTAGTTGAAGCATAACTATTTGTTGTGTGTAAGACTTTAAAAAGACTTTTTGGGTTAAACCGAAAAGTCTTTTTACTTATGCTTTCAATTGTTTTTGTAAGGCTTGTCTAGCTAAATTGTCTGCACCTTTGTTTTTATTTTCAGGAATCCATTGCAAAATTAACAAATGAAAATTGGGAAGTAATTGCTTAATTTTTTCTAAGTAGCAAAAGAAACTGCTATTTTCTGTATGATTTTTATCAACAGTTGATACTAACACTTTACTATCGGAATAGCACAAAATTGTTTCATTATTTAAACCTTTTTCTTTTAGAAATTCTAAAGTTTTTAAAAAGACTTCGAACTCTGCTTGATGATTGGAACCTTTTGAAAGAGGGATAGACAGTTGTTCTTGCTTATTTTCATGAACAATTAATATACCGCCACCACTTGGTCCTGGGTTGCCTTTTGTAGAAGCATCAATGTATACTTTTAACATAAGGAAACTCTCCTTTTTATAAAAATGGTGTTATGCTATAATTATACCATTATAAAATAAATGTGAGGTTGAAGAATGAAAAAAATAATTCGCTGGCAGCCAGAATGGGCGCAGACGATCATCTATTGGTCATTATCTTTGATCATTTTCTTTTTCAGTTTGATTTTATCTCTTGAAAATACTCGACCTTATTGGAAAAGTAATTTAATAATGGGCTTATTTTTAGTCTTTTTATTTCTTGGGTATAGACGCTCTTTTATTTTAACCACTCAGTCCATCAAAGTTCGCTATGCAGCTTTTTGGAAAGATAAGGTCATTCGACTTCAAGAAATCGATTCAGTGACTCCAATGAAAAAGGGCATTAAAATAAAATATATTGGACAAAAAGAACCATCACTTTACCTTATGCCTAAGAAAGGGGAAACGGCTTTTCTGTTATATATTCAGACAAACGAAGAAAAAAACATCCAAAAATTAAATACGCAAACAAACGAAAACTGAATGAGTATCTTTCTTCAATCGCACTATCATTGTCAATTTCAATTGTAAAGTATTCAATGGATTATTTCTTGGAAGACACAAGGAATAATCCTTTTATTTCATTTTCTTAATCCACACTGTAAATAAAATATTGCCTTTTTTTACGTATATACATAAAAAAGACAATATTTTTCATACGCTTCATTATTCGAAAAAGCGTTTGTACTTATAGTTAATAAAAAAGAACAAGGAAAAGTAGATGACCATTAAAAGGATAAAAATAGAAAAAGGAAATTTACCTACTTCTTTTCAAAAATATTCGAATACGAGGATTTGAAGGCAATCCATTGTTCTTTATTTCAGACTCTATAAATGGAGATCCAATAATCGTTTGGCTAAATCTACTCATGTTTATACCATTAGGATGGATATTAGCGTTAAATAAAAGAAATTTAGGGCTAGTGATTCTAGGTCTTTTTTTAATCGAAGTTGCGCAATATGTTTTTTATTTAGGAATATTCGATGCAGGAGACATACTGACAAATACTGCGGGTTTTGTCGTGGGAACCATCATAAAGAAAGGTTTGTTTCATCAAGACGTAGTTAAAATAGTGAGTTTGTTTGAAACAAAAAGAAGCGTTTCATGAGACCCTCGTTAATCGAAGCGTTCAATTGCGATGAGGAAGAAGAAAGCGAGCATCAACACTGACATTCTTAGTAACAAAAATAGAGGACAAATTCAATATCAACTGAATTTGTCCTCTATTTTTAACATGTTCATACGAACTTCTTATCTATTTCGTTTTAAAAAGGCAATATTTTTTATTAATTTCTTACTTTTTTCTTAGATCATTTTTTTTACATGAGCCGCTTGTGTTCCGCGGTTTCCTTCAATTACCTCGAATTCTACGAGTTGATTTTCTTCAAGAGTTTTGAAACCGTCTTCTTCGATTGCGGTAAAATGGACGAATATTTCTTCTGTCTCATCATAGCTAATAAATCCATAGCCTTTTTTATTGTCAAACCATTTCACTGTTCCTGTGGTCAAAGCTCTCACGACCTTTCTAAAGTCTGATCATAGCTTACATTATAAAGAGTATTTATATATACGTCAATTAAATTAAAAAAACAATTTTTACTATTTTTTTTTAATTTAAAACAAGGTATAATAACGATAACTGAACAAATTCTTTTATTTGTGAAATTAAAGTTCGTGTAAAGGGGTAATTTGATGAAGAGTGATCTACAAATCTCACAAGAAACAGAGCTAAAACCGATAATTGAAATTGCTAGAAAATTAGGTATCGAAGAAGATAACTTAGAGCTTTATGGAAAATATAAAGCAAAAATCAATTTTTCTACAATGAATCAATTAAAGGAAAAGTCAGAGGGCCACTTAATTTTAGTGACATCGATTAATCCGACTCCTGCAGGTGAAGGGAAATCAACTGTTACAGTTGGTTTAGGCGATGCCTTGAATAAGCTTGAAAAAAAAGCGGTCATTGCTTTAAGAGAGCCATCTCTTGGACCTGTAATGGGAATCAAAGGTGGAGCAGCTGGCGGAGGATACGCCCAAGTCTTGCCGATGGAAGATATCAACTTACATTTTACTGGCGATATGCATGCGATCACTTCTGCGAATAATGCATTATCCGCTTTTTTAGATAATCATATTCACCAAGGAAACGAATTAAATATCGATGCTCGACGCGTGATTTGGAAACGGGTGGTTGATTTAAATGACCGTGAGCTTAGAAAAGTAATTGTCGGATTAGGTGGTCCAATTCAAGGTGTTCCAAGAGAAGATGGGTTTGATATAACAGTGGCCAGTGAAATTATGGAGATTTTGTGTTTAGCTAGAGACATTGATGATTTAAAAGCACGTTTAGCTCGTATTGTTGTAGGCTATACTTTTGATCGCCACCCCATTACTGCCGGTGATCTTAAAGTTGAAGGAGCATTGACACTCTTATTAAAAGAAGCCATTAAACCAAATTTGGTTCAAACCATTTATGGCACGCCAGCTTTTGTTCATGGTGGTCCTTTTGCGAATATTGCACATGGATGTAATAGTGTATTAGCTACAGAAACAGCATTGAAACTAAGTGACTATGTGGTGACGGAAGCTGGTTTCGGTGCAGATTTAGGTGGAGAAAAATTCTTGGACATTAAAGTCCCTAATTTAAAAAAAGCGCCTAATGCCATTGTCATTGTAGCAACTGTTCGTGCCTTAAAAATGCACGGAGGAGTAACGAAAGATCAATTACAAATAGAAAATTTAGAAGCGTTGAAAAAAGGTTTTAGTAACTTAAAACGTCACATCCGAAATATGGAAACCTATCGTATCCCTGTACTTGTAGCAATAAATGAATTTGTGACAGACACTGAAGCGGAACTTTCTTTATTAGAGCATCTTTGTGAAGATCAGGGAGTAATTGCTAAGCGTACAAGTGTCTGGGCACATGGTGCGGATGGAGGCATTGAACTAGCAAAAGCTGTGGTAAGAGCAATAGAGAATCAGCAAGCAGACTATCGACCGTTATACCAGCTAGAAGATACAATTGAAGAAAAAGTAGAAGCCATCGTAAAAAAAATCTACGGTGGAGTGGGCGTTTCTTTTAGTAAAAAAGCGGAAAAACAAACGAAAGAATTTGTTACGAATGGCTGGGATAAATTGCCAATCTGTATGGCAAAAACACAATATTCTTTTTCTGATGACCCGACCCTTTTAGGTGCACCAGAAGGCTTTACGATCACGATTCGTGAATTTGTCCCTAAATTAGGTGCAGGATTTATTGTGGCATTGACAGGTGATGTCATGACCATGCCGGGACTTCCTAAAAGACCAGCTGCTTTAAATATGGACGTAACTAGTGATGGAGAAGTCATTGGGTTGTTCTAATTAAATTAGTTTCCTAACAAGAGCAGAGAAAACTGCTCTTGTTTCTTGTGTTTTTTTCTCATTCTTTCTTATGATTTGGATGAAATATTTTTGAGTTTCACCAATGAATGAAAAAGTGAACAGTCGTAAGATGAAAGCTAAGGATAAATATGGCCGATTTTCGAGAAACGACTCTTAGTACTTTCATTCAATGGTTCATAGACATTCCCTTCCTTGTTCTTCTATTTTAAGGTATACTAAATAATAATAAGGAGGCGTATGATGGAAATTCAATTGTCAAGACGAACCGGTTTTTATGGAATGGGGAGCCCCATCCAATTACGAATAGATGGCAAGAAAAAGCAGTTTTTGGCTCATAATCAGTCTGTTCTGTTGGAAGTAGATCCACCATTTACTATGCAAGTTTCATTTTATTGGTTAAAAAGTCCTGTATATACCATAACGCATCCGAGTAAGCAATATGTCATCACGATGAATCTTTTGTTACTACAAATGTATCCATTATTATTTTTGGCTAGTGGCGTAAGTACATTCTACGTGCCACACTTTTTATATCGTTTATTTGTTATACTTGGGATGATTGGTTTCTTTTTTTATATCAAAAATAAAGCTTACGTGATCAAGGAGGAATACAATGGCCAACTCTGATATTTTTTTGAGCAGTTTTAATCGAATTGAAAAATGGATGAGAGACAAAATCGGCGATGCGAAAAATATGGGATTTACCGAACTAGTTCGTCGACTTGCTCAAAGAAAAAATGGAGTCATTCGTAAGTATGAAGAAGACTTGCTACAACTGGCACAATTAAGAAATGCCATTGTTCATGATCGGATTGCTGTTGATTTCGTAATTGCTGAGCCAAACGAGTGGGCAGTAAATAAGATCCAACATATTGAACAGGAATTGATTCGACCTGAAATGGTTTTACCTCGTTTTGCCAAACATGTCACTGGATTTGAACGAGATTTACCTTTGCTTGAGTTGTTAGACACCATAGCCAAAAAGAGATATTCACAATTTCCTTTATACAATAAAGGAAAATTCGAAGCATTAGTGACGTTACGTATCATTGGTTTTTGGTTAGCAAAAGAAAGCCAGAAAGGAACCATTGATTTGACCCATAAAAAAGCGGCAGATTTGATTTTTAAAGATGGAAAATATACGAATTATCGTTTTGTTTCGGCAAAGACTCATATTCTTGAAGTGGAAGCGATGTTTCGTGAACAAGGAACGTTGGAAGCTGTTTTGATTACTAAAGACGGAAATCCCAATGGAAATCTATTAGGAATCATTAGGCCAAGAGATATTTATCAACATGTAGAAAAGGAATGATTTTTTGTTAGCAATTTATTTTATTATCAGTGGATTACTGATCGGATTAGATCAGTGGGTAAAATGGTGGATCGTCAATGATTTGTCATTAGGAGAAACGAAAAACTTGATTCCTGACGTATTGTCTTTGAATCACATTCGAAACACAGGTGCTGCTTGGAGTATGTTAGAAGGGAAAATGTGGTTATTTGCTATAATCACAATCATTGCGGTTATTGTCGTTGTCACTTTGATGATTAAAAATCAAAGAAAAGGGAGTCGTTGGCTAATGATCGGTTTAAGTTTAATTTTAGCTGGTGCGATCGGTAATTTTATTGATCGTGTACGACTTGGTTATGTGGTGGACATGTTCCAAACCGATTTTATGAACTTTCCTATTTTTAATGTAGCAGATATCACGCTGGTCTGTGGTGTCGTTTGTATTTTGATATATATAATTTTAGATGAAAAGGAACAAGGGAAAAAATGACAGAATTAAAAGCAACGATTCAACAAGAGTCGGGAAGAATCGATAAAGTAATTACGCATTTGTTTGATGACTACAGTCGTTCGCAAGTCCAACTTTGGTTAAAAGAAGGAGCTGTTTCGGTCAATGGACAAGTAGTGAAAGCTAATTACAAAGTGAGACAAAAGGATGAAGTAATTATTGACGTGCCGGAACCAGAAAAATTATCGATTCAAGCAGAAGACATTCCGTTAGAAATCGTTTATGAAGATGAAGCTGTGGCCGTTATCAATAAACCACAAGGGATGGTGGTTCATCCATCTGCCGGACACCCGAATGGAACAATGGTCAATGCATTGATGTATCACATAAAAAAACTTTCTACCATCAATGGCGTCATTCGTCCAGGAATTGTTCACCGAATTGATAAAGATACTTCAGGATTATTAATGGTGGCAAAAAATGATCAGGCACATGAATCTTTGGCAAAACAATTAAAAGATAAAACCTCTTTAAGAAAATATGTGGCTCTTGTCCATGGGGTGATCCCTCATGAAAAAGGAACGATCAATGCGCCGATTGGCCGATCCAAAGTGAATCGTAAAATGCAAGCCATTCGAGAAGACGGAAAGCCGGCAGTGACTCATTTTAAGGTCTTGGAACGTTTTAATGATTTTACATTGGTAGAGTTAACGTTAGAAACTGGCCGTACCCATCAGATTCGCGTGCATATGAAATATATTGGCTATCCTTTAGCAGGTGATCCGGTTTATGGCCCAAGTAAGACTTTAAAGGGGAACGGACAATTTCTTCATGCTAAATTATTAGGCTTCACGCATCCAGTCACTGGACAACAAATGGTATTTGAAGCCCCTCTTCCAGAGATCTTCGAAAAAACATTAGAAAAATTAAGGAAAAATGTTGCAATTTAAATAAAATAACGGTATAGTATTTAACAACGAAAGAATAAAAAAACTTCATATTGGTTCCTTTAAGTTTAGTCCCGTGAGGCTAAGAAGGGTGTGAGCAAAAGTCATATGGTGCGCCATATCGAAAGTTGTTCAATGACGTAGTATAACTATAAGTGTATCTAAGTGTACACTCAGTCTAGACATTCCTCCTGTCCTCTATAGGGCAGGAGTTTTTTTGTGTAAAAAATGGAGGGAAAAACATGCAAGCAAAAGAAGTGATCGATCAAGTCACAATGAAGCGTGCATTGACACGTATTACGTATGAAATTATTGAAAGAAATCACGATATTCAAGACATTGTCTTAGTTGGAATTAAAACAAGAGGAATCTATATTGCGGCAAGAGTCGCGGAACGTTTGAAGCAACTGGAAGGAATTGATGTACCAGTTGGTGAGTTAGATATTACGCTTTACCGAGACGATAAAAAAGAAACACCCGAAGAACCTGAACTTCACTCTTCTGACATTCCTGTTTCCTTAGAAGGAAAAGAAGTCATTTTGATTGATGATGTACTCTATACAGGGAGAACGATACGAGCGGCGATGGATGCAGTCATGGACTTTGGTCGTCCACGGAAAATTTCTCTGGCTGTTCTAGTCGATCGTGGACATCGAGAATTACCCATTCGTGCAGACTACGTGGGTAAAAACATTCCAACGTCTAAAGCAGAAGAAATCCTCGTAGAGATGCAAGAATTAGACGGGAAGGATCGTATCATGATCTTAAAAGAGGAAGAATAGAAGGAGCAAAATCATGTCAGAAAAGAAAAAATTTCATAATAACAGTGTAGTTTTAGATATCCATGATCGCCCAAAAGTAGGGCATTGGGTGGGATTAAGCTTACAGCACTTGTTTACAATGTTTGGTGCGACTGTCCTTGTTCCGATTTTAGTAGGAATCGATCCAGGAATTGCCTTAGTCAGTTCAGGATTAGGAACGCTCGTTTATCTTTTTACTACAAAAGGGAAAATCCCAGCTTATTTAGGAAGTAGTTTTGCTTTTATTGCAGCCATGCAAATGCTGATGAAGACAGACGGTTACCCAGCAATTGCCCAAGGAGCTGTAACCACAGGCCTTGTTTACTTGATTGTTGCTTTGATCATTAAAAAAATTGGCTCTGCTTGGTTAGATAAAATCTTACCACCGATTGTTGTAGGACCAGTTATTATGGTTATCGGTCTAGGGCTTGCGGCCAATGCGGCAAGTAACGCCATGTACAATCAAGGAAATTACGATTTTAAATATATCGCTGTCGCGTTGATTACATTAGCATTAACCATTTTCTTCAATATGTGGTTAAAAGGATTCTTAGGATTGATCCCCATTTTACTAGGCATTATTTGTGGCTATATCGTGGCATTATTGTTTGGGATCGTTGATACAAAACCAATTGCAGAGGCTGCTTGGTTAGCCTTTCCAAATTTCGAAATTCCCTTTGTTCAGTATGAGCCTAAGCTTTATCTAGGCGCAATCACTACCATGGCTCCAATTGCTTTTGTCACGATGACGGAACACATTGGTCATTTAATGGTATTGAATAAATTGACAAAACGTAATTTTTTTGAAGAACCAGGATTACACAAAACGCTGATGGGTGATGGTCTAGCACAAATTGTTGCAGCCTTTGTTGGTGGTCCGCCAGTTACTAGTTATGGAGAAAATATTGGTGTTTTGGCAATCACTAGGGTACACAGCGTATTCGTCATCGGTGGCGCAGCTGTCTTTGCAGTTATTTTAGGATTTGTCGGCAAATTAAGTGCGCTGATTCTAAGTATCCCTGGACCAGTGATCTCAGGAATTAGCTTTATCTTATTCGGAGTCATTGCGGCAAGCGGAATGAAAATATTAATTGAAAATAAAATCGATTTTGATAAAAAGAAAAACTTGTTAATTGCCTCAGTGATTTTAGTAGTTGGTATTGGAGGCTTAGTCTTTGAAGTAGGAACATTTACTTTATCTGCCATGGCCTTAGCAACAGTTTTAGGCATCATCTTAAATCTTATCTTACCAGACACTTCACGTAGCGAAGAAAACTAAGGAGGAATCATCATGATCATCAAATCAGAACGTATTAGTTTAAAACATTTATTGACAGTGGAAGCTTTAACAGATCAGGAAGTCATGGGTTTGATCCGTCGCGGTCAAGAGTTAAAACAAGGAGCCAATTGGACGCCACAAAAATCTCAATATTTTGCCACTAACTTATTTTTTGAGAATAGTACAAGAACACATAAAAGTTTTGATGTTGCGGAGAAAAAATTAGGGTTAGAAGTCATTGAATTTGAAGCAAGTACGAGTTCTGTACAAAAAGGCGAGACATTATACGATACCGTTTTAACGATGTCTGCTTTAGGCGTTGATGTTGCGGTTATTCGCCACGGCGATGAAAATTACTACGATGAATTGATCCAAAGTAAGACGATCCAATGTTCAATTATCAACGGTGGGGATGGTAGCGGCCAGCATCCTACACAATGTTTACTGGATTTGATGACAATTTATGAAGAGTTTGGTTATTTTGAAGGATTAAAAGTTGCGATCGTTGGAGACATTACGCATTCACGTGTAGCAAAATCAAACATGCAGATGCTGAAGCGTTTAGGAGCGCAAGTTTTCTTCTCTGGCCCTAGAGAATGGTATGATGAAGAATTTGAAGTTTACGGACACTATCTTCCGTTAGATGAATTATTAGACCAAGTAGATGTAATGATGATGTTACGTGTACAGCATGAACGTCACGATGGCAAAGAAAGTTTTTCAAAAGAGTCATATCATCAAGAATACGGCTTGACAGTAGAACGAGCGAAGAAATTAAAAAAACATGCTATTATCATGCATCCAGCACCTGTCAATCGAGACGTGGAACTAGCAGATTCACTCGTGGAAGGATTACAGTCACGAATTGTTCAGCAAATGAGCAACGGTGTTTTTGTGAGAATGGCTATTTTAGAAGCGGTATTAAACGGAAAAGCGTAGAACTAGGAGGAAGAAAAGATGAAAACACTCATTAAAAACGGTCAAATCAATACAAGAAAAAATGAAACAACAACAGCAGCAATTTGGATCGAAGAAGGAAGAATCAAAGCCATTGGGGAAAGTTTTTCCGAGACTGAATTTGATGAAGTGTTTGATGCAAAGGGGCAATTGATTACACCTGGTTTAGTGGATGTGCATGTCCACTTAAGAGAGCCAGGATTTACATACAAGGAGACAATCGCAGCTGGAACAAAAGCTGCGGCTAGAGGTGGATTTACCACAGTATGTGCTATGCCTAATCTGAACCCTGTACCTGATACACCAGAGAAGTTGAAACAAGTCTACGAGTTGATCAAACAAGACGCTGTAGTAAAAGTATTACAATATGCACCGATTACCGAAAATCTACGAAGTGAAGTATTAGTTGACCAAGAAGCGATGATTCAAGAAGGAGCCTTTGCGTTTACTAACGATGGTGTCGGTGTTCAAACTGCTGGAACGATGTATTTAGCCATGAAAGAAGCAGCAAAAAATAAGAAAGCACTGGTTGCTCACACAGAAGATGAATCGTTATTATTTGGGGGAGTGATGCACGCAGGTGAAAAAGCCAAAGAACTTGGGTTGCCAGGAATTTTAAGTGTCACTGAATCTTCACAAATCGCACGGGATTTACTTTTAGCAGAAGCTACTGGTGTTCATTATCATGTTTGCCACGTTTCGACAAAAGAAAGTGTACGAGTGATTCGTGATGCTAAAAAAGCAGGAATCCATGTGACAGCAGAAGTTTCTCCGCATCATTTGATTTTGATTGATGAAGATATCCCAGAAGACTTTGGATTTTGGAAAATGAATCCTCCATTAAGAGGAAAAGAAGATCGGGAAGCTTTGATTGAAGGTTTACTGGATGGCACGATTGACTGCATTGCCACTGATCATGCGCCTCATGGCTTAGAAGAAAAAAGCAAGAGTTTCTTAGAATCACCTTTTGGTATTGTGGGTAGTGAAACAGCCTTTCAATTAATCTATACCCATTTTGTTGAAACAAATCGTTTTACATTAGAACAAGTGATCAATTGGATGGCCACAAAACCAGCTGAAATCTTCCAGCTAAATGCAGGAGTACTGAAGATCGGTGCACCCGCAGACTTAGCCATCTTCGATATTGCACATTCAACGACCATTGATAAAAAGGATTTCTTATCAAAAGGAGAAAATACGCCTTTTGTTGGTTGGAATGTGAAAGGTGAAACCTTATTCACCTTTGTAGATGGAAAACTAGCGTGGCAAAAGGAGGCGTAAGAAAAATGGAACGAATGTTGATTCTAGAAGACGGCACAGTATTTAAAGGAAAAGCGTTTGGCGCAAGCGCTAATGTATTTGGTGAAATTGTTTTTACAACCAGTATGACAGGGTATCAGGAAACGATCACCGATCAAAGTTTTAACGGTCAGATTATTACTTTTACTTATCCAATGGTAGGAAATTACGGGGTCAACCGTGATGATTATGAATCGATTTCACCTACTTGTAAAGGTGTAGTAGTGAAAGAGCATGCACGAGTTGCCTCTAACTGGCGCAGTCAAATAACATTAGATGAATTTTTAAAACGTAAAGGAATTCCTGGAATATCAGGAATTGATACCCGCGCATTAACGAGAAAAATTCGTCAAGTTGGTACGATGAAAGCGAGTATTGTCGATGCAGGAGATTCCTTTGAACATGCATTTGATCAATTAAAAGCGACCGTTCTTCCTACTAATCAAGTCCAACAAGTTTCAACGAACAAACCCTATCCAAGTCCTGGAACAGGAAAAAATGTCGTGGTAATTGATTTTGGATTGAAACATAGTATTTTACGAGAATTAAGTAAAAGAAACTGCAATTTAACGGTTTTACCATATAATACAGATGCAAAAACTATCCTTTCTCTTGCTCCTGATGGCGTGATGTTAACCAATGGACCTGGTGATCCAAAAGATGTACCAGAAGCAATTGAAATGATTCGTGAAATCCAAGGGAAAATACCAATTTTTGGTATCTGCTTAGGTCACCAGCTGTTTGCATTAGCGAATGGTGCAGACACTTATAAAATGAAATTTGGTCATCGTGGCTTGAATCATCCCGTTCGAGAAGTTGCTACGGGTAGAATCGATTTCACATCTCAAAATCATGGGTACGCAGTAGATGAACAAACAGTCGATCCTGAACGTTTAATGGTGACACACGTGGAAGTCAATGATGGAACGGTCGAAGGCGTTAAGCATCGTCATTATCCAGCTTTTAGTGTGCAATTTCATCCTGATGCAGCTCCGGGTCCACATGATGCCCTTCATTTATTTGATGAATTTATGGAAATGATGGATGCAGGAGAGGAGAAATAAACATGCCAAAACGTACAGATATTAAAAAAATTATGGTCATTGGTTCTGGACCGATTATTATCGGACAAGCAGCAGAATTTGATTACGCAGGAACACAAGCTTGTCTGGCTTTAAAAGAAGAAGGGTATGAGGTGGTATTAGTCAATTCCAATCCTGCAACCATCATGACCGATAAAGAAATTGCGGATCAAGTATATATTGAACCAATTACATTAGAATTTGTCTCAAGAATTTTACGAAAAGAACGTCCAGATGCTTTGTTGCCGACATTAGGCGGACAAACTGGACTAAATATGGCGATGGAACTAGCAGAATCTGGAATCTTAGATGAACTAGGAATTGAGCTGTTAGGAACAAAATTATCGGCAATTGATCAAGCAGAAGACCGTGATTTATTTAAAAAGTTGATGGAAGAATTAAACCAACCTATCCCCGAATCTGAAATCGTTACAACAGTGGAAGATGCTGTTGCTTTTGCAAATAAAATTGGTTATCCGATCATCGTCCGCCCGGCATTCACGCTTGGTGGTACAGGTGGTGGTATGTGTAAAAATGAAGAAGAGCTTCGTGTAATTGCTGAAAATGGTCTTAGTTTGTCACCCGTTACTCAGTGTTTAATTGAAAGAAGTATCGCTGGGTTTAAAGAAATTGAATATGAAGTGATGCGAGATTCAGCAGATAACGCTATTGTTGTTTGTAACATGGAGAACTTTGATCCAGTGGGTATTCATACGGGAGATTCCATCGTATTTGCTCCAAGTCAAACGTTGTCTGATCATGAATACCAAATGTTGCGTGATGCTTCATTATCCATTATCCGTGCTTTAAAAATCGAAGGTGGTTGTAATGTTCAATTAGCTCTTGACCCACATAGCTTCAATTACTACGTCATCGAGGTTAACCCACGTGTTTCACGCTCTTCTGCATTAGCGAGTAAAGCCACCGGTTATCCAATTGCGAAATTAGCAGCGAAAATTGCTTTAGGTTTAACCCTTGATGAAATGAAAAATCCAGTCACAGGAACAACTTATGCTGAATTTGAACCAGCACTTGATTATGTTGTAGCCAAAATACCTCGTTGGCCTTTTGATAAATTTGAAAATGGCGAACGAGTATTAGGAACACAAATGAAAGCGACTGGTGAAGTCATGGCTATTGGTAGAAATATTGAAGAGTCTCTTTTAAAAGCAGTCCGCTCTCTGGAAATTGGAACGCATCATCTAGAACTTCCAGAATTAAAAGAAATAGATGATAGCACATTGATCCAAAAAGTTGTACGAGCACAAGACGACCGCTTGTTTTATGTAGCCGAAGCCATTCGCCGTGGGTATCCAATTGAAGATATTGCCGACTTAACAAAGATTGATTTATTTTTCTTAGATAAATTGCTTCACATTATTGAATTAGAACAAGAATTAACGGCGCATCCTTATGACGAGCATTTGCTACAAGTTGTGAAACAAAATGGCTTTACAGATAAAAAAATTGCGGAATTGTGGAAAACTGAAGCAAAACAAGTCAGAGAATTACGGATGAAACACAACATTAAACCTGTCTATAAAATGGTTGATACTTGTGCCGCTGAATTTGAATCACAGACTCCTTATTTTTATAGCTCTTATGAAGTAGAGAATGAAAGTAAAAAATCAACCAAAGATTCTGTATTGGTTTTAGGATCTGGACCGATTCGCATTGGTCAAGGTGTAGAATTTGATTATGCGACCGTTCATTCTGTTAAAGCCATTCAACAAGCTGGCTATGAAGCAATTATCATGAATAGCAATCCAGAGACAGTCTCTACTGATTTTTCCATTTCTGATAAATTGTATTTCGAACCACTGACTTTTGAAGATATGATGAATGTCATTGAATTGGAACAACCTATTGGTGTGATCGTCCAATTTGGCGGACAAACAGCGATCAATTTAGCAGAGCCTTTAGTAAAAGCTGGAGTGAAAATTTTAGGTACGACAATTGAAGATTTAGACCGTGCAGAAAATCGTGACTTATTTGAACAAGCCTTAAGAAATCTCGAAGTACCTCAGCCGCTTGGAGATACTGCAACAAGTAAAGAAGCAGCCGTCGAAATCGCTGCAAAAATCGGTTATCCTGTTTTAGTAAGACCAAGTTACGTCTTAGGTGGCAGAGCCATGGAAATTGTTGAAAATCAGCATGATCTGGAAGATTACATGGAACATGCAGTTAAGGCGTCTCCGGAACACCCAGTTTTAATCGATCGATATTTGCTTGGAAGTGAATGTGAAGTGGATGCCATTTGTGATGGTGAAACGGTCTTAATTCCTGGGATTATGGAACATGTGGAACGGGCTGGAGTGCATTCTGGTGATTCCATGGCTGTTTATCCTCCACAGTTCCTATCAGCTGAAATTAAACAAACAATTGAAGATTATACGATTCGCTTGGCTAGAGGATTAAACTGTATCGGGATGATGAACATCCAATTCGTTATTCATGAAAATCAAGTGTATGTCATTGAAGTGAATCCACGAGCTAGTCGTACAGTTCCGTTTTTAAGTAAAGTGACAGGCATTCCAATGGCTCAGATTGCGACAAAAGTGATTTTAGGTGAAAAATTAACAGACTTAGGTTATGAAAATGGATTGTACCCAGAAGCTCCAAATGTTCACGTGAAAGCTCCTGTCTTCTCATTTACCAAACTACAACAAGTAGATACCTATTTAGGACCAGAAATGAAGTCAACTGGGGAAGTAATGGGATCAGATCAGAATTTAGACAAAGCACTATACAAAGCATTTGAAGCATCAGGACTACGTTTGCCAGATTATGGAGCTGTCTTATTTACTATTGCGGATGAAACCAAAGAAGAAGCGCTAGAATTAGCTAAACGTTTTTCAGAAATCGGCTATAGTTTATTAGCAACGAAACATACAGCTGCCTTTTTTGAAAAACATGGATTAATCGTCACACCAGTAGCTAAAATTTCTGAAAATGCAACGGAAAAAAATGTGGTAGAGCTGATTCGTGAAGGCAAAGCCCAAGTGGTGGTCAACACGATTGATAAGGATCGGGGTAATGCTTCTAAAGATGGCTTTATTATCCGCCGAGAAGCAGTGGAACATGGTATTCCATTATTTACCTCGCTTGATACAGCAGATGCGATCATTCGGGTAATGGAATCACGTGCTTTCTCAACAAAAGCAATCTAAAACAGATTTTTTCTAAAGAAGATCGATCATTTCGTCCAAGAAAAAACTCGATCGATTATAGATGAAAAAAGGGACAAAAGTGCTCTTTCTCCTTAGTGGAACCAGCGCTATAAAAATATCGTGTTTTTATATTGGAGCGGTGCATTTTTGTCTCAAATTTTATCGAACAATTGTTCACAATAAGTCTCAAAGAGGAGAGTAGATATGAAGCAAGAAATAATGAAAATTGTTCAGCAAAGACCCTTAGCACCTCGCATATATGAATTGACTTTAGAAGGAGAATTGGTTCAAGAAATGAAATTTCCTGGCCAATTTCTACACATTCGAGTACCTAGAGCGGATTTGCTTTTACGGCGACCAATCAGTATCAATTCCATTGATCGAGAAAATAACGCTTGCCGCATCATCTATCGAATCGAAGGAGACGGAACCAAAATTTTTTCCCAGTTAAACGAGGGTGATTTTTTAGATGTCTTAGGACCATTAGGGAATGGATTTGATCTATCAGGTTTAGCAAAAGACGACGAAGTATTTATCGTTGGCGGTGGCATAGGCATTCCACCACTGTATGAATTATCAAAGCAATTGAAAGAAAAAGGAATCGTGTCTACACACTTTTTGGGATTTGCATCCAAAGAAGTCATGTATTATGAAGAGGAGTTTCAAGCACTTGGTGAGACCAGAATCGCAACAGATGATGGTACTTATGGCATTCATGGAAATGTAGGTAATTTGTTGTTGAGTACCCACAAAACGCCAAAAGCAGTTTTTGCTTGTGGGGCAAATGGTCTTTTAAAAACCGTGGAGCAACTTTTTGTGAACCATCCTAACGTACAGCTGTCACTTGAATCAAGAATGGCTTGTGGCGTTGGGGCTTGTTATGCCTGTGTTTGCCACAAACCAGATGATGACACAGGAACAAAAAGTGTCAAAGTTTGCGATGAAGGACCAATTTTTAAAGCTGGGGAGGTCGTTTTATGAGTCACAATCCTTTAGCGGTCCAATTACCTGGGCTAGATTTAAAAAATCCAATCATGCCTGCAAGCGGCTGTTTTGGTTTTGGTAAAGAATACGGAAAATACTATGATTTGAATCAGCTTGGTTCCATCATGGTGAAAGCCACGACACCAAAAGCGAGATTTGGTAATCCGACCCCACGTGTAGCAGAAACACCCTCAGGAATGTTAAATGCGATCGGACTACAAAATCCAGGATTAGAAGTAGTCATGAATGAGTTATTACCTGAACTTGAGATTTATCCAGACTTACCGATCATTGCGAATGTGGCTGGCGCCTGTGAAGAAGATTACGTGGAAGTCTGTCGTAAAATTGGTCAAGCGCCAAATGTTAAAGCTATTGAATTAAATATTTCTTGTCCCAATGTCAAACATGGAGGGATTGCTTTTGGAACGGATCCAGAAGTTGCTTTTGACTTAACACAGGCAGTCAAAAAAGTAGCAAGTGTGCCAATTTATGTCAAACTCTCGCCTAATGTGACGGACATTGTTCCAATCGCTCAAGCGATTGAAAGTGGTGGGGCAGATGGTTTTACAATGATTAATACATTATTAGGAATGCGCATTGACTTAAAAACTCGTAAACCAATCTTAGCTAATCAAACGGGTGGTTTGTCAGGACCGGCCATTAAACCGGTAGCTATTCGTTTAATTAACCAAGTGGCGGCTATTTCTGACTTACCAATTATTGGGATGGGTGGCGTGCAAACAGTGGATGACGTTTTAGAAATGTTTATGGCTGGTGCCAGTGCGGTTGCTGTAGGTACAGCAAACTTTACGGATCCTTATATATGTCCTAAACTGATCAATGAACTACCTATAAGAATGGCGGAGTTAGGGATCGAATCCCTTGAACAACTAATCAGAGAAGTAAGAGAGGAACGAATGCAATGAATCAACGACCAATTATCGCTTTAGACTTTTCAACTTGGCAAGAAGTGGAGCAATTTCTGCAGTTATTTCCAGAAGATGAAAAGTTATTTGTCAAAATCGGGATGGAATTGTTTTACCAAGAAGGCCCTATTATTGTTCGTTGGTTAAAAGATGCAGGCCATGAAGTTTTCTTAGACTTAAAACTGCATGATATACCAAATACAGTTGAAAAGGCAATGCGTGGCTTAGCTAAATTAGGCGTGGATATCACTTGTGTTCATGCGGCTGGTGGGATAAAAATGATGCAAGCAGCGCTCAGAGGATTAGAAGATGGAACACCTGTCGGGAAAAAACGCCCACTATTGTTAGCTATTACGCAATTAACGTCTACTAGTGAAGAAGAAATGCATCACGATCAATTAATTCAAGTTCCTTTGGAAGAAAGTGTGATCCATTATGCTCAGTGTGCCAAAGAAGCAGGACTGGATGGTGTTGTTTCCTCTGCATTAGAAGTCAGTGCCATCAAAGAAAAAACACGAACAGACTTTGTTTGTTTAACACCAGGGATCAGACCAGAAGGAACAGTTGCCCAAGATCAAACCAGAATCGTTACGCCGGCAAAAGCACATGAGATTGGTTCAACTTTTATTGTTGTTGGACGTCCAATTACGCAAGCGAAAGATCCATACAAAGCCTATCAAACAATCAAAGAAGAATGGAGTCGATAAATTTGAAATCGATCGAACAAAAAATTGCCAAAGATTTATTAGAAATTCAAGCTGTTTTTCTTAGTCCAAATGAACCGTTCACTTGGGCAAGTGGTCTAAAAAGCCCAATTTATTGTGATAATCGTATTACCATGAGTTATCCGAAGGTAAGAAAAGAGATCGCCAAAGGTCTAGCAGAAAAAATCAAGCAAGCTTTTCCCGAAGTGGAAGTGATTGCTGGAACAGCGACTGCCGGCATTCCTCATGCTGCGTGGGTAGCGGAAATCTTAGACTTACCTATGGTGTATATTCGTAGCAAAGCAAAAGCACATGGCAAAGGAAATCAAATCGAAGGGCGTATTTTTGAAGGACAAAAAATGGTGGTGATTGAAGATTTGATTTCAACCGGTGGTAGTGTTTTAGAAGCTGCAGAAGCTGCTAAAAGAGAAGGCGCAAATGTTTTAGGAGTTGCAGCAATTTTCACCTATGAACTACCTGCAGGAAAAGAAAATTTTGAAAAAGCTGGACTGCCTCTTTTCACCTTAACCAACTATTCAGAATTGATCGAAGCTGCTTTAGAAGAAAAATACATTGATGAAGCAGAATTAACGCTATTGAAAGAATGGAAAAAAGACCCAACGAACTGGCAAAAAAATTAACACACGCCTAAATTGTTTTTTAAAACAGATAAAAAAATGTGTTGATCCGCTCAAACAAATGATATATTATAAACCAAACAACCTATTTTAAAGCAAGAAAATATCGAAGCATTCAAGACAAAAGTTTTGCTATGGACGAGTAGTTTGAAGATAAACCGCATAGAAAAATTTTTCTGCGAGGTTTTAGAGCTATGTTGTTTTGAATGCTTCCAAAACTTGGTGACGTGAACATAAGCGGAAAATTAAGTTTTAGAGCTATGTTGTTTGAATGATATTATTTTTATGTAGAAACTAGAGATTTTCTTCTAGTTTCTATTTTTTATAAATATAGCGTTTTGTTAAAGGTTTAACATTTTTTATGGTACAAACACGATGATTGCGAAAATCAGTTATTTAATGTTAAAATCATCCGAAAAGTAACTTCATGAGGGGGGCTATTCATGGGATTAAATGAATTTATATTAGGGTTGAATAATTTAGAAAAAATCACGCGCGCACCAGGTTTTTTCAAATTTACTGAACATACTGTTGCTGCTCATTCTTATCGAGTGGCTTCGATTGCTCAAGTGTTAGGGGACATTGAAGAAGCGAATGGCTATGAAATTGATTGGAAATTGCTTTATGAAAAAGCATTAAATCACGATTATACTGAGCGTTTCATTGGTGATATCAAAACACCAGTAAAGTATGCAAGTAAAGAATTGCGTGGGATGTTACAAACAGTTGAAGAAAAAATGACGGATGAATTTATCAAGCAAGAGATTCCTGAAGAGTTTCAAGCTGTTTATCGTAGAAGGCTTTTTGAAGGCAAAGATGAAACAATTGAAGGTGAATTATTAGCTATTTCAGATAAAGTAGATTTATTGTACGAATCTTTTGAAGAAATAATCAAGAACAATCCAGAAAAAGTTTACAAAGAAATGTTTGTTGAAGCAGTGACAACAATTAAAGCATTTGAACATCGTCCTTCCGTCAACTATTTCTTTAATGAAATTTTCCCGGAATTATTGAACCAAGAATTTTACGGTAAAGAAGATTTTTTGGCAACTGTTTCTACCATTGTCAAAAATAGTCAACATTAGATAAATTTTGCAAAGACTCAGGAGGAAAGATTTTGAAAAAGAATATGGATGTTGAATGGGGATACTCAGGAGAAAGAGGGCCTGAACATTGGGCTGAATTATGTGACTGGTTTGCTCAAGGAGCTGCATTTGAATTACAGTCGCCCATTTCGTTAACCACTTGTAAAGAAGTTGGAAATCCTAAAGAAACAATTGCTTTTCATTACGAAAAACAACGGTTTACAGATAAAGAATTTAAAAATACGATCCATCTTGTGCCATATGACCAGCTTAGTTATGTCGAACTGAAAGGCCAAAAATATTTTCTCACAGATATCCATTTCCATATGCCTTCTGAACACCTTATCAATGGTTCACAAGAAGACATCGAATTTCATTTTGTTCACATGAATGCGCAAAAAGAAAACTTGGTTGTTGCTGTGATGTACCAATTAACTACAGATGAGGGGTGGCTATATGATCGTGACAATGGAGATGTTTGGGATTTAGATAAACATGAACATTGGACGAATCCGATGGTACTTTTACCAAAAGAAAAAAGTCATTATCACTACATTGGTTCGTTGACCACACCGCCGACAAGTGGCCCAATCAAGTGGTTTGTGATGGATCATATACAACATTTAAATAAAGACTTTTTAATCCCCTTTAAAGGGCAGTATGCACAGCCTAATAATCGACCTTTGCAACCTTTAAAAGATCGGAACATTCAATATTATGCGGAGGACAATCAGTGAATTTTCAACAGTTGAAATATGTGATCGCAGTGGCAAATAATGGAAGCTTTAGAGAAGCATCAAAAAAACTATATGTCGCACAACCGAGTCTTTCAGCGGGGATTAAAGAACTCGAAACAGAACTTGGGATCACAATCTTTACTCGTACGAATCGTGGGGCTTATTTGACAAAAGAGGGGCAAGAGTTTCTAAAAAGAGCAGAGCGGATCTTATTACAACTAGAAGCTTTAGAAAATTATTATTTGACAAATGAAAAACGAGAAAGCTTTTCAATTGCATCCCAACATTATGATTTTTTAGGACCATTAACTGCTAAATTAATCACTTCATTTAAAAAAGAGATCAAGCAATTTCGTATTATTGAAACAACGACAGCCAATGTGATTGAAGAAGTAAAAAAACAGCATAGTGAAATCGGGATTCTTTATATGAACGAGTACAATCAAGCAGGGATTAAAAGATACCTTGAACAAGGAGAACTTCTGGCTCATTCCTTAGGAGCATTCAAAACACATATTTTTTTACGACAGGGACATCCATTAAGTGAAAAAAAGGAAATCGTGAAAGAAGAACTGTTGCCTTATCCGCAGGTAAGATTTACTCAAGATGGCAATAATTTTCCCTATTTTTACGAAGATTTGATTGAAATTCCAGATCAAGAAACAGTTATCTACACCAGTGACCGTGGAACGTTAATGAATATCGTCCTAGAAACCAACGCTTATGCTTCTGGCTCAGGATTAGTCATTGGAGAAATTAAAGAGTACCTTCGCTTGATCCCTTTAGCTGATAGCCCAAAAAATGAGTTGTACGTGATTTATTCAGCCAAACAACCATTAAGTGACATGGCACAAAAATTTATGAAAGATTTGTCTTTTTTGATGGATCAAATAAAAAAATAATGAACGCTTTATATGTTTGATTTTTTGAGCGTTATTCCACAAAAAGCTATGGAGTCTTGAAATATTGTTTTTGAGTGAGCTATTTATTTCTGGGTGATAAGCAAATGGCTTTTTCAAGCAAAGCTATTTGCTAAAAGAAAACGCCGATTAGACATTCCCACCAAATATTTTTGTTCGTAAGCTACAAAATTTTTATCTGCTTCTTTCGTTTCTTTTGTTCATTTTTCTTCAAGTGGGATCGTGCTTATGCTTGTGCCATGAAAGGAACTGAAGAAAGGAAAACTAGTGACAAAACTGGAATTGAGCTTTTACTGACAATCATTCCTGTTCTTTTTTATCTGCTATTAGAAGAGGATTATTTGTTTAACATTCTATTGTTCCTTCCCATGGATCATCAAGTGCGTGAGAAAAGTAAGAAACTCTTTCGCCTCACTTTCTAAATATAAGTAAACGGCAGGAGCAGAAGCAACTGCTTCGGAAATAAGCTGAAATTCACAAAAATATTAAAAGCAATTTTCGTGAATTTCAGCTTACTTCTCGGAGCTAGATGCTTCTGCCCCAGCCTATTTTTTATTTGCTATTCAAAAAGTAAAAATAAGGGAGTAACCTTTTTCTGAGTGTCTTAAGATATCTGAAAAAAATATTGAATGTTTCATGAAATAAACAGAAAAAGCAGTCATTCTTAAAATATAAAAATAATACAGTTAAAAAACAGAGATTGACTATGTAAAAAAGTTGCTTTTTCTTTTCTATTAAGCCATTATATAAAGAGTAAGATGTGCGTATTTTATTAGCAGATTATCACACAGTTTTTAGGTTGTTATATTTTTGGATGGGAGGCCCACATGATTGAAGTAATGAATCTAACTAAGATATATGAAGAGTCGAAAGCGCTTAATAATATTTGTTTTACTGTCGAACCAGGAGAAATTGTTGGTATCGTGGGAAAAAGTGGTTCTGGCAAATCGACCTTGTTGCGTTTACTAAATTTAATGGAACAACCGAGTGAAGGGAAAATTTTAATTGATGGCGTAGATGTTCATTCCTTGAATAAAAAAGAGCGTCGCCATCAGCAACAAAAAATGGGGATGATTTTTCAAAATTATAATTTATTAGAAAATTTGCGAGTAGCTGATAATGTTGCATTGCCTTTGAAGTTGCAGAAGAAAAAAGAGACAGACAAAATCAATCGATTATTGGAATTTGTTGGAATGTCTCATAAAGCTTCGGCTTATCCAGTCAAACTTTCAGGGGGAGAGAAACAACGCGTATCGATTGCTAGAGCGTTAAGCCGCAATCCGGAAATTTTATTATGTGATGAAGCGACGAGTTCATTAGATGAAGAGAATACAGAAAGTGTTATTCGATTACTACATAAGGTGCATGAGGAATTTCAGCCAACTATTTTCTTTGTCAGTCATGAGCTTGAAACAGTGAAAAGTTTGTGTAAAAAAATTTTAGTGATGGAGAATGGTCAATTGATCGGTGAATTAACCAATAATCCGAAGCAATATGAAGAAGAGAATTTGACCTATTTTGAAAAAATAAAAAGGAGTTTGGCTCAATGACTTTTTCAAAGAACTTGATGGAGTATTGGCCATCATTATTGACAAGCTTAACCGAAACAGGGATTATGATGTCTATTTCTATGGGAATGTGCTTATTAGGTGGGTTACCTCTAGGCTTAGGCTTGTTCTTAGCAAATCCCAAAGTAAAAAATAAATACCCTTGGCTTTATTGGGTGTTAAATTTTGTTGTGACGGTTATTCGCTCATTTCCTTATCTATTGTTTGTTATTGCACTGATTCCAGTTACTCGTTCGGTTTTAGGAAAAGCATTTGGTCCTATTCCAGCCTCTGTTCCGCTAAGTATTATCGCTATTGCAATTTTTGCACGCTTAGTCGAACAAGTCTTATTGGATGTTTCAAAAGAAACGTATGCGTTAGCTAATTCTTTGGGTACCACTCGCTTACAATACGTGTGGCATTTTTTATTAGTTGAAGCAAGAAGTGGGTTAGTTTTAGCTTATACCACAACCACTGTCAGTATGGTTTCTTATTCTACTGTGATGGGCGTAATAGGAGGGGGTGGCATTGGTGATTTTGCCGTTCGTGTGGGGTACCAACGATACGAATATGGCGTTATGTATGTGGCTATAGTGATTATGATCGCTTTGGTTTTTGTTTTACAAATGTTTGGGAACTTTATTGCTCAAAGGCTAGATAAACGAAAATAGGAGGAAAAAAATGAAGAAATTTTATCTAATTAGTTTGGCTATTCTTTCAGTTATCATCTTAGCTGCTTGTGGAGGAGCCAATCAAGCAGAAAAAAATAAGAAAGAAATCAAAGTAGCTGTTCAATTGGAATCATCAAAAGATATTTTAGAAATTGCAAAAAAAGAAGTCGAAAAAGCAGGATACACACTTGAAATTATGGAAGTCAGCGATAATGTAGCTTACAACGATGCTGTACAACACGATGAAGCGGATGCTAATTTTGCACAACATGAACCGTTTATGGCGATGTTTAATAAAGAGAAAAAAGCAGATTTAGTCGCTGTACAACCCATTTATTATTTTTCAGGCGGATTTTATTCTAAGTCTTATAAAAATGCAGATGATTTGCCAGAAAATGCAAAAGTAGGTATTCCTAGCGATCCAACGAATGAAGGACGTGCGCTAGCTATTTTGGACAAAAATGGAGTAATCAAATTAAAAGAGAATACAGGTTTTAATGGAACAGTAGATGATATTGTGGAGAATCCTAAAAATCTAAAATTTGAACGAATCGACTTGCTGAATTTGGTGAAAGCTTATGATGAAAAAGATATTGCGATGGTTTTTTGTTATCCAGCTTATTTAGAGCCCGCAGGATTATCCACCAAAGATGCGATCTTGTTAGAAGATATTGCTGCAAGTAAACACTATGCGTTACAACTTGTCACAAGAGAAGGTGAAAAAGATAGTGAAAAAATCAAGGTATTAAAAAAGGCGATGACAACAAAAGAAGTGGCAGATTATATTAAAAATAACTCAAAAGGCTCAAATGTTCCAGCTTTTTAAAATGAAAACCAGTAGCAAATATTTTATTGGTTTGTTACTCACTTAGGCAAGTGGAACAACTAAAAATGAGCAAAGAAAAAACTCCTTTCGGTTTAATGGTAGGAAAACTGCCATTTGTTGACTAACGAAAGGGGTTTTTTCGGCAATAAAGTAAAAAACGCTTGTGAATAAATCTTTAAGCGAATGACTCTTTGCTCATCTTTTTAATTTTTTCTTCTTCTGGTGTGACAATGATCGTTTTTTGATTCTCGTAAATGACATATCCGGGTTTTGCACCATTTGGTTTGCGTAGGTGTTTGACTTGTACTAAATCTACAGGAACTTGCGCAGAATGACGGTATTTTGAAAAATAAGCGGCAAGTTCGGCAGCTTGGGTAATAGTCTCATCTGTTGGATGATCACTTTTGATAATTACATGAGAGCCTGGAATATTTTTAGCATGTAACCAATAGTCGTTTTTTTTAGCAGTTTTTAGCGACAACTGATCATTTTGTAAGTTGTTTTTCCCTACTAAAATGAGTGTTCCATCGTCTGAAAGATAGTGATCAGGTTGTGAAGGTTTCTTTCGTTTTTGTTTCTTTGCAGTATTTCTTTTTAAGTAACCTTCTGCTAATAATTCTTCTTTAATCACGTCGATATCCATGGGACCGGCAATTTCTAATTGAGAAAGGACTGATTCCAAGTACTGAATCTCATTTTTGGCGTCTTCGATTTGTTTCCCAATTAATTTTACCGCATTTTTCAGTTTTTGATACCGATGAAAATATTTTTGGGCATTTTGATTAGGCGACAAGGCTGGATCAAGAGCAATTTTGATCGGCTGATCTTCTTCATAATAATTTGGTAAAGTTACTTCACTGGCGCCTCTAGGTACTTGTGTCATAAAGGTCGTTAATAACTCACCATCTCTACGATAGTTTTCAGCATTTTCTGAGTCTTTTAATGTTTGTTCCCGTTTTTTCAATTTATTTTTATTTCTTTTCAATTCATTCTCAATTTTACGAATCAGTTCACCGCCTTGTTGCTTCGCTCGGTCTTTTTCTGCTTTTTCTTGATAATAGGCATCTGACAAGGAACTGAGAGTGGAATAAGACTCTTTTCGCAACGCAACTTGTTCTAATGATTGATAAAAAATTGGCGTAAAATATTCTTTATTCTTTACTTCAAAAAGACAAGGAGATAGTTGGTTTTCGATTGCTGTGAAAAATTCTCGCCAGACAAACATCTTTTCATTCGGACATTCAGCCAAACGAGTAACCAATTCTTGTGCTGTATCAAAACCGAGCCCTTGAAATTGTTGTTGTAAACTTTTGGCAGTAAGTTCACTTTGAGAAAGACGTTGAAAGATTTTTTCATTCTCTGGACAGAACGGATCTAATTGATTTTGCTTAGGTGGTGCAATATAATCTACCCCTGGAAGTAACGAACGGTAGGTATTTTGTGAACTACCAATATGTTTGATGGCATCCAAAATTTTCCCCGTTTCTTTGTTGACTAAAATAATCGTACTATGGCGCCCCATTAATTCCACGATGAGAATGATATTTTGTAAATCACCAAGTTCATCTCTTTTGGTGAAATGAAAGTGGATCACTCGATCATTTTCAATTTGTTCAATGGTTTCTAAAATAGCTCCTTCCAGATGCTTGCGTAACATCATGACAAAATTAGGAGGTGTATCAGGATTTTGGTAATCGATTTGAGTGATTTGTATGCGTGCATAACTAGGGTGAGCAGACAATAGTAAGCGATGATTTTTTCCACGAGAGCGAATCACTAAAACAACTTCATTTTCATAAGGTTGATGAATTTTGGAAATTCGACCAGAAAGTAGAATTTCCTGCAACTCACGGACCATTGCATGGGTAAATACACCGTCAAAGGACATGGTTCATTCCTCATTTCTTTTCATAAGTAGTTTCATTATAACGAAAATTGTCTAGAAAAACCAATTTACGAAGTAGAAATAAGACGTTTTAATCATCGTATGATCAAAATAGAAGAGCAAAAAATTTATTTAGCTATATTTTTTTCTATATACATAAAATTTCGGTATAATAAAAGAAAAGGGAAAAGAGGGTAAGGGGTATGTGGAAAGAAATCGGTCGAACGATCAAAAGAAAGTATTTTCGTTTTTTGATGGTTTAAGTGAACATCCTAAAAAATATTTTGTACGCCTCCTATTTGTCTTACTGGTATCTTTAATAATCACGATGATCATGTTTATCTTTCCTCAAAAAATTAGAGAGGAACAAGTAAACAGTTTAGTGTATGCGGACATCCACTCTCCGAAACTTCAACCATTGAATCTAAATGAAGCCCCCAAAAAAATTGAAGAAAGTAAAGCAATTTCTGTATTGTTTAGTGTACCTAACGGAGAAAAGTATCAAGAACTATTGAAAATTTTTCACAACTCGAAGAAGATGAATGAGTTAAATCGATCGATCTATTTTTATCCACTCCTTTATAATGTGAAAGAATTAGAACAGCGTTACAACATCAACCAAGAGCAGATAACGATTATTTTTTTCAAAGAGGGCAAAGAGGCGAATCGACTAAGTCTTGAAACTGATCAATCGTTCAATCTTTCAGAAGAATTGATCCCTGAATTGAACCGGTTACCTTTAACGAATATCAAGAAACTTTCGCTTGAATTAAGAGAAGGTGAGTCTACTAATTCCATGCAAACTTCCCCAGAAAAAAACACCGATCATCATTAATTGGCTTTGAAAAAATAAAAAAGTAGTTGACGTATGTTCTTTGTTCAAGTAGACTTAAGATAACTATTAAGGAAAGGGTGACCCACAATGAACTTATCAAACCAAAAATTAGCAGTAATGAATCAAGCTTGGCGTAACTGGCGTAGATAAGTTGTATTGATGGCGAACTTTGACCATAGATACAACTTTTTAGAGTACAAATCTAAAATTTGTATCTATGCTAGACAAGAAATTTGACTACCGCATAGATTCGATCTATGCGGTTTTTTGTATGTAAAAAGACAATGACCGTTTGGGTGATTGTCTTTTTTTGTCGGTTCGTATTTCAGAAACTAAGGTCAGACTTGATGGATAAATGGATAAAAAAATGGGGGAATAAAAATGAAAAATAAACGTTTAATGACAGTAGTAGCACTTATCATGATTTATTTAGTAGGAGCATTTGTTTATGAAAAAATAAATGACGCTTCGGCGACACAAGAAAAGGAAAAAATAAACAAAACTGTTTCAGTAGGTGTTTTACAATATGTTAGTCATCCAGCGCTAGATGAAATCTATAAAGGAATCAAAGAGGGATTAAAAGAATCTGGGCTTGAAGAAGGAAAAAATTTAAAAATCAATTTTCAAAATGGTCAAGATGATCAAAGTAAGCTAGCGACAATGAGCCAACAGTTGGTTCAAGCCGATCCAGATGTTTTAATTGGGATCGCTACACCAGCAGCTCAATCCTTAGCAAACGTCACTGATTCGATTCCACTTGTTTTAGGAGCTGTAACGGATCCTGTAAGTGCAGGCTTAGTGAGTTCGTTAAAAGAACCAGGAGGAAACATCACAGGAGTATCTGACCAACCACCTGTTGAAGCACAAATCAAGCTAGCGACGGATATTTTACCGACAGCTAAAAAAGTCGGAATTTTGTATGCTTCTTCAGAAGATAATTCAAAATCACAGGTGAGCCAGGCAGAAGCGGCGATTAAAAAAGAAGGACTTTCTTCTGTCAAATATGCTGTTCCTTCAACGAATGAAATTGCCCAAACTGTCCAAGTAATGAGTCAGCAAGTTGATTTTATCTATATTCCTTTAGATAACACCATCGCAAATGCCATGCAAACAGTGGTTAAAGAAGCAAACAAAGCTAAAATTCCTGTGATTCCATCAGTTGATTCAATGGTTGAACAAGGCGGTCTAGCGACAATTGGCATCAATCAATTTGATTTAGGAGTTCAAAGCGGAAAAATGGCTGCATCTCTTGCATTAGGAGAAGAAAAACCAGAATCGACGCCTGTTTACGTGTTTAATAAAGGGGATGTCATTATTAATGAAAAACAAGCAGAGCTATTAGGAATCACTATTCCTGACTTAATCAAAAAAGAGGCAAAAGACGTGTCAAAAGCGGCAACGACAGAAACAACAAAGGAGGATGAAAAATGATTGTATCGGCAATTTCACAAGGGATGTTATGGGCAATATTAGGGTTAGGAATTTTTATGACTTATCGAATTTTAGATTTTCCTGATATGACAACAGAAGGATCTTTTCCATTAGGAGGAGCAGTATGCGTGACCGCGATCACACACGGGGTATCACCATTTCTAGCAACGATTCTTGGCGTATTGGCAGGAATGATCGCTGGTCTTGTGACGGGGTTACTTTATACGAAAGGAAAGATACCAGTCATTCTTGCGGGAATCTTAGTAATGTCAGGGCTAAATTCAGTTATATTATTTGTGATGAGAACACCAAATTTGTCCTTGTTAAATTATCCAATTTTACAAGATATCTTTCATGGTCTTCACTTACCTAATTATTTCGATACCGTTTTATTAGGTTTCATTGCTTTAGGAATATTGATTAGCGTTTTGTTGTTCTTTTTTAATACTGATTTAGGGCAAGGTTATATTGCTACCGGCGACAATGAAACAATGGCACGTTCTTTGGGGATTCAGACAGACCGAATGAAAATTTTAGGATTAACACTTTCAAATGGTGTGATTGCTTTATCGGGTGCGTTGATTGCACAAAATGATGGGTATGCGGATGTAAACAAGGGGATTGGCGTAATCGTTATCGGATTAGCATCCATTATTATTGGTGAAGTGATCTTCCATGAACTGACTTTAGCAGAACGATTGATTGCGATCGTTGTTGGAAGTATCATTTATCAATTATTAATCTTGGTTGTAATCAAGCTTGGTTTTGATACAACTTATCTTAAATTATTCTCAGCGATTATTTTAGCGTTGTGTTTAATGATTCCACAACTAAAAAATGCTTTAAAATTAAAAACGGGATTTGAAAAGGAGGTCTAGCCATGACAGCAATCATTACAATTAAAAATGGTAAAAAAGTGGTTAGTAATGGGATGCATGAAGAAAAGGTCCTATTGGAAGAGATTAATTTTACGATTCATAAGGGTGATTTCATTACGGTTCTTGGCGGAAATGGCGCAGGGAAAAGTACCTTATTTAATACAATCGCAGGTACCTTGCCCCTAAGCCAAGGAACGATTTCTTTTAAAGACCGATTGATAACAACAGAATCAGAAGAAAAAAGAGCTTCTTTTCTATCACGTGTGTTTCAAGATCCTAAAATGGGGACAGCCCCACGAATGACTGTTGCTGAGAATTTACTTCTAGCTCAAAAAAGAGGAAAAAAGAGACCATTGCGCTTACGAAATCTAAAAAATCAAAAAGCAGCTTTCTATCAATTATGTCAAGAAGTAGGAAATGGGTTGGAACAGCATTTAGACACACCAGCAGGCGAGCTATCTGGAGGGCAAAGACAAGCATTGAGTTTATTAATGGCTACAATTGATGCACCAGAACTTCTTTTGTTAGATGAACATACCGCAGCATTAGATCCTAAAACGGCAAAATCATTGATGCATTTAACTAATCAGCGGATTACCGAACAAAAATTAACTTGTTTAATGATTACACACCGTATGGAAGATGCTTTAAAATATGGCAATCGTTTGATTGTGTTACAAAAAGGACGGATCGTCAAAGATTTGTCTCAAGAAGAAAAAGCCCAATTAACAATGGCAGATTTACTACAATTTTTCGAAGAAATTCTTGAATAAGGGATCGTTTGCTTAGGATAAAAGACCCATTTTTTTAAAAAGAAAATATCAGCCAACATTTTTTCCACATTCCAAGTTGACAAGTTTCTAAGAACTCCTTTAAACTTGTTGATGACTCGTCTTTATCAGATATAAGACATACATGAATGATTGCTTATTAAGAGTAAACAAAAAAATGAAACCATCTGATGTCTCGTGTCATTTATACGAGAGGTCAGATGGTCTTTTTATTGATTAAGGAGGAACAACAAGATGATTTCTGGAAAAACAAAATTAGCAGTTTTTTTTGCCTCACCTTCTGCTCATAGTTTATCACCGTTGATGCATAATACGGCTTTTCAGCATTGTGGGATTGATGCTGTTTATTTAGCTTTTGAAGTGGATCAAATCAATCTTAAGCAGGCGGTTGAAAGTATTCGGACATTAAATATGCTTGGGGCAAATGTTTCTATGCCAAATAAAACAGCTGTATTGACATACCTTGATGAATTAAGTCCCGAAGCTGAATTGATTGGAGCGGTCAACACGATTGTACACAAAAACCATCGTTTAATTGGCTACAATACCGATGGAAAGGGCTTTGTCCGTTCTGTGAAAGAGGTTGGACACACAATCGCTGATCAAAAGATTACCGTTTTAGGCGCAGGTGGTGCAGCAAAAGCGATTGTGGCACAAATGGCTTTAGATGGTGCGAAAGAAATTCATATCTATAAACGAAAAAATGCGACATTTTTATCTTTAAGCGCTTATTTTGCCACGGTTTCAGAAAAAACAGGCTGTTCGATTTCTTTGTATGACTATGCAGATGAACCTCAACTTGCGAAAGATTTGAAACATAGCGATTTATTGATCAATGCAACAGATATTGGGATGGGTGAAAAGAAAGGAAGTTTACCTTGTCGTGAAGATCTATTGCATCCCAATTTAGCGGTCTTTGATTTGATCTATTCTCCTGAAGAAACACAACTCCTTAAAGAAGCTAAAAAAATTGGGGCAAATGGTTATAATGGCTTAGGTATGCTGATTCATCAAGGGGCGATTGCATTTGAACTTTGGACGCAAAAAGCAATGCCGATTGAAGTGATTCGCCAGCAGATTATACAAAAATAAATGGAAGCATGAGCTTAAAAGAAAGTTTGTTTCGTTATTTTTTATTAAATTATAGTTGGTGTAGATGCTTTTGCATTTTGGATAGTGTATTCTTTAATCATACGAAATAGAGGGAGGGTCCAAAAATGAGTCGGATGGATCGCTATAAGAACATCCATAAAAAAGCAAAACCTCTAAAAAATGAAACGGATAATCTTTTTAGAAGGACACATAAAAATAAAAAAGAGAAGCAACATCAAGTCGAAACAGATGATGCCACACGAATTTATCGAAAATACCAAGAAGCTCCCAATTCCTTTGAGGATGAAGAAGTATACGGTTCGTCTCAACCACATCGAATATTTTCTGACACGAAAGAGAAGAATTCTTATCAAGAGAAAAAAAGTTTTTTTAAAGGGAAAAAAGGAAAAGACTCTTTTCAAGCTAAGAAGACGAAGAAGAAACGTTCTTGGAAAAAAATTGTTTTAGGTATTTTTTTATTTCTAGTTTTATTTTCAATCATTTCATTTTTTGTTGGGAAATTTGTAGCGGAACATGATACGAGTTTGCAAAGTGTGACGACAGAAACGTTTAATGGTGTTCCATCCTCAAGTGGTGCGCATAACGTCTTAATATTAGGCAGTGACACAAGAGGAGAAGATGCTGGCCGGGCAGATACAATCATGGTATTGCAGTTGGATGGACCAGCGCACAAGCCAAAACTAATTTCTTTTATGCGTGATAGTTTTGTGACGATTCCAGGTGTCGGTCAAAATAAAATTAATTCTGCTTATGCTTACGGCGGAGCAGATTTAGTTCGACAAACTATCAAGGAAAATTTTGGCATCGACTGTCAATATTATGCAAAAGTTGACTTTAAATCATTTGAAAAAGTGATTGATGCCTTATTTATGACCGGAGTGAAAATTGACGCAGAAAAAGAGTTAAATTTAGATGGTGTCGATATTAAAAAAGGTGTTCAAAAAATGGATGGACATGTCCTTTTACAATATGCTCGCTTTCGAATGGATGAAGAGGGCGATTTTGGTCGTGTCAGACGTCAGCAACAAGTAATGAATGCCATTTTCAATCAATTGAAAAATCCCTTGAATTTGATCCGTTCGCCTTATGCTGCGGGGAAAGCGATTGGTTATACTTCCACTAATGTTTCAGCTTTCTTTCTCGTGAAGAACCTCTTCTCCATTGCTCGAGGTGTTGGTGGAATTGATCGTTTAAGTGTACCCGTAGATGGTTCTTGGAACTTTGGGAACAGTAGTTATGCTGGAAGTGTACTGGTCATTGATAACGAGGCCAATAAAGTAGCAATCAGTGATTTTTTAAGTAAATAATGACTATTTATCAAGCGACTGACAGGTTTGCAAAAAGCCTTCAGTCGTTTTTTCATTCAAAAATAACTTTTTTTATTGTCAGATGCGAATGTTTGTTCCATAATAAAGAAGTCTAAAAAAAGACGGAGACAACGGAGGGAGAAAAGATGAAGACTGTCATATTGGCCGAAAAACCTTCCCAAGCAAAAGCTTATGCTGAAACATTCAAAAAACGAAAGCGCCATGAGGGATACTATGAAATTAGTGATCCGTTATTCACTGGAGAAGTAACGATTACTTATGGATTTGGTCATTTAGTAGATATGGTGCCACCAGGTGCATATGATGAACGCTGGAAAAAATGGTCCTTAGCAAATTTACCGATTTTCCCTGAAACTTTTCGCTATGAAGTACCTAAAGATAAATGGGCACAATTTTCCATTGTAAAAAGAGAATTACAATCAGCGGATACAATTATCATTGCAACCGATGGTGATCGTGAAGGAGAGGCAATTGCTTGGTCAATCATTATCCAAGCCCAAGCATTCAAAAAAGAGAAAAAAATTCTTCGCCTATGGATCAATTCTTTAGAAAAAGAAGCCATCTATGAGGGATTTAAACATCTGAGACCTGGAGAAAACTATTTCCCAAAATACAAAGAAGCAAAAGCTAGGCAAAATGCTGATTGGTTGATTGGTATGAATGGTAGCCCATTGTATAGTTTACTTCTCCAACAAAAGGGAATCGATGGCAGTTTTTCTTTAGGACGTGTTCAAACCCCTACTTTATATATGATTTATCAGCTACAAGAGACCATCAAACACTTTAAAAAAGAACCTTATTTTGAAGTAGAAGCGCAGATCACTAGTGAGCAGGGACAATTTATTGGAAAACTTGATCCTAAAAAAGCTTTTAAAACCGCGGAAATGTTACGTCAAGAAATTGAAAAACTAGGAGCACATTTAGGAAAACAATCTGGACAAATTTTAGAAATCACCAAAAAAGAAAAATAAATAAGTAGTCCTCGTTTGTTTTCACTATCAAGTTTACAAACAAAAATGAATCAAATCATGAAGGCTAGTGCAAAAGCAACACTTGATGCGGCACAAGGATTGTATGAAAGTAAGTTTTTAAGCTATCCTCGAACAGACTCTTCTTACATTACAGAAAATGAGCATCAATATTTAGTGAAAAACCTAACGCGTTACAAAGATTTTTTGGGAATTGGTACAGTAGAAACACCAGAAGTACATCCTAAAAAAAGATATGTCGATGCAAAAAAAGTTCAAGAGCATCATGCGATTATCCCTACAAAAACGATCCCTTCAAAAGAACGCTTTGCTCAATTATCGAGGTTACAACAAGCTATTTATTTACAAGTTGCGAAGACAACCATCGCAATGTTTGCTGAAAATTATATTTATGAAGAAACGACTATTTATACTGGGGTATCTGAGTTACGCTTGAAAAGTGTTGGTCGGGTGCCGATTAAACCCGGTTGGCAGAAAATTTTAGCGCCAAAAACAAAAAAGAAAGAATTACAAGTGTTACCAACTGTTGAAAAAGATCAAATTGTCGAGGTTGACTTAAAGAGTCTGGAAAAAGAAACTCAACCACCTAAACCTTACAATGAAGGTACATTGATTACCGCAATGAAAACGGCTGGAAAAACATTAGATGATGAAGAAGCTCAAGAAATCTTGAAAGAAGTCGAGGGGATTGGTACAAAAGCCACTCGCGCCAATATCATAGAAAATTTAAAACAGCGTCATTATATTGAAGTTAATAAAAATGAAATTACTGTGACAGCTAAAGGGATTACGTTGTGTAAAGCTGTCGCCCAAGAACCTTTATTAACAAGTGCAGAAATGACAGCACAATGGGAAGGCTATCTAAAAAAAATTGGGAATAAAGAAGGTACTCCCGAAGTCTTTTTAGAAAATATCAAAAAATTTATCCTCCATTTATTGGAGGCTGTACCTAAGCAAATACCTCAAGTGGATTTATCCGCTGAAATCAATGGGACACGACAAATAAAAGCAATGGAGAAGAAGAATGATCAATTAGGGCGTTGTCCAAAGTGTAAAAAAGGCACAGTCATGTTGTATCCTAAAGTTGCCACTTGTTCTAACTCAGAATGCGACTTTAAACTTTGGCCGACAATTGCTAAGAAAAAATTAACCAAAACCAATCTGCGTGAATTACTATCCAAAGGAAAAACCAGTAAAGTAATCAAAGGTTTTACTGGGAAAAAGGGAAAATTTGATGCTGTATTGGCATTAAAGGAAGATTTATCCATTGGTTTTTCATTTCCTTGGATGGAAAAAACCGAAAATAATCACCACAAAGAAAAATAAAATATATTCCGAAAAGTGTTAGATTGTTTACTTAAACATAACAACTATAGGGAAACATAAGGAGTTTTAGTTTGTTGAAGAAAGTTCATTCATTTTTAAATTATTTTATGGGAGCGATCATGATTGTCGCAATTTACCAAGCGTTGTTAAAATATCCAGAATATGGCACTAAGCTATTGTCTGTTACCAAAGCCCCAACTGCCTATTCGCCCACGCTAATTTTATCCACTCTGACAGCTGGAGCAAAAAGCGCAACCTATTTTTTGCATCAAACCAGTAGCATGCTTAAACGAAAAAAACAGCGAAAACAATTGATGATGGTTATAGCTGCTATGGGGATTATTTACTTTTTACCTGTACTTACGCAGTTATTTCATCAATACTTTCGTTGAAAAAAATTAGCTCGTTGTTCGTTGCCTAAAGGAGAAGTCAGTATTGCAAGTAAAACCTCAAAAACCAAGTAGATTCTTCTGTAACATCGATGACTATATTTTTCGTGTTTCAAAATACAACCCAAGAAAATAATCGGCGATGAATAGCCACAGATCCAATAAGCCAGAATTTACGAAAACTATTTTTTAGTTTTAAAAATTCTGGCTTATTTTTCAGACGGTTACTTATGCTTTCTAAAAAGGTAGCGATTTGTTTCTTTTAACATTACTTTCGCGGAAATAATTTTAGTTATCCGTATTCTTTTTGCGTGTTGAAGCGCTTACTTTCTTGTGCTACTATGACGGTATTACAAGATTATAGTGGGGTGTATAAATGTATAGAAAAACGAAAACATACAAAAGTAGTACGTCAAAAATAATAAAAAAATTGCTCCTTATTTTTACGCTTCCTTTTGCGATCTTCTCATGGATTTTTTATTATACAACAATGAAAAGTTTCGATCAGCACATTTCGTTAATAAGAAAAAGCCACTCAGAACGTTTCTATTATTCTTTATCTCTGACACTGTTAGAGTTAGATTTTTTAGCAAATCAATTAGTGAGGGATCCTCAACTTTCTTTAACTCTTTTAGAACATCCATATTATGGAAAGGAAGGAAAAGCAAGTTTATTCACACATAAAGCAACCAACCATCTGATTAAAGAAGTTTATATTTATTACATAAAAAAACAACCAGATATTCTTTTTTCCTCTAGCGGTAGATACTCGCTTGAGACCTTTCTTTCTATAAATTCAGCAAATTATGAGCTTACACAACAAGAGTTCATTACATATTTAGAGACAAAAACACCTAAAATGATGGCTCTAAAAGCCATTGATAATGTGTCACCCTCGCGTTTTTTCTATCTCGTGCCAATCCCAGAAAAGATAGAAGGGACAAATTTATTAGCGATTTACGAAATGGATACGATCGATCTGGAGCAAAGGACAGATCTTTCCGTAAAATATTTAGAAAATTATAGCGATTCATTCAATAAAGCCTCTCCTTCAATAACTGCAATAGACTACCCAAATATAAATAAGAAATTGACTAATCCTATAACAGATAAGGACAACGCTTCAACCTTTTCTATTATCAATATGGAAGAAGAAATAAAGTCCATTGAGCTGGACAAACGGCGTTTCTTCTTGTTATTCATTTTTTGTTTCATCTTTTCTTTAAGTGCTGTGGCCATTTTTAGTGTATATAAACTTAGCCCTATCATAAAAATCGAATCCTCTGTCCAAAGACTAAAAACAAGCATGCCGATCCGATCCTTAAAAGATTTACACCAGATTTTGACAGATTTTTTTGCAAATTATCAAGTATTACTAAAGAAAAACAAACAACAGCTCCCCTACGCAAGAGAACATATTTTCCGACTTTTATTGGATAGGCGTTTAGAAACGGAAATTGAACTAAACAATCTTTTGGAAGCAATACATATGGATTTACAAGCAGTTTCATATTTTATTTTAACTATTGATTTAGGGAGCATAAAACAGAAAGATTTTCCCATCCAACTATTGGAAATAGTCGAAACAGATTATCAAGCATATGTAGTGGAACGCTTGGTGACTGAACCCACAGAAAGACTCGTATTAGTAGTAGGAATAATGGATGAAAGACACCAAATGAAAGTCGTTGAGGCCTTAAGAAAAAAGTTGATACTTTGTCTTAATGAAGATTTGATATTGGGTGTAGGCTCTACGGTAGATAGCTTATTTTCATTACATATCTCTTATGTGGCTTCACTGATTGCTCTTCATCATAAGTCAGAAAAAATGCATCTTATTTATTATTCTGATATTTCTAACGAGGAAACATACCCAACCATTGATTATACAGATGGACAGATTTTCAAATTAACGAATCACTTAAAAAAAGGAGATGTTACTAGTGCGTTGGAGATGATTCATCAATTGATTTCGATCAGTCTTTTTAAAATGAACTCATTAAGTCTTCAACGTCTGTATGGCTATCATTTATTGAATGCCATCATTCAAACAGGTAACGAACTAATTGGACAGAATATTTTGAAAGAAGTGGAAAACTATGTTCCTTTTTCGAATTTATTACAATTGGAAGAGCAGTTAAAAAAACTAGCGAGAACGATTTGTTCTACAAAACAAAAGCCTACAAAGGAAAGTGAAGAAAATTTAAATCAAATGATCATTGATTATATAGGAGATCACTTTCATTCTGCGCAAATATCGTTAGCATCAATCGCAGAGGTATTTAACGTTTCTCCTTCTTATATTAGTCGGATGATACGTAAGGAAATAGGACTTTCCTTTTCGAAATACATTCAAGAGTTGAGATTCAAAAAGATTAAACTTGAACTTATTCAAACTGATTTTCCGATCAAAGAAGTCATTCGTAAAAATGGTTATTATGATACCTCAAATTTTACAAGAAAGTTTCGAATCATTGTCGGATTAACGCCTGGTGAATATCGAAAAATGAAAAAAAGAACAAAGATATAATAGGAACGACAAAAACCCTTATTCATCAAGTGATTTTTATAGTATCTATGATGGCTAAAGGTATTTTAACCACGTGACCATTCAGCAAGTTTTTTTACTTATAAAATTCCTATACTAGTGAAAGAGATAAGTTAGAAAGCACGTGTAGATTCATCAAGTAGTTCAGTGTTAGTAATAAATGATTGCTGAATCTTCCACTGATTTTTTTCTTTTAAAAATGTATAGTGGATTTGAGCAATATGATTTTGATAGTGCTGTCTGCCTTGATTGATTGTTTTCTGGTAAACAACAACAAATAATGAATCTTTTTTTTGATTTAAGACTTGAAAGGAAAGTAACTCGTGTTTTAAATCATAGGAATCAAAGACTATTTGAAGTTGTTTTGCAGTTGCTTCTTGGGCGTCTTTTACCAATGTATCAATGTAGGAATCAAGGTCTTTTTTATTCGTTGCTACTATTGATTGTTTTAATAATTTGAAACATTCTTCTGCTGCAACCAAATCGGTAACTCTTCCAGTTATTGTAAGTGGCTCTCGTTGCGATGAATCACTCAATGGAAAATCAGGAGCTTTAAAATATATTGTAGCAATAAGTAAAATTAATAGGAGAAAATAGAAGCCCGTTTTTTTCATAATTCCACTCCTTTTCCTATAAATAAAATTCTTCAATCAGTCACTTTGCATCAACCAAGCTTTCTGCTTTTTCCATTCCCTGATAGGCAAAATAACTAATTGGGAATAAGAGCATGGGTATGGAAACGAAAAAAAATAGTATAGGTAAGTATATCAATAGAACGCTAGTTAGAAAAAGACTGATAATCATAGCAAGTGTTTGAAAAGGACTAATTACAATTAAAAGAAATGCACGTAGAAAATAATGAATGAAAGATAAATGATAACGTAATAAAGTAGGGAAGAGATAAAAACCAGCTAAGATGACACTAATAAGCAACACGATCAAAATGAAATGGAGAAAGGCATTTTGAATGGTTCCCGAGAAATTTTTAAATCAATTAAAAGAAATAAGAGAAGTCCGCTGTGGAAATAGCCTAAACAATTGACCATCCAATAATTTTGTTTAGCGGTTCTTATAAACCAAAGTCGAAGCATGGGAGGAGCTTCATTTGTGGTCCACGTTGCTAGAAAAAATTGCATAACTGTGGCTGTCGCTGGAAAAATGCCAAAAATGATCCCCCCTTGTAAAACGATTATTAACCATAAGAGTTGCAATTTGAAAAGTAAAATCAATCCATTGCCTAAACGATATGAGAGTTCAAAAAAATGATTGGATGTTGGCATTATATGCACTCCTTCCTTTTTAGATATATTACCTAAAGCATATCAGTAGAAAACGCTTTTTTTCTATCCTTGTACGGATATTACATATCGTTAATTTTTACATATTGTATTTTCCCGAAGGCCTAGGTAATTTAAAGGAGGAAGGGAGTGGTAAAGTAATGAATGATGTTCGAAAAGACATTGAGACAAGTAAATATGTGGAAGAAAGTTCCGAAATCTATCCTGAGACAGAAATGTTAAAAAAGAGACTAGAGTGGTTTCAGGATTTGAAGTTTGGTGTCATTTTTCATTATGGATTATATGCTCAAGCAGGAATTGTGGAATCATGGCAATTATCGGAAAAAGATACTTGGGCACGAGAAGGAAACCCATATAGAGAAACGATTGAAGAATTACAGATAGATTATTGGAACTTAATTCGTACATTTAATCCGGTAGATTTGGATGCAACTAAATGGGCAGATCTTTGTCGACGTGCTGGGTTCAAATATTGTATTTTTACTACAAAACACCATGACGGATTCAATATGTACAATACGACGGAAACCGAATATAAAATTGGTGGAAAGTTAAGCCCGTTTAAGCGTGATATAGTTAAAGAAGTTTTTACAGCATTCCAGCAAGCCGATATAGCAATCGGTGCCTATTACTCGAAAGCGGATTGGTTCTCGCCATTTTATTGGCTAGATGATGCAACTATAAAAGGAAGAACTGCTAGCTATAATCCTCTTGAACATCCTGAAATATGGGCACGCTATGTTTCCTTTGTTCATCACCAGATAGAAGAAATCACAAGTAATTATGGCTCTATTGATTTATTATGGCTAGATGCTGGATGGTGCAGACGTGGAAAAGAAGATTTGCAAATGGACCAATTGGCAGAACTAGCTCGAAAAAATCAGCCAGAATTGATTATTGTTGATCGCATGATGGGTGGAAGACATGAAAATTACGTAACACCTGAACGAAAAATACCAGAATTACACGAAATTCCAACGAAAGTATGGGAAAGTAATATCCCAATAGGCAATGACTGGGGTTATGTACCGCATGATATATTTAAAAGTAGCCAAGAATTAATTGAAAATTTGATTGATGTGGTGAGTAAAGGTGGGAATTTGATCTTAGGGGTAGGGCCTACACCTAAAGGAGCCATCACAAAAGAAGAAACGGAAATTTTAGAAGAAATTGGTACTTGGTTAACTATCTATGGAGAAGGTATTTATGAAACGCGTGCCCAAATAAAGGAATCTGCAACTGACTGGCGTTTTACTTATCAAAAAAATGGGAAAATACACTATGCATTTCGCAGTATTCGCCAAGAATCGACAATATTTGTTCCGTTAGTTGATATAAAAGCAGATGAACAATCAACGATTAAAGATCTAGCAACAAATGAAATACTGACCATTTATAATGAAAATGGCAAAGCTTGTATTTCATTGAATGAAGTGACATGCCCGAAACATGGGGCAATTGGCTTACGAATAACGAAGGGGGGAGAAAATTCGTTTGAAAACGCATTCTAAAGGGGGAGGGTGAAATGAGATCAAATGATTCTCATCAAATAAAAGCCGGTAAAAAGACAAAATTTCAAGAAATAAAACTAAAAATAAAGAAAAGTCAACAACTCTATTTGTTTGTTTTACCTGCTTTCTTAGTTTTGTTAATTTTTTCTTATGGTCCAATGTATGGGATCATTATTGCTTTTAAGGACTATATGCCATCTCTTGGTATTATCGGAAGTCCTTGGGTGGGATTCAAACATTTTCAACGTTTTTTTGAATCTTATTATTTTTGGGACCTTATAAAAAATACTTTGGGTATAAGTATTTATTCATTAGTTGTGAGTTTTCCATTACCTATTATTTTGGCATTAGCGTTGAATGAAATTAAAGATGGTCCTTTTAAAAAAATTACACAGACAGTGACTTATGCGCCGAATTTTATTGCTGTGGTTGTTATGGTCGGGATGATTATTGCTTTTTTATCGCCATCAACAGGAATGATTAATCATTTTTTAAATTTCCTTGGTTTTTCTCGGATCAATTTTATGACGGATCCTAAATGGTTCAAAACCATTTATGTTTTGTCGGGAGTGTGGCAAGGAACTGGCTGGGGATCTGTCATTTATTTAGCAGCTTTATCAGGGGTAGACACTCAACTTCATGAAGCGGCAACAATTGATGGTGCTTCTCGTCTCCAAAGAGTGTGGTACATTAATTTACCGACAATCATGCCAACGATGGTCATTTTGTTGATTATGAGTTTTGGCAGTTTAATGTCAGTGGGCTTTGAAAAAGTAATATTGATGCAAAATCCGTTAAATATGGAGTCGTCAAATGTGATTGCTACATTTGTTTACCAGCAAGGGCTATTGGATGCACAATATAGTTTTGCCTCAGCCGTGGGTCTGTTTAATTCAGTGATCAATTCTATCTTACTACTTGTAGTTAATCACGTAGCGAAACGCTTAAGTGATTCTAGTTTATTATAGAAATGGAGATGGAAAAATGACAAAAACGAAGCTGGTAAAAGAGACAAAAACAGACAAAATATTTTTAGGTTTTGTCTATGTATTCTTGGGTGTTGCATTATTGATTGTTCTTTATCCTCTACTTTATATCATCAGTGCATCCATTTCGAATCCGCACCTAGTTAATTCTGGAGAAATGTGGTTATTTCCTAAAGATATTACACTGGATGGGTATCGCACGTTATTAGGGAATAGTAATATTTGGCGAGGGTACTTAAATACAGTTTATTATACTGCTCTTGGTACAACGATTAATTTATTGGTCACTTTACCTTGTGCATATGCTTTAGCTCGAGCTGATTTTTATGGACGAAAAGCTTTTACAAACTTTATGCTTGTGACGATGTTTTTATCTGGTGGTCTGATTCCATCGTATCTATTGATTCGAAGTTTAGGAATGTTGAATACTGTCTGGGCATTAGTCATTCCGGGGTGTGTATCGGTTTATAATGTTGTTGTCACTAGAACTTTTTTTCAAACAACGATTCCAAGAGAAATGGAAGAGGCTGCGATTGTCGATGGTTGTTCGAATTTTCGTTTATTCATGAAAATTATTTTACCTCTGTCAACACCTATCATCGCCGTAATGGCTTTGTTTTACGGTGTAGGACACTGGAATAGTTTCTTTAGCGCATTGATTTATTTGTCAGACAAATCAATGTATCCGCTTCAATTAGTTTTACGTGAAATTTTGATTTTACAAGATATGTCATCCAATACTGTTAGCAACGTCAGTGCTGATACAGCCAATATGCTTTATAGTAAACAGCAATTAGAGGCTGTGATTAAATATGGGGTCATGATCGTTTCGACACTACCAATTATTATTATTTATCCATTTTTACAAAAATATTTTGTCAAAGGGATGATGGTAGGATCAATTAAAGGTTAAACAAAATAATATTTAGGAGGATAAAAAATGAAAAAAAAGATGTTTTTCGCTATTTGTTTGGCATGCAGCTTCTTAGTTCTTTCAGCATGCGGTAATACGAAGAAAAAAGAGGAGGGGAGTAAAGCAGAAGTCGAACTAAATTTAGATAGTCAATTCCCGATTATAAAAAAAGGGCATGAACTAACTTTACATATCATGGCTCCGAACGCTGGTTTGGCTGAATGGAAGGATATGCCTACTTTAAAAGATTATCAAGAAAAAACAGGTATACAGCTAAAATACACAACCCCGCCTTTAGCTGATTTTGGAACGCGTCTAAATTTGGCTTTTGCATCCGGCGAGCTACCTGATGTTGTTTATGGTGCGGATTCTAGGACGTTAACTTCTTCAATGGAAATTGATTATGGTTCTCAAGGTATTTTATTACCATTAGAAAAATATATCACACCTGAATTAATGCCTAATTTTTATGCACTGACTCAAGAAGACCCGACATTGCTAAAATCGATCACAACACCAGATGGCCATATTTATTCTTTACCAATGGTGTCAAGAAATGCTACTTCGATTTGGTGGCAAGGACCGATGTGGTATAACGGTACATGGTTGGAAAAACTAAATATAACAGAATTACCAACGACCGTTGATGAGCTCTATGATCTGTTGTTACGATTTAAAAATGAAGATCCTAACGGTAATGGTAAAGCGGATGAAATTCCATTATCAGACGTTGATATGAATTCAACAAGAGTTTGGTTAATGTCAGCTTTTGGTCTTCGTACGAGAGGTATACAAGTGGATGATGACAAAGTTTTCTATACGCCAACAACTGAAAATTATAAAGCATATCTAGAATATATGAACAAGTTATATACAGAAGAGCTCCTGGATAAAGAAGTTTATGGTCAGTCGGATGAACAAAAGAAAGCCAAGGGACAAAATAATCAATTAGGCTTGTTTGCTGACTATTTTAGTTTCTTTACGACTGGCAGGACAGAAGTTGAAGCGATGAAAGATTTAATGTTTCAACCCTTAACTTCTGAATGGTCGAAAGAAGCGGTTATCCCAGGAAGTCCTAGAATTTCTAGAGGGACATTTGCGTTAACCAATGTAAATCCTGTATTCTGAAGAAGGGGCAAAGTATTTAGAACAAGGACCAGAAGGAGTTTTTTGGGAATATCAGACAAATAGTGCTGGAGAAAAAGTGCGTGTTTACACGAAAGAGGTTGATTTAGATAATACAGAAGATGAACGCGGAAAAATTACGCCAGCTTACGGATTGACGACACCTAATATTGTGACTGATACGGGGAAATATAAAATTTTAACGTCCGCAGAAGAAGCACCCGATACTCGTTTTGATGATTGGGTCGCTACGGAAACGAAAGAAAAAATGGAAAATATCGCAAAAACACCATTTCCTTTGCTTTATTTAACAGTGGAAGAAAATGATAAAATTTCAGCAGTAGCTACGGATCTAAGTACATATATTGAACAAATGGAAGCGAAGTTTATCACGGGAGTAGAGCCTTTAAGTAAATGGGATGAATTTGTTTCCACCATTGAGTCAATGGGTATCAAAGACTATGTCAAAGTATACCAAACGGCTTATGATCGTTGGAAAGAGAACTAGAGGTTGTGTGACAGACAGGGCATCAAGATCGGCACAATTATTTCAAAGAGTCTTTATCACTTAATCGCATGGTTGTGATTAATGGGACTAACAAATTAATTATTACCATGAATGCAAGAGTGTATTCCAATCTTATAGAATCTAGCAATAGTAATCACGTTACACTAAAATTTTCAGCAGATAAAATGAATTAAAGTAAGGAAACCTTACAAGCTACTGTTATTTAGTAACTTGTAAGGTTTTTTATTTAGTCAAATAGAAAGAACACGTAATTTAAGAAGTTAACAGAATGATAAAGTATTGATGTGCTGGTACAAATAAAGATCAGTAAGAATAATAAATGAAAGAAAACCTTTAAATAGGGAGAAGTTTTTAAGAAGTATCTTATTTATTTTATCTTAGTTTACATAATATATATTATACAAAGTAGATTCAAATTGCATGTATTTTGTGTATTAAATATATTTCCTTTCTTTTTTATTATTTTAAGGGCTATTAAAATAAATGCGTATTTAAAGTTTTTTCTAATTTTCAATTCTATCATCTGCTAGAACTGGATTTATTTAATTCTTTATTCCTAGAAAAAGGTAAAGAAGTCAATTCCAGTCGAATTTCGTTTATTGCTATAACTGTTTCAGAAATTTCTTTAATTATATTTTTATATGCAACTAAATCTTTTCTATAATAAGTTTGCTGATTTTCAGCTTCGATAACAGATCTTAAAAATCTGAGTTTGGCTTGTAATGAATAGTATTCAATTTCAAGTTCTTTAGTTCGCGAAGGATTCAATCCAGTCACTCCATTCTATTTTTGTGAATCTATTTGTTTACATTATTAATTTGTGGTTCTTCAAGGGAACTTTACCTTCTTGTTCCTGTAATTCAAAAGTACAAAACTTATTGTACTTATTGACCAAGTAAAGAAAAAAATATAAATGTACGAAGCGCTTATAGATGCTCCTCTGTATTTATTTGTTTTTCGATGTCTTCGATCTCCGCAATAAACTTTAAAAAAGCTTGATCATATGTATGTCTAAACTCCATAAATGCCTTTAAAAGTTCATTATATCCATTAAAAGATTGGTAACGACCTTCCATAAACAAAAAATCAAATACGGACCCAGAAATATCCCAGAACTCTTTACACTCATCCACAATAAAACTAGATATTTTTTCCATTACTTCATTTTCCATCGGTTATCCTCCTAAAATTTTCTACATTTCAGAACTTAAACTAAAAACCACGGCAATAGAACCAGGAATAAGATCATCTGGGCATTTAACACAGACATTGAAGTGTGTTTAATGAGTGATTCTCTCTTCTTGCTTAACTAAAATAGTTATTTTCATCTTGTTGAATCGTGTATTTTCACTTTCTGTTTAACAGATGGTCGTTTTAATTCTTTTTTCTTTGGAGTAAATTACTTTTATGTTTCAGTTATTTCTGTCTTTTTAAAAGATCATTTCTATTTATAGATTGACCATAAATTTCTTTGTAGATCTTGCTGTTTTTGTTTGGTTGTTTGTTGATTTTCAGAAGAGGATTGTTTGGCTGTGTCCATCCTCATCTTCAATGGACGATCATTTCTATTTTTGATTATTTTTGTGTAAGTCTGTTCATTGATGTGGAATAATTTTTTGTCATCAATCTCTACTTTATTTGCTAACAAACGATTTTTGTTCAATGATTCATCAAGTTGTCTCAGCTCTTTCTTATCTTTACCATGATAATTGTTAAAGCCTAACATCTTACCAAGCCTAGAGTTTTTCATCCAGTTGGTAAAACGTTTTCCTTTCTTCTCTTGACTACTAGATAACGTCAAAGTATGATCAGATACTGATTTTTTTTCTTCCGCTTTTATATTTAATGGACGCTCATCTATATTTTTGATTATTTCTTTATAAGTCTGTTCATGAGCGAATAATTCATTTTTGTCATCAAGCTGTATATCTTTTGCTACCAAATGATTTTCGTTCGATTTTTCTTTAAATTGTCTCAGTTCTTTCCTATCTTTATCATAATAAATATTAAAGCCTAATATTATAACATCGTCAGTTTTTTGATCAAATTCGAGAAGTGTTTTTCCAAACTTCTCTGGGTTATCTTGTAATACGAGATAATGCATTTCTTTAACTGATTTGTTGTAGGTTTGCTGTTCTTTTTGATTAGATTTTATTTCAGTAGAATCAGTATCAAATTTTTTTATCAATTCTCTAACAGAAGAAGTTTTAACTTCTTCTTGTTGATCAGTTACCTTTTGATTCTTTATCTCTGCGTAAACAACAGAATTTTCAACCATTGTGGGTCTAGCCATGTTTGTACTTTTTGGATTTTCTAGTTCTGCATAAATGAGCTTCTTTTGTTGTTTTTTGTCGCTGGGCATGATATCTCCTCCAAAAATTATTTTAAAATCAAGTTAAACTGACATTTTTTCTTTTCTTAGATAGCACTTTTTATCATAAATGTATATTTAATAGAATAAACAGGAAAGCATTGTAATAACTTAAAGACTACTGGCAAGTTCAATTAATTGGATCAATATGTTTAAGTCCATCATTTATCCTGCTATTCCCTTCCCCTTTCTTGTTTTTTATGATAGTTTTTTACTAAAGTTAGTTTCAGGATTACTTGAGTTAAGCCTTTTGATGATTGCTTTTATGTATAGCTATTTTTGCTTTTCCTATGGTAGTCTTGTTTACTGATAGGGATTTTATTCGTTATTCACGTGTGAATGGGTTCAATTTTTTTTAGAGATTTGTTTGGTTTTATTTTTGGCACTCCTTTCCCTCCTTTTACTAGCTAATAAGGATAAGACGGCTTTAGCATTCATTTTTTCGTCTATGAAAGAACGTATTTACTAAAAATATTCGTGTGAGTTTCTATTTATTATCCAAAAGTAAACATCACTTTATACATACTTTCATTCTATAACAATTATAAAATGCCAACAGAACAATTATTTCTGAAAAAATAATAAAAAGTATACGAAGAAAATGAACGATAAAAAAAGTGTCTCTTAAGTTCATTTAAATTCTAACTTAAGAGGCACTTTTAAGATTTATTTTTTACAAGTAACTACAATACAGTATTTAATACTTTTCTTAACTCACTAACTGATTGCTTGAACATTTGACTTTCTTTTTCTGTGATGGATAGTTCAATGACCTCTCTCACTCCATTTTCATCAACAATGGAAGGTACTCCAGTAAAGATGTCATTTTCTCCATATTGTTCTGTCAAATAGGCAGAAACAGGTAAAACTGCTTGTTCATTGTTCAATACTGCTTTAACAATTCGTGCAGTACTCATACCAATACCGTAGTAAGTTGCTTTTTTACGATCAATGATTTCATAAGCTGCATTTTTAACTTTGTCTGCAATAATGGTTAAATCTTTTTCTTCAAGACGATGATCCTTTTCAACAAATTCCATAATTGGCTTGCCACCGACTGTTGTGTGAGACCAAGCTGCTACTTCAGAATCGCCGTGTTCTCCTAAAATATAGCCATGAACACTACGTGGGTCAATTTCAAGTTTTAAAGCAATTTCTTTTCTAAAACGTGTAGTATCTAATGTTGTACCAGTTCCAATTACACGTGAAGCAGGCAATCCTGATTCTTTCCATGCAATGTAAGTTAAAATATCTACTGGGTTTGAAGCAATAACCAGTACGCCATCAAAACCAGAGCCCATTATTTGTTTTACGATATCTCTCATAATGTCTGAATTGGTTTTCACTAAATCTAAGCGAGTTTGTCCAGGTTTTTGATTGATTCCTGCTGTAACTACTACTAAATCGGCATCGCTACACTCAGCATAATCACCTGACCAGACAGCGACATTTTCTTCTCCCCATGCCATACCATCTAAAAGGTCTAAAGCCTCTCCTTCCGCTTTTTCTTGATTAACGTCTATTAATACCAATTCATTTGAAATTCCTTGGTTAATCATTGCATAAGCAATACTTGTTCCTACGAAACCAGTTCCCACGATGACTACTTTTCTACTTGTTTTTTTCATGCTCTTGTACACTCCTTTTCCTAACCTTTGTTATTTTCATGAAAATTATAGTTCAAGCTTGAAAATTTATCAATATAATGTAAATTATAGTTACTATAAATATTTTTTATAGTAAACTATTTAAGAAGCTTGCCTTGAACATATTTTCAACGTTAACAAAAAGGAAAAAATCATGGCTAATTTAAATAATAAATATCTTAGATAAAACAGAATATGCAAGGAGAACAGTTTCACCATAGAAATCGCTACAAAAAAACCGAAGACCACGAAAATTACTTTTAAAATTTTCGTGGTCTTCGGTTTTTTACTGTAAGTAAGCACTTCTAGTATCACTTTTTTTAAGAAAGTTAATACCAAGATTATGTATACATATTTGGCTTATTTAAACTTTTTATATTGCCCTTGTTTTGAAGTTGTTTTTGATGAGAAATTCTTGTTTGGTGATTTATCTGTCATTTTTTTACTTAATAATAGCATGAAAAAAACGATCAAAACCATTCCGCCTAAAATCAAAAACATATGATCTGATAAAAAAGTCGTTACTAACCCAAAAATATCTGTTTGAGCAATCTTACTTGAATTGGTGATCTTTAACCAAAAGTTTTCCATATATTCCTCCATATTATTCATTTAAAATAAATATATTTGCCCTACAACATAAAGAATAATACAAAAATAACAAATTAAGATAACATTTTTTTCTCGAAAAGGAAAAATTGTTTCTTGAAAAAAAGAGAACAGCGAAATTGCTGTTCCTTTTTCATAAATATTCAACAAAGAAATTTTTAGAGAACAAATTAGGCTTATTTCTTTGAGTGATGTTTTGAAGTCAAATGTTCAAATTTTTCTTTTACTTCTTCTGTTATCTTTTCAACTTCTTTCTCGAAGCCATTTGTTCCTTCTGTCTCTTCTTCTTCAACTGAATTAGATCCAGATAAGGCGACTTCTTTTTTTTCGCCTGAATTTGTTCCAGATAAAGACTCTTGTTTGTTTTGTGTTTCTCCAGAGTTTGTTCCAGCTAATGCAACATCTTCTTCTGTTTTGGGCGCCATGGACCCTCTTAAACGTTTGCCTTTTTCTTCCTCATTGTAGTTTGTCATACGTATTCCTCCTAATAGTTACTTATTTTATAGTACATAAAAATAAAATAACTGACAAAACATAAGAATACAAACAAATCGCTTTCTCATTGATATATTTTATTTGTCTCTTTTAAATTTCATAAATAAGGTAATTTTTATTGCCTGCATAAACGACTGTTGGCATCGTTTTATTTTCTTATCTTGCTTCTTTTTCTTGAATTTCTCTAATCCCCTCTTCTAAAATTTTCATTTGAAGAAGCGTCTCTTCGTCTTTTACGATTTTTTCAGCACCATGGATAAGAGTTTCATAAATTCCTTCATAGACCCGACTATAATCTCCTACCTCAGAGATGACTTTTTCTTCATGGTAACGATTGTCTTCATCCATGTAGGTAAGTGTTCCATAATGTTCAGGTTGATCAATACCAAAATCTTTATTTGTTGGCATATAGAACATTTTTAAGTGTTCTTCTTGGCGATCTTTTGTTTGTTTCACAAACATTCCTTTTTTTCCATAAACAACAAAACTTGGACGTTCTTTTATGCGGAAATAACTTGATTTTACAGAGATTTTCATTGTTCCATAGTAAAAATCAAGATCAAAATAATCGTTCATACGACCTTTACCTAATAGCTGTCTCACATCATAGTGAATATCGTCAGGTTCTCCAAAGTAGGAAATGACTTGATCCACTGTATGGCAAGCATGTCCATAAAGATAGCTGTTCGCTGTTGAAAATTCCATCGTGTTTTCTGGGACTTCTGGTCTATAGTAATCATAGTGCATTTCGATTTCTAAAATATCTCCAAGTTTTCCACTTTCAATGACTTTTTGAACCGTTAAAAAGTCCGAGTCAAAACGTCGATTTTGATAGCATTGGATGAACAATCCTTTTTGTTTTGCTAAATCAAACAATTCTTTTGCTTCCTCTGAATTTTCCGCAAAAGGTTTTTCAACCAATACATTTTTTCCGTGTTCAAGAGCCATTTTTCCATATTCAAAGTGAAATTGACTAGGTGTTGTAATAACCACCAATTGGATCTCTGGGTCATTCCAAAGAGCATCCAGTTGATTCGTATATTCAATATCATCAAACGTTTCCCAAACTGGTTCAGACGGAGAAAAAATTTTCTTGATTTTGATTTTATCTGTTAATTTTCGAGAAAAAGGCAAATGATAGCGGTTTGTACTTTTTCCATTTCCTAAGTAGGCAATTGTTAACATAAATATCCCTCCAAACAATGATTACTCTTAGTATATATGAAAAAAATCTATTATTAATGTTTTGATCAAAATTAGAAAAAAATGTTCAATAAAAGTTTACTTTCTTTCTTGTAAATGAAAATAATGTTTAAACTCCCTGAAAAATAGTAGCTAAAAAGAAACTTATTCAGTAAGATTGATTTGGAGGTAGCATACATGTTAATTGAAGATAAATTATTACGCCAAGATACATTTACAAATACAGAAAAACGGATCGCAGATTATTTGAACAGAAATCTTGAAACGGCGGTTTATATGACCATTGAAGAGCTAGCAAAAGCGACTTACACTTCACATTCTGCGATTATTCGTTTATGTAAGAAACTAGGATTTTCTGGGTTTAGAGAATTTCGCTTTGAATTAGGTCGAGAAGTCCATCGCTTGATGACACAATTCAACCAAGTGATTGATCCAAACTTTCCTTTTACTGATGAGGATGATGGACAAACGATTGCCAATAAAATGGCAGATCTCTCTATTCAAGCCATAAAAAAAGCTCAGTTGCAACTAGAAAACCAGCCATTAGACTCTATTGCAACAAGACTGAATCAAGCAAATCGGATATTTGTTTTTGCAAAAGGAGATTCGCAAATCACCGCTCGTAAATTCCAAAACAAATTAGTCAAAATCAATAAATTCTTAATTTTAGCGGAAGAATACAGTGATTCTTCTTGGAATGCGGCAAATTTAACGGAAAATGACTGTGCAATCTTTCTGTCTTATAGTGGAAAAATCCATCATTATGAAAAAATCATGACCTATTTAAAGCATGTCGGTGCTTCGACATTGCTAATCACTGGTAATGAGCATTCAGAAATGGCCAAACAAGCAACCATGCGTTTAATTGTCTCACAAGACGAATTAGATTTTGCTAAGGTAGCCACTTTTTCGTCACAAATTGCTTTTGACTATGTATTAAACACTCTTTACTCGGTCATGTATGCACAAAACTACCAAGAAAATATTTTGAATTTAAAACAAAAACAAGGATTGATTCAAAAAGGACTGTTAAAGGAATACCGGAATTGAAAGAAGAAAACTAGTTGCTATTTTGTTCCATCCTTTGTGCTAATTTGTAAAAAATCTAGACAGATAAACGAAAAAATTTAAGTTTATGTACGAATGGTAGCTACCCATTTTCTTCTTATTTGCAAAATAGAATAAATAAAAGGAGAGCTATGCGTAAACATAGCTCCAATCTAAAATAACAGTAAATTTATGATGGTTAGCTACAGGTGGTTATCTAAGTACCTGTAGCTAACCACTAACCTTCTTATTTTCCTTTCTTTGTTAAACCAGGTGTCAACCATTTGACTTTGTAATGAAAGTCTTGGAGCAGTTGTTCACTGGTCCAATCATTTGCGATGAAATCCGTTAATGAATGGATGATTAGTTCCATAACGAAATATAAAAAACTAAGGGCTTCGTCTTCACTTTTTATCGAAAAGTCATTCATTTCTAAAAGTTTGAACCACTCTTTGAGCATCTTTGATTCAGAAGAAGAAGTGATTCTCTTTTGGGTACTTACATCATTGCTTTTAGTTAACAATTGAATGGCCAACCAATCACTACTGGAACGATCCAATGTCGTGCACCAAGCGAGATAACTTTCTATTCCTTGAAAGAAATTTTTTTGATTATTACTAATAGACTTTAATATGTTGTGATGAACGTAAACGGAATAATGATGGATTGTGTAAGTATAAGCATCTTCTAAATCTTCGAAGTACTTATAAAAAGCGCCACGAGACATGCCAATTCCTTCTACAATATCTGCTACTTTTACTTGCATGTGTCGATTTGAAAAATTTTGCAACAAAATCTCAAGTATTCTTTGTTTCTTTGAAGAAGAAAGATTAAGAAAAGTTGCTTTAGGCATGTCTATTTACTCCTTCTACTTCTCTACGGTCTTCGAATAACTGTCCGTCCTTCATTCGATAAACACGATCGCTCCATTTGATCATCCGTTCATCATGAGTAACCATAACCGTTGCTTTTTGTTTTTCATGAGCTTCTTTTACGAGTAATTGAACGACTTCATAAGCATGATCTGTATCTAAACTGGCTGTAGGCTCATCCGCTAAAATCAAACTAGGATCATTAAATAAGGCGCGAGCAATCGCCACACGTTGTCTTTCCCCACCAGAAAGTTCTTTCGGATAGCTTTCCTTTAATTCATAAATATCAAGTGATTTTAATAAAGCATCAATAGTTGCTTCTTCTTTTTTCTGACGGTTGACTTGATTGACTAAATAAAATTGTTCTTTGACTTTTAAAAAGGGAATCAAATTTGAGCTTTGTAAGATAAAGCCAATTTCTTTAAAACGTAAATCGGCTCTTTTTGTCTCAGATAAATTTGAAAAAGATTGTTCATTGATTTTGATTTCTCCAGATGTTGGTGTTTGTAAGCTGCCTGAAATGGTCAAAAATGTACTTTTCCCCGAGCCAGAAGGACCAATGATACTCACAAATTCTCCTTGCTTCACGTTGAAATTAATCCCTTTTAACGCCGTTACTTGTGTATGGCCTTTGCCAAATGTTTTAACAATATTTTTCATAGTTAAAATATTTTTCATTTCTTTTACCCACCTATCGCTGTGATTGGATCCACTTTTGCAATGGTCCGAATTGAAAATAAACCGCCTAGTACAGCTACAAGAATCAATACGCCGCTATACATCAGCCACTGAGGCCAGATAATCGCAAATGGCATAGCACTTGGTAAGATTAAGCTAGTTAAAAATGCCACTAAGACAGCTAAAGATACCCCAAAAACGCCAATGATAAAAGATTGGGCAACAAGCGATTTTGCGATAAAGGTATGACGAATGCCTTGAGCTTTCATTACGCCAAATATCGCCGTTTTTTGTAAGGTAATCACGTACATAAAGATCCCTACTACTGCCGCTACAACTAAAAATAAGAAATAGATCATAGCATTTAATGTCATGTTTTGTGCCGAATACCCCGGAATACTTTCAATAAAATCAGGGATTGTTAGTTTTTGTAAAGTCTTCGAAGCACCTTCTTTTGTAATGGTCGCTTTTTGTTTTGTAACGATCGCATTAATTGGTTTTTTACTTGGAGAAGAAAAGGGTTGATCGCCATATTTTAATTGTGTCCATGTATCTAAGTCCGTATAAATAACGGGAGAAACAGTATAATAAGTTTCTGGGAAAATACCTACAATTGTTAATTTTTGATCATAACTTCCAATTTTCAGTTGATCACCAAGTTTATAGTTCCCTTCAGCAAGATTTTGAGAAATAATGATTTCATTTTCTTTTTCGAATAAACGCCCACTACTTACTTTTGGAAGCAAAAAGGCTTCGTTAGTTGTGCCAAAAACAGTGACATTTTCTTTCTTATTTCCTTTGACTGCTCCGCTAAACAAACCGATCGGTGCCTTTTCTTTGGCTTTGACGCTATTTAAATCCTCTCTTGTTAATTGCGAGGCAGCAAATACGTTATTTGCGTCTTCTGATAAAACAATTTCCTGTGCTCCCCAATCATCAATGGCTTTTTTAAATTCTTCTGCTAAGCCACTAGCTAACCCAGATAGCATGAAAACCACGTAGGCAATTAAAAACATAATACCAATGATTAATCCATAGCGTAGTTTTGCATATTTCATTTCTTTTATTGCTAAAAACATTTGTTATCCTCCTACCTTTAAACCCTCGTATAGTGACAAAATGTCACTAAAGGAAAGTATAACTCGATAGTGACATTTTGTCACTATATAAAGTCCAATCATCAGAATGTTCATCTAAAGAATGAGATTCTAATGCATCATTTAGGAAGAAAATTAAATATTTTTTATTCATTCTCCTGATGGAACGCATGGGAAGAGAAATTTTTTGTTTTAAGTATTTTTTATGGTATTCATGATAAACTGGAAGAAACCAATGAAGCAATGAAACGAGGAAATCCAATGATCAAATTATTAATTATAGAAGATGACTATGTGTTATCAGATAACATCAAAGATATTCTCTCAGAGATTGGAGAAACAAAACAAGTCTACGACGGTAGCGAAGGATTGTATGAACTAGAAAGTGGTATCTATGATTTGGCTATCCTTGACTTGATGATGCCAGAAATGAATGGCTATGAAGTATTAGAGAAGATCCGCAAAGAAAATATTCAGACACCTATCTTGATTTTGACAGCCAAAGATGGCTTAGAAGATAAAATTGAAGGATTTGAACGAGGCGCCGATGATTACTTGACGAAGCCTTTTTATCGAGAAGAATTAATCATGCGAACTAAAGCGTTACTAAAACGTTCTTTAGGGCTCTTTAATGAAAATACGCTTGAATATAAAGAAGTCATTTGTGATCTCAACAGTAACGAGGTTTGTTTTTCTGGGGAAGTACTCCCTATTCAGGGCAAAGAATTTGAACTATTCGTTTATTTTCTGCAAAATAAAGGGATCATTCTAACCAAAGAACAAATTTTTGATCGCATTTGGGGATTTGATTCAGATACGACACTTACTGTTGTGGAAGTCTATATGAGCAATCTGCGAAAACATCTACGTCAAACAGGTATCGATAAAGAAATCAAAACCTTACGAAACGTTGGCTATATCATGCAAGGAGAGTGATTGAAAATGAATGGAAATATTTCTTGGAAACAGCGACAAAAGTTCTTTGCAGCTAACGTCGCAGCCTTTGCTTTGATCTTTTTCTTACTTGGGCTCATCACTCTTCAGGTCTTGAACCAATCCGCTTATCGGGAAACAGACCTATCCTTAAAAAACATTGATGCAAATTCTCGGACTGTCCAATTAGAAATTGCACGTTATCAACAAGACAACCCGTTTTTAAATTCAGATCAAGCGTTGTTTCCGCCTGAACAAGGAACGTCGCAACCAAGGGGGGGCCCTATCAACGATCGCTTTAATACCCAAGTTGTTTTATGGTCTTCCGATGGCGAGATCCTCAATAAAGAAGCAATCGGTGCTCGTTTTAACCAAATTGAGGAGTTGAAGCTCGATAAAAACAATCTAGATACCATCCAAAATATCGAATTGAAACAAGAAAATAGCGAGACACCTCTCTCTTTTCGTTCCATTACAAAAAAAGCCAGTGTAGATCAAGGTAAGGTAGCCTATATTCAAGTTTTATCAAACACAAACCCAATCAAGGACTCTTTGGCAAATTTTCGAACAATCATGATCATTTGTATGGTGATTTTTTGGTTACTTTCTATTGGGATCAGTTATTATTTGTCCAAATTAACCATGAGTCCCATCCTAGCATCTTGGAAACGGCAAAAAGAATTTGTAGAAAATGCCTCTCATGAATTAAGAACACCTTTGACGATCATTCAAAATAGTCTTGAATATCTCTTTACCAAACCAACTCATACAATTATTGAAGAATCAGAAAGTATTGCACAAGCTTTATCTGAGACCCGAAGACTAACAGGACTGACAACGGATCTTTTAACAATTGCAAGGAATGATTCGAATGAGCAAATTTTAGAGAAAAAAGAAATTCAAACAGATACTTTTTTAGAAGAATTGATCAAACCCTTTCAAGAAATGGCCAAAATTGATCAGAAAGAATTCATTCTAGAAAATGAACCACAAATCATTGCTTCCTTTGATCCTAAAAAAATTCATCAAGTACTTGTTATCCTCTTAGATAACGCCTTGAAATACACAAACTCACAGGATCAAATCATCGTGACTTCTAAAGCTACCCACAAAGATTGGTTAATCCATGTGAAAAATACAGGCCCGGCAATTGACGACCAAGAAAAAAAACGTATTTTTGAGCGCTTTTATCGGGAAGACCAATCACGTTCAAAAGAAACTGGTGGCTATGGTCTTGGATTAGCAATAGCAAAACAACTCATTGAACAACATAAAGGAAAAATTACAGTGATGGACAACTTGCCTCAAGGAGTTGATTTTCAGCTCCAACTTCCATTAAATTAGAGATCATCGTCTAGATTTTTTTCTTGATAATTATTTGAGGAATAAAAAGGATCGGTTTCTGCTATATAGACAGTTCATCTATGTAAATAGAAGAACAACAAAAGAGACTGAGACAAAAAGTAAAGAATGTTTTTGCATTATGCTGTGCACGACCTCTTCACGACATTCAAGTAGCAATTCCTCAACAATAAGCCCTAACAGAGGAAAAACATGAGAAGCTGTTTTTCTCTGTTAGGGCTTATTGCTTGATGCAGAGAAGCCTTTTCACAACCTCTTGATTAATGGTTCAGTCCTCGTTTTCTTTCAATAAATATGAGGCAAGAGATATAAATAGACTTATTCCCCACAAAGCCATTCCAGCGATGGAAAACCAATGCATATAAAGAGATGTAAAGTGAATGAGTTCTAACGTTCCTTGAACAATAATTCCAATAGTAAAAGTGGCCAAACCTATATGATAGAGGCAAAAACCTGGGCGATTACTGAATATTTGTAATAGAAAATCTAGGCTAAAAATAAAACAACCACCGAATAATGGCACTAACCATCCCCATTTCACTTCTTGGGAAACTCCTTCTTGCATATAATGTTGACAAAAGAGTTGAAAGATAAACAACCCCATCGAAAGATAACTATAAGTAAATCCTAATTCTTTTTTATCCATAAGAAGCACCTCTTTTTTCAAATCCAGCATCTAAAAGAACGAGCTGACAAAAGGATTATTTTTTACGTCATGAAAAATGTTTCGAGTTTTTTCGTGATGAAGGATCACTTTCTCAGTTGTTTTTATTTTTACAATTCAACCTTAAAAGCTACTTAAATAAGTGCTTAACAGGAAAAGGAAATAGATGAACAAGTAAAAATAAGTTACAATAATAAAAAATAGAAAAAAGGGTGAGTTCTGATGGATCAAAAAACAAGGAAGCATATTCAAGAAAAATTAAAACAACGTGTAGCTCTTCTCCCTCCTATTTTTCAGGAATTTTTAAAAGAAAATCAAAAGAAACTTTCATTAAGCAGTCGGTATGAGTATGCGAAAGACTTTCACTTATTTGTTGACTATTTACGAGGAGCATTTGATCATGAAGTAGATGATAAATTTATCCTACAGCTTGAAAAACAAGATTACTTGAATTTTTTAGAAAAAATCTATCGCCATACACGTATATTTCAGACCACTGCAGATCAACAAACGAATCAATTATTTAAAAATGGTTATTACGGACTTTCAAGAAAACAATATTCATTGAATCACTTTCTACGTTTTCTTTATCAAAAGGGGTTGTTAGAAGAAGAATTATCGTTATTAGGACAAACAGTACCAGAGACGACAAAAGCCGCCCCACGTTACATGGATGCTTCCCTATTTTCTTCATTTGAAAATTTATTTGTACCAGTGGAAGGATTTCATTCTACGCGTGAAGCAAATTTTGAAAAGAAAAATCGTACCAGAAACTTAGCCATTCTGGCTGTCCTTTTATACTGTGGGTTAAAAATCCATGAGGTGGTTGAATTAAAAAGAAACGATATTGACATAAATAAACAAGTAATCACTGTGACGCGCAAAAAAAATCGGTTGAACCAATCACCGATTCCTAACGAAGCCCTTCCTTTTTTGAACAGTTATTTAGAGAAAACAAAAAATGGAACAACAATGACGTCCTTTGTTTTTCGTTCTTCACATGATCAACAAATTTCACCGCGAACCATTCGTCAAATATTAAATAAGATAACCGTTTATAAAAACGTCTCACCAGAACTTTGCCGCAAAACATTTGGCTACTATGTTTTGCTTTATTTCAATGATATGGACATTGTGAATTATCTGTATGGCAATCGTTACGTGAATAAGCATGATTTTGAAGAAGTTCATAAAAGAATGCTGAATTTTTCTTATAAGGAACTATCTACTGTATCAAAAACAAGGAATAACAAAATATAATGATTTTTTTCACAAAGAAAGCTGTTTTTTATTTGAGGTTTATGCTAAGATTATAGCGGAATTTGCAAAGTAAATGACAAAATTCACAAAAAAATTGGTTCATCTATTTTGCTGACTATTTTGTTTAACAATTGAAATCGGAGTGTGACCTATGGAAACAATTACTTATACCCCGCTGAATCTTTTCTCAAATTTTCAAGATTCGGCCAATGCAACACCTGATGTCCCTATTATTTTTGATCAACCCTTGGCAGCTTTTCCTGAGCTTGGTTTTAAAAGCACTTACAAAAAAACATGTCAACAGGTTTTAACACGTGCCTATCAACTTGCTAGCCTTGGTGTAGGACTTGGAGATAAGGTCATGATTTATAAAAGCTCAGCGTTTGACACGTATTTATTAGCTGTTGCTTCGACTTACTTAGGAGCTGTTCCTGCAATGATCTCTTATCATTTTCCAACACCAACTTTAGAAGTTTTTGTTAAGCGCTTAGAAGATCCCTTTATCCTATTTGATGACGAAACTGCAGAACGTGTGGCAGGAATTTCAAACGGCTCAAAAGAAAAGCGGATAGCTGTTTCCGATTTACTAAATCAACCTGCTCTGCCTGTTGAACAGAAAAAACTAGCTGACGATGAAATTTCTTATATGACGCATACATCTGGAACAACTGGTATTCCTAAATTGATTTGTCACTCAGCAAACTCCATGGGCTGGCGTACAAAATGGCAAAAAACGGTCTTTACTAAAATTGCAGAGAAAAAACTAGTAGCATTCCACATTTCTCCGGTTCATTCTCGCTTTAATATTGGTATCTCTTCTTTGATGGCAATGGGTTTTCCTATGATGCCGTTAGCAAGTGCTCAGGAAGATAACGTGGTTGATATGTTAAAAGCAAATCCGCCGATTGCGCTAGAAACTCATCCAAATAACTTTGTTCAATGGAGTTTTACAGCAAAAGAACATCCAGAAGCTTTTGCAGGCATTCGCTACTACCACTCCACTTTTGATGCGATTAATAATTCAACAATGAAGGCATTTCTAAACACTTCTACGAATAAAGAAGCAATATTCTTACAAGTCTACGGACAAAGCGAATGTGGTCCGATGATTTTAAAAGCTCATACTTTAGAGAGTTTACAATCAAGTAATGCTAGAGATATGGGTGTAGGGCTTGGGGAGCTAACAAAAGCACGTATTACGGATGAAAACGGTCATGTATTACCGCCAAATACGGATGGGCATATTCAGCTTCTTTCAAAAGGTCGTGCGCTGACTTATTATAAAGAAGATGTACGTTTCCAAGAAAATGTTTATGGTGCTTGGTGGGATAGTGGCGACTACGGCAGTATGGATGAACAAGGCCACCTATACTTAAAAGATCGCCAAGTCGACTTGATTGATCATATCAATAGTAATCTGGCAATTGAAGATTTCTTATTGGACTCATTAGAATTTTTATCAGAAGTAGTCATTGTACGTGATAAACAAGATGCTCCTCAACCAATTATCGCACTTGCTCCTAAGCAAGAAATGGATTGGGATCGTTGGTGGAAACAAGTCCATGAATTACCTCGCTTGAATACGCCAATCATTCGAGCTTACGAAGATATCCCTCGTACGGCGACAATGAAAGTTCGTCGCTTACAAATTGAAAAAGAATTAAAAGCTTAATAAAAAAGCGATAGTTACAGTGTAGTGTTGTTCCGGATCACTAAGTTAGGCCTAAAAACCAACTGGATCAGCACATGATGATGACTATCGCTTTTTATTTTCGTTATCTTATAAGAAATAAGTGTAATTATAAGCCAAACCATTTTCTATTGGTCACAACAGTGATAATGTTTTCTTTTCCTTCATTTTTTTATGTTCGCTTTGTGTAAAAAGCGAGACTTTATTTAGCCAATTCTAGTCCGTTCTTTTTTGCGATTGATTTTGTATAATTGATTATTCGATCATTGGCGCTCTTAATTTGACCTTGCAATTGACTTATTTTAGCTTTTGCAATTAAATTTTCTATCTTCCCTAATTTTCCTTGCTTTCTTGCTTCTATGTATTTCGTTTCTAACTCGGTTAGTTTAATCACTTTTTTAGCAACTATTTTTTGATTTTCAACAATCTCTTTATACTTTTTATCTCCTGGGAGTGCAATTACAGGTAAAGAAAAGCCATATTCATCTTTCGCTTTTAAGACAAGTGCTTCTGTATTGTTTAGTTTCTCTTGTTTGGCAAATCTTTCACAGGTTTTTGCAAAGCTTTTGCTTTTATTTTCTGATACTGCTATCGATCGAATGTCACCATTTTCGTCTTTCAGATTTATAGTAAGCGATTCTACCTTGTTCAATATCCCTTGTTTAGCAAATTTTCGATAGGATTTAACAAGATTTTTGTAGTTTTTACTAAGAGTTATTGAACGTGGAATATATTTTTCATCTTCATAACTCACATGAATAGTTATTGGTTCTATTGCTTGTTCTACTAGCGTATTTCTTTTTTTATCTTTAGGCATATCCTTTTCAATAATCAATTTTGCTAAAACATTAATATAAGTTTTGGTATGCTTAAGTTTTTCTGGAATTATTTCGTTAGTTAGTGTTAAATTTTCTTTATTTAATTTTAGCTTATTTAAATTGCTTAAATAATTATGGGCTTGATGTAGTCTTTTGTAAGCTTTATTTGTAGGCATCACATATACTGAACGTGAAACACCATTTTTGTCACAGTACTCAAGTTTAAACGATTTACGTTCTTCCACATCTTTTGGCGCTTTAGCGAAATATTTATATTTGATGCTGTTCTTTATTGCTATTGCTTTTTCTAACGGCTCTAGCTGTTTTTTAACGTGATCTATTGCTTTGGCTTTTAAATTTAAAAGACTAATCGATTGATCTTGAGCATGTATGGAATCGGCGTAATCCAAATACTCCCGAAATTGCTCTGGATTTAATACACTTTTTAAAACTAAATAATCTTTCAAGTATTGTTTCGGATGTTTACCTTTCATGTTCTTATAGACTTCAAATATTTCTGGAGTCAACAGGCCTTTCATAAAGGACTCATCTTCTAGATTTTCTAACGATATTTGATCTTTTAAAAATAAAATATTTTGATGTTGAGTGGGTGTTAATTTGTTTTTTAGCATAAAAAAATCCGTGCTGTTTTCTAACTTGTTTAACTCGCTATATGCTGCATCAAGATCTTTATAGTATTTGTTCGTAGAGGGGACAATAATTGTTCCCTGATTCCCCTTTCCATCTTCGTATTCAATAATAAGCGGTTTTTGGTACTCGATCTTATCATGGCCATCTGAACTTTCAGTTTCTTCAGTTTCGTCCATTTTAATATCTCCTTTTATTTATTTGATTCATTGTCTAACTATATTTTTAATTATAAGCTACTCATTCTTTAATTGTAGATAATAATGTTAAGATCTAATTGATTTTATATCATCCAGTGTCCTCTTTAAATAGCGATTTTTATATATATAGATATAAAAGTGTCACTTTATTTAGCTAATTCCATTTCTTGTTTCTTTAAGATTGACTGTGCATGATTGTTTATACGTTCTTGAGCACTATTCATCTGACTTTTTATTACCTTTATTTTTGCTTTAGCAATTAAATTTGCTACTCTTCCTAATTTTTCTTCTTGACTTTTTGTTTTTAACTCCGATAAACTAAGGCTTTTTTCAACAGCTATTTTGTAATTGTCAACAAGTTCTTGATATTTTTTGTCTTCTGGTCTCACAACTACTGATTGATGTGAGCCATCTTTATTTTTAGCTTGTAAGATTAATGGTTCTGTATAATTTGTTTGCTTTTGTTTAGAAAACCTTTTACAGATTTTAGCGATTTTTTTATAGTTTAAGCTTTTGTGAATATTGACCGATCTTGAGATCTCATTCTTGTCTTTAAAATTTAATGTAAAAAATTCAATATTTTTATTTTGTTCAATAAACTTTTGGCAGGATTTTTTTAAATTCTTGTAATTTTTGTTATTTGATAGATATTTTTCATCTCCGTAACTCACAGAAATAGTGTTTGATTCTAATATTTGTTCTTGGTTTAATTTTTTGTTTCTTTTTTTATTTTTGTAAGTATCTTTTTCAATAATTCTCTTGTTCAAATCATTGACATATGTTTCGATATTTTTTATTTTTTCTGAGCTTATGTCATTAGTTGTTTCATTGTTTTCTATTTTTTCTGAGCTTACATCATTGATTGTTTTGTTGTCTTCCATTTTTTCTAAGATTACGTTGTTAGTTGCTTCGTTGGTTTCTATTTTTTTTGAATCTGGGATTGCTTGATTCCTCATTGTCGATTTCTCTTTATCTTGCTTTAATTTATTTAAATAATCATGTGCTTGATTAAGCCTTTTGTACGCTTTGTTTTTAGGCGTAACAATCACTGAATGGGATTCATTGTTTTTGTCAACATACTGTAGTTTAAATGGGTGTTGTTCATCCAATTTATTCGGTGATTTAATTGATTTTTTATATTTGATCGTATTCTTTTCAATGACTGACTTTGCTAAATCATTTAATTTATCTTGATATTGTTTCGTTTTTTCCATTAGGGAAGCTACATATTCGTCATGCTGTTCAGGAGTTAATGTACTTTTTAATATTACATGATTTTTCAATTCTTCTTGATTGTATTTAGGTTTCATATCTTGTCCGAGCGAAGATTTTGTAAATTTATAATCATTATACATTTCCTCACTCAATATGGTTTCCATATATGATGGGTCATCAATTTTTTCTAAAGTTATTTTATCTTTTAAAAGGTTGTAGGTTTCAATTTTTTCTGTCGGTAATGCTTCTTTTAAAAATGTATAAGCATCTCTTGTTTTTAACTCATCTAACTCAATGTACGCAGTAGCAAGCGCAGAATAATCTTTATGTGTAGGTAGAACAACCAGTGATCGTTCAATCCCTTTTTCATCTTGTTTTTTAATCATAATCGGTTTTAACTGATTAGTTAATATATCTAGATCCGTGCTAATCGAAATTTTAGAGACTTCGATCATTGCTTTTAAATCCTTGTTCGTTGAGCTTTGACTCTCTTCATGACCCTCGTTCTGTCTTTCTTCATGACTCTCTTCACCACTATGTATACTTTTAATTTCTTCCTTGTTCATTTCTTTCATCCATAATGCCTCCTCTTCTTCACTTATTGATTCATTTTGCCTAGTGTGTTGATTTTTTTTATAATTATTTTAAGTAAAAAGGTAGGATTCCCTAATTTACCTCCCTATTTTAAGTCATAAAAAGTTTATCATCAGTACTATTTTTTAGATTTCTAGAAAAAATGGGTTTCTTCTCTTGTTATTAAGATAAAAAAATTTGCTTTTTAGGGAATTGAAATTGGCTGATATAAAAATATGCCAATTGGCTGTTTTCTTTGCTAGAAACTTTCGCTATACTTTCTTTCGTGGAGGGGATTAGATGAAAAAAATATTAACGATTGGTGGTTCAGACCCCTTTGCTGGTGGTGGAATCCAGTCTGATTTAAAAACCTTTGAAAATCATCAACTTTTTGGTTTAAGCGCATTGACCTGCGTAGGAATGTTAGATGAAAACGAAGCATTTATTCTAGAGAATTTACCTGCTGATTGGCTGGAAAAGCAACTAGTTTCCATTTCAAAAATGACTGAATTAAATGGAATAAAAATTGGCTTATTAAATTCAATAGAAGCGATCTACGTTGTGCGAGACTTCTTAAAGAAACAACCAGCAATACCAATTGTGCTCGATCCAGTATTGGCTTTTAAAGAAACAAGTACACACGCTCACCAAACGTATAAAAACTGTTTAATAGATGAACTTTTTCCTCTTGTTGATTTAGCTACCCCTAATTTAAAGGAAGCAGCTATGCTCTCGGAAAAAGAGCATGGTACCAGTCTGGAGGACATGATTGATTCAGCAAAATGCATCTATTCTTTAGGGAGTAAAGCGGTCGTTGTAAAAGGTGGTTCGGGTATCTTGGGAAATGACGCTGTTGATGTTTTGTATAGTGAAAACGGAGTAAAAACATTTTCATTAAATAAGTTGGAGCAACCAACAGTTAATGGCGCAGGCTGTACTTTTTCTTCAGCTATTACAGCAAATCTTGTAAAAGGCTATCCACTTGATCAAGCGATCCATCTTAGCAAAGCTTATGTGTATCAATGCATTATCAACGGTGTAAAAATGAAAGATCAAACAGGTAGTGTCTGGTCAGGAGGCCAAATCAAAGGAGGGATTGAATGTTAACAACGAAGCGTTTAACGGTCTATGCGATGATGATTGCACTAACAGTAGCACTATCTTTAACGATTCTGATCCCCATACCAGCTACTAACGGATTTGTAACTCTTTGCGAAGTGGGGATATATACTGCCGCTTCTTTATTCGGGCCGATCGGTGGTTTAGTTGTAGGAGCATCAAGTGGGTTACTGATTGATTTACTTTCTGGGTATCCTCAGTGGGCGATATTTTCATTATTAATCCATGGCCTTCAAGGCTTTATCTGTGGGTTTTTTTCTAAAAAGTCAGCTAAAAATTGGATTGTAGGACTTATTTTAGGAAGTATTGTTATGATTATTGGTTACTTTTTAGCCGGTTGGTTCTTATATGATTGGCCTGCTGGTGTAGCTTCTCTCCCTGGTAATTTTTTCCAAAATATTGTAGGAATTGGACTTACGTTTCCTCTTACTCAGACTATTCAACGTACCGTATTGAAAAAAAGATTCATTAAATAATGAAAGGAAGGAAAACAATGATCGTTACAGAAGAAGTGTTAACACAAGAATTAACTGAAATGGTGAACGATGTTTTGGCTGAGGCCAAATTAAAACCAGGAGACTTGTTTGTGCTAGGATGCAGTACGAGCGAGATCGTCGGCGGACATATTGGCAAAAATTCAAGTGCTGAAGTTGGTCAATGGGTCATTCAAACTATAAGAGAAATTCTTGACCCCTTAGGTATTTCATTGGCCGTACAAGGATGTGAACATTTGAATCGAGCACTTGTAGTGGAGCGATTTGTGGCAGAGGCGAAACAGTTTGAAATCGTTTCTGTAGTACCCGCTTTACACGCAGGAGGAGCCTGTTCCGTTGCAGCATTTCAACAGTTTAACGATCCAGTAGAAGTCGAACATGTCATTGGGCAAGCTGGTATTGATATTGGAGATACTTCGATCGGGATGCACATCAAACACGTTCAAGTCCCTGTTCGCCCAAGAAATCAAACGTTAGGAAATGCGCACGTCACTGCTTTGCGTTCACGCCTTAAATACATAGGCGGCCCACGAGCAGAATATGACTTGAAGTAAAAGAGGTCGTGAAAGTAGCGGTCAGCTCCGAGCAAATAAGAGATGCTACTTGAACACCGTTTAAGAAGAGGTTGTGAACAGCATGGTCTGCTTCAAGAATTAAGAATGAAAATGTGAAAATAGCTCTTCATATTTTTGCATTTTTGGACTTAATTCCGCAGAAGCAATGCTGTGAACACCGTTTAAGGAAAGAGGTCGTGAACAGGCTGTTCTGCATCAAGCAATAAGCCCTAACAGAGAAAAACAGCTCCCCATGTTTTTCCTCTGTTAGGGCTTATTGTCGTAATTTGAACACTATTTATTTGTTTTCGAAAGTATTCTTTACTTTTGAACCCCGCATGTTTATTGCGTTTCCATTTTTTGTGTCAACTCTATATTTTTTTAAACAATTGTGCTTCATAAGGTTGAAGTGTTCCTTTTTTTTCAAATGGACGATTTCCTTGATTGGTCAAAAGCAATTGCCAGTTTGCTTCAACTTCATCTGGTAAAGAATAAGAAGCTTTTTCCTTGGTAAGATTAACCATTACGAGGTAACGATTGTTATCAAGTGCACGTTCATAGATATATACTTGTGTGTGTTCTGTGAGATATTCTTTAAAAGAACCATAAATCAGTCCTTCATTCGTTCGACGAAGATGAATCATTTTTTTATAAAAAGTGAGAATGGAATCTGGTTGTTTTTCTTGCTGGGCTACATTGATTGACTGATAGTTTGGATTAACAACTAACCAAGGTTGCTTGGAAGAAAAACCTGCAAATTGATTAGAACTCCATTGCATTGGTGTGCGACTGTTGTCACGAGTCGTATCTGCAACAATATCTAAGGCTTCCTCTTTGTTTTTCCCCTCTTTCAACAATTGTTTATAAAGTCGTTTTGAATCCACCGCATCAATTTGTTCAATGGACGTAAATGGCATATTAGTCATCCCGATTTCTTGCCCCTGATAAATAAATGGTGTGCCTTGTAAGAAAAAATACAGCATCGCAATAGCTTTTGCTGAAACTTGCCAGTATTTATTTGTATTTCCAAAAACAGAAACCAAACGTGGAACATCATGGTTTTCCATATATAAAGCATTCCAACCTTTACCATCTAACGCTGTTTGCCATGCACTTAATGCTTTTTTTAATTTTAAGACATCAAGTTCTCCTTCTTTTTCTTGTTTCCAAATGGAAAGATGATCAAATTCAAAAATCATATCAAAATAACCGTCTTTTCCTACCCATTCAGGACCTTCTTCTGCTGTAACACCACTTGCTTCTCCTACTGTCAGGATGTCATAATTGTTAAAAACATTTTTTAATTCATTTAAGTGTTCTTCAATTCCTGAAACATTTTGAAACGGCGAAAATGGATTTTCAGTCGCTTTTACAGAGTATGCATCTTTTTTTACATGAGAGATTGCATCTAAACGAAATCCATCAATTCCTTTATCTAACCACCAACGAATCATAGAAAAAAGCTCATTTTTTAGTTTTTCATTTTCCCAGTTTAAATCTGGTTGTTCTTTGGCAAATATATGAAGATAATATTGCTTTGTTTTTTCGTCATATTCCCAAGCCGATCCGCCAAAAATTGATTGCCAATCATTTGGTGCATGTTCTGGTGTGCCGTCTACCCATATATAATAGTCACGATAAGGACTATCCAATGATTTTTTTGACTCGATAAACCATTCATGTTGATCAGAACTGTGATTAATCACAAGATCCATAATGATTTTTATACCTTGTTGGTGCGCTTCTTCAAGCAGCAGATCAAAGTCTTCCATTGTACCAAATTTTTCATGTATGCCTTGATAATCACTAATATCGTAACCGTTATCAATAAAAGGAGAAGAATAAATTGGGTTAATCCAAATAAAGTCGATCCCTAAAGATTTTAAATAAGGGAGTTTTTCACGTATCCCATTGATATCACCAATGCCATCTCCGTCACTATCCATAAAACTGGCTGGATAAACCTGATACCCTATAGCTTCTTTCCACCATGCTTTTGCTTGAGTCATTGTGTGTTCATTCCTCCCATACTTTTTCCTTTATTATAAAACAATCCCCTCATTTCGTGTCCTTGTTAGCGGTAACAATATATAAAGTGCTTGTGAAAAGTCTGGTTATTGACACCGTTTGTTTTGTTTTAAAGTTTTGAAATAGATTTACATCTCCCCTGTTTTTTTATTTTCAACTAACATATGGGAAAATATACATAGAAAAATCTTTTTACTTCAATGAATTAAGGACTTCTTTACTAAGAGTGTCTACAGCATTTTATCTATGACAATAAGCTCACACATAAAAAATTTTTTTATGTGTGAGCTTACAAAACGTCTATCATTTATCATTGGTCAAAACTACAAATAGCGAGAAATCAATTGAATTAATTGTTTAGGTAATTCGTTGATATTACTGATATCGAGGAATCGATTTTCTCCATAAATATCTTTTATTTCTTTCTTATCTTGTCCGATAGCGGCAGAGATAAAAATGATTTCTTGACGATCATATTCAGCTAAAACAGATTGTATATCTTCTTTTGCTTTTTTACCCGTATAATCTGGCAGAGCTTTTGGTTGCCCATCACTAATCGATACTAACAGTTTAGTCGTAGCGGCTTCTCGGCTTAACTTATTTGCCATGAGTCTCAGCGTGGCGCCATCTCGATTATTTTGCCGAGGTTTCATGGTAACTAATTTTTCATCTAACCAACTAAAATCATCAGCAAATTCTTTATAAGAAAAAATTGAAGTCTTCTCACGAACAGAAACATCTGCGGTGTCACCATAAATCATTAAAGGGATTTTGACACGTTTCGCAAATTCGGCTAGTGCAATGGCTGCTTGTTTTGCGGCTTCTATTCGTCCATCGCGAATCATCGACCCTGACTCATCAATACGTAAAGCAACCGATAATGAAGGCTGTTCATGGGGTGGATTTTTCTTATCAAAATTACGTAAGTCGTTATAGGCGATCCTACTTGCATTGAAACGTTGTCCCTCATACTTTCCTTTTTGATAAGTTGTTGATTCGTCGTTTTCTAGCAAGTCGATAATTTGCCGACTTAGCGATTCAATAATTGGCGACATTTGTTTTCTTAATTGCTTCGCTTCTTGATCTTGTGGATCAAATTTTGGGCGATGGACAATCAACCCTTCTTTTTCATGCATGGTTCCTTTCATCGCTTGACGGGCTTCTTTATTAAGCTCACGTTTGATTTCTTTGTCATAAGCTTCCATGTCAGAAGCAGACATAGTACCAGAATCATCTTCTGCTTGTTTCTGACTCTCTGAACTTTTTCCTTCCACATCTTGACTGCGTGTTTCTTCTAAAGGAAATGAATGGGCATCTGTTTCTTTATTTTCAAGTGTTTCATCAAAATCTTCTTCATGCCCCACTTCTTTTGTTTCAGTCTTTTCTTTTTCCATTAATGAAAAAGTTTCATCAGCAACTTGATCAATATTTCTTTCTTGAGCTTGGGCTTCACTAAGAATCCTTCCCTGAATCCTCTTTTTTTGATCTGATGGATGTCCCCATTTGATGATGCGTAACAATTCTCTTAGTTCCTCTAAAAGGCCACTATCCGCTAACGCTTGTGTCAAAATAGTTAATTCCTCTTGATCTGTAGTCAATTTATAAAGTACTTTTGGATAAATAGATTCTAATAAATCTTGCCCTTGTTTCCAAGTATTTGCCCAATAGAAATAAGAACGCATTCCAGCAACTCCTTTAATCGCATTTGCTTTGGCTGTATCATCCAATAAACGAATGATTTCAGCTAATTTCAATAGCAAATCAGGTTGCTGGATATTTGTCTTCCCTAGCGCTCGTTCAACCATTACTTCCAGTGTAGGTAAATCCATTTTTTCAGCGTGTTGCATGCGATCTCTGAGGGATTCATTTAATGGACGATTCCCTTCATAATTTCGGTTTGTCGTAATGATGACAATGCAGTCTGGATGACGCAAAACGACACCAGTTGGTAAATTTAAAAGTCCATTTGGTTCTAATGCAGAGTTTAATGCCACTAAAACAGAAGCATCACGAATAACAGTAGGTTCTTGGATTTCTAATAAATAGCCCTTTTCGATCGCACGAACGATTTCAGAAGGATAATATTTATAGCGAATGATATTCTTTTCTGATGATTCCATCCGTTGAATAAAATCGGCTAGTTTTCTCTTAGCCAGTTCTTCACTGAGGTTATAATGGGTTTTGATTAACTGCAAAACAGCCTCAAGTGTATCTGTTTGTTTGATGGCTTCAATCAATTCTTGATCATCGTCGCTGTCAGATTCAACAATTGGCAACAATGCACCAAATACATCAGATTTATCCATGTCAGCAAAACAGGTCACTTTAGTATAAGGAAGCTGTAAATCTGAAGAGAGTGCTTTAGCCAGTTGTGTTTTACCAGAACCGGCATCTCCTTCCAGCAATACGTTGCTAATTTTCATTTCAGGATCTTGCCAATTTTCATAGATCTCCGTTGCAATTCTCAATTCTTCTTTACTTGTTCGATGGCTAGCGGGCTTTTGCCAGATCATTTGTTTTTCAACACTTGAAAATTGTCGACCCTTAGTCAGTGAAAAATTTTTCATCGTGTCGTACTCCTTTATCTTAATAACCTAAGTCATCCAATAAACGCTTCAATATACGAAAACGTTCTCCGATTAATTCACCATCTTTTTGTAAAGTGTCATAATAAAGAATAATGTCTTCATCGATCTTTGGATTTTTTGTATCAACTTCTACGGTCATACGATTTCCCTGCAATCCAATAATGTCTACAACTGGGTTTTCTGGATCATAAAATTTTTCATAGCGATAAGCATCTTGGAAATAGAGGCTTCCTTGTGCAGCAAGTATAGCTAAATCTAAGATACGTGTAATTGGTAATTCTTCCGATTGACGTGACCATTTTTCTCCAGTGTGACGCCATACTTTTCCAGAAATGTCTACTTTCCCACGATCATTCCATTGAGCCAATCCCAATGAGAGTCCCTTTGCATCCGTATGAAGTGCGTTTCTTCCGTCAACTTTATCATAATCTTCTACAACAATCACAGGTTTATGTTTTAAATTTGTTGGGATTTCCATTACTATCGATCCTTCCTCCATTAGTAAACTAGTAAATTACTAAATTACTAGTTTACTAAACTTTTATAGAGATTATACGTCTTATAAATAAAAAAAGCAAAAAAACATCGCAAACAAATTCTAGATTCGCTTACGATGTTGTACATATCAAAATGAATTATTGTGCTGAAATAGCCAGTCCAATCGCTTTTTCTCCCAAATGGCTACCTATAACTGGACCAAAATGGCCAATTTCAATCTCAGCATTTGGGTATTGTTTTTGTAATTTTTCTCTTTCTTCTTCGGCTACTTCTAAATTATTTGCATGGATAACGTACAATTTTACTGGTGGCATAATCTCATCATTTCTCATGCCAATCACTTTCTCCGCTCTAGCAAAAGCTTTTTTGCTAGAACGGATTTTTTCAAATAAAACAATTTTTCCTTCTAAAAAAGTTAAAATGGGTTTTATTTTAAGTAAGCCACCGATTAAGGCAGCACCATTGGTCAAGCGCCCTCCACGAACGAGGTTATTTAAATCATCAACGATTAAATAAGCATAAGTATTATCACGGATGCGGTCGATATGAGCCACAATCTCTTCTAAAGAGTGCCCTTTTTTGTTTAGATCCAATGTGGCTTCTACCATATGTCCCATTGGCATACTAGTGATTTTTGAATCGTAAGGAACAATTTTTACACCAGCTACATCATCTTTCATCGCATGCAATGTATTCACAAATCCAGAGATTCCAGATGATAAATGGATACTCAAAATGGTATCATACCCTTTGTTTTTTAGTTCTTCATATAATGCTAATACTTCTCCAACTGCAGGTTGAGAAGTTGTCGGAAAGTCTTTGCTTTTTTTAAGAAGGCCATAATATTCATCTGCTTCAATATCGATTCCTTCGTTATAAATTTTTCCATCTAAAATGACAGGAATGGGAATGACGAATAAGTCAGGATGATTCTTGATTCGTTCAGGCAAGTAAGCCGTACTGTCAGTAACTACTGCAAGTTTCATTTATTTAATTTCCTCATTTCAAAGAATTTTACCAGTCCATTTAACTATATCATAAGAGACGTTACATTTGAACCTCTCAATCCAAAAGTGAGAGAAACAAATATCAAGGTTTCTCTCACTTTATGTTCATTTTAATTTAGCTTTTTTGCTCGTGCTCATTGCTCGACACTTTGTTGTCTTACTGTCTATGTTGGAATTTTTTAAGCAATTGAATACCCGCACTACCAAATTGAGCAAAAAGAAAAGTCAGTCCACCGACACCACCAATGACGATACAATAAACAACAGAATGGGCTTTTGAAGTCATCGTAAATCGGATGTTTAATAGGATAAAGACAAGCGAACAAATCACTAACATGAATAAGGTCGAACGAAACGTTTTAAGAAAGAAAAATTTTATTCTAGCTAATGGTGCAATTCGGTATTCTTTACACATATAATAATAGCCTCTGATAAATACGATCGCAAAAGCTACTGTGTTTGAAAAACTCATGCCATAGCCACCAAAAAGTGCTAACCCAATCACTTGAAAGATGATTTTTAGGACAATCGCTTCAACAGTTAAACGAATAGCAAACCGATGGTGATTGAGTGATTGGAGCATCGTTGAAAGAATGGTAAATAGTGAAAAGAATAAAGAAGCCAATAACGCCAATTGGAAATAACCAACACTATCAGGATCATAGCCGAAAAACAAAGTATATAAAGGCCCCGCTAATAATGACATCCCAGCTAATGAAGGGAGTAAAATCAATACAGCGATCGAAAAGCTATCTCCTACCGTTTTTTCAATTTGCAGACGATCTTTTTTCTTTAAGGTACTTAATAAAGGTAAACTACTGATCGCTACTGTGCCGACCATCGAAATCAAGATTAAAGTCAATTTATTAGGATTGACAGAAGCACGACTGAATAGAAATTCCAATTGCTGATTGGTAATTGCTGGTCTGAAAAAATGCAAAAGTGGTTTCATTGTTACTTGGTCAATCATTTGTACGATAGTGATAACTGAGCCAACAAAGATAAAAGGTAACGTTTCACGGATAATGGATATAGAAGCCGTTCGATTCTCTTTTTGGAAGTAGCGACTAGAAATCAAGAAATCAGGTAATTTAAAGTAATCATTTTTATAGCCTACAATGTACATATGGATAATGGCTGCCAATCCACCAAAGAATGAAGCCACTGTACTAATTAACACAGCCTGTAAAATCGTTCCATCTGTTAATACTCTTAAATAAAAAGTACCTGCTAAAATGACTAATACGCGAACGACTTGTTCGATAATCAATGATGTACCGTAAGGACGCAGATTGTTTTTTCCTTGGAAGTATCCTCTCATAGCGCTTAAAACAGGAATCGCAACCAACGATGGACACAAACTACGAATCGCTAAAATACCATTATTCACATTAGCAATTGGACTAATCCCCGCTAATAACGGTGCAAAAAGATACATCAATATTGCCGAAACGATCCCAATGACGAACATAATGTTAATGGTACTACGAAAAATGACTCGGCAAGCAACTTCGTCATTTTCTTCGGTTGCTACTGCGACCTTTTTAGCAATCGCATTCGGAAATCCAACTGTTCCTAACATCAAAAACAATCCATATGGCAAGTAGCCAACATTATATAAAGTTGTTGCAAGCATGCCTTCTTGATTATTCCCCATCATGCTTAACCATGGGATCAAGTAAATAACTCCTAATACTTTACAAAGTAAATTGGCAAAAGTTAACCAAAACGTTCCTTGCATCAATTTTTTATTCATTAAATCTTCCTCAACTATCCTTTAGTAAAATCAATACTTTCTCATTATAGCAAAAAAATAAAGAAGGACAAAACTTCTATCAAATTTTAAAAATACATAAAAAAAGCCGCTCTCTATTGAAGAGAGAAGGCCAAATTTTAGAGCATAGACAGTAAAAAAACAGAAGCAAGTCCTGTAATAACAGACAATGCCATGGAACGCGATTTATAAGCAACTAGCGCAACGAGTATCATTGCTAAAATTTTGGCGTTCCAGGCAATGTCTAGCTGCTCATGAGTAATAAACACATCTTTAAAAGCCAATGCCGCAAATAAAGCAACCGGCACGTATTTCATCCATTCACTAAACCATGAAGGTACTTTTCGATGAGTGAAATACAGCATTGGGAATAATCTTGGTACGTAAGCTACGACAAACAAACTAAGTACTAAAAGCAATAAATAAGTTTTAGTCATTTTGTTGGCTCTCCTGTTCTGGGAAGTTGAATAATGGTTCGTTGACATGTTTGCCACGATTTTTTAGGCGTTTCAGTTTTTTTGCTTTCTCTTTTTTGAAGGCTTTTTCTAAGGCGAAACCTGCCAATGAAGCGATCACTGTAGCTGCGATCAACCCCAGTGTATTTTGGAATAAAACCATGAACACTACCCCTAATGCTCCAGAAAAAATTCCTGTAAAAATCAGTAAAACATTCTTCATTTGCATGACAAACATAAAAATAAACATGGCAGTCAGTGCAAAGTGAACAAGATCAGCATCTACGTGGATCACTGATCCAAAGATGTTCCCGATCATATTACTAACTGTCCAAGAAGCCATCGAAAACCAATTCACATATAAAGCTTTTCGCTTATTCCATGTAGGATCAGTTGAATATTTTAAATAATTAACGGCGTAATTTTCATCATTTAAAGATTGCGAAAATATCGCTAAGAAAAATCGCTTTTCTTTCTTCATAAAACCTGAAAGACTTGAACCTAACAATGTATAGCGTAATTCTAAGAAAAATACCATCAAAAGTGTGGTTGCAAAAGATGCTTGTGTGGTTAGCATCGAAGCAACTAAAAATTGCGCTCCACCCGAAAAAACTAAAATGGACAATAAACCTGCTAAAATTGGATTAAATCCAACTTTTTGCAATAATACACCACAAGCCAATCCAACTGGGATATAACTCAAGCAAAGTGGCATTACTGCGTGCAGTGCTTGAAGCCAAGGCGCACTTTTCTTTTTATTCATCAAAATGTCTCCTTCAATTACAACAAATAAACAGCGGACTCATTGTAACATAAAAAAACGAAATTGTAGCCGTTTTATTAAAAAACAATATTATTTTTTTCTAATTTTAAGCGTTATATTTGAAATTTTAGAACGAAATTTCTCTATTTTTATCTAAAAAATGGGAGTTTTTGTTCTTATTTTCGCTGATATTTTTGTTCGATATGATTGATAAGAGTATACGATTCATTTTCTTTCTGATCAAAAATATCAATTTTAGCTGCAACTAGAATTTCTGTAGGTCCTAAATGAACTGTTTTAACGTCGATTAAACGAGAGACTTCAGGACGATCAAAGGCTTTTTTTATTTTGTTCAAATCACTTGTAGTGACACTTTCGCCAACGATCAAACTATAAAATTCCTTAGCTAAGAAAATCGCTGCTCCCATTAAAAGAAGTCCAATCAATAACCCACTGATCGCATCAAATGCAGCAATCCCTGTAATTTTTGTCAAAATGGTACCAACTAAAGCCAATAAAAGACCAATGACTGCACAAAAATCCTCAGTAAAAATAATGAGAATCTCACTGTGACGACTTTCTCTTAAAAATTTCATGATTGATAGTTTTTCTGTGTTTAATTCACGAATTTCTTTCATCGCAATACGCAACGAACTTCCTTCAATAACTAAACCAAAGAGCAAAATAATGATGACAATCAACGAATTTTCTACTTCATGAGAAGGATGAGTCAATTTTTCAAAAGCTTCCATGACACCTAATGCTCCCCCACCAAAAAAGAGCATCGTTGCGACAATCGTACTAAAGAAATATTTAGCTCTTCCCTCCCCAAACTGATGGAGTTCACTTTGCCCTCTATTTGCCCGTTTATCTCCAAAAAGCAAGAGTATTTGGTTGCTACAATCAACGATACTATGAATACTTTCATTAAGCATTGCTGCACTTCCGCTGATTGCATAACCGACAAATTTACTAATAGCGACTAAGATGATTGCACCTAAAGCCGCAATCACAGAGAACATGCCACTTTTTTTAAAATTTTCCATTTTTTATTCCCTCTTTCACTTTATGGCCTCTCATCCATTTTTTTAAAGCAAATGAATGACTTTGAAAAAACTGTTTCCTTGCTCTTTATTGAATGCGTTAGATTATTTTTAGTAGTGAATTGCTTGGCTTCTTCTTTATTAAGTCTTTTAAAAGTTTTTGTTTATTTCTCTTATTCCTTCTCACAATTTTCCAATTCATGCTGCAAAGATTCAAAGTAAGCATAAAAGGAACACAAAAAACATGCGACAATCGCTGATTTGACTGTCACACGTTTTTCATTCAAATTTAAGTCTTTCGTACCATTAAAGGAACTAGAAATTCATAATTAATAAAGAAATCAATAACTGAGCGATGGTATTCTCCAGACGAGATTTCTAAAATGGTTTGATTATGCTCATTTCTTGTGATAGCCAATGACTGCCCTTTATCAAGCAACACTTTATAGTGATCCTTTCCACTTTTCTCAAAGTCATATTGTGAATTTTTCATTGTCACAATAAAGATATCATCCAGCACTTGACTCGTTAGTTCATATTCACTTTGAAGGTTTAAATGAAGTGGTTTTGTATTATCAAGTAATGTTTGATTGATAAAGAAACCTAGCTTCCGAGCATGGGCTAAAATTTGATTAAGTTTATGATTAAAAATCGTAATTTGTCCAGCAGAAAATACACGTTCAACCGACCAATAACGAATCAATGACAATACTCGATCATCTTGAACCGTTATTTCCATTGTTTCAGGGGAGACTTCTAAAAGATGAATGGATTCCACTTGATAACGCTGATTGATCGTTGGAAGTACAAATGAAAAAATCAATTTATTTTGTTCATTTAAAAAATAGTTGATTGAAAAATGTCTGGTTTCCCAAGTATCATAAGTACTCGAAGACATCGTTAGTCCAATATCATTTAAAGGTTTTAAAAGTTCATAAGTAAGATATTCAATTAAACTGGTTTTACCAATAGGAGAAATCGTCTCTCCTTTGGTTATATAACGCTCAAATGAATCCAATAATTCGGAAAAATCAGATTCAATCAAGTATTTACGTAGTCTTAAATCTGCTAATTCCGCTTCAGCTGTTTCAATCAAAAGAACAATGTCTTGGTGGTCTTTATCTTTGGTTTCAAGATATACTTGATTTTCGTTTAATCCATGCTTTTGATCTAGCTGAATTTCATCATTTTCTTCCGTCATAAATGGTTCGGTTTCTTCTATTAATGATTCTTCATCTGATAGGTGGCTTTTTGATGAAGCTTCTTTTATTTCCTCTTGGGTTGTCTCGTTTTCTTCTGACAACGTATTTAACTCTTCTCTTTTTTCTTGTTCATCAAATTCATTCATTTCTCAGCACCTCCTTCTAAAAAAGGACTATCTGGATTTTCACTACCTAAATAATTCATTAGAAAATTATGGATCGCTTGACTAAATCCTTCTATTCCACCAAAGTAGCGTTTGATTTGGCGTTGCTCTTTTTCAACAATCGCTATACGTAGCTGTTTGGCTTTTTCTTCTTTCATCAATGCTTCTTTTTGTTCTTGAATCTTTTCTGGCGCTTCAATATAAGGAAGCCAGCCTAATTTTTCATTCGTAAGATTTTGTTTTTGCTTTTCTAGTTCTTGGATTTCTTCATCCACTTTTTTTCGATTTAAGAAGCCTTTTGTATCATCTAGTTTGGTAATTTGAAGAGTGATCTCTTTTAGATTTTCATCAATTCGTTCAATCTCTTCTTTTGCCGTAATCACTTTTGCCTCTAGTTGATTAATTTGTTTGCTGTAATCATCTGGTTGTTGTTGAGTGTATTTCGCCCATTCTTCATCAATTTGTGGCAAGACAAATATTTCAGGTAGACTTGCATCAATACCAATTGTTGGTCTTTCGTGATAATACGTACCAATCTTATAGTAACTCATAGTAGGAGAAACTGTCTCAGTTAACTCCATAAATGGAAATTCCTGAATAAATCGATCGTGGATTTTTCGCATTAACAGTTGATCAATCTCGTGGTTTTCATTAGAACTCTTTTTTAATTCATCATTTAAACGTCCATTGTATAATTGATAAATTTCTGGAATGTTTTCTTCACGTACAGCCTTTTCAAAAGCTTGCAAATCATCTAATAATTGAGATAAATTTGTACTGGCTTTCTCCTTAATATCATAAAAAGATGAGCTTTCCTCATTTTCATGTTCCATTTCTTGCTTTGTTTCGTTCGCAATCTCTTTCATGATTCTTACCTCCTCACGTTCTTCTATTCATTGCATTTATGCAACGAATAGAATCGGTACACTTGATATTATATTGATAATTTAATAGTACCATTTTATAGAAAAAAATGTTGAAACGGACTTCTTTTACTATGTAGAAATAAATCAATTCTTTTTTATGCAATAATCAAAATCAGTTATTTACCCGTCTAGTTTTTGCACAAAAATTTTGGTTACGATTGGTGAAAAAAAAGAGCGGGAGTTTGCTTTTCCCACTCTTTTGCACTAAGTAAATGTTTATTTATTAGGCAGATCTCTAGTTGTGAAGTGGATGCGTTGATTCTCATCACGTGTTAAAAGCGTTTCTTCATTTAAGTAAGAAAACTTCATTTCTTCTAAATCAGTATTTTCTAACATTTTTTCATAACCGGTAAAAATTGAACGAATATACTGTTTATATGCATTTTTCTTTTTTTGTCTTTTTTTCATGTGACACCTTCCTTATCCATCCTATCATACCAATGAATTTACCACGAGACAAGCCAGTTTTTTGATTTTATTTGTTGTTTTAACAAGGATATCCCTTCTCAGTTGACGAAATGTTAAAAAAATGAAAAAATGCTTGAGTAGAAAAGGTTGTGAAAAGCATGGTCTGCTTCAAGAATTAAGAACGAAAATGCGAAAATAGCTTTTCATATTTTTGCATTTTTGGGCTTAATTCCGTAGAAGCAATGCTTTGAACACCGTGGGTAAGGACATGAAAGTAGCGGTCAGCTCCGAGCAAATAAAAAATGATTTTCTAAAATAGTTTTTCATATTTTTGAAAATCAGGGCTTATTGTTGAGGAGTTGCTACTTGAATCTCGTTTATTAAAAATTATAAAAAACGAGATATGTTTCTAAAAATACAGGAGGGAATTTAGTGAAAAAAATTGGATTTGATTCAGAGAAATATATTGAAGAACAATCAACATATATTCTTGAACGAGTAAATCACTATGATAAATTATATTTAGAATTTGGTGGGAAATTGGTCGATGATAAACATGCCAAACGTGTCCTACCTGGCTTTGAAGAAGATGCAAAAATCAAACTCCTCCAAAAATTAAAAGATCAAGCAGAAATCTTGATATGTGTTTATGCGGGAGATATTGAACGCAATAAAATCCGTGGCGACTATGGAATCACTTATGATATGGATATTTTACGTTTGATTGATGAACTACGTGGTTATGGACTATCAGTCAATAGTGTCGTTATCACACGCTATAATGGACAGCCAGCGACGAAAGTATTCGTGAACAAGTTAGAAAGAAGAAACATTAAAGTCTATAAACATTCTGAAATTGAAGATTATCCATTAAACGTCAAAAAGATCGTTTCTGACGAAGGTTTTGGTAAAAATGAATATATTGAAACGACCAAACCGATCGTGGTCGTCACCGCACCAGGTCCTGGTAGCGGTAAACTCGCCACTTGTTTAAACCAACTATATCACGAAAGCCAAAAAGGAAACGTAGCGGGCTATTCAAAATTTGAAACTTTCCCTGTTTGGAACGTTCCATTAAAGCATCCCTTAAATATTGCCTATGAAGCAGCGACGGTCGATTTAAAGGACGTGAACATGATCGACTCCTTCCATTTTGATGCTTACCATAAGGTTGCTGTGAATTACAACCGTGATATCGAAACTTTCCCAGTCATCAAGAGAATCATCGAAAAAATTACTGGGAAAGATTCAGTGTACCTCTCCCCTACTGATATGGGAGTCAATCGAGTCGGATTTGGTATTATTGATGACGAAGTGGTTCAAGAAGCTTCAAGACAAGAAATTATTCGTCGATATTTTCAAACCGAATGCGATTTTAAAAAAGGTTTAATTGATGAAGAAGCAGTCAATCGCATGAAATTGATCATGGAAGAAGTCGGTTTACAGCCAGAGGATCGCAAAGTTGTAATGCCTGCGCATAACTATGCGAAAGCCGTCCAAAATTCAACTAATGATCCTTCTGCTGTTATCGCCATTGAACTTCCAGATGAAGTCATTATAACAGGTCGCACAAGTTCATTAATGAATGCTTCTGCTGCTGTCGTTTTAAATGCAGTGAAACATTTAGCCCATATTTCAGATAATATTCCTTTGCTTTCACCACTAGTTCTTGAAAGAATTCAAGGGATGAAGGCCTCTGCCTCGCATTCTTCAATCGATACTTTGAGTCTCAATGAAGTCTTAATTGCTTTATCCATTAGTGCAGTGACCAATCCCATTGCACAAGTTGCTTATGAGAAACTCGCCGAACTAGATGGAGCCCAAGCTCACTCTACAGTCATGGTCAATAAAAATGATGAACAAACCTTAAAACAATTAGGTATTGATATCACAAGTGCGCCATTTTATCCTTCAGAAAACCTGTATTACCAATAACCTTTCAATTCGTTTTTAAACTCTTAAAAGTTTTTGTTTTAGTTGCTTGACGAGACAAGCAAAAACATGAATTTTAAGAGTTTTTTTATGGGCTTTTTGTCATTTTTATAAGGCAAAAATGTTTATCAGTATTTGGCGCAATTGTTCTATAGGCAATATAAAGTTTATTCAAAAGCGGTTGAATGATTTTGTTTCCGAGTTAGAATAAATAGAAATTTCCAGATTTCTAAGTAAAAATAAGTTAATTTATATTTTTTCTCTATTCTTTTCTAATTTTTTATTCACTTTTTCAATTTCATGATTAGTAAATAATATAATCACTAGCCACGTTAGTACGTAAATGATAATAAAAACTAGAAAAATGATTAAATAATGTTTCCAATTAGTGACATGATAAAACAAATAAGCTACCGATAAAACAGTTCCTAAAGTCAAAATAAAATGAAATATCTCTGCTACTAAAAAATTTATTTTCTCACTATGAAACAAATAAGAATACAATCCTATAAGACCACTAGCCAAAATAACGACTAAAAATTCATTCCTTGAAATTTCTACAATTTGGCTATAGCTTAATTGAACTCCCAGTAAAAAAAAGCTACCAAAACCTACACCAATCAGAAAACTTTTAATGATTCTATTTAATTTAGTCATTATCCAAAATCCTTTTCTTAATATTTTTCCAGTATTTACGACTAATATGAATCGTTTGATTATTTAATAACGTGGCAGACATTGTTCCAGAAAAACTACTTTCTACTTTTTTAATTTTTTTAATATTTACAAGTGTATTACGACTGGTTCTTATAAATTTATTGGTAGGCAATTCTGATTCAATCGATTGCAGTGTTTTTCTAACACGTAGCTGAATTGTATTTGTTGTATTTGTATAGATACTCGTGTAATCCCCTATCACTTCAATCCATAATATTTCCATAAAAGGAAATTTATAAATTTGATTTTCTTTTTCGACAATTAATACACTTGCAGATTGTTCAAAATCATTTAGATAGCTTAATAATTGCTCTACTTCATTATCCCTATTATTCTTTTCTACTGTAATAAAAATTTCATTAATTTGATTATTTTTTTTGAAGAAGATATTCAAATAAACACCTCCGATTATGCTATCAATATTACTTATTATAACTACGACATACTCACTTGTGCTATTTTTTTACCACATAAAGACAATACTAATAAACAGAAAATAGTAGTAATAATCAAAATACTAATATCCGTAGTAGCTGTAGTAAGATGATCGTCCCAAGTATAACCAATACCAAGATACTCTTTTAATGCCAGCAATTGTTCATGAGGCATATCTGTTATGATCGGAGAAATGAAGATTCGACGAAAACTGGATGAAGCATAGGAAATGGGTAAAATTTTGATAATTATTTCAGTAAACCCACTGAATGAGCCTATAGGCAAATAGGCAGTACACATGAATCCGGATATAGCTCCCAAGATACTGCTAATTGTACGTAAAGTGCTTTCCGTCTTAATAAATGTACAAATGATTAAATTGATGGCTGTCGCATTTAAAGAACTTAGTAGAATGATTCCAAATGCCTTTAACTCCATCATAAAAGTAAATTGGCTATTTTCTTGGCAGGAAAAATAGACGAGACAAAAAATTAAAACGGCTACCTGCATACAAAATGAAATAATAAGCCCACTTAAAAAGTATCCGATTAATAAGTGAGAGGCTTTCTTATCAGTAATAATAAAATCCATAAACTTATTTTCAGCTTTATCTTTAATAAATTGACTTAAGCCAGTAAAAGATGTCGTTAAACTTGTTGTAGCTAAGATCCCTCCCAACACCCAAAAGTCAGCAATAATAGGCCCATCAGTAAGTCTATCAAACTGCGTAACCATATTTTTCCGTAAAAATAATAAGTATAAGCCAAATACAATTAAAGCACCTAATAAAGAAAAAAAGACAGTGGCACTATTTGAAAAATAGATTTTTAAATTTCTTTTACATAATGCTCTCATGTCCAATCTCCTTTCCAGTAACTTTTAAAAATACCTCATTCATACCAATAGTCTGATAGGAAAAATCAAGGATTAATCCTTTTATTCGCTGTAATAATGAAATGACTTCCTCTTTGTTTTCTAAATAAACATCAATGCTATCTTCTGATTTTTTATTCGTATGATAATTCTTTAATTCTCTTTCTAGTAGATCCATTTGATTACTTAATAAACGAACAACAGGTTGTTCATATTTTTTCTTTAACTGATAAGCAGAACCTTCTTCTACGATGTTTCCTTTTTCTAAAATATAGATGTAATCCGCAAATTCGGCTTCTTCCAGATAGTGAGTTGTTAAAAAAATACCTAAACCGTTTTGTTTAAGTTCATTTAATAATTCCCATATTTCTTTTCGTGATTGTGGATCTAGTCCAGTTGTAGGTTCATCCAAAAATAAGATATCTGGTTGATTGATTAGTGCTCTCGTAATGTCCACTTTTCTACGCATGCCACCTGAAAGATGTCCATATTTCTTTTTTGCAAATAAAAATACACCAGTTTTTTTCATTAAAGAAATAATTGTTTCTTTCTCAATTGCTTGATACATTTGTCCTCTTAAAAATAAATTATCAAAGACTGTTAATTCGTTGTCTAGAACACTATTTTGAAATACTACACCTATTGCTATTTTCTGTTGATTATTGGAGTAAAAAATTTCTCCAGAACTAGGTGTTAATGTTTTTGTAAGCATTTGAATGGTCGTTGATTTTCCAGCACCGTTTGTACCTAAGTAGCCAGTTAACTTTCCTGCAGAAATTTTAATATTTAATTGGTTAACTGCAATCTGTTGTCCGTATTTTTTAGTTAAATTTTTTGTTTCAATTAAATTCATTGTATTCTCACCTCACCAAAATGATAACAGAAATAAAAAAGCTAAAATATAGCTTATCGGTAAGTGGTTGATATATAGCGTTAAGTGGTTCTATAGACAAAAATAAAGAGGTTGTTTAGTTGTTTCTTTTTAAAGGAACAAAGTCCATAAACCTGGTGTTTGTGAACACTATATTTTTTGTCCTAGTTCTTAAAATTTTAACTCAATAAATCAATGAGGAGAAACACTATCGAAGAAACAAAAAATAGTTAAATAATCGATATACAAAAAATCGTTTAATTTTTTTGTATTTTTTGTCATTTAGAGTTTAAAAATTTTGCCATTTAAACTAAAGTACCTACTCTCTTTAGTTATGATGAATGCGTTTCAGTTTAAAAAAACAATGAAAATTTTACTAAACATTAGTAATTTAAAAATAAAACAGGTAAAATGAAACGGAATTTTGGTTAGGGGTGATAATTTGAGTCAGTTTTTAGGAATTATTGGGTTACTTTTTCTTTTTAGTCTTGCTTTTTTGATTAGTACCAACAAAAAAGCTATTAAAGTGAAGCCATTAGTTGTGATGATTGTGTTGCAATTTATCTTCGGTTTCATCTTATTGCGGACAACTTTTGGTACAGCAATTGTTTCATTACTTGCTAAGCTATTTGATCATTTATTAGCTTTTGCAGGCGAAGGCGTTAATTTTGTTTTTGCAGGTGTGGCAAACAAAGGCAGTGCGCCATTTTTTTTAACCGTTTTGATGCCGATTGTGTTTATTTCAGCAATTATAGGAATCTTACGATATATCAAGGTGTTACCTCTGTTTATGAAAGCTGTTGGTTTAGGTTTAAGTAAAATCAATAGCATGGGTAAATTAGAATCTTATAACGGGATCGCTTCAGCTATCTTAGGTCAATCAGAAGTGTTTATTTCGATCAAAAAAGAATTGCCGTTCTTATCTGAAAAGCGTTTGTTCACCATGAGTGTTTCTGCTATGTCAACTGTTTCCATGTCTATTGTTGGATCATATATGGCTTTAATTGATTCTAAATATGTAATCACCGCTCTAGTGTTGAATTTATTTGGTGGTTATATTTTAGCTTCAATCGTCAATCCCTATGAATTAGCAGAAAAAGAAGACGAATTGATTATTGAAGAAAATAAAGAACAAACCTTTTTCCAAATGCTTGGAGAATACATCCTTGATGGTTTCCATGTAGCGATTACGGTAGCTGCGATGCTCATCGGCTTTGTCGCTCTTATTGCGATGATTAATGCGATTTTTAGTGGGGTTTTTGGTATTTCTTTCCAAGAAATATTGGGTTATATCTTCGCGCCACTGGCATTTATTAGTGGCATTCCTTGGAGTGAGGCAGTAAATGCCGGTAGTATTATGGCGACAAAACTTGTAACAAATGAATTTGTCGCCATGACGGAATTAGCAACCGGCAATCTTCATTTTACGGAACGTACAACTGCAATTTTATCTGTCTTTTTGGTTTCTTTTGCTAATTTTTCTTCTATTGGGATCATTTCTGGTGCCATGAAAGGGCTAAATGAAGAAAAAGGAAATTTAGTGGCAAAACATGGATTGAAAATTTTACTAACAGCGACACTTGTTAGTTTTTTAAGTGCCATTGTGACGGGACTGTTGGTTTAAAATTTTATTGACTCACCTATTGAGGTTGGGAAAACGTATATTTTTTTTAGAGCGTGAGACAAAAGTATTCTTTACTTTTTGCCTCACGCTCGCTTTTTATTATGTATTCTTAGTTTTCAAAAAGCAACTAGTTGCGAAAGAATGGTTTATCGTGTATCGTTTATTTCATTAGATTGGATTGTTTATGAGGAGAAGAATAGTTATGAATAAATGTTATGTATTTATCGGGCCTTCTGGTTCTGGAAAAACTTCTTTAGCTTCAGAACTTTTTGAACCCAACCAAAAAATCATCACTTATACCACTCGCCATCCTAGAAAAGGCGAACGAGATCAAATAGATTATTATTTTGTTACGGAAAGTCAATTTGAGCAAATGATCAAAAATGATGCGTTTGTTGAATGGGATGAATATGCTGGAGAAAAATATGGGTCAAGTAAAGCGGAGGTCATGCACAAGTTAGAACAAGGTGATTGTTACATCATTTTAACTGCGGCTGGTTTTTGGTCTTTCTACCATACTTTTGGCAGTTGTATCCAACCGGTGTTTGTAAAAATTTCTAAGAAGCAATTAAAAGAGCGGTTTTTAAAACGTGGAGACACTCAGGAACAAATCCAAAAACGTTTGGCTTTATTTGAAAAAGACATGCAGGAAATCACACTCTTAGAAAGAGTTCCTCAATTAATGATTTTGACAAACAACAATGATCTAGAGAAAACAAAAAAACAATTTATAAACCAACAAAAAAAGGAAGAAGAAAACTAGCCCATCGTTTCTTCTTCTTTTTTTTGCTCAATGCCACCGATCAGTGAATAGAGCTCGGTTATTTTTGAACCCTTTTTCAACCAATTTTTCGGATGATCCAATAACTGACTAATTAGTTCTAAGTGATGAAGCAATGTCCATTTCTTTAACACACCTAAACCGGGAAATTTTCTTAACTGGTACAAAGAAATAAGTTCTAATAACCCACTTGTAATAAGTAGCTGATTCTGGTTTCTAATGACCCATTTATACATTTTTTCAGCTGCTTCAAAGAATTTTAGTGCTTGATCTTTCGCAGTTTCATTTGTATCAGAGACAAAGTGTTTGACTCTGATATTGCCATATGCGTCCACATAAGTAAGATGGAGAGCCAGCGCACGACTAGGGAAGCCTTTGTCAAAATAACGACTGCCTTCGATGGTAAAATCAGAAAACCCAATGCACCCCTCTTCTTTAAAAAATAGATAATCATCACTAAAAAAATCATCGATTTTTTCAAGATAAGATTCCACGTGTTTTCTTGGTTGAAATGCCTCTTTCATTACGATCTTATTTTCAGGTAACCAAATGCGAAGCCGACTTTGTTCTGGCAACAAAAATTTGGCCTCTGTTTGTAAAAGTTTTTTCCAAATTTTGGGATCACGTGGTTGATGCTGGACATCAAAAATGATGAAGTTAGGTGGCTCGGTCATTATTTTTTCATAATTAGTGGGTGTGACGATCGACGCATATTCAATAGAACTATTTTTTGCCTGCGCCCATTTATGCAAATGTTCATCAAAAAGTTTAAACTGTCCCACTTGTGGGTTATTGACAATAACTAGAGGGTGCCCTACTTTTTGAAACATCTCGACCACGTTTTTTAAAGTTGCTGAATCTCGAACTGGTTCAATGATAGGAACGATTTTTGGGGATAAAACATGACGCTGAAGACTTTCTTTTAACGCTAGTAAATCAAATTGTTTTCCTCTTAGGTAAGGATAATACATCGTTACTCACTCCAATGGTTCTGTTGGTAGACGCTTGGCTTGTTGATTTTGTCTTAAAAATTCATAGTCTTGTCGCAAAGCTTGGATCTCTTCTTTTAAGTCTTGAATGGCTTGATTTTCTGTCTCTTCAATAAATCGTTCATAATACCGCTCTTTTGAGAATGGATCTTGAGTATCTGATCGTTTTTTTAATTCTTTATAAAGTTGGTCTGTTGGGAAATACTTTACGCCTCGTTCCATTTGTTTGGCTTTTCTGACTTCTCTGAATAAAGAGGCCATAAATCGATTAGTCAAAGTTTCCTCTGTGACTGCTAACTTTTTTTTACGAGCTTTTTTTGCGATAACAAAAGTACCGGGTGCTGGCATCTCCTCTTCTAATGTATAAGGACGATAAACTAAAACTCCAATATCTGTTGGAATTTCCTGTTGGACTTCTTCGTAAAGAGTCCTTGGGAGAACAAAGTAATTATAATGTCCAACAAATGATAATTTTGCTGTCGATCGAAAGTCTGCTTTTGATACTTTTAGCTCATAACAACGCCATTCTCTCGTGCCGTCAAATTTTGTCAGACAGTTTAACGTATCGACAATTCCATGTTCCTCAGGCATCGTAACCTCTTCAACAACAATCCCACCTTGTTCAATACAATATTGATAAAGAGACGTTTCCATCTCGATCGTTAAGGGCGTTTTCAATTTGTCTACCTCCGAACGTATTTTCGCTTTTTCATTTTACCTTAGTTTTAAAAAAAAATCTATTGTGATTCATTTCTTAAAAAAATAATAATGAAAAAAACCTCACTACAAAACTGTGAGGTTCATTTTTCATTATTGGTAAGTGTTATTCGTCTTTCAAAAAAAGTCTTTTTCGATTTGTTTTTGTTTATTTATTTTTAATAACTTGGTGGCAGATGAAATTTTTGATTTGTTTCAAATAAATCACCTATTTGAAACAGAATGTCTTCTCTTCCTCTTGCTGCCATAAATTGAATGCCGAGTGGTAAACTGTTACACCCTATATAGGTTGGTAGGCTAATGGCTGGTTGACCTGTTAAATTTGCTAATTGCGTATATGGCGTGATTTTTAAACTTTCTTCAAACATCTCAGAAATAATTTCCAGGCTTTCTTTTTCATTAAATTTATCAATCCTTGCCATTTTTTCTCGAATCTCATTATTTTGAAGATCTGCCGTGATTTTGGGTGCAGTGAATGCTGTCGTCGGAGAAAGAAAAAGATCCACCGTTTGAAATAATTCTTCCATTGTTACAGCTGCATGATCCCATAAATGGAGAGATTCAATATAGGTGGCAGCAGAAACCTTTTTACCATATTCTAATAGGACCCATGACATTGGCTCAAGATCATTTTTTGTGACAGAACGTCCTAAGTTTGTTTCAATCGAGCGAATCATGGCTGCTGTTTCAGCGCCATTCATCTGATAATAGGATTGGATTAAATCTCTGCCATTAAGAGGATACTTGATTTCAATGATTTCATGTCCACTTTGAGCTAAAAAATGAGCCGCATTATTTACCGCTTCTTTCGCTTCTTCACTAATTGGTGTACCAATTGGAGAATCGACACAAACGGCTATTTTTAATGGTTGTTTCGGTAAATGTCTTTGCCACTCTATCGGAGAAACTTGATAAGGCGCTCCTGAATGAGTGCCACGCATTCCCATAAATAATGCTTTGGTATCTCTCATAGAAACGGTTAACCCAAAATCAATGGCTGCTCCTTGCCACCCTCGCCAAGCATGAGGTCCTACAGGCATCGTACCACGTGATGGTTTTAAGCCAATTAGTCCACAAAATGAAGCTGGAATCCGAATGGAACCTCCACCATCACTTGCACCAGCTATAGGCAAGATACCTGAAGCAACAATAGCTGCGGCGCCTCCACTTGATCCTCCTGGAGAATGAGCGATATTCCATGGATTTTTAGCAGGACCATATATCTGTGGATCGGTAATATTTTTAAACCCAAACTCAGGGGAATTGGTTTGTCCAAGAGGAATTAAACCAATTGCTTCAGCTTGTGAAACAAAATTTGAATTTCTGGAAGCACGATGTGTCTGGAAAAGTTTAGAACCAGAAGTGGCGAACCACCCTTTTTTTTCTTGCCCTAACATTTTTAATGGAAATGGTAATCCCCCTAAAGGATGTGCCTTTGTTAACTCAGGGGAATATACTTGAACAGCTTGTTCTGGTTCAAACGTGACAAAAGCATTTAGCTCAGTATTTTTTTGTGCGACTTTTTTTGTCACATCAGCTATTAATTCTTTATAACTCAACTTCTTCTCTTTTAAAGCATGAACGATCCCGACTCCATCTTTCAATCGAACCCCTCCTTTTTTAGCTATTTTCTCACATTTTTTTTGAACAAACAAAGACAACGTTTAGGTAAAGAGAAAAGGTTCAGTGAGACAAATCGAATTTATGAGATATTTTAAGATTTTATCTACCCCAATAAGCCTCTGCTAGTTACAAAAAGCAGAACCAAAGAACAACAAAATAGCAAAGACTGATTTGATTCCATTGAAATGACATTCAAGTTTTCATTCATCAGTCTTTGCTATTTATATGAATTGATTATAATGTTTTTAATTTTCCTCGAAACTCATCGATTGATTGATAGCCTTTTTCTGTCATAATTGATTCAAGTTCTTTAGTGATACGGTTAAAAATTTGTGGTCCTTCTTTGTGAAGTTCTGTACCGATTTGCAGCATAGTTGCCCCGCACAATAGATGTTCAAAAGCATCTTGTCCATTTCGAATACCACCAGTCCCAATAATTTTGATCTCAGGTTTTAAACGAGTATAAAAAGCGCGGACATTGGCTAAAGCAGTTGGCTTCACATACTCACCACCAAGACCACCAAATCCTTCCTTTGGTTTAATCACTACAGTCTCACTTTGCGGATCAATATATAAGCCATTTCCAATGCTATTGATCGAATTGACATAAGTTAAGGGAAACTGATTTAAAATTTCCGCCATTTGATCAAAGTGAGCCAAATCAAAATAAGGAGGTAATTTAATACCTAATGGTTTCGTAAAATGCGCAAATACTTGTTTTAACAATTCCAAAGTTGCATCAAAATCATAAGCCAATTGCGGTTTACCCGGAACATTAGGGCAAGAAAGATTTAGTTCGGTAATTCCTTGAAAGTCACTATTTTCAATCATCATTAGCATCTCTAAATTTTCAGCTGCACTCATGCCCGCAATAGAGAAAAATAATGGTTGTCCATCTGATTGTTGTTCCACATTTAATGCGTAATCTAGATAGTACTTAAATCCTAGATTTGGCAAACCCATCGAATTGATGCTCCCAAGTGGCACATCATAATAACGTGGCTCTGGATTTCCACTTCGTTCGTTGATGGTACAGCTCTTCGTAATGTAGGCACCAGCTTTTGAGTTTGCAAGTTCTTCTAGCTCAGCGATTGTCATGCAGTGAACACCCGAAGCATTCATGAATGGGTTAGCAAAAGTATGATTAAAAAAAGTCGTTTCTAAGGTCAAGTTGTTCTCTCCTTTGATAAATCATTTTTTCTAGTTTATCATCAAGCAGAGAAAAAGCAAATAGAATCGAAACAATTAATCATCAATTTCTGTTGCTAAAATTTTTCCGGTTTGGCTATTGAGTTTCACTTGTGTCGTTTGATTGCCTTTTTTTACTTTGACTTCCCAGTAGATTGTGCCAAGTTCTTTATTTAATTCCCAATCCGTGGCTTCTCCTCCACCAACTTCTTTTACTGCAATATCAGCAGCTTTTTCAATACTGATAAGGTTAGATGTATCTAGCGCATCTTCTTTTTTCTTTTGCCCATTTTGTTCATCCAAATCTAAACGTTCAGGATTTTGCGTTTGCATTTCTTCGTTTGATGCATTAATTTTTACTTCATATTCGTTTTGATCGTCTACACCATCCACTTTGTAGAAGTAACTTCCCCAACTACTGTCTAATTCTAAACTTGTAACAGCAGCATCAGGATATTTTCTTTGAAACAATTCAATGGCTTTTTGTGCAGATACTTTAATATCTTTTGACGTAGCTGTAGTAGCTTTGTCCGTTGATTGTTGACTTGAAGCGTTTGTTGTTTGTTGCTGTACTGTGCTACTTGATGACTGAGAAGGTGTTTTTGATGGGGTTGTTGGGTTCGATTGACAACCTGTTAGTAATAATAATGAGAAGAGCCCAAAATAAATAACGTTAGTTTTCATTTTTTATTCATTTCCTTTCTTAATAAAAAAGCAAGTAATACAAGTATACCTAAGGAAAAATGGATTGTCATTTTTTAACATTTAAAAAATGAATAAAAATAAAAAAACGAGAAATAAATTCTCGTTTTTCCTTTAGAACTAAGTTTACGATAGACGATGCATAGGAATCTCATTATTTCCTGGTTGCACTAATAAATATTGAATGACATCAATGTTACTTGATTCAAACGAAGCCGCACATGCTTGAAGATAAAGATCCCACATCCGATAAAATGAGTCTCCTCTCATTTCAATCACTTTGTCTTTTACAGCATGGAAATTCTTGGTCCAATGTTCTAGCGTTAACTGGTAATCCCGACGTAAACTTTCTAAATCAATCAGTTGTAAATCATTTTTAGTGATGTTGTCCACTAATTCTGTTACCCCTGGTACATAGCCACCTGGGAAAATGTATTGATTGATCCAAGCATTTGTAGCACCACCTTGTTGGTGACTAATGCCATGGATTAAAGCTGTGCCTTTAGGACTTAATAGATTTTTTATGACATTGAAATACCCTTCTAAATTATCTGAACCAACATGTTCAAACATTCCAACACTTGTGATATGGTCAAATGTCTCGTCTTTTAAGTCGCGATAATCCATTAATAAAACTCGGCATTGATCTTCAAGGTGTTCTTCTTTGATTTTATTGTTGATATGATGGTATTGCTCTTCGCTTAAGGTAATACCAGTGGCAGTCACATGGTATTCCTTAACAGCTGTAAACATGAGTGTTCCCCAACCACAACCGATGTCAAGTAAGGTATCATTCTCTTTGATGAACAATTTGTCTAAAATGTGACGTACTTTATTCATTTGAGCTTGTTCCAAAGTATCCTCTGGCGTTTTAAAATAGGCACAAGAATAAGTCAATGTAGGATCTAGCCACATTTCATAAAAATCATTTCCTAGATCATAATGGGCGTGAACATCTTCTTTGTTTTGTCTTTTTGTATGCTTTTCTTTTTTAGGAAGCCATTTTAAATAATCTTTTCCTCTTAAAAAGCTGTTTGTTTGCTGATAAGCATCACTGATTAACGCTTGGATACTTCCCTCAATCTCGATGCGATGATCCATATAAGCTTCCCCTAAAGCAAGAGATGCATTACTTGTAATTTCTTTCATAGGGATTTCTTCATGGATATTGATTTTGATTTGGGGAGGATTATCTGTATCTCCATAGCGTTTTGTTGTACCATCCCAATAAGTCACTTGAACTGGGAGCGAGAAAGAACGTGAAAATAATTGATTGTATAATGTTTTCTCTAACATGATTTTCCTCCTTAAAAAAACTACTCTTTTACGTTAATACTAAATGCGAAAAGAATCAACTCAGAAGGTATTTTTCAAGAGAAAATCTTGGATACTTATTAAACTTTTTTATGCCATTTATTTCTCACATTTGAATGGGGTGAGCTTCAGCTATTTCATCCTTGAAACCAGTTTTAGCAAAAATCCATAAAAGTAAAAGTACAGCAATCGTTGACTGGATTCCTAGCATCCAGACTAAGTTAAAATGGATGAAACCGATGAATGCAGCGGCAATTGAGCCAATCCCAATAACTTGTAACATTAAATTAGCACTTTCTTTAAATGATTGAATAGAAGAAAACTGACTTTTTCTTGTCATCCATAGAAAGAACGATGCACCGAATAATAGTAAAGCAGTCATAACAAATAACAAAACACCTAAACTAATACTATAAGATAAAATAATTGTGGGACGATTACTCAAATAAAATTCTCGTTCTAAAAATGTTTGAAATGCTTCTGGTGTCCGAATTGATTTAGGCTGAAAAGTAGACTGATAATTCATTTGATATCTTCTGATATGGTCCGCTTCTTTTTGCTGAATTGTCCAGTGATTTTTTTCGAAATTAATATATGTCTTATTTTTATTTCGTATTTCTTTGGATAAGCTAACACCAATCACTAAATCTTTATGATGATAAATCGTCATTGGTGAAGATTTTAGCTCTCCTGCTGATAACTTTAATTCGGAAAAACGTGTGACCCCCTCTTGGTCAATCAATTGATTGACTGTTAAAAATTGTTCTAGCGGAATCCTGTTTACTTGTCTGGTGTAATACATGGTGATGGGCGTAACCATCAAAGACACGAAAAAGAGAAAAATAAAGCTGAACTTAGGCCAAGTTAACTGTTTTCTTCCTGCAAATATGCGTTTGGGGTTACGTAATTGAGAAAAATAATTGAAAGGAAATATCTGCATCATAAAAAACTCCTATCCTTTTGTGCCGCCTGAAGTCAAACCAGTGACAAAGTTTTTTTGTAAAAAGAAGAACAAGAGACAAATCGGTAGTGCAATTAAAATCGCCCCTGCTGCAAATAATGACACTCGTTGATTGGTTACATCAGAAATAAATGTTTGAAGCCCCACCGCAACTGTTTGGTTTTCTGGCGTCCGTAACAAGAATTTCGCTAGCATAAAATCACCAAACGGTCCCATAAAAGCCCATAAAGCTTGAACGGCAATCATTGGTTTGACTAACGGCAAAACAATTTGTAGAAAAATTCGAAAATGTCCAGCACCATCCAGCTTGGCAGACTCGTCTAAATCAATCGGTACAGTATCAAAATAGCCTTTCATTAACCACGTATTCATGGGAATGCCTCCACCAATATAGATCATCGTTAAAAACCAATATCTATCTAAAGCGTTTAACAGAAATGCCATGACATAAAAAGCGGTTAGTGCGGCCATTGTGGGCACCATTTGAATCACTAAGAAAAACATCAAGCTGGATTTTCTGCCAATGAAACGATAGCGACTATAGGTATAGCCAGCTAAAGTTACGACGGTTACTTGGATAACCATTGTTAAAATTGAAATAATCAATGTGTTTTTATACCAAGTGCCATATAGTGTTTCTGAAAATAGTCGGCTAAAATTATTTAGCGTCCAATCACTTGATAAATCTAGACTAAATGCAGCAATATTTCCCGATTTGAAGGCTGTACTTGCAGTAATCAAAAGAGGATAAATGATAATGATGGAAAGAATAATCAAGAATACATAAGTAAAAAATTGGGAAACTCTTCGTTGAAATTTGGCGCTTGAGTTAATTTTTTTCATTGCTTAATCCTCCATATTAAAAGCATTGGTCTTTTTGAATACTAGTAGGGAAACGCAGATGACGATGGCGGAAATAATCAGTGTAATTGCCGAAGCCATTGAATATTGTGGGGATGTTCCGGTAGTTAATTTATAGATCCAAGAAATCAAGATATCTGTTGAACCAGCGCCTCCCCCTACACTACCAGGGCCACCATTATTAAAGAGATAGATCATTGAAAAATTATTGAAATTACCTGTGTATTGAGTAATAAAGGTTGGGGCTGCTACTAAAAAGACAGCTGGTAGAGTGATGTTAGAAAAACGTTTCCAAGCATTTGCACCATCAATTTTAGCTGCTTCATATAAATCTTCAGAAATGGATTGTAAAATTCCTGTCACCATCACGTAGATATACGGAAATCCTAACCAACCTTGCACCATGATAATGGCTACTTTTGTCCAGTAAGGATCCGTCTTCCAAGAAATAGCTCCAATATCCACAAATGGTAACTGGTTGATAAATGGGATCACTTGGGTATTAATCGCACCTACACTGTCGTTGAAGATATTCGAAAAACTCATAATTGTAATAAATGCCGGAACTGCCCAAGGTAAGAGAAAAATAATGCCAAAAACACGTCTAAATTTAATGAATTTTTGATGAGCAATGACTGCAGTAAAAATCCCTAAAGTAATTTGAAGTGTTGTGGCACACAATGTCCAGATAACTGTCCAAGTAAACACGGAGAAAAAGGTATTGCGATAAGAACTTAAGAAAAAAATGCTAAAAAAGTTTTTCGCACCGATCCAGTCAATCAAACTAGCTGGTGGAATGTGTTTAAAATCATAATTAGTAAAAGCTGTAAATAACGTTACTAATACTGGGAAAATGATGGTAAAAATCATCAAAAGATATGCTGGAAGTGTGAGTAAATAAGGAAAACCCTCATCACCTATGTTATGTATAACTTCCTTCATTGTTCGATTAATTTTTTTGCCTTCTTTACGTTGAACGGCAACACGTTTTGCATCTAATACGTTCAATCCATAAAAAATGAAAAAAAGGATGGTGATGATCAATTGTAAAGTGCCTTGAATCAAGATAAACAAGGAGTGATCTTCCATCGGAACGGATCCCAAAGTAACTAATCCGACTAAAGAATGAAATCCCCCTAAAAATAATTGCAAAATAAATGCTAAGAATAAACCTATAAAAACAATTCCTTTAAATGTTTGACCATTTGCAAATTGTCCTAGTCCAGGTATGAGTGATAGGAGTGTTATTTTTTTTACATTCACCTTATTTTTTTCGTCTTCCATATTGTTGTCCCCCAGTACTACTATTTTAATCATTCGTTCAAGAACTGATTTGTCTTACTTTTTTTATCGCAAATTAAGGATTTTTTTGTGAATTTTCAGCCTTTTCGTCACCTTTTTACCTTTTCCTATGATGAGACCTAGATGATCAAATCCAGTCGAAACAGATAAAATGGGTTTATTTTTTACTGATTCAACTGGAATTTTTACATCTATAACGATCGTTTTCTAGGTTGCTTCTTATTACTTCGTCTTTTATTGTTTAAATAGAACCTTCGAAAAATGTCTTTGTTTCTCATCATTGAAAATTGCTTTTTTTCTTTACTTGTTTAATATTTTTGTTCAATGGCTTCTTTGATTGTTTTCACAGCTTCATTCGCTGACTCTTTTGGTGTTTTAGAACCAGAAGCTGCATCAAACATCAAGTTTTCAGCACCTGTCCAAACTTCAGCCATTTCTGGAATATTTGGCATTGCTTGGGCTGTTTCGTATTGTTCAATTACTGCTGTAGTGAGTTCATCATTTTTTGATTTTGCTGTTTCTCGTGCCGATTGATTGGCAGGAATTTCATTGACCATTTCAAAGAATTTTTCTTGATTTTTCGTGTTAGTGACGTAATCTAACCATTTTTGAGCGAGCTCTTTATTTTTAGAATAATTACTTACGACCCAGCCTTTCCCACCGCCAAATGGTTGGTAAGATTCACCATTGTTTAATGTTGGAATTTTGGCCACGCCATAATTGATCTTGTTGTCTTTGTAGGTTTGTGCTTGCCACGGACCGTCAATAATTGCTGCAGCTTTGTTGGACATAAACTGTTGACTCACAAAATCTCCAGCACTCTTAATATCTTGCATTCCTTTTGGCCAAATGTTTTGGAACCAATTGGTCGCATAGGTAATCCCCTCAACTGACCCTTTATTGTTTAATCCAATATCTGATGGATCTGTTCCATTATCCCCAAAAACATAACCGCCATACCCAGCTAATAATCCATAGGAGTAATAGAAATCCGTCCATTTAGCTAAAAATCCGGTATTTTTCCCAGTTTCTGATTCAAATGCAAACCGTTTGTCTTTCGCTAACGCTTCAAGTTCTTTGAAAGTAGTTGGTGCTTGATCAACTAAATCTTTGTTATAATACAAAACTAATGTTTCAATCACTGCTGGTTCCCCATAAATTTTTCCATCATATGTTACTTGTGCTTTATCCGTTTCATCGTAATCTGAATCATTCCCAAGTGTTACTTCTGCTAAATGACCTTGTTGACCCAGCGCACCAATTCGATCATAAGCAGCCATCATTACATCTGGTCCTTTTCCAGCAGGTCCATCCAATGAAAGTGCTTCTAACTGGTCAAACATATCTTTTTCTACAAGCTTAATTTTGATGTCGTTCTCTTTTTCAAACGTTCCTTTAATCTCATTAATATAATCTTTATAGCCAGAGTCTACGGAGACTGTTAATGTTTTTTCGGCATCCTCACCACTTGTTGAATCAGCTTTTCCACTACCGCAAGCTGTTAATCCACCTAAAATACCTAGAGATAATAAACCTAACCCAATTTTTTTAACATAACTTTTTTTCAATTTTCGTTCCTCCACTTCGCTTGATGTTTTGTCTATAAAAAGTATACTGTTATAAATCTATTGATTGCAAACGCTTTCTGATTGTTACCGGTAACAAGTTATTCGCTTAGGATGAGAAAACCATTTTGTTGAATTTCAGCTTTTCCATCGTTTAGCAGTTCACTATTTTGACTTAAGATCACTTCATTTCCTTGCTCAACGAGATAGGATTGGGACGACTGATTGAAAACAGCGTGAATTTTTTGACCATTCAATTCGCGTGAAAAGTGAATAATATCTTTGCTGTCATCCACCAACTCCCAGTTGATTGCTCCTTGAATTAAAATACTTGAAAGTCGTTTTCGGAGATAGATCAACTCTTTGATAAAACCATACAATTCTAAATCTTGGTGGTTTTCATCCCAAACCATACATTTTCGACAATCGGGATCATCTTCACCAGTCAGTCCAATTTCTGTTCCATAATAAATACAAGGAGCACCTTTTTGTAAAAACATAAACGTCATGACCGATTTCAATAAATCTTTGTTGCCTTTACATAACGTGAGAATTCTAGCCGTATCGTGAGAATCAAGTAAGTTAAATGTGCCCTCATTCACTTGGTCTTGATAAAGCATCTGTTGATGATTCATGCCACTGATCATCTGTGAAGCACTTATTTTTTGTTTGACGAAATAATCTTTGATGGAATCAGTAAATGCATAATTCATGACAGCATGAAATTCATCTCCTTGAAGCCAAGCTTGGGAAGAATGCCAAATTTCACCCAAAATATAAATATCCGGTTTGATAGCTGTGACTTTTTGATGGAATATTTTCCAAAAATGGTGATCTACTTCATTGGCAACATCTAAACGCCAACCATCAATGTCAAACTCTTCTATCCAGTAAGAAGCAATATTTAATAAATATTTTTGCACTTCAGGATTTGCCGTGTTAAGTTTAGGCATAAATGGAGTAAAAGCAAATGTATCATAGGCCAAATTTTTGGCTGTTTCAGGAGTGTCCGTTAATTGATAAGTGTCAACAGGGAAAGAATGGATGTGGAACCAATCTTTATAAATCGACTTTTCTCCATGTTGAATGACATCTTGCCACTGAGGAGAATCACTTCCGATATGGTTGAACACCGCATCAAGCATAATTCTTATCCCTTTTTGATGGGCTTTTTCAATCAGCTCTTTTAAAAGTTTTTCATCCCCAAACGCTGGATCAACAGCTAAATAATCAATCGTGTCATATTTATGATTCGACATTGCTTTGAAAATAGGGCAAAAGTAAATCCCATTGATACCTAGGTCAACTAAATAATCTAAATGGTCAATCACTCCTTGTAGATCGCCACCGAAAAAATCATCCCGAGCAGGCGCTTTGCTTCCCCAAGGAAGCGTTCCAATTGGGTCATTTGTTTCATCTCCATTTGCGAAACGCTCTGGAAAAATTTGATACCAAACGGTTTCTTTCGCCCATTGTGGAATTTTGAAACGGTCAATTTCATGGAAATAAGGCAGACGAAAATAGCCATTGGGTTCAGTTAACGTGGTCAATTCATAGGAAAAAATCCCTTGGTTACCATAAAAACATTCAGTTCCATCAATCCCTACAAGATGAAACCCATATTGCAACCTTCTAGAGGTACTGGTTTGCTCTACTTCCCAGTAATCATGTACTAATGTACTCAGGCTTTTTTTCATTGGTAGTTCTTCTAAATACCATTTTTCAGAATTGATCGTATAAGGATCTCCACTTATTAAATAAACTTTTTTCACATCGTCTTTACAAGTTCGTAAGCGGATTCTAAGGGTATCTTTTGTGTATAAAAAAGCATACTCACTTTCTGGCCGATGATAGATGGCTGCGGTATTCATATTGTTCCTCCCTTTTTTTAGATTACGTGTTCACTATAAAAGACAAAAAGATAAAAGACAACGCTTTCAAAAATGTTATCGGTAACAAAATTTTTCACTCTGCACAAAAAAACTCTAAAAAGCAGTTTTATTTTGCTTTCTAGAGTTAATAATCCAACTTAAATGATTCGTATTACCCAAAGAAAAGTAAATCTTCATGTATGCAGTAACGAAAAACTTTTTGTTGGTCAAGAATAGCTCCATGACCATTTCCTGAGGGCACTTTTATTTTGCCATTTTTTAGTATCGCTTTCTCTTCAACAATATCATCATAGTAGTAACGGTTAGAGGCAGAAATATCTCCAGGAAAAGTAAAGACATCTTGACTAGCAAACTGTAGATTAATTGCGCGTCCAATCCCCGATTCAAACATGCCTCCTATCCAAACCAACAAATCATGTTCTCGACAAAATTTAGTAATCGCCAGTGCTTCCGTCAGCCCACCAACTCGTGGTATTTTCAGATTAATCGCACGACAACTTCTCAATTCATAAGCCGTTTGAACGTCTTTTAATGTGCGAATATTTTCATCTAAACAAATTGCTGTTTTTAACTGTTTTTGTAAAAAAGCATGGTCTACAAAATCACGTTGGTCAAAGGGTTGTTCAATCATCGAGAGATTCAAATGATCCATCTCTAAAAAAATCGGCAAATCTTGTAATGTATAGGCTGAGTTCGCATCAGCCATTAGTAGTAAATCAGGAAATTCTTGGCGTAATAAAGTCAGTGGCTGAACATCAAACCCAGGTTTTATCTTTAACTTCAAACGTTGATATCCTTGAGCGACATATTTTTGGGTCTGTTTCAATAACTCTTCAAGGGTTGGTTGGATTCCTAAACTGATACCCACAAAAAGCTCTGTTTTGGCACCGACAAAATATTTATTGAGACTACGGTTGTGTCTTTTAGCATATAAATCCCAATAAGCTGTCTCTAAGGCTGATTTTGCCATGAAGTTACCTTGCACTTTAGTAAAAACTTTGTGTATCTGTAAAGGATGAGTAAACGTATGCTGAGTAAGCAAAGGAATGAGTTCTTTTTTTATTATCAGGCGACTCATTTCAAGCGTCTCTTCAATATAATCTGCTTGTTGAAAGGAGACCAATTCTCCTATCCCTTGATTTCCTAGTTCGTCTTCAAGAATTAGCAAATCAAAAGCTTTTTCTGTTAGGGTACCGTAGCTTGTTTTAAAAGGAGTGACCAAAGGAAGTTTAAATTGGAGTTGACTTATTTTTGTTAATCGCATGCATTGTTTCTTCCTCCTTTATCCATTGACCAACCAATCTTTCAAAGGCTTTTGGCTGTTCTAAGTGGATGCAGTGACCGCTGTTTGCTACTTGTATCATACGAAAACATTTATTTTGTTCGATGAACTGTTTTCCTATTTTTTGAAATTTTACATCCTCTTCCCCTACTAAATAAAGGATAGGAAGTTGAAGTTGTTTTAAGTCTGGCCAGTAATTTTTTTGCTGTCCTGTCCCCATATACATTAGGCTAAGTGCTAACCCCATGACTTGTTGAGATAATCTTTCTTGGCGGATATTTCTTCTTACAGATAGCGGCAACATTTTTTGGCTATTGAATATCGGGAGCGACTCCCAATATTCAATAAAATGAGCAAGTGAAGAAGTGAATAACATTGTAGCTAAACGGTTATCTTGTTTTTGTCGTTCTATTTTTTCAAGTGGCGATTGGATACCAGGTGTGCCACCTTCCATCACCAAACCCTTGATGCCTTTAGGTTGTTCAATTGACCATGCCAATGCCGTTCTTGCACCCATTGAATAACCTAATAAATAAAAAGAATCAATGTTTAACTGAATGGTCAGCAAAGACAAATCTTTTACAAGTACCGATAGCTTATAGCGATATGGATGAACATACACATCCGTCTGACCATGACCAATTAAATCAATAGCTAAAACGTTGATTTCGGTAAAAGAAAAGGAAAAACTTTGTGATGTGCCCGTAAAACCATGCAAACAAATCAATACCGGGTTTTAAGGATTGCTTTTTTGCAACCAGTAATAAGCATAATTCACCCCATTGATAGTTATTATTTCTTTAGTCATAACTGTTCCCAAATTCTTTCACCATTTTGTACCAGCAGTCAACTGGCTCTTTTTGAGTTCCTGAGATTTCAATTAATGTCCACGTGGAATTTTCTCTACTCTGATGAATCATGTCTTCAAATTCCCCCATTGATCGTGGTTTTTTATAGCTTCCATGATATAAATCTGCTACTTTTTTTAATTCTAAATTCAGAGGTGTAGAAAACAAAGGTTCAAAAAGTGATGTCTCCAATTCACTTTGTGGAAGGAAAGAAAAAATTCCCCCGCCATTATTATTGAGAACCACGATAGTTATTGATAACTCTAATTCTTTCACAATTTGTAAACCATTCATATCATGAAAAAGGGCTAAATCCCCTATTAATAAAAATAAATGGTGTTTTTTAGACATAGAGACGCCTGCAGCAGTTGAGATAATTCCATCAATGCCATTTACTCCACGATTTCCATAAATTGAAAATGCCTGTTTTGCAGGTTCAGCCAAGCGATCAATAAAACGAATGGCATTACTGTTAGATAAAAACAATGTCTCATTTTGTTTAAGTAAATCAAATAGTCGTTTACTTACATTACTTTCGTTAAAAGTAGTTGGTGTTAAAATAGACTCAATTACTTGATGCGCTCTCTTACTTTTTTCCTGCCAATCGATGAGCCAGTTTTTGTCGCATGTTGCATGAGGTAAACTCTTCTTAACTGATTTAATGATTTCACAAAATGTCATTGGATCAATAGTTAAAAAATAGTTTCCTAAATGTAGCCAGTCTTTCCATTGAGCTCGTTCATCAATTAGGACATAAGAAACCTCTTGCTGTTTTAGATAAAGCATAAGATTCTTACTTAATGGTAAGTTTCCAAACTGCCAAATCACTTCCGGTGAAGCCAACTTATTTGCTGAAAAAATTAAATCTGTATGGGCGAGATAATTATTACTTATTTTTGCACAAGAACTTAAATTCGATAAGGGATCGCCAGTGATCGGCCAGCCCAGTATCTCAGAAAGTTCAAGCAACTGTTTGGCTTGTGCGATCGTCAATTCTCTACCTACAATGATTAAGCCTTTTTTCGTTAACCAAGAAGATAGCTCGGGAACTTCTAAATTCCCATTCTTTTCTGGCTCTATTTCTTTTCTGTTATAGGTGCGTGAAAATGTTTGCGTTAAGTCTGGCAATAAAGGCTCACGAAGAGGAAAATTGATATGGACTGGTCCTTTCGGTGATTTTTTAGCAATTGAGACACTTTCACAACCATGCCAAAAACTATATCTTTCAAAAGTTTCACCCGCTTCAGGAACCGCCATTCCAAGGTATTTTTTGACATGACTGCCATATAAGCTGTTTTGATTCATGGTTTGCGGTGCTCCAACTCCTAAAGCTTCTGGTGGACGATCCGCTGTTAAGACAACTAAAGGAACTTGAGTAGCTTCTGCTTCACAAATGGCTGGATAATAATTAGCTGCTGCTGTTCCTGAAGTATAAAGTAAGCCCACTGGTTGACCAGTTCCTTTTGCTAATCCTAGCGCAAAAAAAGCTGCTGATCGTTCGTCAACATTGACGTAACACTTGATTTTTGGATCACGATAAACTAGTAATGCCAAGGGTGTAGAACGTGAACCAGGACTGATCACTATCTCTTTTAAACCACTCTGTTTTAGTCCGTGAATAAAAGCCAATAAATAGGCGGTTGTTTCTTTTTTCGTTGTCATTCCTTTACTCCTCTAAGCATTGGTTGAAATTTCAAAGCCGTTTCTGCATATTCAGCTTCTGGTGTTGAATCTTTGACAATGCCACAACCAGCATATAAAAGTGCACCTGACGAATCCACAACACCAGAACGGATGCCAACAGCGAACTCACCGATATCATCAACAACCTCACACCAGCCAATCGGACCGCCATATAACCCTCTTCCAGAAAGTTCTTTTTCGGCTAACCAATCCATTGCTAGTTGTTTTGGTTCCCCTCCTAAAGCTGGTGAGGGATGAAGTTCTTTTACCGCTTCTAAAAATGATATTTCTTTCTTACGAAGTCCCTTCAAAGTAAGATGGAGGTGTTGAATATCACGGTTTTTTAAAAGACTTTTACTAGAAATGACTAGATTTCCATCAATAAATGAGGTCATCTGCTTGGATAATCGATCCACAACTAATTGATGTTCAGAGAGGTTTTTAAAGTCTTTTAAAAGGTTTTCTCCTAGGGTTTGGTCTTCTTTTTCAGTTGATCCACGAGTCGTTGATCCAGCGATACTAGCTGTCAAAAAATGAGTATTCGTCGCTTGAATTAATCGTTCTGGTGTCGCACCTATAAAAGTTTTTTCTTTTTTTTCTAGGACAAAACGATAAGTGTTTGGTTGTTGCTGAATCAAGTGAAATAAAATTCTTTCAGTCGAAATTGAAGATCCTTTGATTTGAAGCTGTCTAGCCAATACGACTTTCTTTAGTATTTCTTTAGGGTCTGAAACGCATTGGACGGTTTCTTTTACTGCCTGTAAAAATTCAGGTACATGTCTTTCACATTCACTATCTATTTGACCTTTAAAAAAAGTTGGGATACTTCTTTTTAGTATCTCATTTACTTGAGTGATCTTTTCAGTGAATGCATACTCGAGTTTTTTTAAAGTTTCAAAGTGGTTTTTTACTGTTAAAACAACTTCTAATCGTTGATGTTTTTGTTTGAATAAGATAGTTGGTAAAATAAAATGACCTTCTTCTAGCCCTCCCCACATCACTTCATTTTTCCTATTATTCGCATCAAAGGGCAGTCCACCAAAGAGGATCGGAGAAACTTGTTTATCTCCTACAAATAAAAGTTTTTTTAAAAACTCTTTCTTTGTTTCAATCACGTCTGTTGTAGACCAGCTCCTTTTTTCTTTAATTAGATTTTGACCAATCCCTAGTAAGCCAAACTGACGATCGGGTGTTTGCCAAAAAAACGTTGACCTTTTAATTCAGTAGTTTTAGCAAAAATATGTTCCAACGGTTCGTAAGGCACTTCAAAACTATAGCTCAAATAGGATTCTTTAGGTACATTTGTTAGCTTTAAATTATCTAAGCTGGTAGTCAATATAATTCACTCTTTCTTCTGTTAAAAAAAGTCTTTTTAAAGTTTTTCCTGAAGCTGTTTTAGGTATCTCATGGACGATAAAAATTTCATCCGGATGTTTATACGGAGCAAGAAATTGCAAGAGTTCCTGGATCTCCATATGAGTTAACGTTGACATTTTTTGTAATTTAATGTAAGCCACTGGACGTTGCCCCCATATGGCATCTTTTTTCCCTACAACAATAGCTTCTGCCACTTTTTTACTTTTCAAAAATACCGTTTCGATCTCTGAAGGATAAATATTTTCTCCTCCTGAAATAATTCGCTCGCTCATTCGACTAAGAATAAATAAGTCCCCATCACGATCTAAGTAACCCCAATCTCCCGTACTAAACCAACCATCGTCATTCCAACAAGCTTTTTCTCGGTCATTCAAATAACGAGTGACAATGGAAGGCCCCTTCAAAAGAATTTCTCCTGCTTCATAAGGTTGACTTGCTTCTTTGATTTTTAGTTGGACATGAAAAAGTGGCTTGCCTACAGTTCCTTTTTTCTCGGTGCTTAACTTGTTCTGACCAGCAACCACTTGCGCACATGTTTCAGTCATTCCATAAGAAAACATGACAGATAAATTGTTTTTTTTGCATGTTTCAAGAAGAGATAACTCTACTGGTCCCCCGCCAAGTAAAATCTGCTTAAAATGTTCTGGGTACCCATTTATTGAAACGTAAGCGATTAATTCTCTTAACATTTTTGTTACCAGTGAGAGATAATTTACTTTACTTTCTAGAATGAATTGGTTGACTTTTTTTGGATCAAAATTTTCACATAAATGCACACCAATACCTAAAACTAAAGAACGTAAGAGAATCGACAAACCACTAATATGATATAAAGGAACACAGCAAAGCCAACTTTCTCCAGAGTTTATATTCATACTCTTTTGTGTAGCTAGACTACTGGCTTTATGGTTTCCAAATGTTTGGGGAACGCCTTTGGGTTTTCCTGTCGTACCAGATGTATACATGATCGAAGCGATATGTTCATCTTGATATCCAAGATCAATAAAATGTCCTTCCATTATATTTTTCAACTCTTCGCTTTTTGGAAACGAAAGAAGGGTGGTCCTGATTTCTGTCTTTTCATAAAGTTCGGTAATCAGTAAGTGTGTATTTGCATCTTTTAGCTGATACATTAACTCTTCTTTAGTTAATCGTGTATTTAGTAGCTGTACCTCTATTCCTAGTTCCCATAATGCTAAGATAGTGAAGTACATTTTTGGGTGGTTGTTGCTTAAAATAGCCACTCTTTTATATTCTTTATTCTGGTTTTTCATTTCTTCTTGAAAAAAAGAAACATATTTTTGTATATAGTGATTTAGTTCACTAAAAGTGAACTGACAATTATTTGAAGTAAACGCTAAATGGTTTGGATGAAGCAAAGCTTGTCTTTGTAACCAACTTTTTGGTTGCTTGTTACGGAAATTTTGGGAATTGATCAAAATCAGGTTCTCGTTTTTCTTTAAATGCATCTCGACCTTCTTGTGCTTCATCCATCGTATAATATAGTAAAGTAGCATCACCTGCTAGTTGTTGAATACCTGCTAAACCATCTGTGTCAGCATTTAATGAGGCTTTGATCATTCGTAGCGCTAAGGGGCTTTTTTTCAACATTTCTTCTGCCCATTCAATAGTGACGTCTTCAATTGTATCTAAAGGAACGACAGTATTGATCCAATTCATCGCTAAAGCCTCACTTGCGGAATACTGTTTCGTCATAAACCATACTTCTTTGGCTTTTTTATGTCCAATTACGCGAGCTAAGTAACCAGAGCCATAGCCCCCATCAAAGCTACCTACATTAGGTCCTGTTTGCCCAAATTTAGCATTTTCAGCAGCGATTGTGATATCACACACAAGTTGTAATACATTACCACCACCAATCGACCAACCTTTTACCATAGCAATCACGGGTTTAGGGATCACGCGAATTAATCGTTGAAGGTCTAGAACATTTAAACGAGGGATTTGATCTTCCCCAACATAGCCGCCATTTCCTCTGACTTTTTGATCGCCACCAGAACAAAAAGCTTGATCTCCTGCTCCTGTTAAAATAATCACACCGATATCTTGACGATCTCGACAAATTGAAAAAGCTTCAATCATCTCAAAAACTGTTTTAGGTGTAAAAGCGTTGTGCACCTGCGGACGATTAATAGTTATTTTGGCTATTTTTCCATACTTTTCAAATAAAATTTCTTCATACTGCTTGATTGTTTTCCACTCTCTCATATATTTCCTCCTTTAATTCGAACATCCTTATTATACACAAAAGAAAAAGGAAACATTTGTTATTTTATATTTTTTTTCTTTTTCTGTTATACTATTCAAAAAATGAAAAAAGGAATGCGACAAATGATGAACTTAATTGATTATTTAAAAATCGAAACTTCTTACGTATCTAAAGAACGTGTGGAACTGTTATTACCTCTTTCAAAAATACACCACCAACCGTTTGGTTATCTTCATGGAGGGATTAGTGGTGTATTGATCGAAACAGCTTGTAGTATTGGTGCCAATCAACATCTTACAGCTTCACAAGTTGCGATTGGTTTAGATTTACATGTCAATCATTTAAATAAAGCTCAAACGGGGCAGTTACGAGTAGTTGCACAGCCTGTTAAAATTGGTCGAGCAATTCAATTTTGGACAGCTGAAGTTTATTTAGATGGAGAAACAATCGTAGCAAATGGCTCTTGCACTTTAACGGTCAAAGGATAAGAATAGATATTTTTTAACAATACGTGCCTTTTATCGTGGCAATGCTTCTCTTTGTTTGGTATATGGAGCTGTCTTACCTATTCCTAATTAATAAAAAAGCAAATAAAATTTGAAAAACAAGTAAAATAATAAAAATCATGAGCAAAGTTAGCTATACCTAACTTTGTTTTTAAATATCTATTAACTTATGAACAAAAATACGTTATAATGAAAAAATAGCTAGAATATTAGAATAAAATAATTAATGGATGTGAATAAATGAAACAAATCAAATCAATTACTTGGATTTATACAAAAATAGTATTTGCTTTAACAATTTTAGGTGTGAGTATCAACATGTTTTTAGGTCCTCACCATATTGCCGCTGGTGGTGTGAGTGGTTTAGGTATTCTTTTAGAATCAGCTTTTGGTTTTAATCGAGCGCTGGTTATATTAGTGTTAAATAGTGTAATGTTAGTGTTAGCGCTAGTTTTTCTTGGGAAAAAGCCTTTTTTTAAGGTACTTTTTGGAAGCCTTGTTTTCCCGTTGATTATCGCCCTCATACCTGAAACCATGGTGACACCTGACCGATTATTATCAGTTATCTTTGGTAGCGCTATATTTGCTCTTGGAGTAGCGATTTTATATAAAAATAATTCTTCTAGTGGAGGTACAACTATCCCTCCACTGATTTTTAAAAAGTATTTTCATCTAAATACTTCTATTGGCTTGTTAGTGACTGATGCATTTGTAGTCTCACTTAATTTATTTATTTTTGGATTTGAAGAATTTTTATATGCTATTCTTTCCATCGTCATCACCTCTATTGTCATGACGTATATTGAAACCGGTATGAATCGGAAAAAATCGCTTATGGTCATGAGTGAGAATTATTTGGAAGAAATACGTCAACGATTAAGTGCAGAAATTGGACGTGGTCTTACATTACTAGAAGCAAAAGGTGGCTACAATCGGAAATCAAAAGAAGTTCTATTAATTGTAGTTACCGATCATGAATTTTCAAAAATCAAACCAATCATTGAAGAAATTGATCCAACAGCCTTTGTGATTGTTAGCAGTGTAGCTGAGGTAACCGGAAGTGGATTTACGTATCATCCAATTGAGTAAGATAGGGAATAAAAATAATTCACCATTTTAGCTAACCGATTCTTTTTTATCCATTTGATGAAAGGTTGACTAAAATAAGCATGGATTATTTTAGATAAATAGTCTACTTTATGTTTACTTTAAGGTTCATTTTCTATCCTAATGGTAGCCCAAGTTTTTTCATTTCGTATTTCCCTTTTTATACTTTTTAACCTCCTATGAAACTGTTTGTTATTGGACAGTTTCTAAACAAGCGAGTGACACACTATTTTCTTTTCGTGTCTTCTCGCTTGTTTTTTAGTATTGCTTGTTATTTCGAAATTCATTAAATGATAAACTATTTATTTGCATTACACAATTAAATTGTGTACAATATAATTGTGTAAAATAAATAATTAGAGGAGTGTTTCTTATGAAAAAAATGTATTCTACAAAAATGATTAATACTGGTGGCCGTTCTGGAGAAGTTCATAGCCCTGATCATTCATTTGAATTAAATATTGCGGCACCTGGACGTCGTGTTGCTGATGCAACAAATCCAGAACAACTTTTTGCAGCTGGATTTAGCGCTTGTTTTAACAGTGCATTAGATTTGATCAAACAACAAAAAAATATCCCTGGAGCTTCAACGATCAGTGCACAAGTTTCATTATACGCTGAAAGTGAAATGAGTTTTGTTTTAGGTGTTGAAATTGAAGGTCACATTGAAGGTCTTTCGTTAGAAGAGACACAAGCATTACTTGAAGCAGCTCACAAAGTATGTCCATATTCAAAAGCAACGGCAGGAAATATTGAAGTGACACTAACAGCTGTTGAAGGCTAGACTTTTTAGTAAAATTCAGCTATGCTAGCAAGGGAATAAAAGAAATGAGGTGGATAAAATGGAAGAATTATATTTAGAAAACCAATTGTGCTTTCCTTTGTATGCCACCTCTAAAGAAATCATTAAATACTATACTCCTTTGTTAAAACCTTTAGGATTGACTTATACGCAATACTTAGTCATGCTTGTGCTGTGGGAAAATAAACAACTTACAATGAAAGAGTTAGGAAATCTGCTTTGTTTAGATTCTGGTACCTTAACCCCAGTTGTCAAAAAAATGGCAGACAAAGGGTTATTACAACGAAAAAGAGATACTTCAGACGAACGTATCACGATCCTTTCTCTCAGCTCTAAAGGTCAAGCTTTAGAACCAAAAGCAAAGGATATCCCAGCTAAAATTTTAGCTTATTTGCCACTAGAAGAAGATGAACTGGTTCTTTTGCAAAAACTAACCAAAAAAATGCTTGGTAATTTTCGCAAAAATCAATAAAAATTAGTCCTTAAGACTACTGACGGTCGATTCTCGTTAGTAGTCTTATTTTTTTCTTTCTAATTACTGTCTTCCGACTTATAATCAATTATGTATGCTATCACTTAATTATTGGAGGTTATTGATTTGTCCGTTTACCAGCGTTTTATCACGAATGAAAAAATTCGCCGCATGACTGTTCTCTTATCCATTATTGTGGTTCTTTTTCTAGTAAAAAGCATGATTACCACCATTTTACTGACGTTTATTTTTACTTACTTAATGATTCATTTAGTGCACATCATCCAACGTTTTATCAAAATTCCTACAGGTGTATTAACTATACTGGTTTATGCCTTGGTTGTTTATTTGATTTATTTGGCGTTAACGATCTATGTACCGCTTCTGATCCATCAAACGGTTGATATGATTCAATCGGTCATTAATTTTTATGAGCACCAACCAAAAGATGCTGATCCGGTATTACAGTATATTCACACTTATATTGAAAGAAATGACTTTTTTGAACAATTACAAAATGGTGCGTCTATTGCGTTAGGTTACTTGCAAGATGTTGGAAAATTAGCAGTTGCTTTTACGATGTCCTTTATTTTAAGTTTCTTTTTTATGATTGAAAAGAAAAAAACCATTGTCTTTTCAAAACTATTTCTAAAAGGGGAATTTGCTTGGTTTTTCCAGGATATCTATTATTTCGCTGATAAATTTGTTAATACATTTGGATTAGTGTTAGAAGCGCAATTTATTATTGCATTGTTAAATACTTTGCTAACGACGATTGCCTTAGCTGCTTTTGGGTTCCATCAGTTATTAAGTTTAGCAATTATGATTTTTATTTTGAGTCTGATACCAGTTGCTGGTGTTATCGTCTCTTGTGTCCCTTTATCCTTCATTGCTTACTCACAAGGTGGCATCAAAGACGTTGTTTATATATTGTTAACCATTTTGATCGTCCATTTAATTGAATCTTACGTTTTGAACCCAAAACTGATGTCTAGTAAAACGGAATTACCCATTTTTTACACCTTTATCGTCTTATTGCTTAGTAAACGTTTCTTAGGTGTTTGGGGATTAATCGTCGGTATCCCTATTTTTACTTTCTTTTTAGATGTACTAAAAGTGAAAGAAATACCTAACCATCCATTGAAGGAATGACATCTTTTAAGACTTTTCCTCCTATTCTTTTAATACTAATATGAAAAAATTATTTTCCTTAAGAAATATCTATCAGGAGAAAAATTAGAACAAATAAAGCCCTCTATTGAATAGAGGGCTTTATTTGATAAATATTTATGGTAAACAATCAATAAGTGGGTTACCTTTTCAAAGAATTATTTTTTTATTCTAAATATTAGATAAGCTATAGTAGCAAAACCTACATAGATAAAAACTGGATTATTTTTGTCCGCCGTTTGTGGTAACTGTCTCCTTCTCTCGGTTTTCGATGTGTTACCTTCGTTAGAGAAAATATCATGGTTTATTTCATGCTTGTTTTCATTTTTACTTAGCAAGAGTTTTGATGCGCTATCTGTTGTCGTTGATTTCTCTTTATTGGTTAAAATTCGGTGTGCCTCCTCAGTCAAATTGCTTTCTTCTGAAGTAATATCAATTGGTTCTTTTTTCTCTTCTGTCGTTATATCAGCTGAATCTGGTGTTCCATCTGTTGTCGTGTCAGTTGAATCTGGTGTTTCTTCTGTTGTTGAATCAGTGATGTCTGGTGTTCCTTCTGTCGTCATGTCAGTTGAATCTGATGTTTCTTCTGTTGTTGTGTCAGTTGTATCAAAATTTTCATCTGACGTGGTGTTAGTTGAATTTGGTTTTTCTTCTGATGTTGATGTGGAACTACCAGTTTTTCCTTCATCTGTTGGTTCAGTAGAATCTTTGTTTCCAGTACTTGCTCCTCCTTCCACTGCTTGTCTTTGACTGTACGGCGTAAGGTATTGATTATCTTCTGGATGACGATCAGCAACTTTGATTGTAAATAATGCTGGCTGTGTTAAATGTTGGGTTAGTGTGATAGTAAAGAAAAAACTTGCTTTTCTTCGATTTATGACAAGAGAACTTGGATCATGTTCGATGCTTAAAGCAGGATCAATATTTTCGAATTGAACACTCGATTGTAAGATTGGTTGACTATCTCCTGAATAATCAACGGTTGCTTTAACAGTGATTTTTTCACCAACAGCAAGTTTCATGACTCCTGAATTTGTAGTAGAAAATTCTTCTTGGAGTGTAATCCGATTCACATTAGCCCAACCAGGTTCCTTTGATTTTGCCACAAGTGAATTTGGTTCCTTGTTTTCGTTTATTGGTTGCTGTTGCTCTTATCGGTAAGGATCCTCCGATTAGAGCGACAGCAACCAATAAAAAATTGATGTATTTCATTATATCTCCCCATTTCTAACACTTTTTTTGTGCAACACATATGATAAGATAATATAAATCATTCAATTATTTTTACTGTTTTTTTGTACAAAACAACGAATTTTTTAGTAAAATGACGGATGGAAAAAGAAACAGGAGGAATGACATGCAAACTCAAGAAGCAGTAAAAAAGTATTTATTAAAGAAAAAAAGTGTCACAAAACTTGATATTTTTCTTTTTTTATCAGAACATCAATTTTTATTACAACTCACTATTTAGCCGATTATTTCAGTATGTCTGATTCAAATTTTTTGCTTTATATTCAAGAACTAGAACAAGATTTCACAGCTCTTGGTTTAAAAGAAATTTCATTAATTAAACAAAAGAAGTTTATTCAATTAGACTTAGGCAAGATAGATATTGCGAAATGTTACTATGAGTTGTTTGGAAAATATTGTTTAGAATCAACGAATTTTCAAATTTTAACTGCTTTGTTAAAGCCTTCTAGTACGTCAATGGTCAGTATCAGTCAAATAACAAATTATAGCCCTTCTTACCTCTATTCTAAGATGAAGTCGGTCAATCAATTTCTCGCTCTTTACGGGATTGCCTTTAAGTTTTCAAGTAAAGGAAGACAGATCATCTCAGGAACGGAAGTCCAGATTCAGTACTGCTTTTTAGATGTGTATTGGAATATCTTTTCAACTACTTCTTTTCCCTACACAAAAGATACGGACCAATCAATGAACTACGAGTTAACGGCTTATTTTAAGAAAAGTTTACTGGCTGCTCTTAGTGGTGGAATGAAAGAAAAGTTATTCTTATTATTAAAAATATGCCGAGAAAATTTTCCTGTTACCTCTTTAAAAACTGTTCAAAAGGAATTAAAGGAACATAAATATATCGAGTATCTGATTAGACCTGAGTTTGATTTACTTCATCGTCATTTGCCTCTTTGCCCTGAACAGCGAATGTTGATCAATATATTGGCCCGTTTAGCTATTTCAAAATTAGAAAGCGACGAACTTAGTTTTCATCATTACCAAACCTTACTAGAAGAAAATGTCCCATATATCGTTTATTCAAAAAAATTAGTAGAAGCATTCAGTGAATCTTTTCATTTATCCATTCCAAACAATTATCAAAAAATCTATGCTCTTAATTTTGCACGTAATAAACTTTTCAGCACCTTTTTAAATCATGATCAACCGAATACGCCATTACCTACTTTTGCTTTGTATGAAGGAAAGGAAAATTTTGCTACTTTACAACGAAAGATTGAAACTTTCTATTTGCAATTTAGACAAAAAAATTGGGAGGATTTCCCAAAAGTGTTAGCTAGAGAAAACGTACAATGGATCGTAGAAGATTTACTGCATCTTTATGATCGGTTTAAGCCACAACACTCGATTGTCATCGGAATCAATTACACGAAAGATTTTTATGTTAGTAAAGATTTATTGGTGAAAATTGAACAAATTTTCTCTTCAGAATCGGTGACTATCCAGAAAAATTATATGGATGAATGTGATATTGTTGTGAGCGATTGTCCACTAGAACATCTTCCCTCTCATATAAAGAAAATCTATCTTTTAGATAATTATGTCACCCCTCAAGATTGGAAAAACGTTATTACAAAGATCGCAGAATACATTTTTGAACTAAAACAAGAAAATGATTACACCAGTTCCTCCTTATTTTTTAATGAAAGATAAAAAAGCAAATGTCCGACATTCAACCTATACAAACCTTGTTAATTCAAGGTTTAAATAATAATACCTAGTATTCATCCTTTTTTCTCAGAGTATAAATAACCTCCGATTTCTATGTAATATAATTAAATAACGAAAAAACCTTTGACTTTATAAGCGTTATTAAATTATATTAATTATAAATAAAAATATAATTTAAATTGGAGGTTTTTTTATGTCATTGATTGGAAAAAAAGTTGGAGAATTTACTGCACAAGCATATCACAATGGCGCATTTATTGAAGTCACAGATCAGAATTTTACTGGTAATTGGAGCATCCTTTGCTTTTATCCTGCTGACTTTACCTTTGTTTGTCCGACTGAACTAGAAGACCTACAAGAGCACTACCAAGCATTAAAATCTTTAGGGGTTGAAGTTTTTTCTTGCTCAACTGATACTCATTTTACGCATAAAGCTTGGCATGATACTTCAGATGCTATTGGTAAGATTGAATATGCCATGATTGGTGATCCTTCTCATCATATTTCTCGCTTATTTGAAGTCTTAGATGAAGAAAATGGTCTTGCCCAAAGAGGAACATTTATTATTGATCCAGATGGCATTGTCCAAGCGATGGAAATCAATGCAGATGGTATCGGTCGTGATGCAAGCACATTAATTGATAAGATTAAAGCTGCTCAATATGTACGTACCCATCCAGGCGAAGTATGCCCTGCTAAATGGAAAGAAAGTGGTGAAACGCTAAAACCTAGCTTTGATCTTGTTGGAAAGATATAGTAGGTGGCGCTATGTTAGATAATGAAACCAAAAAAAATTTAGCGCAATATCTCGAATTAATCGAAGCACCGATTCGTTTTTCAGTAAGCGTCGATGGAACAGATGCATCTCAACAAACCCTGGCTTTTGTTAATGAAGTAGCTGCTATGAGTGAGAAAATATCTGTTGAGAAAAAACAACTCTTACGAACACCTAGTTTTGAAATTAACTCTTTGCAAAATGAAAGTGGTATTGCTTTTGCTGGTGTTCCCTTAGGACATGAATTTTCTTCATTCCTATTGGCCTTACTACAAGTAAGCGGACGGGCACCAAAGATTTCTGATGCCATGATCCAAGATATCGTGAAAATCAATCAACCGTTACATTTTGAAACCTATGTTAGTTTGACTTGCCACAATTGTCCAGATGTGGTTCAAGCATTAAACATCTTAGCTGTATTGAATCCCTTGATTACCCACACCATGATTGAAGGCGGAATGTATCAAGAAGAAGTCAAAGAAAAAGAGATTATGGCAGTGCCAACGGTTTTGCTGAATGGGCAAGAATTCACTAGTGGTCGGATGACAATTGAACAGATTCTTGAAAAAATAATTGATCCAGCGCAACAAGGAAAAACGGATTTAAGCTTAAAAGAAAAATTTGACGTCATGATCATCGGTGGCGGACCCGCAGCAAGTAGTGCCGCTATCTATGCTGCCAGAAAAGGGATTCGAACAGGTCTTGTTGCTGATTCTATTGGAGGCCAAGTAGTGGAGACTTTAGGAATTGAAAATATGATTGGTACTTCCTACACAGAAGGACCAAGATTAATGAAACAAGTCGAAGAACATTTACGTTCTTATCCTGTTGATGTCATGACGAATCAGCAAGTCCTCTCCCTAAAAAAACAATCGGACCATTTTGAAATTGCTCTAAAAAGTGGCAATAAATTAGCAGCAAAAACTGCGATCATTGCGACTGGTGCCCGTTGGCGTTCAATCAATGTTCCAGGTGAAAAAGAATTTAAAAACAAAGGGATTGCGTACTGTCCGCATTGCGACGGCCCTCTCTTTACTGGAAAAGAAATTGCAGTAATCGGTGGCGGAAATTCTGGAATTGAGGCAGCGATTGACTTGGCAGGATTAGCAAAACATGTTTACGTTTTAGAGTTTCTACCAGAACTTAAAGCAGATAAAGTTTTACAAGACAAGTTAGCTACCCTTCCCAATGTAACGGTTATTCTAAATGCACAGACAAAAGAAATTAATGGTCATAGTCACGTCGAATCATTAACTTATTTGGATCGATCGACCAATCAAGAACATAAATTAGCTGTTGCTGGTGTCTTCATCTTAATTGGACTAGTTCCTAATACGCATTGGTTAAACGGCTCTCTTGATATGAATGATCGTGGTGAAATCCTCATAGATAGTCACGGCGCAACTAGTGTTTCTGGCTTATTTGCTGCGGGTGATTGTACGAATAGTGCTTATAAACAAATCATTATTGCTATGGGATCAGGAGCTACTGCGGCTCTTGGTGCATTTGATTACTTGATGAGAAAATAAGAAACAAAATTATGATAAGTATGAGAGATTAAGAAAAGAGTAGAATTCATTCTTTTCTTAATCTTTTTGCTTTTGATAAGTACACTTTATTGAGATAATAAAAGAAAAAATATCTAGGAGGTTCTATGGCTGAACATCGAATTTTTAAAATGAGCGTTTCAAAGGTCTACCCTCTTTACCAAGCAAAAGCAGAGAAAAAAGGGCGAACAAAAGCAGAAGTAGATGAAATTATCTGTTGGTTAACGGGTTATTCTTTCGACAACTTACAAAAACAAATAATTGCTGAAGTCAATTTTCAGACTTTTTTTGCACAAGCACCAAAATTGAACCCGAATCGCCAGCTGATTACTGGTGTCATTTGTGGTGTACGAGTTGAGTCTATTGAGGATCCACTAATGCAGGAAATACGTTATTTAGATAAATTAATTGATGAACTAGCAAAAGGAAAAAAAATGGAAAAAATCCTCAGAAAATAAAGTCAAAAGCAAGTTATTATTTGGTGAAAATACGCTTTGAAGGTACAATAGAAAAAAGGAGGTTATGTTATGTTTGAAATTATCCGTCAAAATATCCAACGTTATGCCATTTTAAGGGCGGCTATTTATATCATTGCTGGTGTTGCGATCATTATCGATCCTCGCGCTGTCTTTCATTTTATTGGCTACTTGATCACCGCTTATTTTGTTTTATTGGGCATTTTGAATTTTTTAGAAGCAAATAAATATAGAAAACAGACAGGAACATGGGGATTTAATTTAATTAGTGCGATCTTCTATTTCATTGCTGCATTAGTTGTTTTCGTCTTTGCTTCAGCGATCGTTTCTATTTTACCGGTTATATTAGGTTTAGTGATTGTTCTAAAAAGTATTCTCCAACTATTCATCGGTTTGAATACAAAATCAAAAGGCTGGAGTATTTATAGTATTTTGCTGCTGATTGGTGGTTTACTAGTATTATTCAATCCATTTACAAGTGTGATGATCTTATTCCAACTATTTGGTGGAATATTGATTTTTATGGGCATTTCAGAAATTGTTAATTATTTCAAAGTCAGAAAAATGTATTCATAATAAAAAAGGGCAATAAGTATTCTTTCGTTTAACTACTAAAAAGAGCGACTAAAACAAATGAGTTTCGCTCCCATTAATAAGAAATCATTCACAAAAATTACTTTTCACATTCTTTGTGAATTTCGGCTTGTTTTTCAAAGGAGTTTTTATTTCTCACATGCTATTTTACCAGTTGAACAATGGCTATTGCCCTTCTTTTTTCTTATATAATTCATGTGGCTTTATTTTTTTGGTTCTTTCTTAAAATAATTCGAAGTACTCTTTTTTTTCGCCAATAAAATAAACGTAGTTATTATATTTATAAAGAAAATAAATGAAGAAAGGATTGACTTATTGATGGAATTTATTGGCATATTATGTCTTATTCTTATTTCTACTACGATTGGCTCTCATCTTTCAAGAAGAATTGGAATCCCTGCGGTTATTGGTCAATTATTAGTAGGAGTAATATTGGGTCAAGCAGGTTTAGGTTGGGTTCATCCAAACATTTTAGTCCATGATTTTTCTGAAATCGGAGTAATCTTATTAATGTTTTTAGCCGGACTAGAAAGTGATTTATCGTTACTAAAAAAATATTTTAAACCAGGAATGTTTGTGGCGCTTTTAGGTATTGTTTTCCCTGTCTTTTTTGGTTGGTTGACGGGTGAAGCTTTTCAAGTAACCAATAATGAAGCGATATTTTTTGGGATTATTCTGGCTGCTACTTCTGTTAGTATTTCTGTTGAAGTATTGAAAGAATTAAATGTCGTCAATACCAAAGAAGGTTCAACGATTCTAGGTGCTTCAGTGGTTGATGATATTCTAGTCGTACTTGTCTTGAGTTTCAGTTTGTCTTTTCTCACTGGAAAATCATCCAGCAATCTTCCTCTCTCCTTATTATTGCTTGAACAATTACTTTATTTTTTATTTATCTTTTTATTAGTAAAATGGATTGCACCATTTTTAATGTCATTTGCTGAAAAAATCTATGCCAACTCTGCGATTATTATCATGTCGCTAGTCATTTGCTTAGGTATGTCTTATATGGCTGATTTAATTGGTCTAAGTTCGGTCATTGGTGCCTTTTTTGCGGGAATTGCGGTTAGTCAAACAAAGGTAAAACACGAAGTTTATCACAATGTAGAAGCCTTAGGATATGCTGTATTTATTCCAGTTTTCTTTGTAAGTGTCGGATTAGAAGTTGATTTTTCTAATTTTAGTGAACAGCTTTTATTTATACTGATTCTGACACTTGTAGCGATTTTAACCAAACTTTTCGGCGGATACATTGGTGCTAAATTTTCTGGATTTTCTGCAACTAGTTCTTTGATGGTAGGCGCCGGAATGATATCCCGAGGAGAGATGGCGCTAATCATTTTACAGATTGGACAACAAAGTCAATTAATCGAAAGTCATTACTACTCTCCTCTAGTGATTGTTATTTTGCTAAGCACATTGATTTCACCTCTAATTCTTAAATATTTTACAAAGAAAGTCTATGTTGATTGAGCGTGCTTTTCTTAGATAGGATATTGTGATCAAAATAGACTTTCGTTATACTAGAAGAAAAAGGAAGACAAGTCATGGATAAAAGACTCGCTTTGATTAGCGAAATGTTAGAATTAGCAAACGAAATCACTTGGCTAAATAAACCAAAATTAGAACAAGCGCTTAAGGGATATTCCCTAAATGAAATCGAATTAATCGAAAAAATTGCAAAAATTCCTCATCCAAACGTCACAAAATTAGCTAATGCTAGTTATATGACTCGTGGCGCTATTAGCAAACAAACAAAAAAAATGCTAAGTCAAGGGTTAATTGAAAGTTATCAAAAACCAGAAAATAAAAAAGAACGTTATTTTCGTTTAACAGCAGAAGGTCAGCGGTTGAATCAGTTGCATCAAAAACTCCATCAAGAATTTTTGGAGGAAAACGAGATGGTTTTTCAACGCATGACAAAAGAGGAATATGATACTGTTTTTCGCTTTATTGGACGCTTTAGAGAAAATTTGAAAAGTAAAAAGCTAGAAAAGTAAAAAAAATATGTAAAATAAGCAGGTTAATTAGCCCCTTTGTCAAACATTACTAAGGACATGACAAAGGGGCTAGTTAAAAAAATAGAAGACAAACAACCAAACAACTTCCATCAAAAACTGATGAATGTCACCCCTCTCTTTTCCCCTTCCTCTCCACCAATACGGAACTTTTTTCGATTTTTTACTTATAAATAGCCTTCACAGATTCTACTACTAAATTTTTTAATCAAGTATTTAGTGACACTTTTTTATTATTTTTGCTGTTTTTAATTACTGTTAGAACAGACACATCCTATGACATGCGATTTAACATTCGACTATATAAGAATTTATTATTTTATCTAGATTTCTATTATCTATTTATCTAAAAAATCATTAGAATCAATCAGCCTTTCCGCCAATACCCCAGTTTTTCTATTTATAATACATCATTCTAATTCTCTAAAAACAACATTTTTATAGTGCTTGTGTGCGACCAAAAGTAAAATAGTGATGAATAAGTGATATTTTTCAATTATAGAATGATCTTTGCTTCATTAGCTTGGTATTTTCTGCTGTAAAAAGTTTCTACTAATTTATTCTGGTATGTTCATCTATGAAGGGGTTTGGTTTTGGTGTTTTACGAGTTGATAAGGCGATTTCATAGAACTTCTGAAAAATGTTTTTGTTGACAAAGAAACAAAAATGCTTTAATCTATTTATTGTTTCTTGGTAAACAATATTGTGTGAAGGAGTTTTTTTATGAATACAACCATTAATAAACATGCACTTGTTTTTGGCTTTACTTCGGTTTTTCTGATTGGCTTAGGTTTAACAATTATTAACCCTGTTATCCCATTTATTGTCGCAAAATACACAGATAATTCTCAGCAACAAGCAACAGCTGTTACCTTATTGACTTCTATTTATGCGTTCTCTATGTTTTTATCTGCACCTATTTTAGGTGCACTTAGCGACCGATTTGGCAGGAAAATTGTTTTAGTTAGTAGTTTGTTTGGTTCAGCGATTGGCTATTTTCTATTTGGTTTAGGTGGCGCTTTATGGGTGCTTTTTTTAAGCCGAATCATTGAAGGATTGACTGGTGGCGAGATCTCTGCTATTCTAGCTTATTTTGCTGATATCACCACCGAAGAAAATCGGACGAAATATTTTGGTTGGATCAGTGCGGTCGTGGGTATAGGTACGGCAAGTGGTCCTTTAATCGGTGGGGTGTTTGCTCAATTTGGTCCTACAGTTCCATTATATGTCGCTGCTTTATTGAGCTTTACCAATGGATTATATGGCTACTTCTTCATGCCAGAAAGTTTAGCAATAAAAGACCGTACATCTCGCCTTTCATTCCAACAAATCAACCCTATTCTCCAGTTTCGTTCCATTTTTTCGATTCATTCAGTGAAATGGTTGTTACTATCAGGTTTTTTCATTTGGCTACCAAATGGATCGTTTCAAGCCATTTTTGCCCAATTTTCTATTGATACTTTTACGTTAAAACCTGTGATGATTGGATTGACGTTTTCTTTAATTGGTGTGATCGATATTTTTTCTCAATTGTTGATTATGCCTGTTTTATTACGGCATTGGAACGACCAACGGATCTTGAAAGTCGGAATTTCCAGCGAGATCATGGGTTATTTCTTGATTGTTCTTTCTGTTTTTAGTGGAGCGGTTAGTCTATTCGTCTTTGGTATGCTCTTTTTTGGATTTGGTGATGCCATTTTTAGCCCTTCGTTTAATGGATTACTTTCCAAACAAGCGAATAAAATGGAGCAAGGAAAAATCCAAGGAGCTTCTCAGAGTATCCAAGCTCTTGCTAGAGTCATTGGTCCTATCCTTGGTGGACAACTGTATGTCCACTTCCATCATACGGTGCCAGTAATTGCGGGTATCGTTTTACTTGGCTTTGCTGTGGCACTACTTAATCGAGAAAAATCGCCAAAAGTAGAATGACCCATTCTTTAGGTTACAAAACCTTTTACCCCATTAATTGTCACTCGTTTGATCCGATCAAAATCAATTATGTATAAAAAAAATTAGTCAATCGAATGAACGATCGGCTAATTTTTTTTATTGAACGAGCTTATCGATAATTCTGATTTAAATACTGTAATAATTCAGGTGCTCGATTTGTTGCAGAGTCTCCTTCTGCTTTGTTTTCAAGCATACTTACCATTAAGTATCCATTTGTATCGGGGTTAATAGCGAAAAGAAAACTATTTTCCTGCCCTTTTTCATCTTGTTTTTCTTTGATTTCTGCAGTTCCTGTTTTTGCAGCTAATGGAATACCTAATGAGGCTAACGAATGAGCGGTTCCATTGGCATCTTGGACGACTTCTTTTAAATCTGGCAAAATAGTTTGAACGGCAGACTCTCCAACAACGTTTTTCTTCACTTTTGTTTCTTTGTCCATTACTAATTTTGGATAAACAAGTTGGCCGTTGTTGGCAAAAACCGAATACATGGTCGCTTGTTGGATAGGATTGATTAATAACTCCCCTTGACCATAACCAGTATCGGCCAATAAAATTTCAGAATTGAAGCTATCTTTGTTTGAGATTTGGGCAGGGTTCATGCTGATTGGTAAATCTAATTCTTCACCAAAAATAAATTTATTTAACCCTTCACGAAACGCTTTTTCACCCATTTTCAATGTTGATTGTGCCATATAGATATTGTCAGAGTATACCAGTGCATCTTTCAAATTAACTTGCGGTACATCACTAACACGTGTCACTTGATAAGAGCCCCAAGAGGCATCTTTTTGCCATTTCAGACCATTAATTGTCAAAGCTTCTTCTGGATTGATGGTCTGGTTATCCAAGCCAATTGCCGCAGTGATCATTTTAAAAGTCGAGCCTGGTGCATAACCGGTAGCAAAACGACTGATAAATGGTTGGTCTTCATTTTCTGAATAGGCTTTGTACTCTTCTTGTGAAATACCATTCGTCATTTTGTTAGGATCATAGCTTGGTGAACTAGCAAGTACTAATAAGTCCCCAGTTTTTGGCGAAGTAGCTACTGTAGAACCTGCTTTTCCTCCTAGACTATCAAATGCAATCTTTTGCGCATCTGAGTCGATCGTTAACTTGATGTCTTGCCCATTTTTTACTTCTTGATCAATCAGAACTTTCTTTTCTTTTCCATCTGCATCAGTAATACTTAATTTTCCGCCATTTGTACCACGTAGTTCTTTGTCATAAGTCATTTCTAAACCAGATCGACCAATTTTCCCTGAACTGCTCAACGTGGCATCTTCTTTAATGTCATCTGCTGAGACGTCGCCCACATAGCCAATCAGTTGTGCTGCTGCTTCTCCTAAGGGATAGGTACGACCGTCCACTTCTTGAATTGTTGCACCATCAGGTAAAGAAGGAGTTTGACCATCAATGATTTTTAAAGGAACAAAATAATCTGGTTGTACCCAACTTTGAGAAATCGCTTGGTTAATTTCATCTTCTGAAAGATCAAAAGCATCAGCAATTGCTTTAATATTAGCTGCTTTTTCATCACCGCTCCCTAGTTTTCCTGGAACAATTCCCAATTGTTTTAGCTTACCAGTCGTTGCTAAAGGTTTGCCATTTCGGTCTAGAATATCTCCTCTTTTTGCTTCCTCACTAACTAAGCTAACTTTATCTGTACCTTTCATTTGAGGAAAAATAAGGTTTGGCTGCCAATTAATTTTGAACTGTTCCTTGTCTTTTGATAAGGTGCCTTTATATGAAAGATCTTTTAATTCTCCTAAGCTCGTATTCATTTTAGCTTTATAAGAAAAAGAATAAGTGTTGCTCTTTTGTTTAGTTATCTCTAAGTCAGAGATTTCTAAGCCCTTAACATTCACTGAGCCATAAATGTTTTGGTATTTTTCTAATGCTTCTTTTTCAGAAAGAGCCGCTTTTTCTTTTGAATTGATTTGAGTGTATGACATTGCTTTTTCATAATCACCAGTGTTTAAACGATCAATAAACTGTTGAATCGTTTTTTCTCCTTCTGAAATTGCTAAAGCTTCTTGTGTTTGATGATAATAATAATAGCCACCGCCAGCCGCAAGGATCAATATTGCAGCTCCCGCTAGATAAAAAATACCTGATCCTTTTCCTTTCTTGCGATGCGTGTCACTTCGCTTCATGTTGTCCCTCCGCTCTTATTATCTGCTATTGACTTCTCCTATTCTACCACAAGAAAAGAACGACTGCTAGTATCTAACTTCTTTCATTGAAGAAAAATAGTTGTTTTACTTATCTAAAAATTGATTAATTGCTTCTTGATTTTTTGTTAAATCTAATTCTAAAACACTACCTGAAGGCGTATAATCGTTAAAGTTCTAACTACCGTCTACTGGTATAGATAATGTATCGATTGTTTTATCGTCTTTTAAGAAATCCATACCACAATCAATCAAAATACTCTCAGGTAAATTCGTTTTAATGCTACCAAGAAGTTTTCCAATTGCTTTAGGAAGTTTAAGAATGGAAGTGACATCCTTTAGTTGGTTAGAGATCGATTTGATGACTTGTTGCTGTCTTCTGATCCGACCAAAATCACCTTCTTCGTCTTCTCTAAAGCGGGCATATTGCAACAAGGTATTTCCATCCATGGTTTGCTCCCCTTTTTTGATGTAAACACCGTCAAGGTCTAAATCCTTTTCTGCATCAATCTTCACACCAGCTGGAAATAATTCATCAACACAATCAATAAAATCTTGGAAAGTAATACTCGCATAATACGGCGCTTCTAATTTAAAATTTTCTTTTAGTGTCTGATTCAACAAATCAATCCCACCATAAGAGTAAGCAGCGTTAATCTTGTCTTGTCCGTAGCCAGGAATATCCACATAGGAATCACGCATGATCGAAATCAATTTTGCCTGTTTAGTTTTTTGGTTGTATTGCGCCACCATCAAAGAATCAGACCGACCATTTTCATCATTTGAGCGAGCATCTGAACCAATTAAAGCTACATTAATAATACTTGGAACATCTTTGGCATCTACTTTTTGCACATCAGCAGAAGATTGATTAGCAGATGAATACCCTTGAATGAATTCAAAAGAAAAATAACCAATGACGACTACAGCCACCGTTAAAAGACCTAAAATTACTTTTTGAAATGTTCTCATTTTAGCTACCTCGTTCTAAAAGAACTCCTTCCTTGAAAAATAACAATTTTTTGATAAAGATTGTTCATTTTGGAGATTTTCAATGATTCTTTTTTAGTAATACAGGACGCTTGAGGGCTACCTCATTTATCTGTTGCTCTTTTACCTTCTTTTGTCGAGAAGAGATATTTAAGACTAACCCGATAGCAAAAGATAAGATCAAATAGCTTGTACCACCGTAACTAATAAATGGCATGGGTACACCTGTCATCGGAATCAATCCTAAAATACTGCCGACATTGATGCTTGTTTGAATAAGTACCCATGTACCGACACCGATTAAAATTAATGTAGCTTGTTGATTTTCAAGTTTTGTACTTTTTTGAAAAATTCGAAGACACAAAAGAAACAGTAAAAACAAGACAAGCAATGCGCCAATTAATCCAAACTCTTCAGCAATGACAGAAAAAATAAAATCTGTCTCTGACTCAGGTAAATAGCCTTTTTTGGTAATGCTATTTCCCATTCCACGACCGAATAAACCACCATTATACAACGCATAATAAGAATTACTCATCTGATAACCTGCCCCATGTTCATCTAAAAATGGATTATGAACCATCGCGATTCGACTGTAAGCATGTTCAAAAAATGAAGGAAGCAAATCATATTTTTCCAATAATAAGACGAGATCCGCTGCCAGTATCAACAAAGAGATGGCTAATCCAATAATAAGCAGGCCTTTTTTAATCGATACTGCAGCTGCCCAAAAAATAGCACCTGCAATAGCTAAAATCATGATTGCTCCCGCAATTTTTGGTTGAAATAGTACGAGCATCGCAATGCCTCCAACCACCAGCAGTGGGATATGGAGATTTTGAGGAACAGTCTGTCCATTTCTAAAAAATCGACTGAGGTATAAAATTAGAAAAATCGTTGCAATTTCAGAAGGTTGAAATTGTATGCCTGCAATAGAGACCCAGCGTTGAGCCCCATTGATCGTTACAGCAAAAATTCCAAGTTTCATCATAACTAACAACAATACTGATAAGCCTAAGCCAAAATTGATAATTTTAGGTTTTAATAGCACTTGTAACCTGATCGAATACGTTAATGCAATCATGCCCCAACTAAGAATAATGAAGAACAATTGTCGAATAAACAAACTTTTCGGGTCATTGCCTGCAACTAATAAATGATAGGAACTAGCACTATAAATTTCTAAAAGACCGACAATTGATAAAGCCAAATAAGGGCCTAAAATCAACCAGTCGATCTTTCTATTTTTCCACATCGCATATCTCCTTCCTATGACACAAGTTAGGTGAACACGAGCAGTTTATATAGAATCAGTGATTAAATAACATAAGAAAAGGCCAGAAACCTTTTCGAACAAGAATTCTGACCTAGCATCATCTCATCGTCCGAGTTTTAGCACTATACAACGTAAAGAAGGTTTCTTAGCTATTTGAAAAAGCCTTAATCCGACAATTCCTGTTTGACTCATTGGCGTCTTTCGACGTTTCTGAGCAATAGCGTGTGTTTGTATAGGAGCCTCACCTAACAAGGTTATTACTATTTTTATTTTTTACAAAATTAATAGTAATCTTCTTTTACTATTTAATCAATCATTTCTTTCATAAAAAAACAAAATTAATTATTCTTTAATATATTTATACAGTTTTATAAGTATGAAAGGCAAGCTTATTTTGCTAACTAATTGTAGGGTTTATTTAATTTTGTTTTAGCATTTTCACTTTTCGGAATAAATTAAAGTTAGCTTGACTTTAACATAGACTAGCTTCTCTATCCTTATTTGCTCCTATCATTTTAAATTACTGAAATAACTGTCTTTTCCCCTCACCTTATCCTTTTTCTTGCTTATTTCGACAGACTATTCTCCAAACTTTTTTCTACTTTCCAAGTCTGATTTTATAATATTACTAAAAATAGGTATGCTATTATTTCCCATTTAACGATCAACTTTACTGAAATGGTGTTTTTTTTTGTCTTTTCTTGTCCCCTAACAATACTTGCGATTTAGTTCATCTTTTATCAAGTAACCTTTTTGCTGTTTCCTGCCGATTCAGATAAACTAAAAAAAGGGGGTGCTTTTATGAGGCGATATTTTGTTTTGTGGATGTTGGGCATATTTTTAATACTTGTTGGTTGCGCCAACAAAGAAGCACCACAAACAGCTCTTTCATCCAGTAGCACCCATAGAGAATCTGAACCAGCAAGACCCACAATGCCATCACCAACCAAAAAATTGAAGGAGGGACCACCAATGTCAACTGATTCAAGTCATTTATTGCAAGCCGTTATAGCGAAAGACAAACACCAAGTGCAACTAATATTAAACCAGTCAACCACATCCATCAATGAACAAAATGAAAAAGGCGAATCGCCTTTATTAGTGGCGGTTCACCATAATATGATTGAGATTGCGAAACTTCTGATCGATCATGGGGCAGATATCAATTTGCAAGATGAGATAAAAGATAGTCCTTATTTGTACGCAGCGGCCCAAGGAAAAACCGAGATACTTGATTACATGCTCGAAAAAAGCGAACCGGATCAAACGATCGTCAATCGCTTCGGCGGAAATGCACTAATTCCAGCAGCAGAAAAAGGACATTTAGCCAATGTGAAACTTCTTTTAGCTGATGGTCGTGTTCAGATTGATCATCAAAATAATTTTGGTTATACGGCATTAATTGAAGCCGTTGCCTTAAGAGATGGCTCAAAAGTCTATCAAGAAATTGTTCACGAGTTATTGGCGTATGGAGCAAATAAAGATTTGCGTGACAATGAAGGAAAAACAGCCGAAGATTACGCCAAAGAATTAGGCTATTCCCAAATTTTAAAACAATTGCGTACGACACAATAACTAAGGCATACTTTTTTCTTTCACTAAACCTTCAATTATTGCTTATTTTTCTTGAGGCAACAAATACATTTTTAGACCTAAAATTTGGCTAATTTTTTCTAAATCTGCTACTTTCACTACCATTGTTTGGTCAGGGCGACCAGGAGCAAAAACAAGTTTTTCATGTGAAAGTAATTCTTCGTCCACAATCACTGGAACTTGGGTTTCATAACCAAAAGGTGAAACAGCTCCTGGTTTTTGACCTGTCTCTTGCTCCATTTGTTCGGCTGATACCACTGAAATTCTGTGCCCGACGAGTTGGCTCAGTTTTTTAAAATCACTTCTTTTCGTCGTAAAAGTTAAAAAAATATAGCGGTTATTTTGTTTATCTTTTAGATATAAACTCTTTGTTTCTGTACCATGAAACCCCTGTTCTTCTTTTACAACTACAGCATCTTCATTGGTATAAATTGGTCGATGGTGATAAAGTTCAAAGTCAATTCGTTCTTGTGTAAATATTTCCGCTAAATGAATCAAAAGATCGTCTCCTTTGTCGTGGTATTGATGTATAAAATTTCTATATTTCTATTTTATGTTACTCTTTTATGAAAAGGCAATTTTTACGTTTTTTTCGAGTGGTAGTTAAAATGAATCATTCTTTTTTAATTTACATAAAAAAATTATAAATAACTAAAACTATCAATATAAAAAAACTGAACAAATTCGTCTTTTCAACGAACTTGTTCAGCTGGTTTTAGTGCTTCAAAATGGCTTGCGTATCCTCTACGATTTGTTGAGGTGTTAAGTGATAACGTTTATACAATTCTTGAGTTGAAATACTATCCGTAAATTCTTTTTGAGCGCCAAAATTAAGGACTTTCATGGAAGAACTACCATAGTATCGACTGATTTTTTCGCCAAATCCCCCTGATAAACTGCCATCTTCTAAAGTAAGAATGACTTGATGTTGTTCTTTTAACTTTTCTAACGTGTTTGTATCTAATTCTGTAATTGTTCCTGGATTGATTAGTGTGACTTGAATCTTCTGATCGGCAAATTCTTTCACCGTTTTCTTTCCTAACTCAAGAAAACCACCTAAAGCTAAAATAGCTACTTTGCTACCTTCATTGATCACTTGATAACGTGGCAAATGGTAATCTTTTGCAATAGCTTTTCCAGAAAATACACCATGTGCAGGTATACGAATAGCCACAGGACTATCTTTTTGTGATAAAGCCCAATCTAACATTGAAAGCATATCTTCTTTGGTTGCAGGCGCCAAGTACTTAATATTCGGGATACTTGAAAGATATGGGATATCAAATGTTCCTTGGTGCGTACGGTCACTGGCAGAAATACTTGCCCCACCAATCAAAAGGACTGCTGGATTTTCATTGATAGCTAGATCGTGAGACAATTGATCATAGGCACGTTGTAAGAATACACTTGAATGAAAAACAACCGGACGTACGCCTTGAGAAGCTAATGCAGAAGCGAACGTGATGGAATGTTGTTCGGCTATTCCAACATCGAAATAATGATCAGGATGTTTCTTTTGGTACTCTTTTAAACCAAACATGCCTGGTATCGCTGCATTTATTGCTACAATTGGGTCAGCGTTATTTTTTGTTTTTTCATCTAAATAATTCATGATTATTTGATTGAAGTTTTCTGCTGACGTTGCTTTTTTTACCTCCCCAGTCGACAAATCAAAAGGAACATGCCAATGATACTTCATTTTGTTTTTTACTGCTGGTTCATAACCACGTCCTTTTTCAGTATGAACGTGTAGCACGATAGGATGATCACTGTCTTTCACTTCTTCAAAAGTGCGAATCACTTGTGCCAAATCATTTCCATCTGCGACATAACGATAGTCAAATCCCATCGCTTTGAAGAAATTATGCTTACTTGTACCATTACTTTTTCGTAGTTCTGCTAAATGTTGATATAAACTTCCTTGATTTTCATCAATTGACATTTCATTGTCATTGACTAAAACAATCAAATTTGATTGTAACGCTCCACCGTTGTTCAAGCCTTCAAAGGCTAAACCGCCACTTAAAGAGCCATCCCCAATAAATGCGAGAATATTTCCCGTTTCTTTCTTTAAATCACGCGCTTTTGCAAGGCCAACTGCTAAACTGATTGAAGTGGAGGTATGCCCTACCGTAAAAAAGTCATGCTCACTTTCATGTTGATTGGAATATCCACTTATCTCATGATAATGACCTGAAGTAAATCCGTGTTTGCGTCCTGTCAATAATTTATGTCCATAAGATTGGTGGGAAACATCCCAGACGATTTTATCCTGAGGTGAGTCGAACACATAGTGAAAAGCAATGGTTAGTTCGATCACACCAAGATTAGGCCCTACATGACCTCCGATTGCGCTATTTTTTTCCAAAATTAATTGACGCATTTCCTCAGCTAACAATGTCAATTCATCCATCGTTAATCTTTTCACATCTTGTGGCACATTGATTTTTTCTAAAATTCCTGCTTTTTTACTCATTCTCTTCTCTCTCCTTTTGTAATAAATCAACTAATAAAAGGTTTATTCTTAGTTGTTACTATTACAGTATCCATTGTACAATTGAGAGTTCACTATCAGTCAAGAAAATTTTTGAGAAAAAAATCACATGATATAAATAACATCCATTATGAAGCTTTTTACTAAAGTAATTTTATGCCTTCCTCTTTATTACTACGATGAAAATCATAACCCCCCCTTCAAAAGGGTGGTTTGCACCAGGGCTATAAGCCCTTAACACCGGCCAGCGCCTAAAGACGCTGGCTCTCTCATTTCATGTTCAAGCCATATTGCCTTTGCCACTTTTGCCCACCTTTAAAAAGGTATTTGTATTACTCTCTAACCCTTGAAAGGGTCTTCGTATTCTCGAACGCTCCATTTATCTAGTGCTATATCATGTTTTTCTTGTTCTTGAATGTATTTTCTTATGGTCGCTTCATTCAATCCCACTGTACTGACATAATACCCTTCTGCCCAAAAATGTCGGTTCCCAAATTTATATTTTAAATTCGCATGTTTGTCAAAAATCATTAACGCACTTTTTCCTTTTAGATAGCCCATAAAACTGGACACACTTATTTTAGGTGGAATGCTCAATAATAGATGAACGTGATCTGGCATCATGTGCCCTTCCAATATTTCTACTCCTTTATATTTACATAATCGTTTGATAATCTCTTGAATACTTGATCGATATTGATTATAAATGATTTTTCTTCTATACTTTGGTGTGAATACAATGTGGTATTTGCATAGCCACTTTGTATGGGCTAAACTATTTGCTTTAGTAGCCATTTCTTATCCCTTCCTTTCGTTATCAATATGGCCTGAACAATCATATTTTAACGACTTGAAGGGCTTTTTGGTAGAACCCCTTTATTCCCCACCCGCATAGCAGGTGGTTTTATGTTTCACTCGCTTTGCGAGCTCAACTAGGTCTAAAGACAATAACAAAAAAGCTGAGGCATCATCGCCTCAGCTTCTCCATCTTTTTCTTGCATTCAATTATAATCACTAAACTAAAATTCTTTTAGTTCCTCTATTGGTTTTTCAACCAGAGAGGCTCTTAGTCGTTTCTTATAATTTACGAGCAAAGAATGATACGATTAAGACTAAAATAATTGCGCCAATTAATGAAGGAACAATTGCCATACCACCAATGACTGGTCCCCATGTACCAAGTAAAGCTTGTCCAATTGCTGAACCAACTAAACCAGCGATTACATTTGCAATGATTCCCATTGAAGAACCTTTATTTGTAATAGCTCCTGCAATTGCTCCGATAATACCACCAACGATTAATGACCAAATAAATCCCATTTTAAATTCCTCCTATTTCTTTCTACTACGTTTTTTTATCTTTTCTATTTACTGTTTACTGTACACGTGGTTCATTATTTTCTTTTACTTTTTGTGTACCTTTATTGACTGCTGCTTTGGCTTTATCTGTTTGTTTTGAAGCAAACTGACCAGTTGATTTAGCTGCACCAGTTACTTTGTCTTGTACAGTTTCTTGATCTTTTTCATATTCTTCTTGAGTTTTGATGTCTACTACATTCACATTTACTTCAATAACATCCAAATGTGTCATTTCATTTACTTCAGTGCTGATTAATTCTTTGATTTGGTCATAGATATTTTCGATATCTTTGCCATATTCAACGACTACGTCTAAATCAACAGCAACTTGTTTTTTCCCAACTTCGGCGTTGATGCCTGCAGTGACGTTGTCTGTGTTCACTAATTTTTCAGCAATGTTTGAGAAGAATCCTCCGTCAAGAGTTAATAAGCCATCCACATCTTTCAAGGCATATCCAATAATCTTTTGAATGACTTTGTCTTCGTAAGTCAATTCGCCTCTTTCAATATGGTTGTGTTCAGTTGTTGTGTTTACAGGATTGATTGATTTGTTTTCCATGTTCATTTCCCCCTAAGATTTAAAATAATGGTCTAACATCTTTGTTTCTTTCAGATAAAAACCAATTCCTATCCCAATAGCAGTCATAATTAAAAGCAGTAATGTTTTAAAAAATCCGACTGTTATCCATAGAATTGCTAGTAATAATCCAAGTCCCCCGAAGATAATAGGGAGCTTGTATGCTGAAAATAACTCTTTCATGATTAGGCCCTCCTATTCCACTCGAGAATGCTTGTAATCGGTAGTATCATGATCTTCATACCCACTGTAAGTAACTGCAACAGCAATCCGATGTTCTGTACCAAGTACACGTGATACTTGTTGCTCAACATCACGCATCAACGCACTTGTTTTGCCAAGTAGTGAAGAAGTTCGTTTTAAGTCGCCCTTAACATGTACGTGAATTTTATTTTTTGTTGATCTTACACGTACTTTTGGTGAACGGACAAACTCTTCTTCATGCAACTGTGACCGAACCAGACCTTCAATGGCTTTTTTGTCTAAAGTTAGTTTGCCGTCTTTTTGTTTTAAGACAAACGTTCCTCTTGATTTTGGATAGAAAAGAACAACCAATAACAAAATAAGCACAAGTATAGCAAATACGACAGCTGTCCAAAATAGGTATTGTTGCATATAGTAGTTAGTTATGACAAAAAATCGAAAACGTTCCAACTGTTCCGGCATAATATACGGTGCGCTAATTATAGCAACCCCTAAAAGCACCGACAGCAAGAATAAACTTGCAAGAATACCGATAATCTTCCACCCTTTATTCATTTTCCACCTCCTACTTCTGATGACCGTAATGACCTTTGCTATTTAGAATGATGTACCCACACAATTATAGAAAGCGCTACCATATGCAATTAATTCTATAACATTTACTATCTTCTATTCTACTTGATGGATCATTCATAAATAACGACTACAACCAATAGCATTTTTACGCTTTTTTCTATTGGGTATATTTAAAGGATAGTAGTCTACATTAAAAAATGCAAAGATAATGCTCAGTTATTATTACAAAAATATCATTATTACTATTAGAATTTTCTGAAAAGCTTCGATTTATCCTTTCAATTTAAATATCATTTATTTTTGAGAACAAAACATTGAATCCCTTTTCAATTCCTTCTGAAATGATTTATACTTATAGAGAGGATTTTTAATCTTTTTAATAAAATAAGCTGGGTAAAAAAAGAATGGCTTATAAAATAGACCTGAGGTGATGGCGCTTGCTAAAAAGATTCTTTTATGCAACGGTAACTACGTTGCTTTATCTACTTGTTTCAAATGCGGGAAATTTATTTTTTGGTATTTCTAAAGAATTTAGTTGGACCACTACCTTGTGGGAATCACTATTCTTTTTCATTTTTGTTTTATTATTCCAAAATTATCGTAAAAAATAAGGCTAAAGTCCGCAGACTTTAGCCTTATTTTTTTATAAGAGGTTTATTTCATTTCTTTTTTTAATGCTTCAGGTACTTTTGGTTCGTAAACTGCTACAGTACAAGGAGTTTGAAGTGCTAGTGCTTGTGTTGCTACGGCAATCGCTACTGTAGCAATCATTTGTAATAAGTTAAATTTTTGTCCTTTTAATTTTTTGATCATTTTACTTCATCCTTTCTTTTTTGAAGAAACATTAAAAAGGTCGCAACGGCCATGCCTAAAAATATCAAAGTTCTGATTTGATCACTCGGTTGGATCAAGCCAATCCCCATTAGAAAGAAACCTACACAAACCATTCGTATCTTTCCATTGTAAAAAAAATTCACTCGTTTTTGTGTGATAGCTCGCCCTTTCATCCCCAACACGCCACAAAGTATGAATGTGATAATTGCAAAAGCACTTCGTGTAGTATTTAGTTCAAAATGGGTGGCTAAAAACGATAAAAAGACAAGGAAAAAAATACTTAGTACCGTACATATTGTACTATTGCTGGCATGGTAACTTTTCGTTGTTCTTCTAAGCATGACAAACGATAAATGTGTCATAAAAACCTCTGGAACAATATGAAGTATGAATGCACTTGCATAAATAAATAGTAATTTAAATGCATCAACCAACAGAATAGATAACCCATATTCCATTTTTGCTGTATCAAGCTCAGAAAGTTGCAGTTTCATTCCAAATTTTTTACTGATACTTCTTGAGATTCTTTCTTCTAGAGAAGTATATTCTTCTGACATTTTGCATCGCTCCCTTTAACCAATATTATAGTTATTTTTTTGGAGTGTAGGTGTTTTTCTCAAAAGTGCACGTTATTTAATCAAAAGTGCATTATTCAGGTGTGATAACATGCTCATTTTCCCATTTCTTCAAAATGTTTTACTACTTTTTTTAAATGCCTGGTTGAAATGAAGCATTTAGAGCCATTCTTCATGGTGATGATTCTTTCTTTTTTATTGATTTCTTTAATGTTTAATAAATTCACAACAAATGATTGATGGCAACGACAAAAATGATCATTGATTGCTTCTACCTCTTTAATTTTCCCCAAAAATTCAATCATCCGATTGTCTAAATGAATAATTAATTTATGAGGTGTTGGACTGGATTCAAAATATAAGATTTCATCTACATATAATTTGATATTGATCGGACCACTTTTCACCAAAATCTGTGGTCTTACTTCTTGCGCTGTGTTAAGGTACCGTTTTAATGCAATATCGATACATTCTGTAACCTTTTTTTGAAGAGTTTCTACGTTATCTTTAACGATATAATCTAGTGCTTCGACCTTATATATAAAAGTTAAATATGCTAAATCAGTATAGGATGTCACAAAAATAATTTTTGCTGCAGGATCGTATTCTCTAATTTTTTCTCCTAATTCAATCCCATTTAAAGAGGAGTTTAAATCAATATCCAAAAAATAAATTCCTTCAGTTTTATTTTCTGAAATATAAGATAAAATAGCTAACGGGTCGTCAGTAGCCAACTGAAAACGAATGTCATAATCTTTCATTAAAAGATAATTTTTTACCATATTTGTTATTCTATTTCGATAGACAAATTCATCATCGCAAACAAATATTTTTAACATAACTATTCCCTCTTTTCTTGAACCGTAATAATTTGTGTGAATTGTTTCTCTGCTATTTCTGTTTCTAAATAGACATTTCTATTTGAACGTACCAGTTCATCTAAATTGGTTAATCCTAACCCTTGATTTCCTTTTTTAGTCGTGAAGTTGATTTGTTTGATTTCATGTAATTTGGGCATATTAGGGCGGCATTGATTAATCAATATAATGCTATGATGCTTTTCTTTTTTCAAAATCATCAAATCTATTTTAGGCTCGACGATCAATTCCGATTCTTCAATGGCGTTATCCAATATAATCCCCAACATACGTACTAATGTAATCGCAGGAAGGTCAATGTGAGTAACGATTTCTGGGATCATTACCCTGACTTCTACCCCTTTTTGACTTGCCATATATAATTTACTTAGGATAATACTTTTTAGCTCTTTGATTTTAAGGTTTGATATCGAAGACATGTGAAGATTATTTTTATCAAAAATAGTTTCTGTTGCTTTTATACTTTTATAAAAATAAGTTTGTAAGCCTTCCATGTCATTGGTCTGAATATAATCTTCCAGAGAAATCAAAATATTTTTATAGTCGTGCTTGAATTTCAATAATTCTGCATAACTTTTTTCAATCTGTTCACTATGTTCGATTAAGTGTTGCAAGTCTTTTTGTTGTTCCCTAGTTTCAAATTCCTTTTTCTTCATCCATAATAATGTAATAAAGATTAACGTTGACATAACACCATAAATGATCATAAATAATTCATTCGCTATGGCGATATGTCTCTTTAAAATAGGAAACCGATCTGCACAAATGATGGAAAAATAAATAACGGTTGTAAAAGCGAAAATATAAGAAGCAATTTTTAAGCGCTCTTCCTCATAAACTATTCTTTTTAAAAGAAACTTTTTTATACAATACGTTATGATCCAAAAATAACAAACACCAAAAGCAAATTGCCTAAAGATGCTTAACGACAAATCAAATACGCTATAAAGGTAATCCGAAAGGCTATCTGAAAAAATATAAATAAATAAGGTAAGTGAAGGATAAAAAAAGGCAATATGACCATTATTTTTAATAAAATAAATAATCAAACATAACGTACTCCATAAAAGAATAGAGGCAACGATGTCGATGTGATCATACAAGAACAAATAAACACAAGTGCTTGTTAAACAAAAAAACAAATAGCTTTTACTTTGAAGTAAATCCGCTAAAAACCCGACACCTAAAGTAATGCTACCAACTTGGACTAGCATAATAATTAATAATTCTAAACTCATATTTAATACCCCTAACAACTTATTTTGCCGGATAGGCAAGAGTAAAAACACTCAAAAATATCGACTAACATACTTTGAAATCCTTTATACTCTGAAATGATTGTTCCACTGATTCTTCATCTATCGTCATTTATTTAGCTAACTAAATAATTTGTTATTTCTTTTACCACTAACTAGTTGTTAAAAATATTTTTAAACGATGGATAATTGTCCCCCCTTTTTTTCTAAAGGGATTGTAGCATATTTCACGAAGTTTTGGGAGTACATAAAAAAGTTATTTTTATTTTTTGATAATTGTTATGCTGGAAAATATATTTTTTTTATAAATTATGATATACTTAATGTATTACGATAAGTATTTTATGCGACACTTTCATTTATTTTGATGAAATTTAATCCCACTGGCGTAACTTCAGGGTTACAAGGATGTATTAGTGGTTAGGGAATACATTGTTTAAATGAGAAATAATGGATTTTTAGTAATAGTTTTACAGCTTTAGAATATAATATTGATTCGTTAGAACGCCTTTTCTGAAACAGAAAAGGCGTTCGTTCATTTTTTTAATGATTTTGTTTCTATTTCTTTTTATTGATCATGTGCCTAGTAGCTTTTTCACCTTGCTTCTGCAATTGATCATATTTGTGAAATATTCAACGATTTTCTTAGCAAGAGGATAAATTTTAAAAAAGAGTAAAAAATGAAATAAATGAGTGAAAACATGCCATTTAATTGTTGTCTAGTGTATCCTATTGGTTTTGCTCTATAAAAAAATAAAAAACACGCAATCCATTAAGATTGCGTGTTTTTTAGAAATTAACGAGACGAACAAGTTCATTCTAAAAGAACAAACGACTTATTTTTTTTCTTCATTCGTTTTTCTTCGTTTCCAAAATAGCGTCATTCCTGCGACACTGACAAGGAAAGCACCTAGTATAGAAAAGGTCGCATTTTTTGTTTCATTGGTTTTTGGTAAGCTACCGTCTGCACTGCCATCTGCATTAGCTCCATCATTGTCGGCATTTCCTTCTTGATCCCCTCCAGTGGCATTGTCACCTGCTGCACCTTCTTCCACCACATGATAAGTCGCTTCGGTTGTGGTTGAAAAAGCGCCATAAGCACGATCTACTTTCACGACTAATTTGGCTGTTCGTGTTCCTACAGAAGAGGTATCCATTTCTGTCTCGGGATCTAAGGTAACCGTATAGGAATTTTTCGGTACCGCTTTGTCG